>DASZLO010000212.1:0-5577 GCA_035552315.1 Bryobacteraceae bacterium
CACTTCCTGAGTTATCGCGGGGCCACGCCTTTTTATATTGCCGCGAAGAATGGCGATTACCAGTACATGAAGGTTCTGCTCGACGCGAAAGCCGACGGCACGATCGGGACCTATGCGGGGATTACGCCGCTGATGGTGGCCGCGGGACTCGATTACTGGGAAGGCGAAGCGCCGGGACCTTTTGCGGGGTGCACGGAGGCGGAGAGGCTTGAAGCGGTAAAGTTGGCAATTGCAGTGGGGAACGACGTAAACGCGCGCGCTGATTTCGGCAATTATCCGATGGTGGGCGAGCCGGATTATACACGGCTGTATTATCCGCATAATATCGACGATCTGCTGAATCTCGGGGTAGGTGATCCGCGGTGGAGCGGCAGTACGCCGTTGATCGGCGCGGTGATTTCGAATCAGCCGTCGATCGTTCAATATCTGCTTGACCACGGGGCGAAGCCGGACGTGCAGACCAAACTCGGCTGGACTCCATTGATGGTGGCCGAGGGCGTCTTCTTTGCGAATGCCAAGAAGGAATATCCGGTGGAAGCGGAGATGATTCGCAAGGCGCTGGCTGCGCGCCAGGTCGCCACGAAGTAAGCCGCGCCCTGCTTATCCGGTTGTTTCCGCAAGCTACGAATAGATTGTGGTCAGCGCTCAGCTGCCGCTCAACTCCATCTCGCGCGCGAGCCAGGTACGCGCAAGTCTCCAGTCACGCAACACCGTCTGCTCTGACGTCTTCAATACCTCGGCGGTCTCCTGCACACTCAGTCCGCCGAAGAATCGCAATTCAACCACCTTTGCTTTGCGCGGATCGAATCTGGCCAGGGCGTCCATGGAATCGTCCAGCACGATCATCTGGTCGTCGCGCATGGGCACACCGTCAATGGACTCGTTCAGTTCGACCACAACGCAGCCCGCGCCACGCTTTGCCGCTATTCTGCGCCGCGCCGCGCACACCAGGATTCTCCGCATCATCTGCGCGCAGACAGCGAAGAAATGCGCTCGATCCCGCCACTGCGCCAGGTTCGAATCCATAAGCCGCAGATATGCTTCATGCACAAGCGCAGTAGGTTGCAGCGTGTTGCCTGCGTTTTCGCGGCGCAGGTGTTGGCGCGCGATGCGGCGTAATTCGGGGTAGACCAGCGGTGTCAGCCGTTCCAACGCCTTCTCGTCACCCCCGCCCCACGCCTGCAGCAGCGCGGTAATGCCTTCTATCGGAGGTTCCGGCAACCCCGCCTCACGTTCATCGCGCCTTCATCTCCGCCCGCCAGTTGAGGACCACGTTAATCGGAGCCTTACTGCCCGCGCCCGCGGCTCCGTGCACCAGGAATCGCTGCCCGTCCGCACTGACATCGAACTCACACGAGCAGGGAGCGGTGAACAAAGGCGTGGGGCTGCCCAACTGCAACGTGCCGTGGCTGCTGTCGACGGTGACCGCGGTTATCACGTCCTGTGGAGTGATGTAGAACAGTTCCCTGCTGTCGCGGCGCCAGGCCGGAATAGTGGGCGACACAGACTCCCGCGAAACCTGCCATTTGCCTTCGCCTAACGACAAGCCGCCGGAACCTGAGTTCAGAACGCTCCTGATGTAAACCTCAAACCGTCCCGATTCATTCGAGCGATAGGCGATCCAGCGCCCGTCCGGTGAAAAACTAGCCCGATTCTCGCTGAACTGTGCGCCAAGCAGGTGGACCGGACGACCACCCTTTGCCAGGGGGAGCACCCACGTCTCGCCAGGCACCCCCGGCCCTTTGGGTTTTGCCTCGGCATAGTAGAGCAGGAACCGCGCATCGGGCGAAACGCTTGTGGGGTAAAGATACCTTCCGGGCTGCCTCAGCAACTCCGTTTCCGGCTCGGAGCCGCCGGCATCTTTCCCGAAAATGCTTTCCAGCTTCGGGCCGGAGGAATAGAAGATCCGCTTTCCCTCGGGTGACCAGACTGCGCTCATCGCCGGCGGCTCAAAAGTGAATCGGGTACGCAGACCGCGCGCGAAGTCGAGTATCCAGATGTTCGGCATGGGCCCCTCATTGGCCACAGCCGCGCGCTGCCCATCGGGAGATATCCTCATCAGTCCACCATCTTGACCGGGCTGGCCAACGGTTCCAATTTCCTTGCCGTGGCGGTCGAACCACGTGAACACGCGTCCGGGAGCTTCCGTGCCCGACCGGTAAGCCAGAACCCCAGAGGACACCGAGAATACCGGGATAGGATAAACCGTCTGCACGTGTTCGGCGAGCGGCGCCGGCTCGCCCGTCAACTGACGCCGGTCCGCATCGAAAGTCTGCGCCATCAAAATGTCGCCGCGCAAGAAAAGCAGCTTCCCGTTTGCGTAGCGTGCCATGACGCTGACGATCCGTTCGCGCGGCTGCGCGGCCGGAACATCATCCACGGAACCGGAATACATTCCCTCTACTTCGGCGGATCCACTAATAAAGTACAGAAAATGTTTTCCGTCCGGCAGGAATTGGGGTCTTCCATGGGATGTTTCGCTGTGCGCCCGGTCGATGGCGGTGACTGCTGCCGCCGCGCTACCCGTCGCGGATATCCTCAAGAGTGGCTCACCGTTTGGGCTGCCTATAAGAAGGTCGCCTTTCTGATTCCAGGCGCCTTCACCCAGGTCGTGCCCCGTGCCTGTGTACACAGTCGCCGCGGATCCACCGGAAAGATCGACCTTCCTGACGTCACTTCCGCTGAACCCGTGGACCACGAATCCCACTGAACGGCTATCGGGCGACCAGAATGGCGATTTGGCATGCTCAGTGCCGGGCAACCGGCGCCACTCAAGTGTGTCGAGATTGTGGATCCACAATCCGTCTTGTTCGCCTGTGGCGTTGAAAACAAGCTTCTGGCCATCGGGCGATACCGACACATATCTGTCGAAATAGATGTTCTCCGGCAGATTGATCTGAAAACGCGTAGTGCGGAGAGGGCTTGCCGGCCTGATCCAGACTGACCACACTCCGGCTGCCGCCAGCAAAACCGCGGGAATTCCAATCCAGGCCGCTTTTCGGAGCGCGGGGGATGGGCCTGGCAAAGGGCTCGCGTTTGGCCGCGCTTCCTCCGGATCGAGCAAGTGCTCCCAATCGCCCAGATCGCGCAGCCGTTTCCTCGCATCTTTTTCGAGGCATAGACTGAGAAGCCGCCGAACCTTCGTCGGGACCTTACTCAGATCCGGTTCTTTCTGGGCAATGGCCGCGAGACAATCCGACGCCGTTGCGCCGTCGAATGGCCGCACGCCGCTCAACATCTCGTAAAGCACAACTCCGAATGCCCAGATGTCGCAGCGTTTGTCCACTTCCTGGCCAAGCGCGTGTTCGGGGCTCATATAGGCTTGCGTGCCCAGGATCAGGCCTGCGCGCTTGAGTTCCATCGAGTCGCCGGAGGGTTCCGATTGCGTTCCGGACTTTGCCAGCCCGAAGTCGAGCACCTTCACCGAGCCATCCAGCCGGATTTTGATGTTGGCCGGTTTCAGATCGCGATGCACGATCCCTTTCTCGTGCGCGGCCTCGAGCGCGACAGCGATCTGGCGCGCCACTTTCAGTGCCTCATCGAGCGCAAGCGGGCCTTTGCGGATGCGGTCCGCCAGAGTCGGCCCCTCGATCAGCTCCATCACCAGGTAGTCCGGCCCGGTATCGTGAAGCGTGCAGATGTTCGGATGGTTCAGAGCAGCGATCATGCGCGCTTCCCGCCCGAATCGATCGGAAAACGCTCCCTGCGACGTCTTGATCGCGACGCTCCGGCCCAGCCGGGTGTCGATGGCGCGGAACACGAATCCCATGCCGCCCGCGCCGATTCGTTCGACGATTTCGTAAGGACCGACGCGCGCGCCGGGCGTAAACCGAACGCCGGCCGCGGATGCAATAACAGCCTCATCCGGCGCAGCCCAGACCGGGTGCTCCGGGAGTGCCCAGCCGGGCGATTCTTCGCGGCGCACCAGGTCCTCGATTTCGCTCCGGAGATCGTCGTCACCCTTACATGCCTGCGCAAGGAAAGTGCTGCGTCGTTCCGGCGCGCAGTCCAGCGCTGAATTGTAGATCTCTTCGATCTGTTTCCAGCGCTCTCCGGTCACGGTATCTGTGCATTGTAACAACCCGCACATATGGCAACCCTGCCGATGCCGGCTCTATTCGCCGAAAAAATAATTACAAGGCGGTTATAGTTTCGAACCTGTTCTCGCGCTAGACAGGCATGCGGAGGGAAATCCTCGGCATGAAATCAAACACTGAGGAGAAAACGATGCGAATGAGCGTATGGATGTTTGGAACGGCGGCATTGCTGTCAGCGGCCGCGGCGAGTGCCGCCCCGAACGGTTGCACAGGTCTTCCCGATAATGCGCAATTGAGAAAAGCGTTGATTGCGGCGAGGGCCGCCGAAAGCAGCGGTCTGAATGCCCAGGAGTGGGCCACCATCGTAAACCGCGACGGCGTGGTTTGCGCCGTCGCATTCACCGGCTATGACGCGACCACGCAAATGGGAATCGGCCGAATCTCATCGGCTATGCGAGCGAATGCGGGCAATACCTTCGCTTTTGATTCAAGTTCCAGCAGCAATGGCGCGGGCTTCGCGGGCGGACTTGCGTTGTCGACGGCGAATCTTTACTCCGCCACACAGCCCGGTGGGTTTGTCGGCGAGCTTCCCAATAATTATCCCGTCAACCAGGCGGCGGTATTCTCGAAACACGTCGAACTTTTTGGCACGTCGTCCGATCCGATGATAGGACAACCCATCGGCGGCTTCATGGCGATCGGTGGCGGCCTCGGGCTCTTTGCCGCTGGGCAGACGGCGGTGGGCGGACTGGGCGTCGCGGGCGATCATTCATGCACGGATCACGACATCGCCTGGCGGACTCGCAATCTTCTGAACTTCGATCACATGAATGGGTTCCCGCCGCTCTCAGGCGATCCCAGCCGTCCCGACAATATTGTCTACGACATCACGCCGAATCCCGCGGGTGGAATCGGCACCAGCGCGAGCGGCCTTGGCCATCCCAAATGCCCTAATGTGGGGGACCAGACAAAGCTACCGCCGGTTAAGTACTAGCAGCCTGTCGTTGAAGCCGGAAAGCACCACTTACTTGCGTGCGCTGCTCAGTTCGTTAGCGAGCCGCCACGGCGAGGGAGCGATCTGTGCCAGGGTTCCCAACCCCAGCGCTCTTTGCGACAGCAGTCAATGACCGGCAGCCCTGACGGGCGGCGGAACCTGCTTCCGCCGCCCAAATCGGCGCATCCGGCGCCCCAACGTCCATCCTGTGTAATCGCTGGCGTTCATCGTATTGCCGGGCAATTGCAAAAAGTCACGGAACACGAAAACAGGTACGAGCAAGTTAGGGCAATAACTTACTTCGCAAAATAGACGGGGCAAACTACTTATGTGGGTGACGGGGAAACTGTTCGGCGGTGGCCATCGATTTAATCTTCTTTTATGGTGCGCCCGAACCGTGTGCCGGAATCCGGGCGCACCAACTGCCCAACCTGAACTTTCGCCCAAGAAGCGCACCTGAGTCTATCAATACAACTCAGCGCAATATCAGTGCGGCTTCTTCGCCCGCTTCTTCTGGTCCTGCTTTTTCTCTTCTTGCTTCTGGTA
>DASZLO010000213.1:0-18239 GCA_035552315.1 Bryobacteraceae bacterium
AGGTAGTTCGAATGGGCGGCGAAGGGCGAAGGCGGCAGGTCGATCGAAACAATCAACTCATCCGGCCGCAGGTTCGTATCCAGTTCAGGCGTCGAGCCCGGGAGCCGGTGAAACTCCGCGAACGGAATCCCGCGTTCTCCGGTCCGGCCCTGCGTTCGAACTGTTGCATCGAGCGCCGCCAGCGCCACACACATATCGGAAGGATGAACGGCAATGCACTGTTCGCTTGCGCCGAATATCGCATGCGAGCGGTTGAACCCGTCGATCGCGCCGCAGCCGGTTCCGGGCGCTCGCTTGTTGCATTGCGGAAATCCAATGTCCATGAAGTACGGACACCGGGTTCGTTGCATCAGATTGCCGCCGTTAGTGGCAAGATTGCGCAACTGGGGAGAGGCTCCCGAGAGAATGGCTTGCGACAACAACGGATATCGTTGCCGTACCAGCGGATCATTCGCGGTATCGCTGTTCCGCGCCAGCGCGCCGATCCGCAGGCCTCCATCGGGCTGGAGTTCGATGGCGGAAACAGCAAGGCGGTTAATGTCGACCAGTTCCGCGGGTTTTTCCACGCCATTCTTCATCAGGTCGATGAGATTGGTGCCTCCCGCGAGAAGTTTGGAACGCGGGGAGACCGCCTGAATTGCGGCAGTAATATCCGCGGCGCGTCGATATTGGAACGGGTTCATTGGCTTCGCTCCCTGATTCCGGGGGTTTGCGCGCTGGTTCGGCCGGCGGCGCGCAACGTGGCAACGATACCCGGGTAGGCTCCGCAGCGGCAGATGTTGCCGCTCATTCGTTCGCGAATCTCGTCGTCCGTGAGCTCGATTGGACCCGGATGCGCGAGATCGCGGCTTACGTAGCTTGCGTCGCCACGTTGAGCTTCTGACAGCATTGCGACGGCGGAACAAATCTGTCCCGGCGTACAGTACCCGCATTGGAACGCGTCATTCTCAATGAAGGCGGATTGTATCGGATGCAGATTTCCGCCGCTTTCAAGCCCTTCAATCGTAGTGACCTCATCGCCGTCATGTGAAAGAGCGAGCGTCAGGCAACTATTAATCCGCCTTCCATTCACCAACACGGTGCATACTCCGCACTGGCCGTGGTCGCAACCCTTCCTGGTCCCGATGAGGCCCAGATGCTCACGAAGCAAATCCAGCAAAGTAACCCTGGGATCGATTGCCAGATTATGCCGTCCGCCGTTAATGCGGATTTCAACTGGTAACGTTTCCCCGAGCGACGCTGCCTGGCAAGGGACAGCCACATCATTGATGACCATGGACAGCCCTGCCCCGACCGCGGTCGCCCCGAGTACGGAAACACACTCGCGACGCGTAATATCGAACGAGGTTAAAGGAGCGGGATCATTCCCGATTCCGTTCTTGGATTTATCCGTCTGATTGCTTTTGTCCATCGGAACCTCGTTTTCTCACGGTTTAATGAGCCCACGCTTTCTCCGAAATGAGCACTTGTTCTGCCACTGTCTGTAGATTGTGTGCAAGCGCGCGGACGTTCAAATCCTCCCGCCGCTGCCTGGTGTGAGATCGTGAAGATCGTGCTTGTGGCGGAACTGACGGGCGGGCTCCGGCCGCGACAATGACTCCGCGAATCCGAGGTGCCTGGTTCCCAGGCAGCAGGTAACCGGTTTAGAACCAGACTGCGATTGAAACTGAAGAAAGACAACAAGATTAAGCGGTCACTGACGCGTCACAGACCGGCTGTGACCCCCGATCCGACCGAATGGGGCCCGATTGCTGCTATGTTTCGAAGTTCGTATCAAAATGCAAAACCTGCGCACTTTTCATCTAGTCTGGACGATGCTTGCCAGCGCAGCGTTTTTGCCGGCAGCGGTCACAGGAAGCATAGACGGGACGGTAAAAGATCCCAGCGGCGGCGTGATTCCCAACGTTTCGGTAACGGCTACGAACAGAGCGCAGGGCGTACGGACCAGAGCGACCACCGATGCCAAAGGAGTCTACGTGTTCCCGAGTCTTCCGGTCGGGCACTACGATTTGAAGGCCGAGGACGCCGGTTTCAAGACCCAAACCCGATCCGATATCGCGGTTGATCTCGACGCCGCTCTGCATATCGACTTTACGCTCGAACTGGAGCAGAAGGCCGAGGAATTGACGGTAACCGAGAATAGCCTCCAGGTCGAAACCGAAAGCACGCAGGTTGGCCAAGTTGTTACCAGCCCTGAGATCCTTTCGGTGGCGCTCAACGGGCGAAGCTATACGGATCTGTTGGCGCTGCAGCCAGGCATCGTGCCCATGTCGACCCAGCAGCCGGACTCGGTGGTAATGGCTGGCGCCACGGTAGCGATCAATCCGTCCGGAACCGTCAATCCCGGCAACCAGTCGATCTCCGGACAGCGCGAAGACGCCAACGGCTTTATGGTCAACGGGGCCGACGTCAAAGAGCTGATGAACGGCGGTACCCTGATCGTGCCCGATCTCGATTCCCTGGCGGAATTCCGTGTTCTGACGAACAATTTCGACGCGCAATACGGAAATTACAGCGGAGGAATCGTCAATGCCGTCACCAAATCAGGCGGCAATGAGTTACACGGTTCCGCATTCGAATTTCTGCGGAACACGGATCTGGACTCCCGCAATTTCTATTCGGCCGACCGCGGCGTTTTCCGCCAGAATCAGTTTGGCGGGACATTGGGCGGCCCAATACGCAAGAACAAACTGTTCTTCTTTTCGGATTACCAGGGAACGCGTACAACTCAGGGAATCGATTCGGGCCGGATCGCGGTACCCTCTCTGGCGGACCGCACGGGCAACCTGAGCGATCAGGCAAGCTCGCTGACGGGTACGGTGAGCGGTCCCTATCTGGCGAACCTGCTGACGCAGAAACTTGGTTATGGGGTGACGACCGGCGAGCCATACTACACGTCCGGCTGCACTAGCCAGGCCCAGTGCGTGTTTCCGAATGCGGTAATACCCCAGCGCGCCTGGTCGGCGCCCGCGCAGAACCTGCTTCAGTACATTCCTCTGCCGAATCTGGGTCCGTCCACTTTTTCCACCGGCGCCGAAGCCCAGACCGTCAGGGACAACAAGGCCAGTTTCCGGGTGGACAACAACAGCGAACGGTGGGGAGCTTTTTCGGCTTATTATTTCATCGACGATTACAATCTGGACAACCCTTACCCTACCGGCCAGGGTGGCGCCAGTGTCCCGGGATTCGACGCCCTAAACTTCGGGCGAGCGCAGTTAATCACATTGGGGCACACCAAAACCTTTGGCGCCACAGCCGTGAATGATTTGCGGCTTAGCTTCATGCGCAGCAACAATACGGTCGGCCGGCCCAAGGGTGGCGTGGGACCGAGCCTCGCCTCTCAGGGGTTTGCGACCGGGACGGGAACGTCCGGCATTGTTCCGCTGGACCCGAAAATCGAAGGCATCGAAAACGTGATTTTCAACTCGTTTGTGATGGGCCTTCCGATTACGAACCTGCAGCAGGCAAACAATACCTTCGGCGTAAACGACAACTACTCGAGGGTATTCGGCGCGCATACTTTCAAAACCGGATTTCAGGGAAGCTATGAGCAGGTAAATGTCAATTCAAATCCGACCTATAACGGGTCGTTCCTGTTCGCGGGCACAGAAACAGGCCTCGATCTCGCGGATTTTCTGATCGGCGTGGCAAGCAACTACAATCAGGCCGATTCGCAAACGTTTTACCTTCGGCACAAGTACGCCGCGGGTTATGCGCAGGATAGCTGGCGGCTCCGTTCGAATTTGACGCTGAATTACGGGATGCGCTGGGAACTGATGCAGTACTGGTCTGAGAAATTCCATCAAGAGCCCACCTTTGTGCTGGGCCAGCAATCGCAGGTTTTTCCAACCGCTCCCCCTGGCGTGGTGTATCCGGGCGACAAAGGCATTCCCCCGACACTCGTACCGCAGGCGGGCAGGTTTTCACCGCGGGTCGGCATCGCATGGTCGCCCGCCAGTTCTACCGGCTTGTTGGGGAAGATTCTGGGCAGCCCCGGCAATACCAGTATTCGAGCCGGATACGGAATGTTTTACTCGGTGATTCAAGGCCAGGTTCTGGGTTTCGATCTTCCGCAGCCCCCTTATGGACTCAGCTACACCAGTCCGGGGCCGCCGTTGTTCGCGGAACCGTTTCGCACGGCATCCAATGGTTCGTTCACCGGGAACCCGTTTCCACTATCGTTCCCTCCGCTGAACACGAGCATTTCGCGCCCCGATTCCAATTACGATTTCTCCATGTTCGAGCCTATCGCGGGGGCGACCGGCCCGAACCCCCGGAACACCTATCCCTATAACGAGAATTATTTCCTTTCAATTGAGAGGCAGCTCGGCAAGGATACGCTCCTCAATCTTTCCTACGTCGGCTCGCAGGCGCATCACCTTCTGCTCACTTATTCGGTTAATCCCGGCAATCCCGCTCTGTGTCTTGCGCTCAGCAGTCCGGGTTCGGTCGCGTCCGGTTCGGCCACGTGTGGACCGTTCGGAGAAGATACGCAGTATGTCAGCGCTTCCGGTACCGTTTACAACGGCACGCGCGGCCCCTTTGGTTCCGCCCTGGGCAACGACGATTATGAGAGCTCGGTCGGAAACTCGGTCTACAATTCGTTCCAGGCAACGCTCCGCCATTCGGCGCGGACGTTTTCGGTTCTGTTCGGCTACACCTACAGCAAATCGATCGACGAAGCGTCAGCCCTCGGCGACACAGTCAATCCATTTGACTACAAATCGACGCGCGCCCTTTCCGCGTGGGATCTTCGCCACAACCTGGTGGCCAGCTATGAGTATCAGCTTCCCGTCGCAAAGCTGACGAAGAAAGTTCCCCTGTTGACGCAGGGATGGTCCATCTCCGGAATCACCCGAATTAGTTCCGGTTTTCCGGTAACGATCAGGAGCAATAACGACAATTCGCTGCAGGGAAGTATTCCCAACGGCGTGAACAACTATAGCCTCGACACGGCCGATTCCAATGGCCTGCCGCTGAGTCTGAATGGCAATCCGCGCAATGGACTGCCATACTTTGATCCGCTGGCATTCAGCGACAGTGCTCTGGGGTCGCCCGGGAATGCGTCGCGGAGGTCGTTCTATGGCCCGGGAGAGTTCAACACGGACCTCGCGCTGCTGAAGAACCTGAAGTTCGCGGACAAGAGAAGCGCACAGCTCCGCATTGAAGCGTTCAACGTGTTCAACCATGCTGAGTTTTTCGGTCCGGCGGCCGTGCAGGGCAACATTGACAGTCCCACGTTCGGCCAGGTGATCAAGGCCGCATCGCCGCGCCTTGTCCAGATTGCGCTGAAGATTGAATTCTGAAGGGCGGATTTGCGTGCCTCGCCCGGCTGTCCCACCCCGACGTTCGCCCGCCTCTTTTTGCGATAACATATCCTCGACAGGCTGAACCGGCTGACAGCACGTGTATGCCGTAATGCCGTGGGAGAAGAAATGATCACCCGATTCGTATCCTGTTTCGCGATTTCGCTGATGGCGCTGGCGGTGACTGCGCAGGCGCAGAACAAGATTCCCCGGACGCCCGACGGGCATCCGGACTTCCAGGGGTTCTGGGCAAATAATATTGCCACTCCGCTGCAAAGGCCGCCGGCGCTTGCCAATCATCCGGTCCTGAGTCCCGCGGAAGTTGCGGCGATGAAGAAAAAGGCGCAGGAAACGTACCTGAGCGGCAAGGTGGACGCGGCATTCGGCGATGGCATCTTTTTGGCGATTTGGGACAGCCTGTACGGGTCGAAAACCGGCAAACGGTTCGAGTCTTTCGAACCCTCCACGGGCGATTACAGTTCGGAGTGGAACGATCAGCGCGTGTGGGACAACCGCACTTCACTGATTACCAGTCCCGCGGACGGGCACATGCCACCGGTCACCCAGAGGGCAAAGGAGATGCGGAAAGCCGCAGCCAAGGCACTGCGGCGTCCGGCATGGGGTCCGGAAGACCGGACTCTCGGCGAAAGATGCCTCTCGAGCGGGTCGCCGCGCATCGGCGCCGGCTATCAAAGCTATTTCCAGTTCGTCGAAACGCCGGTGGCGTTTATGGTGATGACGGAAATGTTCCATGACGCGCGGGTGCTTCGCCTCGATGGAGTCCCGCATCCCGCGTCCAGCGTGCACCAGTGGCTGGGCGATTCCATGGCGCACTGGGAAGGCGACACGCTGGTAGTGGACAGCACGAATTATAAGGAACGCGCCTTTCAGGGCGTCTCCAGCGAGAAGCTTCACATCGTTGAGCGCTACACTCTACAGGACGCCGAAACGGTCCGGTGGGAACTCACTGTGGACGATCCGGATACATGGACCAAACCCTGGTCTCTGATGATCCCCCTGCAAAGATCCAATGAGCCTGTTTACGAATATGCCTGCCATGAAGGCAACATCGGATTGAAGGGTATTCTCGCCGGCGCTCGTGCGGACGAAGCGAAAACGGCGGCGGGCAAATAACTTCCGGCATTCCATTTTGGAATCGTTTCGTAGATTACAGTCCAGACCCGCGCGCCTGCCCGCAGTGCGCCGCACTGAACTCCGCATCCATCCCTGGCAGTTGAGCCCCAGTGGAAAGGCACGTGCGGACTGATTCCGTCGCGGCGGACGGATGATACAGAACAGCAGGTTGCTGGCAAGAATCCTCATTGGTTCGTTTGTCATGTTGCTGGCATCATTGGCGCCGGGACAGGAGAGCCAGTTCGAGGGCAAGCGCATCGAGAGCATCGAATACTCGCCCGGTCAGATTCTGGATGCCGCGGATCTGGTGAGTGCGCAGCCTTTGCGGCAGGGTGAACCGCTGCGGGCTGCCGAAGTGGCCGCCGCTATCGATGGTCTCTTCGCCACGGGGAATTTCGAGGATATTGCGGTCGAGGCACGGGCATTGAATGGCGGCGTGGCGGTCCGGTTCATTACAAAACCAGCCTGGTTCGTCGGCGGCGTTAACGTACAGGGTGCGATCGCGACGCCGCCCAATCGCGGGGAACTAACCAGCGGCGCACAGTTCGCGCTGGGCACTCCTTTTCATGAGCAGGACGTTTCCCGCGCGGTGGACAGCATCAGGCATTTGATGGAGTCCAACGGATTCCTGCAGCCGGAGATCATCCCGGAAATCGAACGGGACAATTCGGGCCAGCAGGTCTTCATTACGATCCGGGTGAAAGAGGGCAAGCGCGCGAAATACACGACGCCCGTCATCGAAGGAGACACGAAACTCGCCGACAGCACGATTGTGAGAGCGACCGGCTGGCGGATTCCACTGATCCACTGGTGGCGTCACGTGACAGATACGCGGACGCGCAGCGGCGTCGAGGCGATCCAGAGAAAGTACCAGAGTCAGGACCGTCTTCTCTCTCACGTCGATCTGACGAAAATGCAGCCCCAGCCCGATGGGCGCGTGCAGCCGCATCTGAAAGTGGAGGCGGGGCCGGTCGTGAAGGTCAAAGCGCTCGAAGCGAAAGTCTCGCGGCGGGTTCTAAAACGATACGTTCCGATTTTCGAGGAGCATGCGGTTGAGAACGACCTGCTGGTGCAGGGCCGGCGCAATCTGCAGGACTATTTCCAAAGCCAGGGCTACTACGACAGCGACGTGACCTTTCGTGTGATCCCCCCGAAGGACGATGTGGAAACCATCGAGTACATCGTTTCCAAAGGGCAGCGCTTCAAACTGGAACGCGTTGACCTGGAGGGCAATCATTATTTCAGCGCGGAGATAATCCGGGAGCGCATGCTCATCCAGCCCGCGGGGCTGGGGCTGTGGCACGGCCGTTACAGCGAAGCGTTCCGTCGCAGGGACGAAGAGAACATTTCGGACTTATACAAATCGAACGGATTCCGCGACGTGCAGGTGGCCATAACGGAACACGGGAACTACCACGGCAAGGCCGGTGAGGTCTCGGCAATGGTGAATATCGAGGAAGGCCGGCAGTGGCTGGTGAACGGGTTCGATGTCGAGGGCATCCAACTGGGCGATGGCAAACAACTGCGCGCACTGATCTCCTCAGCTCCGGGCCAGCCGTTTGCGGAAGCGAGCCTGGCGAGGGACCGCGACGCGATATTGACCTGGTACTACTCCAACGGCTTCCCCGACGCAACGCTCAAAGCTACCTGGCAGCAGGGTCTTGAACCCCGGCGGGTGAATGTCCGCTACGCAATCGCAGAGGGCAGGCGGCAGTTTGTGCGGGACATCATGACCTCCGGTCTGCAGACAACCCGAAGCAGTCTGGTGAAAAGCGTGATGACCTTGAAAACGGGTGACCCGCTTTCGCCGGTGGAAGCGACCCGGATCCAGCAACGCCTCTATAACCTCGGAGTCTTCGCACGCGTGGACACGGCCATCCAAAACCCTGAAGGGGATACTGCGCACAAGTACCTTCTCTATAACTTCGAGGAGGCGAATCGTTACACACTCACGGCAGGAATCGGCGCGCAAGTCGCCCGTTTCGGACAACCGAGTTCGCAGAGCCTCGGATCGCCAGGCGGCTCGACGGGGTTCAGCCCGGAGGTTTCGCTGAATGTCACGCGGCTGAATTTCCTGGGGCTGGGACATTCCATCAGCCTGCGTGGCGCGTTTTCCACCATTGACAAGACCGGGTCGCTCAGTTATTTCCAGCCCCGCTTCAGGAACGTGGATGGCCGCAACCTGACCTACACGCTCTTCTATCAGGACGAACTGGACGTGCGCACTTTCTCGTCGCGACGCGAGGAAGCTTCCATCCAGTTATCGCAGAAATTCTCGAAGTCTCTGACCGGCTTGTTCCGGTTCAACTACCGCCGGGTCAGCGTCAGCAACGTGATCATTCCCGTGCTGCTGATCCCGCAACTGGTGCAGCCTGTCCGTGTCGGCATCCTTTCGACGAATTTCGTGCAGGACCGGCGCGACGATCCGGCCAATCCGCATCGCGGCGTTTACAACACGGCGGACATCGGCCTGGCCAGCAGCTACTTTGGATCGCAGCGTAATTTCGGGCGGCTGCTTCTGCGCAATGCCACTTACTACCGGCTCACGAAGAATCTGGTGCTCGCCCGGCAGACGCAGTTCGGGGTCATCGTGCCGTTTGCAGCGCCGGCAGGATTGAGCGCGCAGGAATCGGTGCCGCTGCCCGAGAGATTTTTCGGCGGCGGCGCGGACTCGCTGCGCGCTTTCCCTTATAACCAGGCGGGCCCGCGCGACACCGGAGCCCCGCTGCAGCCAAACGGGCCGACATCCCCCGCCACCGGCTTCCCGCTGGGCGGCAATGCGTTGTTCTTCAATAATGTCGAGCTGCGCTTCCCTTTAATCGGGCAGGACATCCAGGGCGTCTTCTTCCACGACATGGGAAACGTGTTCCACAGCGTAAGCGATATTTCCCTGCGCTTCAGCCAGCGCAATCTGCAGGACTTTGATTACACGGTGCATGCGGCTGGATTTGGCATTCGGTACCGGACGCCTGTCGGGCCTGTCCGGGCGGATCTGGCTTACAGCATCAATCCCCCGGCGTACGACGGGTTCAGCGGAACGCCTCTCGAACTGCTCCGCTGCAATCCGAACGATCCGGCCTCGCTGGCGCAAAGCTTCTGCCAGCCCTCGCGGCAAAGCATAAGCCATTTCCAGTTCTTTTTCTCGATCGGGCAGACGTTCTGATGATGACCGCACTCCTATTGCTCCCCGGTCTCGTCTATTTCACGCTCTCTTCCGCGCTGCAAGGCCCGGTGGTGATCGACCGGATTGCTGTCGTCGCCGGCAAACATCCCATCAAGACCAGCGACATCGACCGCGAGGTTCGGCTGACGGAATTTCTCAACAGGGAGCCACTGTCGCTCACGCCGGAGAGAAAGAAGAAAACCGCCGAACGTCTGATCGATCAGGCAATCATGCGGAATGAAATTGCCACCGGCTCTTACCGGAGGGCCAGCGACTCCGAAGCTTCCGCGCTGGTGGAACAGATTCGTAAAGACCGGTTTGGCGGATCGGACGCGCAGCTTCGGCGAGCGTTGTCACAATACGGGCTGACGGAAGAGGAGCTGCTGGCGCAGTTCGTATGGCAGCTGACCGTGCTGCGTTTTATCGATCAGCGTTTTCGCCCCGGCGTGCTGGTGACGGATGAAGAGGTGCGCGCCTATTACGAGAAGCACCAGAGCGAACTGGCGCGGCAGTATCCGCGAGTCCACACTTTCGAGGCTCTGGAGCCCGAGATCCGGAACACTCTGACGGCCCAGAAGGTGGACGCTGAATTCGACGAGTGGCTGGACGGCGCCCGCAAGCGCGAACACATTGAATACCTGCAGAAGGATCTCGAATGAGCCGGACAAAAAAGATCATTCGCGGAACACTGTCCGTAATCGGCGCGCTCATTGTAATGCTAGTGATCGCGGTGATGATCATCGTGCATACGGACTGGTTCCGCAGTTTCGCCAGGCTGAAGATCATCAGCGCCACGGAGGCGGCAACCGGCGGACGCGCGGAAGCGGGTTCGTTCAACTTCTATCCTTCGCAAATGCGGGTGGTGATCACGGATTTCGTGATCCACGGCGATGAACCCGCGGGTGTGGCGCCGCTGCTGCGCGTGGCCCGGATCGATGTTCAGGTCCGGCTTCTCCCCGAGTTCGGGCATCTGTTCGAAATCTCTTACGCCGGCGTGGAGCAACCGCGGGCCAACATTATCGTTCTGGCGGACGGGCGCACCAATATCCCTTCACCCAAAGAAAACACGGCCCCGGGGGGGACTCCGCTCCAGACTATCGTCGATCTCGCAATCGGCCGTTTTCAATTGACCAACGGTCTGATCGCGCTGGAATCGAGGAAGCAGGCGTTGAATGTGCGGGGCAACAACCTGCGAGCCTTGATCGGGTTTAACCCGGCGACCCAGGACTACAAAGGCACGATCTCGATGGAGCCGGTCTATGTGGTGGCGGGCCGGAATACACCGGTGACTGCGCGGATTACGGTTCCCGTGGAGCTGCGGCGCAACCGTATCGAGGTGCGCAGTGCCGGCATCTTCACGCAAGAATCCGCGATTCACGTGAACGCGTCGATGGAAGACCTCCGCAATCCCAAATGGGCGGTCGAGGTCAATGGTCACGTCGCCACCGAAGATCTGAAGAACGCGGGGGACATGTCGATCGCAACGGGCGCGCGCGGCATACCGTCGCAGATCGAGCTGGACGCGAGCGCCACGGGAACGACCCAGTCGATTGAAGTCTCGAACCTGCGGGTTCGTCTGGGGACGTCGACATTCAATGCGGCGGGGGCGCTGCGAGGCGGGAGCGGAAATAAAGGTCTGATCTTTGCGGCCCGGCTCGCGCCGGAGGAATTGGCAAGGCTCTTCCGGGAGAAGATGAAACCCCTGGGCATGGTGAGGATCGATGGCGACGCGAAGCTGGAACGCGGGAATCTGCAGCTCGACAACTTGCAGGTTGCCGCAATGGGCGCCCGGTTCGAAGGGCAGGCTTCGCTGGAGAACCTGGCCCGTTATCGGTTGAGCGGCGAGTTGCACGCTCTGGATATCCATACGCTCCTTCAAGCCATGAATGAGAGGCTCCCCTGGAATGGCATCGTTTCCGGCTCGATCAGCGCAGGTGGCGACCTGAAAGTCCCGGGTACGCGAAGCGTGACGGCGGAGGCCCGCATGGAGATTGCGCCGGGTCACACGGGCATTCCGGTTTCAGGACGCCTCAACCTTGACTACGATGGACGCGCGGACAATGTCTCGATTGAAAATTCAAATCTGGCGCTGCCGCATACCCGGCTGGCCCTGAATGGCTCTCTGGAAAGAAAGCTGAATGTCTCGCTGACGTCCCGCGATCTGAGGGATTTGCTGGCGGCGGTTCCCGGGAAAACGCAATCGCCGCTGACGCTGAACGGCGGAACACTGGCCTTTAACGGCGCCGTCACGGGCAGTCTGAGCAAGCCGGAAATTATGGGCCAGCTGGCGGCGAATCGCTTCGCTATTGAAGGACGCGCGTTTGACTCGCTCACCGCCAGCGTGACGGCATCGGGATCGCGAGCGGCGGTTCGCAACGGCAGTGTTACGCGCGGCACAGGCCCCGGCGCGATGCAGATTCAGTTCGACGGCGCGGCGGGTTTACGCGATTGGGCGATCGTTCCGCGGTCGCCCGTCTCCGCGGATCTGGTGGTTCGCCGGGCGGATCTGGCGGATGCTCTGGCATTGGCAGGCGAGTCTCCCGCCGGGTATTCGGGGCCGCTCACGGCAGCGGCGCATATTTCGGGAACAGCCGGAAACCCGGTGGGCGCGGCGACCCTCGACTTGGGGGCGGGCACAATCGAGGGAGAGCCTGTTGAGCAGGCACAGGCTCAGGTTCGGCTCAGCGATGGACTGGTCACCATTCCCGCTGCCGATATCCAGTCCGGCGCGGGCCGGGTAGATCTCACCGGAGAGTACCGGCACCCGCGCGACAGCTTTAGTACAGGGACTTTTCACGCCCACGTGCAGACAAGCCAGATCCAACTGGGGCGAATCCGGACGGTGGTGAAGAATGAACCCTCCACCTCCGGAAGCCTGCAGCTCACGGCGGATGTGACGGCGGACAAGGATGCCGCCGGCTTTCAGATCACGGCGGTCGACGCAGACGTCGCGGGGCGCGGAATCCAGGTGAAAGGCGAAAATTACGGTGACCTGAGCGCGAAGGCGTCCACGCGGAACCAGACGGTCGCATACAGCATGAACTCCGATTTCGCGGGCGCAACGATCCGGGTAAACGGAGCAACGCGTCTGGTGCGGGACTACCCGACGAGCACGAACATCGGCATCGCGAGTCTTCCGTTGCAGCGGGCGCTGGCGGCGGTGGATCGAGGCTCCATCCCGGCGCGCGGCACATTGGCAGCGACGGCGCAAGTCAACGGCAGTTTGCGCAATCCGCAGGGGTCCGCCGAACTCACACTGACGAACGCCGTCCTCTATGAACAGCCAATCGACAGGGCGCAACTCAAAGTCGCGTGGCGGCCGGACAGCGTGGATCTAACGGAACTCAATGTCGCCTCGGGACGGTCACGCATTCAGGGCACGGCGCGCTATGATCATCCGGCGGGAGATTTCGAGCGAGGGACGGCGCAATTCAACATCGACAGCACACGCCTTGACCTCACCCAGATTCGGTGGCTGCGGGATGCGCGACCGGGGCTCAGCGGAACGGTGGAGATCGCCGCGAACGGCGCGGGCACGGTGCAGCCTGACTCGCCCTGGGTCCTTTTCAATAAGCTGAATGCTCATGTAGCGGCGACCGGTATTGCAGCTCAGGGAAAGAACTTCGGAAATCTGACTTTGACCGCGAATACAACCGCAGCCAGCCGTTTGGAATTCGCTCTCGACTCAAACCTCGCGAATGCGGATATTCGCGGGAGCGGCACGGTGGATTTGCGGGGCGACTATCCGGTCAATGCGCAGGCCACCTTTAATGATGTTCTGTACACCCGGATTGCAGCGCTGGCGGGGACGGGCAACGCCTCACCTTCGTTCGAAGCGGCAGCAGAAGGGCACGCCAGCATCAACGGGCCGATGCTAAAGCCCGATCAGCTGCGTGGCGCTCTGCAACTGACGCGTCTGAACCTGACGAGCCTGCCTCGTGCCGCGGCAGGGGTAGGGGCGGGTCCGCCGATTGCGATTACCAACCAGGGGCCGATTGCGCTGACACTGGATGCGGGAGCCCTGCGTATTCAGAACGCGCACCTCACCGGCCGGGACACGGATATTCAGGCTCAGGGCACCGCTTCGCTGCAGGCGCTGAATCTTAGCGTCAACGCGAACACGGATTTGAAGCTGCTCTCCGATTTCGATCGCGATATCGATTCCTCCGGGAAGGCTGTTCTGAACGTGGCTGTGCGGGGCACGCCGTCACGACCTCTGGTTGACGGGCAACTCGCGCTGCGGAACGCGGCTTTCAACTACAACGGAATCGAGAACGGGATCTCGAACGCCAACGGGACTATAGCGTTCAACGGGAATTCGGCGCGAATCCAGAGCCTGACCGGGGAATCCGGCGGCGGGAAGGTGACTCTGGCGGGTTTCGTCAGCTATTCCGACGTAGTCCGTTTCGGCTTGAGCGCCGACGGTTCGAGCGTCCGGATACTGACGCAGCAGGGCGCGAGCGTGGTCGTGAGCGCGCAGTTGCGGCTTTCCGGCACGACGGACAACAGCATCTCCTCGGGCACGGTCACAGTCACCGAGGTGAATTACAACCCGCAGAGCGACTTGGGGTCCATTCTTACGCGCGCCGCGCCGCCAATTCAGTCGGATTCGGCGGCTCCGCCACTGCTGCAGAATATGAAGCTCGACATCCGGGTCCGAACGGTCAATGCGCTTACCGTGCACGCGACCCTGGCGCGAGGGCTGCAGGCTGATGCGGATCTGCGGATACGGGGCACCGCGGCTACACCCGGAATCGTGGGACGGGTGACGCTCAATGAGGGGCGGCTGGTTTTTTTCGGCGCCACTTACGCGATTTCGCAGGGTTCGGTGTCGTTTTATAATCCGCTTCGAATCGATCCCATTCTGGATCTGACGCTGGAAACCAAGGCGCAGACGGTGTCGGTGGTTTTGCATGTTACCGGCCCGATCGACAATATGAACCTCAGTTATTCGTCGGATCCGCCGCTGCAATTTCAGGAAATCGTGGCTTTGCTGGCTACGGGCAGGACGCCCACATCCGACCCGACACTGCTGGCGAACGGGCCTCAACTGGCGCCCGCATCGACACAGCAGATGGGAGAATCGGCGATCCTCGGCCAAGCGGTGGCGGATCCCGTGTCGAAGCAACTGGCGCGTGTATTTGCCGTGACACAGTTCAAGATCGATCCTTCTTTCGTATCCGGCAACCAGGTTCCTACCGCCAGGTTGACCCTGCAGCAGCAGGTCACGCCGAATATTCTCTTCACCTATACGTCCGCGCTGGACGATCCGAACGGACAGATCATCCGGGTGGAATGGGCGTTCAGCCCGCGCTGGGCAGCCGTTGCGAACCGCGATCAAAACGGGATCTTCAGCATCAATTTCGTCTACAAGCGGCAGTTCCGCTGATCGACGATGCAGGTCCGAACCGGGCAGCGGCAGTAGGGTATTCTAGGAATCGCGGCCATGGATGCTCCCCGCTCCATTAAATTCCATTACAAAAGTAACCTTTGGTGGCCGGCAGGATCTATTTAGAACGAGGGCTTTAATGAAAATCAAAATCGCAGTTGTGGCACTCATCGGGCTGGCGTCGGCAGCGGGCCTTTACCAGACGCAGCTCAGCGCGCAGGGCACCAAGTCGGTCTGGGACGGTGTCTATTCAAAGGAACAGGCCGATAACGGCAAGGCCCTTTACGCGAAGGAATGCGGATCGTGCCACGGCGATCAGTTGACGGGCGGCGAAATGGCGCCTGCGTTGGCTGGCGGCGACTTCCTTTCCAACTGGAACGGTCTTTCAGTGGGTGCACTCTTCGACCGCATTCGGACTTCAATGCCGCTGAACAAGCCGGGCAGTCTGAGCCGTGACGTGAATGCCGATATCACCGCGTTTATCCTGAGCGCCAACGGCTTCCCGGCCGGATCGGCCAAGATGGACAGCCGAAGCGAAGTGCTGGCCACCATCAACATCGACGCAGCCAAAAAGAAGTAAGGCCTGAAATCATGAAGGCCAGAGTCGCGGTCGCCGGGCTTTTAGGGCTGGCTACCGCGCTCTATGGCCGGTCGGTTTGGGACGGGGTTTACACACAGGCACAGGCTGAGCGCGGCGAGGAACAATTCGCCCAGGAATGCGCCTCGTGCCATAGCGAGGATCTGGCTGGTAATGGGTTTGCGCCGCCGCTGGCCGGTCCGGAATTTCGCGAAAAGTGGAAGAAGGAATCGGTCGGACGCCTTTTTGAAAGGCTGCGCACGACCATGCCGGACGGCAATCCCGGGGGGCTCAGCCTCCCGGCGTACGTCGACATCACGGCTTACATCCTCAGTATCAATAAGTTCCCGGCTGGTTCTCAGCCTTTAGATGAGGACATCGAAACGCTAAATGGAATCCGTTTCGAGGCGTCCCCTAAATAAAGCTACTTTGCGGGTTCTTTGACGGGCTCTTTGGCCGCTTCCATCTGGTCGCGGGAATAGGTCGATTCGGTCGAACTGGAAAGGGCCGGTGAGCCGGGATCGGTACTTTGCGCCGGATCGTGCGGGTAGCCCGAGGGCGAAACGCCCGTCATCGTCTGGTGCTTGCTGCCGTCCGGACCGGGGGAACTCACCCCGCAACTCATGAGGCAACCAGCCAATAACCCTATCGTCAAAAGGGCTATTGCCCCTGTAGTGTTCCGAACCATGCTTTAATCATCGGCTAAAACACTGATTCTGCGCAAGCACGTCTGTTAGGGCACAACATATGGAAAATAAGTCTTGACTACCCCTACTGGTTGGGTCCAATATTGCAAATGCGTCAACTTTCAGGAGTGCCCGAATGAGCCAAACCGCCACCGTAAATGCGATAATAAAAGAGTTGCAGGTCGAAAACATCCCCAATCCCACCCGAGCCGGGATCGAATTCCCTAAATACTTCACTGCCCGGCTTGAAGCCGGCAAAACCCCCTACGACGACGTGCAGTGGGAGACCCGCAATGCCACTATCGGCAACGATAAGGGCGCGGTGATTTTCGAACAGCGGGACATCGAGGTGCCGGTCGACTGGTCGCAAACGGCAACGAATATTGTTGCCAGCAAATACTTCCACGGGAAGATGGGCTCTCCCGAGCGGGAACGCAGCGTGGCGGAACTGGTGCACCGCGTGGTGGATTCGATCGCGGACTGGGGTCTGGCCGACGGATATTTCGCGTCGAAGGCCGATGGCGAGGTATTCCGCAACGAGCTGGCGCACCTGATGCTGCACCAGAAAGCGGCGTTCAATTCGCCGGTCTGGTTCAACGTGGGCGTGAAGGAATCGCGCGGCTACGGCTGGTTCTACGAAGCCAAAGAGAAGGCGGTCAAGAAGCTGACCAATGAAGCGCGCCCGCAGTGCTCGGCCTGCTTCATCGTTTCGGTGAAGGATTCGCTGGAATCGATTCTGGATCTGGCGAAGACCGAAGGCATGTTGTTCAAGTGGGGCTCGGGCACGGGTTCCAACCTCTCCGCTTTGCGGGAAGAGGACGCGATTCTGTCGGGCGGCGGACGGGCCAGCGGGCCGCTTTCCTTTATGAAGGGCTTCGACGCCTTCGCGGGCGTGATCAAGTCGGGCGGCAAGACGCGCCGGGCGGCCAAGATGGTGATCCTGAATGCGGACCACCCGGATATCGAGCGCTTCATCTGGTGCAAGGCGAAGGAAGAGAAGAAGGCGCACACGCTGATTGAAGCGGGTTACGATTCGTCACTCGACGGCGACGCCTACAGCTCCATCTTTTTCCAGAATGCAAACAACTCGGTGCGCGCGACCGATGATTTCATGCAGGCCGTGGTGGAAGACCGCGACTGGTGGACCAAGTCTGTAAGTACCGGCGAGAAGAAGGACCGTGTGCGGGCGCGCGACCTGATGCGGCAGATCGCCGAAGCCACGTGGCAGTGCGGCGATCCCGGGATGCAGTTCGACACCACGATCAACCGGTGGCATCCGTGCCCGAACACCTCGCGCATCAATGCGTCCAATCCATGCTCGGAGTACATGTTCCTCGACGATTCGGCTTGCAATCTTTCGTCGCTGAATCTGATGAAGTTCGTCGGGCCGAACGGCCAGTTCGATGTGCCGGCGTTCCGGCACGCGGTGGATACGCTGATTGTGGCGCAGGAAATCCTGGTGGACAACGCGGCTTATCCCACTGAGAAGATCGCGCAGAATTCACACGATTACCGGCCGCTGGGACTGGGCTTCGCAAACCTGGGCGCGCTGCTGATGTCGTTCGGGATTCCGTATGACAGCGATCGCGGCCGCGATTACGCAGGTGCCATCAGCGCCATCATGTGCGGCCAGGCTTATCTGACGAGCGCGCGCATTGCGGGCGGAGCCACGGGTCCGTTCCCGGGCTATGCGAAGAACGAGGAGCCGTTCCTCGAAGTGATCCGGATGCATCGCGATGCGGTGCACGGGATCAATCACCGCAACATTCCGAGCGATCTTTATGCGGGCGCGAAGGCGAGCTGGGAAGAGGCTTACGAGTCTGGCGCGAAGTCGGGCTACCGCAACGGACAGATGACGGTGATTGCGCCTACGGGCACCATCGGCTTCATGATGGATTGCGACACCACAGGCATTGAGCCGGATCTGGCGCTGGTGAAGTACAAGAAGCTGGTTGGCGGCGGCATGATCAAGATCGTCAACAAC
>DASZLO010000214.1:0-64585 GCA_035552315.1 Bryobacteraceae bacterium
CAGCAAACCCTGGTCAGTCTTAGTCAGACCACTGTGAATGGTCTCTACATCTTCAGTGGAGACCAGCAGACCAAACCTTCCTATCAGCTCGATTCCACTCAGCCGGAAGGGATCCAGCAACTCCTGACAACGACCGCGACCCGCACCATTGCCGACTCCAACGGCGCGCCCATCGCGATCGCAAAAACGGCACAGGAAATTTTCGACGCGCAAACTCCCGGCGGCAGCCCTGCGCCGGGCAACGTATTTAACGCCATCAACTCTCTTCTCACGGCTCTGCAGACCAATGACACGGCCGGAATCACAGCCGCGGGAGATTCCCTGCAGACGGCGAATACTTACCTGAACGGGCAGCTGGCTTTCTACGGAGAGGCGGAGGACCGCGTCTCGAGCGCGCTGGCAGTGGCTCAAAAATTTCAGGTGCAGGAGAAGTCGGATCTCGGCCAGGTGCAGGATGCAAACCTCGCCACCGCCGCCCTCCAGCTCACTCAAACCCAGACGCAGCAGCAGGCAGCCCTTTCGGCGGCCGCCAAAATCGAGCAGATTCCCAATCTGTTCAGTTTTCTGGGATAAGTCTTCGGATCGCAAAAAATGGAAAATTTATCTTCATCCGTTTCAGCATCGGTTTCAACGTGCTCTCCCGGCCACCTTCCGGACAGCGCCATCGCCAGAATCCAGCGCATTCATCGCTTGTTCCTGAAAGCGCTGGAGGCCCGCCTCGGCGACTCATTACAGTCGCAGGTCACCCTCGGACTCGCCGATACCCGGCAGGCCAGCATGGGCAGTTTTCTTTCGGCGGCGGCGGATACGGGCGGTTATCTTCTGGCCCTCGACGTTGCCCCGACCGCTGGAAATGCCGTGCTGAGCTACCCGGCCAGATTGCTCAGGGCAGTACTGGATATTCTGCTGGCCAGACCCTCGGGCGCCCCGGCCGGACGAGAATCCCAGCTCACGGAAATCGAAAACCACATCCTGCGCGATTTCTTTGACGCCTTTACAGGTACGCTGCGTAAGGCATGGGCGCCGTCTTTCGCGGTCGGCTTTAACCGGATCTCGGCGGGGATGGAAGATGCGCGGCAGATTCTGAATGCGTCCGCCGGCGATTCTGTCCTCGTTTTGACCTCGCGGCTGAAACTGGCGGGCGTGGAATATACCTTCGATCTCGCGCTGCCTGGATTCCTGATCCGTCTGGCCGAGGTTCGCGCGCATTCCGCCCAGAACACCGAGCATCCCCATCACTCCCAGGAAGGGCTGATGGCGGGTCCTCTGGGGTCGGCAGTGGTGGAACTTCAGGGGGTACTTCGCGGCGCAACGCTCCGGATGGGGGATTTACTCGCGCTCAAGCCGCAGCAGGTACTCTTTCTGGGAACTCCGTTGGAATCTCCGTTCGACTGCCTGGTGAACGGGACTGTGCAGTTCAGCGGTGAAATGGTCGCCGGAGCCAACCGGCCCTGTTTCCACGTTCAGGGACTGCACACGCCCGGCCGTTAGGATTCAGAGAGATGGCTCAGCAGGTCGAGCCACACCCCGAGGTGTAGCTTCTCGGTGCGCGACGCGTAGAGATCGGGTTCGTCCATCATCTGGCGCACGACGCACAGCAGAAGTTCCCCTCTGCCTCCATGGCCCTCGTCGTTCATGGCCAGATCTCCCTCGCGCCAGTGACTCAGTTCGAAGTTGAGCCGCTGCCGGTCTCCGGCGATCCATGCATCGAGCAGCCGGGCCGCCCGCACCCGGGTAGTTTCAAAAACCGCCGGGACGCCGGCCTGTCCCGGGATGTTTTGTTCGAATCCGACTGCGGCTGCTTCCATATTCCTCTCTTCGGATGCAGCCATGGCTTTTCTAATGGTTTTCGGCAAGTGACTCATCAAAACTGCGAAGACACAATGAACGTGCCCAACAGTCGCTAGAATTCTCCGGTATTTCTCCGATACGGACTGTGAGCGTCAAATGATCTACGTCACGCGGTTAAATCACTCTTCAGTCGTTTTGAATTGCGATTTGATCGAACATATCGAAGCCACACCGGACACTGTGATCACACTGACCACCGGCCAGCGGATTACCGTCCGGGAATCCGCCCGCGAGCTGATTGAAAGTGTGCGGGAGTGGCACCGGTCCATTCTGACGCCGGAGTATCTGGCTGCGCCGCATCCCGGTGATATGGAACTCCCGGTCGCCGGGTTGACGCGAGCGCTGGACGGTCCGGGAGGATATCACCATGGCGGAATCTAGCCCGGATCCGAAGCTGGACCCGCAAAAAGACGGCAAGGCGGATCCAAAAAAGGACGGCAAGAAAGACGGGAAGAAAGCCGCAAAGAAGAGCTCGTCCGGACCCGATTTCGCCACCATCGGAGGTTTTGTTCTCGCCCTCGGCGGAATCGCCGGGGGGTTGCTCATGGAGGGCGGCAAGGTTCAGGACATCGCGCAGGTGACGTCCGCCCTGATCGTGCTGGGCGGCACGATCGGCGCGGTTATGATTACCACGCCACTGCCCGTTCTCATTCGCGCGGCCAAACGGCTTCCGTCGGTTGTCTTTCCCTCGACCGCCGTAATCGACACCGTAATCGAAGAAATCATCGAATACGCCACTGCCGCCCGCAAGAACGGCATCGTTTCCCTTGAACAGCAGGCTGCCGCTATCAAGGACCCGTTCCTGCAGAAAGCCCTGGGCCTTGCGGTGGACGGCATAGAAACCGGCAACATCCGGGAAATTATGGAGCTCGAGATCACTCTCGCCGAACAACACGCGGACCAGGAAGCGAAGGTTTTCGAGGCGGCCGGCGGTTACGCTCCCACCATCGGCATCATCGGCGCGGTGCTGGGGCTGATTCAGGTCATGAAAAATCTGGCCAACATCGACGAGGTGGGCCGCGGCATCGCGGTCGCGTTCGTGGCGACGATTTACGGAGTGGCCATCGCCAACCTCGTTTTTCTTCCGTTCGCCAACAAACTCAAAGCCCGCGCGCACGCCAGCACCCAGATCCGCGAACTCATGCTCGAAGGCGTGCTCTCCATCGCCGAAGGTCTCAATCAGAAACTGATCCGGATGAAGCTCGAAGCCTACTCGGAAAAGCACGGGAAACCTGAAAAAGCGAAGGATAAAGGCAAGAAGAAAGCCCCGGCGGCTGCCAAGACGCCCGACGCTCCTCCCAATGCCGCGCCCGCTGAAGGCTAAGGCAAAAGCAAAAGGTTAACTCGACATAAGATTGACTCACCATGGCCAGAAAAAAGGCGCATCCGGAACATGAAAACCACGAACGCTGGCTGATCTCCTACGCGGATTTCATAACGCTCCTGTTTGCATTTTTCGTTGTCATGTTCGCTTCTTCCCAGGTGGACAAAAAGAAAACCCAGCAGGTGTCCGATTCGGTAACCACGGCCCTCGAAAAAGGCGCTCAGGCTTCCGCCAAACAATTCGTGCCGCGCGGCATCGAAGACCCCAAAGGCAAAGGCGGATCCCAGCCGGCTTCCGAGAAGGCCGAATCCGCGCAGGCCGCCGCCGCCGAACTTCTGCCCTCCATGAAGTTTCTCAAGGAAACTCTCTCCCATGAGATCGAGAGCGGCAAAATCGAGGTCCACATGGAGGCTCGCGGACTGGTGGTCAGCCTTCACGAAGGGGCATTTTTCAAGTCCGGCGACGACAAGATTATTCCTGAAAGCTATCCTTCCATTGCCAAGATCGCGGCGGTTATTCGAAGTCTGCACAACCCGGTGCGCCTCGAAGGGCACACGGATTCGATCCCCATTCACACAGCCCGCTTCGACAGCAACTGGGAACTTGCGGCTGCCCGCGCCATCTCCATGCTGAACCTGCTGGCGACGCAGTTTTCCATTCCGCGCTCACGCTGCGCCATCGCGGGTTATGCCGATACGATTCCGGTGGATACCAACCTCACCCCGGAAGGACGCGCGCGCAATCGCCGGGTCGACGTTGTCATTTTGAACGAGCAGGCGCTGGTCGATGCCAGACCCGATCCTGCCGTCACGGCAGCCACGGCCGCGACTGCCGCGCCGGAGACCAAATCCGGGACTGCCGCGGCGCCCAAGAAGACTGAGTCCGTGGCCGTTCCAGTGGCCAGACCCGCGCCGGCGGCCGCCCCTGACAAATCCCCTGACAAAGTTCCCGCCAAAGCCCCCACCGCTCCCGGACAGCCGGCAAAGCCGAGTCCTTTGGCCCCAGCCAGGCTGGCGAGGAAGTAATGCTGGTCCCTTTCAGGCAAAAGGCAACAGGATTGCATCGGGCATCCCATTCGATGCCACGCGTTCCCACTAAATTCTTCGGCGAAGTTGACTATGTCCCGGAATCGGTGTTCTGTTTTCCTGACGGTTTGCCCGGATTTGAAGAAGAAAAAGAGTTCCTTTTTCTCAACGTTCCGGAAAGCGAGCCTGTGCTCTTTCTGCAGAGCGTCTCGATGCGCAACCTCTGTTTTGTGCTGGTGCCCATTCTGACTCTCGTGCCGGACTTCCAGATTACCCTGACTCCGCAGGAGTCCCAGGTCCTCGAATTCTCGGGCGAAAGGCCGCCGATCATAGGAAAGGACGTTCTTTGCGGCGCTATGGTCTGCGCCGACAGCCGGGAATCGCTTTGCGCGAACCTCATGGCTCCAATAGTGGTTAATTTATGGAATCGCCTGGGTTTACAGGCTATCCACCCCGAATCCGGTTACTCCCACCGGCACCCCGTCGCACTGGCGGAACACGCGCTCGCATGCTAGTCATCTGGCGAAAGGCCGGCGAGAGCATCGTCCTCGGCGACAGCATTGACGTCGAAGTTCTGGAGATGCGCGCGCATCGGGTAAAACTCGGAATTGTTGCTCCGCAGGCGATCTCCATCTCCCGCAAGGAAACCAAACTGACGCGGGACGAAAACGTCACGGCCGCCCTGAGCATGGACTGCGGCCTGATCGAAAATCTGCTCTCCCGCCTGTCCGGCTACCGGCGTCATAATTGACGCCTGCGTCAATTATTTGACGTTATTAGGACTGATTTCCCTGAAATTCTTCGTTCAAAAAAACTCTAGAACGTGAGGGGCCAGTCCCGATATGAGTCAGTGATAGGCGATACCTCAGGCATCCCGCGAAAGCGGCGGGAGAACCTGAACCGGGACAGGATGTCCCGGACGTATCCCGCGAACAGGACGTCACGATATGTCATCGATTTCTTTCCAGACAAACTTCGCATCTCTGGTTGCCCAAAACAACTTGAGCATGAACACCCAGTTTCAGACGAACACGATTGAGCAATTGACCTCGGGCTATCGCATCAACCAGTCGGGCGCCGATCCGGCCGGTCTGGCGGTCGCCAACCAGTACGCCGGTGGAATCGCTCAGCTGACCCAGGGCGTTCTGAACGCGAACAACGGCCTCAGCGCGCTGCAGATCGCCGACGGCGGACTCAGCAACATCTCCTCCATGCTTGACCGCCTTCAGACGCTCGCGACGGAATCCGCCAGCACAACCTTTACGGGCAACCGCGCGGACATCAACTCGGAATATCAGGCGCTCCTCAAGAACATCTCGCAGGAAGCCAGCAACATCGGTATGAATGCGGGCGGCACGTATAATACCGTGAACACGGTCTATATCGGCGGCGGCACCACGGCGAACTCTCAGGTCAGCATCGATCTCAGCGGCACCGGGAATCAGGTCGACTCCGCAGGTTTGAACATCGCCAATACAAGCGTCCTCGGCGGCGGCACCGAACTGAGCGGAAACTCCGTCCGTCTGGACGCGCCCGGCGCCACCTTCCTGAATGGCGCGACTCAGACCTTCTCTTTCAACCTGATCCACAACAATGCCGCGACCACCATCACGGCGACGGTTGACGGCACCGCCGGCGCGCTCAGCCAGTCCCAGGTCCTGAGCTCCCTCAACAGCCAGTTGTCGCAGTACGGCATCAGCACCCAGGTTGACGCCAACGGCCAGCTGAACTTCGGAGGCGCGGCGGCGTTTACGGTCAAAACAAGCACCACGGACACCACCGACCAGATTGCTACCGACACCTCAAACGCTACCAACAACGGCGTCTACAGCACGGCCGGCGCGGCATCCTACACCGGCAAGATCGAATCGCTGACCTTCCAGAACGGCGGGGGGACAGCCTCGGTGAGTCTCGTTGCGGCCGACACTCTGGCCACGGCCCTTTCGAAAATCAATGCCCAAACCTCTACCCTCGGCATCTACGCCGTGGCGAACGCCGCGGGCACAGGCATCTCCTTCCAGAGCGCCAGCGGGTTTACAGCTTCCACCACGGCGGCAACCGGAACCTTCACCGCGGCTGGCGCGCAAACCATCACCCCGCCCACCACTTCGGCGACCGCAACCGGCAACGCGCAGGCGGCTATCACCGCCATCACGAACGCCATCTCTCAGCTCGGTACCGTTCAGGCGCGCATCGGCGCCGGTGAGAACACTCTGCAGTACGCTACCGATCTCGCCAACTCCCAAATCACCAACTTCTCGGCTGCCGAAGGCCGCATCCGGGATGCCAACGTCGCCACCGAAGCGGCCAATCTGTCGAAAGCCCAGGTCCTGCAGCAGTCGTCCATCGCTGCCATGGCCCAGGCAAACTCGGCGCCTCAGGCGCTCTTGAAACTCCTCGGATAAGAAGTAACCCGCTGGATGGGGCCGGGCCTTCGGGACTCGGCCCCTTTTTTCGTTTGGCCGGGGCTGGCCTGCGGGGGGTGCTTCACAGCCTTTTGAGTTCGGCCCCGTTTTTGCTAGTAATCTCCCCTAATCGGGTTAACTTATGTCAAGCAGCGCAACTCCACTGACGTTTAGCGGCACCAGCACCTATTCCGCGGACTTCCAGACGACCTTGAACAAGGCCGTTACCGCGGCGTCTCAGCCGATGGTGGCGCTCCAAACGACCGTGAGCAACCTGCAAAGCAAGCAGTCGGCCCTTGCCGCGCTCGATTCCACATTCAGCAGCCTGCAGAGCGCCGTGGCGCTGGTCTCCGCATCCGCCCTGGGCATGCCCTCCGTTTCCGCCTCCAGTTCAGCTATCCAGGCCAGCGCCAGCTCCACGGCGCTGCCGGGTACTTACTCGATCCAGGTCACGAAAATGGGCAGCTCCACCACAACCATGAGCCAGAGCCCGACCATCACAGTCGCGGATCCCACCCAGGCAGGTATCAGCTCGGCCACAACTTATACGTTGTCGGTGAACAACACCAACTATTCCATCACTCCCTCCGGCACCAGCCTCGTCAGTCTGGCAACCGCCATCAACTCCGCCGGTGACGGCGTGCAGGCGACCATCGTCAACGTCGGATCGAACTCAGCGCCGGACTACCGGCTGGCCGTGACCAGCAACAGTCTTGCTCCCGACACCATCCAGCTGAACGATGGCAGCGGAAACCTGCTCACAACCCTCTCTACCGGTTCCAACGTGGAATATTCGGTGAACGGCCAGACCAGCACTCTCACCAGTGACTCCAATGAGGTGACTCTTTCACCCGGCCTTACCGTTCAGCTTCTTCAGCAAACGGCAGCTCCCGTCACGGTTACGGTGACCCAGGACTACAGCGGACTGCAAAACGCGCTCTCGGGCCTTGCCAGCGCCTATAACTCGGCGGTGTCCACTCTGTCGGGAGATCGCGGTCAGAGCGGAGGCGCGCTGACCGGCGATCAGATCGTATACCAGTTGACGAACATGCTTCAGAGCATCGCTACCTATACGACGGGATCCGGCTCCGTCAGCTCACTCGCCGATCTTGGTTTGACTCTCGACCAGACGGGCAATATGAGTTTCAACTCCTCCACTTTCAGCGGCGCCAATACCACGGCTATCCAGCAGTTTCTCGGTTCGACCACCTCCGGCGGCGGATTCCTTCAGATCGCAACCAACGACCTGAAAGCGATGACTACCCCGAACACCGGACTCCTGCAGGGCCAGTACAACGCTCTTCAACATGAAATCACCACGGATAATGACCAGATCGCAAAGCAACAGGTCATGCTTACGAATCTTCAGCAAAGCCTGATGGAACAGCTTGCCACGGCTGACGCCGCGATCGCGACTCTGCAGGCCCAAACCAGTTACTTCCAGCAGCTCTTTACGGCAACCTATGGCAACGGCACAAATTCATCAGGCGGATAGCACGCAGGACCCGGTTGAAGAGGCTGCAAAACGCCTTCGAAACGCGGTCAATGGACAGACGCACGATGCGGTTGAGACGCACATTGCCGCCTATTGCGCGGCAGTCCGCGATCGCCTGGCAACGCTTCCTGGACAAGATTCGCGCTGTCGCGGCGCGATGACGCACGCCATTGACCTGCTCGAATGGGTCCGCCTCATGCTCTCTGCCCGGCGCGCAATGTGTCTGGACCAGCTGGAGCGCGCCGCATTCGCGGACCGCTATCTGGGTCCGCAAATCCCGCCGGCTCCGGGAATGCTCGTCGACCTTTAAGACGGATCTCTGAAGAGCGATCGCAAAACCCCGCGTCAAAGTAATGACACGTCACCCGGTTGACGCCCGCTCCGGGCTTTAAAAGGCATCATTTACCCGGAATACAGGCCATTTTATCGCCGGAATCTTTTGGCACCGCGCGTGCAATTCAAGCCACCGCGTGATCGACAGCCTCACAAACAGCCTCGAACATTACATGGATCTGGTGACGGCTCGCCAGAAACTCGTCGCCTCCAATATCGCCAACGCCGATACCCCCGGCTACAAGACCCAGGACATCGATTTTCAGAAATCTTTCCAGGCGGTTCTCGACGGCGGCTCCATGCAGCAGTCCGAAGTAAAAGGTCTGACAACGAAAAACGACGGCAACAACGTCGACCTGGATCGCGAAGCACGCCTCCTCGCGGAGAATTCGCTGCGTTTCAGCATTGCTTCCAGCCTGATGAAAGGCCAGTTCACAACAATCAAAGAAGCCATCAAGGAAGGTGCCTGATGAGTTTGTTTTCCAGCATGTCGGTTAGCGCTTCGGGCATGGCGGCGCAGCGCACGCGCGCTGCTCTGCTGGTGGAAAATATCGCCAACGCGGAAACCACCCGCACGCCGGACGGCGGCCCTTATAAACGCAAAGACGCGATCTTTTCCACGTCGCCTGTCGCTTCGGACTTCGCCTCGGAACTGGATTCGCAGCTTCAAACCGGGGTCACCGTCACCGGCATTTCGGTTGATCAGCGGCCTCCCGAAAAACAATATGCGCCCGGCCATCCCGATGCGGATCCCGATGGCTATGTATCGATGCCCCGCATGAATCCGGCGGAAGACATGGTGGATCTGACCGGCGCCAATCGCAGCTATCAGGCGAATGTCGCCGCGATTTCCGCGGTCAAGGACATGATTCAGAAATCGATCGATCTTCTTCGCTAGGAATTGTGCAGGAAATCCAAATGACGACAAGTTCAATTTCAGGTATCGCCCCCATCGCGTCCGCGCCATCGTCCCTCGGCGGCGAATCCAGCCAGCCCGGCGCGTTTCAGAGTGTGCTTGAGGGAACCATCGGCACACTGGAGTCGCTGAATAAAGACGCGGGTACTGCCGTACAAAGCTTCCTCAGCGGACAGAACGAAGACCTTCACACGACCATCCTGGCTACGCAGCAGGCAGAGATGGCATTCCAGCTCGGCCTGCAGGTCCGCAACAAAATGGTTTCCGCCTACCAGGAAATCATGAAAATGCAGCTCTGATTTCTGACTATATCGATCTGAATCAAAATGGACCAGCTCAGAAATCTTCTCGCGGGCTTTAATTTCTTTCAGCGCATATCCATTGCGGTGGGAGCGCTGTTTGCGGCAGCCGCCATCATCGGGATTACGCACTACCGCACGGAAAGCGATTTCCGCCCGCTCTATACATCCATGGCGCCCGAAGACGCTGCCCCGGTCGTACAGAAGCTTCGCGAATCGGGAGTCGATTTCCGGCTCGCCGACAACGGCGGAAGCGTCCTGGTCCGCACCGACAAGCTGGCCGAATCCCGCCTCACGCTCGCCGGCGCCGGCCTGCCGAAATCCGGCCGCATCGGATTCGAGTTATTCGACAAGACTTCGTTCGGCGCCACCGAACTGGTCGAACATATTAATTACCAGCGCGCCCTCGAAGGTGAACTGGAACGCTCGGTGATGAGCATGGCGGAGGTCGTTCAGGCCCGCGTTCACCTCACTCTTCCGAAAGAATCCGTCTTTCTCGATCAGCAGCAGCCGGCCAAGGCCAGCGTGATGATTAAACTCCGGTCGGGCGCACAGATCTCTTCGCAGAACGTACTCGCGGTAACGAACCTGGTGGCCAGCGCCGTCGACGGCCTCAGTCCGGACGCGGTCGCTGTTCTCGATATGGACGGCAATCTCCTGAACCGCCCCCGCCGCTCAACCACCGACGATTCCGCGGTCACATCGGAAGCGCTGGAAGTCCGCCGCCAGATCGAACACGATCTGGTGAACAAGATCGATTCGACGCTGGAGCCGCTGCTGGGTCCGAACAAGTTCCGCGCCGGGGCATCCGTAGATTGCGATCTGACCAGCGGCGATCAGCAGGAAGAAACCTTCGATCCCGATAAATCCGTCATGGTGAGCTCGCAAAAAAGCGAAGATGACAGCCAGCATGCCGCGAGCGCGGGAGGCATTCCGGGCACGCAGGCAAACCTTCCCCATCCGGCGCAGAACTCAGGTGGCGGCGGGTCCGGCTCGCACCGCGTGGAAAGCATCACTTACCAGTCCAGCCGCATCATCCGCCACACCCGCATCCCGCAGGGCGTCATTCGCCGCATGTCGCTTTCCGTGCTTGTCGGCCAGGAAGTGCGATGGGAAGGGGACGGCAAGAACAGACACCGTGTCTATGTTGCCCAGCCTCCGGAGACCCTTCAGAAGATTAAGGACCTCGTCGGTGGAGTTACCGGCTTTAGCGCCGAACGCGGCGATCAGCTCATCGTGGAAACGCTGCCCTTCGAGTCCACCATTGAATCCGACGCGGGCCGCTCGCCGTTGCCGGCGCCCAAACAGGGTCCGCCGGAACCGCAATGGATGCAGGTGCTGGATCGATATAGAAACCAGATCATCGCCGTGCTTGTGGGGCTTGCCCTGCTCTCCATCGCCCTGCGCATCATTGGCGTCCGCCGGCGCGGCCCCAAAGAACCCGCGGTGGAGATCACAAGAGAAATCGAAGCTGCCGTCGGATCCATGCAGTCCGGCGGAGGGTCAAACATGACCGGAAATATGACCGGAAACATGAGCGGACCGGCCAACATCATCGACTCCGCCCTGGAGGCCGTTGAACTGAGCGTTGACGGCAAAGCTCTGCTCGGCGAAGGTCAGGAGGGCGATGCGGAACGCATCCGCCAGCTTGCCCAGCGGGACATGACCGCGACTGCCAACGTCCTTCGCATGTGGCTGGACCAGAAAGCCTGAAGATTGCCATGACCCCCTCTCTTTTACCCGCAAAATACAACGACTTGCCAGGCCCCCGGAAAGCCGCCATGTTCCTCATGGGCATCGGCGACCAGATCAGTACCGGCGTCATTCGTCAACTCCAGCCCGATGAAATCCGCCGGCTGACCGGAGAGATTACGGCCGTGGATTCGGTACCGCCCGATGTGATGCTTCAGGTCTTTCTCGAATTTGAAACCCTGGCTTCCAGCAGTAAGCTCTTTGCCAAGGGCGGGCACGACTTCGCACGCCGCATGATCGAGCAGGCCGTGGGCGCGGAAACCGCCAAGGAAATCCTCGCCTCCGTACCGCATACCGAAGAGCTTCGTCCGGTCGCGGGCGGACCTTTTCAGAATGTGGACCCGCAGGAGCTGGTCAAAGTTCTGCGTGAGGAGAATCCTCAGACGCTTGCGCTGGTTCTGTCCAATCTTCCGCCCGAACAGGCTGGCCCCATCATGTCGTCCCTCGCTCCCGACGTGCAGCCCGAGGTGGCCTCCCGCATCGCGATGATGGACCGGATCTCGCCCGAAGTCTTCCGGCGCATCGCCGATGCCATTCGCACCCGTCTCAAGTCCTCCCGGCAGTTGAGCCGCACCAACGGCACTCGCGCGCTCGCCGATATTCTGAACAACGTGGACAGCGATCTGGCGGAAAAAGTCCTCACCACCATCGAGCCGGAACACCAGGCAGTGGTCTCCACCGTCCGCCAACTCATGTTCGTCTTCGACGACGTCGTCAGCATCGACAAGGAAGGGATCAAGGCGCTTCTCGCCAAGGTCGATCGCAAAGTACTCACCGTCGCGTTGAAAGGCACCGGCGAAAAAATTCTTCAGCACTTCACGCAGTGCATGTCGCAGCGCGCCGCCGAAATGCTTGCCGAAGACATGGAGGCTATCGGCCCGGTTCGTATCCGCGACGTCACGGCCGCGCAGGGCCAGATCGTCGCCGGCATACGTGAACTTCAGAAAGACGGGACCATCGCGGCCAGCCGGGGGGGCGGTGACGATCAGTATGTCGTGTAAAGTTCTGCAGTCTCTCCCGGAGGAGGATATACAGGCGCTGCCCTGGCTGCGCGGTAACGCTCCCGGTGGAGCTCAAGGCGCGTGGAACGGACAAGTCGAGCGCCGCCGCTCGCCCCGCGCCGATGAAACTGCCGGCCTGCAGGCCCGCATCGACGAACTCACCGCGAGCCTCGAGAAGAAGACGCGCGCCGCTTCCGAACTCGGATTCCGCGAGGGCGAAGCCGCGGCGCGTCAGAAACTGGAGGCCGATTTCCGGGCCTCCGCGGCCAGACTCGCGGAGGCAATTGCCGAACTGTCGCAGCGCCGCATCGACGCCCTTAAAAGGGCCGAGGCGGATGCCGTCCGTCTGGCGATGGAAATCGCGCGCCGGGTCATTTATCGCGAACTCTCGGTGGACCCCGGCGCTCTCGAGGGTCTATTCAAAGCCGCGCTCGAAAAACTGATCAATCACGAGATTCTCAGAGTCCGGGTTCACCCCGCTCTCGAGAAAGTTCTTTCCGAGTGCATTGCGCGCAATGTCCGCTCGAGGTCCGTCGAAATCGTTGCGGATTCCTCCCAGCCCGCGGGAGGAGTCATCTTCGAAATCAGCCGCGGCGCTCTGGATGCTTCGGTGGACACCCAACTCCGCGAAATCGAACGCGGCCTCATCGACGAACTGAAGAACCGCGCATGAGCAGTCCTGGCCAGTCACCCTCGACGATCGATCTCAGCTCTTATATCCGCCAGGCGAGTACTGCCGAACTGCTGCCCTGGACAGGTGAAATCGTTGAAGTGGTCGGTCTGCTTCTCGCCTCCCGGGGACCCGCCGCCGCGGTCGGCGATTTCTGCGAAGTCATCACCTCCGACGGCCGCATCATTCGTACTCAGGTCATCGGATTTCGCAACGGACTCGTCCTCTCGATGCCTCTTGAAGAAATCGACGGGATTCAGTTGCACGACCCGATCGTCGCGCGGCAGTCCGAATCCCGGGTCGCCGTGGGTCCGGAGTTGATCGGGAGAGTCATCGACGGCTTTGGATTGCCTCTCGATCGCCAGCCCCGCATCCGTCCCGCGGCTATGTATCCGCTCTACAACTCGCCCGTCAGCCCCATGGATCGCGAACACATCGTTGAACCCATCACGACCGGAATCCGCGCCATCGACACCATGACTCCCTGCGGCAAAGGGCAGCGCATGGGTCTCTTCGGCGGAAGCGGCGTGGGCAAGAGCACTCTGCTCGGCGCCATGGCGCGGCACAACTCGGCGGACGTCACCGTGATCGCCCTTATCGGCGAACGCAACCGCGAAGTGCGCGCTTTTCTGGAACACGAAATGGGGCCGGAGGGCCGCAAACGCTCGGTGGTGGTTTGCGCGACCTCGGATCGCCCGGCCCCCCTGCGGATCCGCGCCTGCTTCGTTTCTCTAGCGATCGCTGAATACTTTCGCGATCAGGGCGCCAACGTGCTGCTGATCATCGATTCGGTAACGCGCCTCGCCATGGCTCAGCGCGAAATAGGCCTCGCCGCCGGCGAACCTCCCAGCCAGAAAGGCTATCCACCTTCGGTTTACAATCTTCTGCCAAGGGTTCTCGAGCGCGCAGGTAACTTCCGCGGCGGCTCAATCACCGGTTTCTTCACCGTGCTGGTGGAGGGTGACGATTTCAACGAACCGATCTGCGACGCGGCCCGATCCATCCTGGACGGTCACATCATTCTTTCGCGCCGCCTTGCCGCGGCCGGCCACTATCCTGCGATTGACGTCCTGAACTCCGTCAGCCGGCTTTCCTCCCAGCTCACGACTCCTAAAGATATGACGTCGGCGCGGCGCGTTCGCGAGGCCCTCGCTGCCTGGGAGGAGTCGCGCGACCTCATAGAACTCGGCGCCTACGTCTCCGGCACCAATCCCCGGCTCGACGCCATGATGCGGCTTCGTCCCGAGATTACGGACTTCTTCCGGCAGGATGTCAATACATCGTCGGCGCGCCGCGAGAGCATTGAAAGCCTCGAAAAGATAGCGCAGCGCCTCTAGTTTCATGGCCGCCTTCAGGTTCCGCCTTGCGCGAGTTCTCGGATGGTACCGGAAGCAATGCCAGCTTGCCGAAGATCGTCTGCGCGCTGCCAGCGCCGAACTCACTCGCGTTGAGGAATCGATTCAGCGCCTGTGCGAATCGCGTATCGCCGTCGACCGCGGAATTGTCGATGCGGAATACGTGGAAGCGTCGGACCTGGCGGCTCTGCACGGATATCGGGAAGGCTCGCGGCGCGAGGAATCGGCTCTTCAGCAGAATCGGGCGGGAATTAAAAAAAGCATTCTCGAACGCAGAGCGGAGGTCACATCTCTGCGTACCCGGATCCGTCTTCTCGAAAAGTTAAGCGAACGGCGCGAAGGTGAGCACATCGCCGCCGCAGATCGCGAACTGGAAGAACTGGCCGCCGATGCCTTCCGTTCCGCTTCCTTCCACGCGCGCGCCGGAACTCAGTAAGCCGGCACTCAATTCAGACGGATGAATCTCCGTCAGCATCCGTGGCCGCGCGTGTGCGTGCTGAGGGCGAGCCGTGCGATATCGCAGTTGATTCGCGCCTGTTCCACGCGGTTCCAGCGATAGCTCCAGCCTTCCTCCCGTTCCTTGCCGAGTGCATCGAGCAGCAGTTCCGCCTCGATGGCCAGAGCTTGTGTCCGTTCGAGATAGTCGGCCAGGAGTTGGCGTTTCTGTTCACAAACCATTCGTAATGCTCTTTGCGATTATGCCCCGAACCTGCCAGGCCGGAACACCTTGAGGCCCCTGGAAGGTACCATTACCGAAGCGTGTCGGCCCGTGTTTCACTCCGTCGCGATTGCAGTAGCATGGGAATCCAGGGAAGAACTTGTTAGGTCTTACCAGACTTTCGGCGACCGCGCCCGACGCGAAGATAAACTCCGGCCGGCGTCGCAGAACTCGATACGAGCTGCAGAAGGAGCTTCGCTTCTCGTACCGGCAGGGAAGCTCTCTCTTCTTCGGCTCCGGGCGCACAAAAGACATGGGCGACGAAGGCATTCGTTTTGAATCCGATCACGTGCTTCCCCGGAATTCCGAAATTGAACTGCGCATCTCCTGGCCTCTGCGTTTGCAGGACGTCTGTTCGCTGGAACTGGTTGTGCGTGGCCCCATCGTCAGGTCCGACAGCAATGGATGCGTCATTCGCGTAAAAAGCTGCGAGTTTCAGACTTGCGGTGACCGTTCCTTCGATCCGGATTGTTCCGGAGAATCAGCCTGCTCCGTCCTCGCCTGAGTCTCTCCGGCACGGGCAAGGACTAAACTAATAAAATCGGCATGAAGGATATCGCGGCGCTGCTGGTTCGCGCGCTCATCGTTGCAGCCTGCTGCTTCGCCACATGGATGTCCATCCGCCATGCGCGCGCCGATCTCGCCGCCGACGCGTGGCCAAGGGTGCCGGCTCTGGAACGCGCCCTCCACATTGAACCTGAAAACGTCGAACTGGTCGTGATGGATGCGCTGGCGAGGAGCGACGGGGACGATCCTTCGCCGTCCCTCAATGAGCAGTTGCTCGCTGCGCACCGAATGGACCCTTTCAACTCCCGGCTACTGATCGCATTAGGCCTGCGCGCGGAATTTCGGGGCGATAATGCGAGCGCCGAAAAATATCTTCAACAGGCCACTGAAGTCGACCATTCCTTTACCCCGGCATGGACTCTTGCTGGCTTCTGCGTCCGAAACGGCCAACCGGACAAGTTCTGGCCTATGGCGAAACGATGTCTCAGTCTCGAACCGCTGCTCTTCGATCCGCGTCCCGTCTACGATCTCGCGTGGCGCGTGACCGGCGATCCGGCGAAAATCCGCGGCATGCTGCCGCAAACCGGTCCACGGCTGATCGACTACCTCAACTATTTAATGGATTCGAGCCGTATAGATGCCGCCGCTGCAATCTGGCCTGAAGCCGTGAATGCACTGGATCCAGCCGTGCCGGGGGATATCGGTTTGGCCCTCGCATACTGTGACTTCATGGCCGCCAATAACCGGACGTCCAGTGCGGTCCGGGCCTGGAATCAGCTCGTGGATCGCAACCTGATTCGCTCTGGCCATCTCGATCCGGCAAACGGCATCTCGATCGCCGATCCCGATTTCAGCTTTCCTCCCGCCAAAGGTCTGTTCAACTGGCACACAGCCGACGCCGGCGGTGTCTACGTTACCAGCGGAGCATCCGCGCTCCGCTTCGAACTCGACGGCGATGAGCCCGAAGCGCTCACTCTGCTTTCCACCACCGCGGCGGTTTTTCCAGAAAAAAAATACCGCCTGGAATGGAAGTACGATGCGTCGCAGCTCAGCGCTCTGCGTGACCGCGGATTTGAAATCCGCATCCTGCAGCAACCTGGCAACGTGGTGACCGAATGCGGGCCTTTTCTGGGGGCCGGAGAAAGCGGGAATTGCGCTTTCACCACCGGGCCGGATATTCAGCGCGCGGCTATTGAACTTCGCTATGCCCGCGCATCCGGCACTGTACGCGTAAAGGGAGCGCTCAGAATATCCGGCATCCGCCTGGGATTAGGTTCGTGACCAGCCCCCGCGGTCTGCGCGAAGCTTTACCGGTTGCGCTTGCTGTCGCGATTCTTGCCAATATCCTGGTCGCATGGACCCCGCGATACTGGTCTACGACTGTCGGGATTACCGGAATTTCGCTGGTTGCGCTCCTCTGGGCTCTATTCTCCGATCGCGTCGCCCTGCCCCGCGAGTCCGCCCTGGCGATCCTCATCGGGTTTTGGAGCCCGCTGCAGCTGCTGCTCCACATGAGCTCCCTTCCTTCTCTCACCATGCGCAGTTCGCTCGTGTGGATCATGTGCGCTGCCGTTTTCATTCTTGCGTCGCAGATCTTGAGCGGCCAGGCAGAGAGGCATGCTTTTCTGCGCCTCATTCTTTGGACGGGCACTATCATCGCCGTCGCCTCCATCCTGCAGGCTTATAGCAAACCTGTCCGGGTCTTTGGCATATTTCCGGCCGATCCGTCCGTTGTCGGAACCATGTACTACAAGAATCATTTCGCCGCGCTCATGGAACTGATCGCGCCCATAGCCTTGTGGGAGGTAAAGAACGGCAAATTGCTGGCCGGGGGACTTTGCTACAGCGCCATGTTCGCTGCCACCGTCACCAGCGCGTCGCGCGGAGGAACTATCGGAATTCTGGCGGAACTACTGGTTTTCATGGCCATCATGGTCATGGGCCGCAAATTAAAACTGGGATCGGCGCTGGCCGCGACCGGTGTTCTGGCCCTCCTCGTTGTTGCCGCCGGAGCCATCGCCGGCACTGACATCATCTGGTCGCGCCTGCAGGAGGCGAATCCCTATCACCTGCGCGAACAGCTCACCCGCTCCGCGCTCGATATGGCTGCCGAACGCCCCGCGTTTGGCTTCGGCATGGGGACATGGCGCGCCGTTTATCCCCGCTTCGCCCGCTTCGACGACGGGTTAATCGCCAATGAAGCGCATAACGATCTTGTGCAGTGGGCGGCCGAAGGCGGCGTCCCGTTCCTTCTTCTGATGACGGGCCTGCTCGCCTGCCTGACGAGCAGGATCTTTCGCTCCGTCTGGGCGCTCGGCCTGATTGCCGTGTTCGCCCATTGTTATGTGGATTACGCACTGCGAGCTCCGCCGCTGCAATTTCTGTGGTTCGCGCTGGCTGGCGCCGTGAGCCGGTATGATGCCGGTTCCCGCCGCCGACAGTGAGTCTCGCGGATTTGTACGTGGCTTGACAAGAGAACTCGGCTACCCGGAAGATAGTAGTACTATCCGGTCGAATACGAACACATTCGGCCCGCCCATCGACGGGGAGAATTGATTCGAATGGTTTTTTCAGTACCTTTCCTGGGACTGAGAGTGCGTGAGCTCTGTCCAAATCCCTTTCAGGCCGGCTTCCCCCGGTACTCGGATACAGGCCCGCTCCTTGCAACATTCCGGGCTGGTTCGTACACTTAATTATCGATAGTTAGCGGTCCCTGTAATCCCACGCATGCGCAACGAACAAAAAAATCTTTCCCTCCCTGCCCCCGACGATTCGGGCGGCTCAAGAGCTCTCCCTGAGCGGTATACGGTTTACCAGGCCGCTCCGGACAGCGGGGATGCGCAGGAACCTCTCGTTCCGCTTTCGCATTATCTGTGGATGCTGCGGCGTCACAAGTGGAGCCTGCTGGCATTCATAGCAGTCGCTGTGACCGCTACCATCGCCGTATCTTCGCGGCTGACTCCCATTTATCAGGCAACTACAACCCTGGATGTCGATCGGCTCGTTCCCACAGGGGTCATCGGTCAGGAGGCGAACAGCTCGCGGCTCGGCAACAACGATACCGACCAGTTCCTCACCACCCAAGTGGCGCTCATCATGTCGGATTCGGTGCTTCGCCCCGTGGCTCATCAATTCAAGATGGGGCCCGCGGAGACCGGGAAGCCCGGATCGTCTGCTCGCGCGGACGCTGCCCCTATCGGCTTGGGCGGACTTACTGTGACCCGCCCGCCCAAGACATATCTCCTGAAGATCACCTACCACTCGCCCGATCCGCAACTCGCCGCTGACGTGGCTAATGCTGTTGCCGACAGCTATCAAAAGCACACCTTCGAGATCCGGTACCAGGCCGCTGCCCAGCTGACCACTTTCATGGACAAGCAACTGGAAGAGCTGAAAGCCAAGATGGAGGGCTCTTCGGGCGCGCTCAGCCAGTTTGAAAAAGAATTCGACGTCATCAGTCCGGAAGCGAAAGCCAACATACTCTCGGCTCGCCTCCTGCAGTTGAACACTGAATACACCACATCGCAGGCGGACCGCATTCGCAAAGAGGCAGCCGCCAACTCGGTGAAGGACGGGTCGTTCGAAGCGTTGGAAGTATCCACCCAAAGCGAGCAGCTTCGGATCTATTCTCAAAAGGTGGCGGACGCCGCCGAGAAGTTCGCGGCTATAAAGAATCAGTACGGCCCCAGTCATCCGGCATACAAGCAGTCCGCGCGGCAACTGGCGCAGATACAGGCGGATTTTGAAGTTGCGAAATCCGATGTAGCCAAGCGGGTGGCCGAAGAATTCCGCGGCGCGAAAAACCGCGAGCAAATGCTGCAGCAGGAAGTGGCCCAGACCAAGGAAGAGTTCGATCGCATCAATGCCCGGTCATTTGAGTACGCCGCGCTGAAGAGGGATGCCGATGCCGACAAAGCTCTCTACGAGGAACTGACGAAGAAAATCAAGGAAGCAGGCATCAACGCCAGTTTCCAGAACAGTTCCATCCGGGTTGCCGATCCCGCCCGTCCCGCGCTGCGGCCCTACTTCCCCAACACGCGAACGAATGCTCTTCTTGCTCTGCTCGCGTCGATGATCCTCGGTATCGCGGCGGTGTTCGTGTCAGAAGGCATGGACCGTACCCTCAAAGATCCGGATCAGATTCAGCGGTCGCTCCAGACCGAGGTATTGGGCTCGTTGCCGGTCGTCAAAGCGTGGCGCGGCCATCTCCCCAGTACTGCGCCGGGAGCAGCTCACCGGCCCTTCTTCGGAAGTTCCAAAGGCGCAGCCAACGCCTACGAAGAGGCGGTTCGTACGCTTCGCGATTCCATTCTTCTTCCGCACGCCGCCGCCCGTCCCCGCACGCTGCTGATGACTTCCGCCACTCCGCGCGAAGGAAAAACGACGACCGCGGTCCATCTGGCCGTAGTGCACAGCCAGCAAAAACGGAAGACGCTTCTGATCGACGCCGATCTCCGGCGGCCCGGTGTTTATCACCACGTCGGATTGAAAAACGACGTGGGGCTTTCCAATGTTGTGAACGGCGAATCCGCCTGGCGCGATCTTCTGCAGAGTCCTGAGGGGCTTCCCTGGCTTTCGGTGCTCCCTGCTGGTCCGCCCTCCCGCCGCGCCGCCGATGGACTTGGTGAAACCCTGCGGTCTCTCCTGGCCGAGGCGGTAAACGAGTACGATCTGGTGATCTGCGATGCGCCCCCGCTCCTTGGCTTCGCCGAATCGCTGCAAATTGCTTCTCTGGTTGACGGCGTGGTCGTTGTTGCTCTCGCGGGACAGACCGAAAAAGAGGCTGTAGCGAGCGTATTCACCAACCTCAAACGGCTTAAAGCGAATATTATCGGTCTGGCGCTGAATGAAGTTCGCGCCGATATGAGCGAACGCTACTATTACTACGGCTATTACGGCAAGTATTACAGCCGGTATTATAAGCCGCTTAGTGATTGACGCCGCGCTCTGCGGCCCGTCACCATACCACTTAACCTCGACTTATAAATCCACGTTACTCCCGGTAGATAGGCATACATTTGAATACTAACTCCGAATTTCTCGAGCTGATCCAGCAGGAACCCTGGCCTCTTTCGCGGCATGTCTTTGTCATAGCCGAAATCGGCATCAATCATAACGGCGACGTGGAAATTGCGAAGCAGTTAATTTCTCTCGCCAAACAAGCCGGTTGCGATGCGGTGAAGTTTCAAAAGCGCAGCATCGATATCGTTTATACAAAGGCGCTCCTTGATTCGCCGCGCGACAGCCCGTGGGGATCCACGCAAAGAGCCCAAAAGGAAGGGCTCGAATTTGGCAAGGCCCAGTACGACGAAATTGACGCTTATTGCAAAGAACTCGATATCCCCTGGTTCGGCTCTGCCTGGGACGTCCCCAGTCAGCTGTTTCTGAGGCAATACGATCTCCCCTTCAACAAGATCGCCTCTGCCATGATTGGTCACCGCGATCTGGTTGAAGCGGTCGCAAGCGAAGAGAAAATGACCTTCCTTTCGGTTGGGATGGCCTCGGACGCGGAGATCGATTCCGCAGTCGCCATCTTCAGGGGGCGCCAGTGTCCCTTCGTTATGATGCATACTGTCTCGGAGTATCCGGCGCCCGAATCCGCGCTCAATCTTCGCTGCATAAATACGCTTCGCGCTAAGTATGCCTGTCCCGTCGGCTACAGCGGCCATGAATCGTCAATGATGCCGAGCGTAGTCGCCGCTGCAATGGGGGCCGTAGCGATAGAACGTCACATCACCCTTGACAGGGCTATGTATGGCAGCGATCAGGCCGCCTCGCTGGAAAAACGCGGACTGGAACTTATGGTGGGGTATATCCGGACAATCGCCGAGGTCGCCGGCGATGGCATTCGCAGCGTCACCGAGAAAGAGAAGGATGTTTCCCGCAAGCTCCGCTACTACGCCACAGTTTAGCGGGCCGGATCGCCTGACCGGATCGTCCAAATGGTTTACTCGATCATCCCGGCGCGCGGTGGGTCCAAGGGGATTCCGGGCAAGAATATCTCTGATCTTGCAGGCTATCCATTAATCGCGTACAGCATAAAGGCATCCCTGCGCGCCAGTTCCATTGACCGTACTATTGTCTCGACAGATTCGGAAGAGATCGCCCGGATCGCCATGGCGTTCGGCGCGGAAGTTCCCTTCATGCGCCCTGCCGCTATAGCCGGCGACAAATCGACTGACTACGAATTTTTCTGCCACGCACTCGAGTGGTTCCGCGTAAATGAAGGTCGGGAACCCGAATTGCTAGTGCATCTGCGGCCCACAACGCCATTACGGGAACCACGGCAGATCGATGATGCTGTGGAATTCTTCTGTCGCCATCCTGAAGCAACGGCCCTGCGATCCGTGCATGAAATGTCCGAGTCGGCATACAAGACTTTTGAAATGCAGGATGGCATTCTGAAGGCTTCCTTCTCCGGCTCATTTGAGCTTGATTCATCGAACGTTGAGCGTCAGCGCTTTCCGCCTACCTATGCTGCTAACGGATATGTCGACGTCCTGCGCAGTTCTTTTATCGCTCAAAACGGAAGGATTCACGGCAATCGGGTTCTCGCTTTTGTCACTCCGGCGGTCGTCGAGGTGGACACGCACGCTGAGCTCGAAATACTTGCTGCTCTGACTCAAAGAGATCCGAACCTTCGCGATCAACTTTTCAAATAATACGTGTCAGGCTACCTGTTCTCCAGAAAGGGCCAAAAAGTGCCCCTCGTCCGAACCCGGTTTCGGACCATTCAAACCGAGATTCCCTGTCCCGGTACAGAGGCAATTCTCGAACGTCTGGATCGTGCGGAGTCTCGCTCCATGCACGGCCAGTTGCCGCTGGTCTGGAATCGCGCGAAGGACTTCAGCATTTTGGATTCGGCGGAGAATAGATGGATCGACTTTACCTCCACCATCTTCGTGGCGAATATCGGCCACGCTAACCCTCATCTGTTGGACTCACTCGAGACGGCGCTGCATCAGGATCTCCTCCACAGTTACGCCTATGTAAATGAAATCAGGGCGCGATATTACGACAAACTGATCGAGTTTGCCCCCAGGCATTTCGGTAAAGCCTTCCTGTTATCGGCGGGAACTGAAGCGACGGAGGCCGCACTAAAGCTGATGCGAATGGAAGGCCAGCGCACAGGGAAACGCCGTCCGGGTATCGTCTGTATCGAGGGTAACTGGCACGGGCGGACGATGGGTGCCCAGATGATGAGCAGTAATGTTGCGCAGAAGCAGTGGATCGGTTTCTCGGACCCCAACATCCATCACATCCCATTTCCTTATCCCTGGAAGCTGAACGGCGCGACCGGCGCAGAGTTCTTTCAGGAGGCTATGAAGGCCCTCGCGAACTCCGGCATCGACCTGGAGAAAGACGTCTGTGGTTTCATGCTGGAAACGTTCCAGGGCTGGGGCGCCGTCTTCTATCCGCCGGATTTTGTGCAGGCGATCGAAGGGCGTTGTCGCGAAACCCGCAGTCTGCTTTGTTTCGACGAAATGCAGGCCGGTTTTGGCCGCACCGGTAAACGCTTCGGCTATGAGCACTATTCGGTAGAACCCGATTTGATCTGCTGCGGCAAGGGAATGGGTTCCGGCCTGCCGCTTTCGGGTGTCATCGGGCGAAGCGAAATCATGGATTTGCCCGATGTGGGGAATATGAGCAGCACCCACTCTGCCAATCCGCTTGTATGTGCGGCCGGTCTCGCTACGATCGAAGAGATCGAACGCCTGGATCTGGTAGGCGAGTCAGAGCGAAAGGGCAAAATCCTTCACGACCTGTTGAACCGTTTGAAGGACAAATATCCGAATCGCATTTCCCACATCCTGGGTAAGGGGATGGTTGCCGCCGTTTTGTTCATTAAGCCGGATGGCACAGGCGTCGATACGGAGTTTCCCAGCCTCGTTTCGGAGCGCGCGATGCAAAAGGGTCTCCTCGTCGTTCACACCGGTCGCGAATCGATCAAGATCGGTCCACCGCTCACCATCTCCGATGAGGCGCTGCAAGAGGGCGTCCAGGTTCTGGACGAATGTATTACTGAACTCGCCTTCCGCAACTGAGCCTTGCAATGATAACCAATTTTCGTCATGCCGGCATAGTTGTATCCGACATGGATTCCTCCCTGCGTTTCTATCGGGACCTGCTGGGTTTTGAAGTCAGGAAGCAGATGGATGAATCCGGCAGCTATATAGACCGCATGCTTTCACTCCCGGAAACCCGGGTCACGACCTGCAAAATGGCCTCCCCCGACGGAGTCCTGATTGAGTTGCTGCAATTTCATAGTCATCCGCGTAAGCCTCGCGCCGACAGAGCGGCTTGCGACATCGGACCCACGCACATCGCACTCACCGTCGCCGATCTCGAAAAAACCTTTAAGGAATTAACGTCTGCGGGCGTCGCTTTTAACGCGCCGCCTCAACTTTCGCCCGATGGATATGCGAGGGTCACCTTTTGCAAGGATCCGGATGGCTCTCTGATTGAATTGGTGGAGGTTTTGTGAGCGGAAAGAGCGAAGAGCTGTCTGCAAATCCCGCGGGTACCGATTACATCTCTCTGATATATGACGCGAAAAGAACACCCAAGACAGAATATCCCCATCGACTCGCCCATTATCTTTCCAGCCGCTTTAGATTACAGGCCGGCGAAAAGTTTCTTGAACTGGGCTGCGGACGAGGCGACTTTCTTAAGGCATTTAAAGAGTTGGGGTTTACCTGTCATGGCGTTGATCGCGAGGAATCGGCAAAGGCTTTTAATCCCGGCATAGAAATCGCGGTTTGCGACATCGAAGGGGAAAAATTGCCCTTTCCGGACGCATTCTTCGATGTTGTCTATCACAAATCCCTGATCGAGCACGTGTATTCTCCGCGCAATCTGATGATGGAGACGCATCGCGTACTAAAACCCGGAGGAAAATGCATCATCCTAACGCCGGATTGGGTTAGTCAGATGCAGGTTTTTTACGAAGATATCACCCATTGCCGGCCCTATGACACGAATGCCCTGCGCGACGCCTTCTGCCTGTTTGGCTTTGACAATATTGTTGTCGAGCGTTTCCGTCAACTCCCGGTTTTATGGAAATCAAATTTCCTGTCCGCTCTGGCTCGGATCATGAGTCTGATGATCAACGTGAGAACAGCGCGTTCGCTGACCAGACTGACCGGCGTCAAATTCTTTCGCTGGGGGGTGGAATTGATGGTGCTCGGGTACGGCGAAAAGCGTGGTTGACTGATGACATATTGCTTCGATATTGATGGTACGCTGTGCACCAACACAGAGGGCCAATATGAGTCTGCCGAACCGTTTCCCGAGGTTATCGAAGAGGTAAACAGGCTAGCCGCAGCCGGGAACGTGATAATTCTCCACACCGCCCGCGGTTCGACGACCGGGATTGACTGGCGTATCACAACCGAACGGCAGTTAAAGGTTTGGGGGGTTCGCTACGATTGCCTTTTCCTCGGGAAGCCCACCGCTGATATCTATGTAGATGACAAGGCTGTAAATTTCCTGGACTGGCGCCGCGCTTTGACCGGGCGAATGGAAACGGGTGAGAACCAGTGAATCCGATCGGCATCATGCAGGGCCGGCTCTCACCGCCTGTTGATGGCAGGATACAGATTTTTCCGTCAGAGACGTGGGCCAGCGAATTCGCCAAGGCCGCCGAAGCAAAGCTGTATTGTATCGAGTGGATTTACGATGAGGAAACAGAGTCGGCAAATCCGATGCGGACCGATGAGGGGCTCGGCCGCATGCAGCGGATGATCGACGAGTCGGGAGTCAAAGTGGTTTCCGTCTGCGCCGACTACTACATGACGAGCCACCTTCTGGACTCGGCGGGTGAAGCCAGCGAGGCCAGCGTCAAGCACCTCGAATGGTTGCTCGGCAGGGCGGCGGCGCTGGACTTACGTTATATCGTGCTGCCTTTCGTAGATGCTTCATCGCTGAAATCGCCAAAGGCAATCGATACTCTCGTTTCAATTTTGAAAGATATTGCCGAAATCGCCGGTCGAGCCGGGATCGAACTGCACATTGAATCCGACCTCAGGGCCGTCGACCTCGCCGATCTCCTTAGCCGCACCGGTCATCGCCAGGTTCGGGCTAACTACGATATCGGCAACAGCGCATCGCTGGGCCACGATCCAAATCAGGAGTTGCCGCTGCTCGCAAAATGGCTCGGCAGCGTTCACGTGAAAGACAGGATCCTCGGTGGAACAACCGTGCCGCTTGGGACAGGAGCGGCCGATTTCGCGGCCTGCTTCAAGGAAATTGACAAAGCCGGGTTCAAGGGCCCCTTTATTCTTCAGGTCGCGAGGGATCAGGCGGGTCGCGAAGTAGAGTCTGCGGTTCTGAATCGCCAGTTCGTCGAGAAATGGCTCAGCCCCCGACCGGCATGAATCTCGAACTGAAAGACAAGGTCGCATTCATCGCGGGCTCCAGTCGCGGAATCGGACTGGCAATCGCGAAGGCATTCGCAGCGGAAGAAGCGAAGGTTTGCATCACTGGCCGGGATGCGAATGCCCTGGCTGGCGCGCACCGAATGCTGGCGGAATCTTCGGATCCAGGGCAAGTCGCATCCCTGGCATGCGACATGACGAAGCCGCAGGAAATCGACCGCGCACTCGGACACGCACTGTGTGTGTTCGGCCGTCTCGACGCCGTCGTCGCCAGCGTTGGAAGCGGATACGGTCCTTCCGGCTGGAATATAACCGCGGCCGACTGGCAAAGCGCAGTTGAAACCAACCTGCTGGCGTCGGTCATGCTCGCCACATCGGCTCTCCCGATCCTTATCAGCGGAGGCGCCGGGAGTATCACCTTCATTTCGTCCATCACCGGATGCGAGGCGATGCCCGCCCCGATTCCGTACAGCGCCTCCAAGGCCGCGCTCCATAGCGCTATGAAGAATTTCTCCCGCGCGGCGGGCCCGCATGGCGTACGGGTAAATGCCGTAGCGCCGGGAAATATTCTTTTTCCCGGAGGATCCTGGGAGCGCAAACTGGCTGAACGCAAAGAATTCTTCGAAGAATATATCGCCGCCGAAGTTCCGCTCAGGCGTTTCGGCACGGCGGCGGAAATTGCTTCCACGGTCGTCTTTCTTTCATCACGGCAATCGTCATTTACGACGGGTGCATGTTTCGTGCTGGATGGCGGTCAGACCCGCGTCGTTTAACTCTCGAAGTGTCTTCAAAGCAAATGGCCGGTTCGCTTGTACCCTCGGTAAAGGCCTCCTTCGATCTGACCGGCCAGGTTGCAATGATTACCGGCGGGTCGGGTCTGCTCGGGATCCAGCACGCCGCGGCGCTCGCGGAATTGGGTGCGCACATTGCTCTTTTGGACATAAGCGATGAACGCGGCGAAGAGGCAGTTCGCCGGATAGTTTCTTCGTTTGGCGTGAAATCCCTGTTCGTTCGGACAGATATCACCAACCCGGCTTCAATTTCCGATGCTCTTGCCGCGGTGCTGCAGGCTTTCGGGCGAGTAGATATCCTCATCAACAATGCGGCTAACAATCCCAAACCTGTGTCGTCATCAGAAGGGCATCACTCTCGTTTCGAAACTTTTTCGCTCGATACGTGGAATGACGATCTGGGCGTCGGACTCACCGGCTCATTTTTATGCAGTCAGATCGTGGGACGTGAGATGGCCCGCGCGCGAAGAGGGGTGATCCTCAACGTCGCATCGGACCTTGCACTGATTGCGCCGGATCAGAGAATCTATCGGGTTGACGGGGTGCCGGAAGAGGCACAACCGGTAAAAGCGGTTACATATTCGGTTGTGAAGGCGGGTCTCGTTGGGCTGACGCGGTATCTGGCCAGCTATTGGGCTGACGCCGGGGTTCGCGCCAATGCTATCTGTCCGGGCGGCGTTTTTAACGACCATGAAGAAGCCTTCGTCCATCGTCTGGTGAACCTGATTCCAATGGGGCGGATGGCCCGTGTCGATGAATACAAGGCGGCGGTGGCATTCCTTTGTTCGGGTGCTTCGTCATATATGACAGGATCCGTGCTGGTTGTCGACGGAGGGCGTACGTGTTGGTAAAGGTTATTGCTGCCGGCCGTTAAAGCCCGCGCTCCCGATTACCCGGACAAGAACCGCCTTTTGACACCCAAACTCTAAGGAATAAATCTTGGCAGAAGCGAGACGAAACGAAGACAGGGGGAGTACAGTCGAAAAGGTCTATCGCCGACTTGCCTTGAAATTGCCGGCAGCCCTTGCGGCCGCGATCGACTGGCACTTCTTTCCGAATCCGGCGCGCCCTTATAAAGAACTAGGACCCTTCAATGGGCAACGGGGGCGTATCCGAATTTTTACAAGGATTGTTGACTGTCTGCCAATAGAAATTATCATTGAGACCGGTACGTTCCGAGGAACGACCACTTTGTTTCTGAGGCACGCGTCCGGTCTGCCCGTCCATACAGTAGAAGCGTCGCGCCGAAACTTTTATTTCGCTCGCCGACGATTTGAATTCGAGGATGGAATACGCGCTCAGTGCGGCGACTCCCGAGCTTTTCTCGAAGAACTGGGGCACGACTCGAACGCAACAAACCGCCCTGCATTTTTTTACCTGGATGCCCACTGGCAGGAGGATTTGCCCCTGAGTGAAGAACTTTCGATCATTACGAAATACTGGAATCAGCCTGTCCTGATGCTCGACGATTTTCAGGTTCCCGACGACCCGGGCTATAGCTATGACGACTATGGGCCCGATCGGCGACTGTCGATTGGCTATCTCCCGGATGCCTTTCTTCGGGACTTCCGGCTTTTCTGGCCGCGACTAGCTGGCGTTGCTGAAACCGGTCATCGCCGAGGGTATGTCGTTGCGGCGAGGCGTGGCTGGATGGCCGACTCCTTGGCGGCCATTCCCCATCTTCGGGAAATTGAGACTATATATCCTGCCTGAATCTACGATGGGGCGCAAGGCCTCTGTCCTTGAGCGATGGTTTATCTTTTGTTCGGGCTCTGCTTAAACTTGACGGCTTTGGTGGTCGTTGCTGGCGGAGACCTGCCGAGTGGTCGTCATGAAGCAGTCACGATGATTAATTAGACTCCATGACCGAGGCCGGTTCGAGATGTGGCCCCGTCGTCGCCGGGGTGATTCAATTCCAGCAAAACGAAGCGGGAGTGTCCGTCTCAATTGATCAGTCTGGATTCAGCACCATCAAATTGTGTTAGATTTTTCTAAACATCCCGTATTCTCGGACTTACGCAGGCTGGGTTTGTCGGACGAAGCGTCGCTGGCACCGTACTATCCAACGGTTCGTGACCGTGAAGATGTCGCTGTGCTCAAGTGCAACCGATCTGGTGCACTGTTGCTTTCTAAATGCGATCAGATTGAGGACTCGTATTATCAGGGCCGACAGGACTTGGCCTATTGGCGGACTACCGATCCAAAGGAAGCGTTGCTGAGCGGCATGGCGGATCTCGATCGTCGATCCCGCGACCTTCGATACATTATAGCGAACAGGCGCTGGCTTGATATCGGAACCGGCATAGGCGGTATTCTCCAGAAGAATGGCCCATCAGCGGCGGAAGCGGCGGCCGTGGAACCCCAGACAGGTGTCCACGAATGGCTGCGAACTCTCGGCTATCCAATCTATTCGGATGTCGGGAGCGTGCCTTCAGACCATTACGATGTTGTGACAATGTTCCATGTATTTGAACACATCGCCGAGCCACTCGCTTTTTTGACTCTGGTACGGGACAAGATGAAAACCGGAGGCCTGTTGCTAATCGAAGTTCCTCATGCGCGCGACTTCTTGCTATCGTTCCTGGATCTTGATGCATTCAAGCGAGCTACCTTTTGGAGTGAGCACTTGCTTCTCCACACGCGTTTGACACTTGAAGCTTTTCTCTCCGCCTCGGGTTTTGGTGAAGTGTCAATAAGGGGCTGCCAGCGCTATCCCCTCGCGAATCACATGATGTGGATGGCAAGAGGATTGCCGAGTGGGCACACCGTGTGGCCGGAACTAAGGACTCCCGAACTCGATGGGGCCTATGAAAATATGCTGGCAAGACTTGATATGACTGATACGCTCGTGGCCATTGCGAGAGCACTTTGAACCTGTCAGCCCAAGATAGGCCGATGCAGGAATTCAGATCAGACGAGTTGGTTGCTGTATTCGTGCAGGCACCGGCGGATACGGGGTACGCGTTCACCATTTGCGATCTCGAGATAAATCGGGGTGCCAGGGTTCTGCTCATCGTAGTTCATGTACGGTCGCTGTACGAGTATCTACTTGGCATCCCTCTTGGCACAATCGAACTTCACTTTGTCCCCTACCTCTTGCAGCCGCTACCACGGACACCGAGGGCGTTGTACCGAGTCCGGGAAGAGATGGCTTCTCACTTCGCGGCCGTATTCGGGGAGAGGCAAGTTATCAGGGCTTATTTTTCCTGCGCGCAGTTCGATGCAGTCACACCATATTTTCTCCGGCGTTTGCAGAAAGATGCCCGAATTTTCCTTTACGATCACTATCACATGCCAGAGGTGCGGGAAAAACGCTGGATCCCTCGACTGGCCGCAAAGTGGCTAATTCTTCGTTTCGTGACTGGTGTTTCGTTCGGCTTTTGCAAAGAGACTCTAGATAGTGGTTCGGACACGATCTGGCGTACTACCTTTGATGCGGGGCTGCTCAACGCAAGAGAAATCGTCATTAGTCCTAAATGGTCCTGCCTCCCCTTGCCGCCGATTTCTGCACCTTTTGTAATAATCATGGATTCAAATGACGAACCGAGCCCATTTGGATATGCGGACCTCATGGGAGATCTCATTGCCAACCTGAGATCGCGAAATATCAACATTGTCCTTAAAGCCCATCCCAGATCGGGATGCTCACCATTCTTGAGCAAGTTCAATCTGCCCGAACTCCCCGCTGGTTGCCCTATTGAACTCTTCGATATCCACGATGTTGCGGCGGTGATCGGAATCACGTCACTGGGACTGGCGGCGGTCGCACAACTGGGACACACTGCCGTCTCTCTCCTATACCTGCTTCGATTTCGCGACGAAGATTCTCTGGAATTTTGGAGAGAATGGATGGATCGGCATTCGGGCGGGAAAATTCGTTTTCCAAAGTCTTTTTCTGCATTGCTGCCGATGATAGAAGCGTTCTCCACATAGATGGACGCTTTACCCGAAAGTCTAAGCAAGTGAATCACACGTGACCGGGATTATTCGACGGGTGGGGTTGTATGGGATCGCCACGGTTCTCCCCAGCGCGATTACATTTCTATTCCTGCCGGTTCTGACCCGCCAGATGTCCAAAAATGAGTTTGGAACGATGAGCGCACTCACGGCGCTCTTCAATCTTTTCTTTATCGCATTTACTCTCTATCTCGACCGATCGCTTGGACGTCTTTACTATCTCTACGAAGGTGAGGCCAGGAGGGAGCTTATCGGAAGTCTTTTTCTCAGCGTTCTGGGTATTTCCAGCGCCGGAGTGCTGATATCAATTGGACTGAGTCCCTTCTTCGAGACCATTTATCCTCAAATATCCGCTTGGCGATTCGGCGCTTACGCCGTGTCGATGTATTTCACCGTGCTGGTTTATTTTGCGCGGATGTACTATACGGCGGCTGAAAAACCGACGCAGTACCTCTTTCTGAGTCTCTCCGTCAGCGCCGCGACGGTGTTCGGAATGTACTGGTTTATAATCGTGCGGCAGGGGGGGGTTGACGGCTGGATTAAAGCTCTAATCTTTGCTAATGCCGTCGTGGCGCTTCCGGCGGGCATATCGATCGCCAGGATTTCCTCCTTACGTCTCCGACCCGTATTGGTGAAAGAAGCCCTCTTATACGCAGGACCCATGATTCCGGCGTTCTTCTTTACATGGCTCTCCGGTTCGGCGGACAGACTTCTTGTGGGGCACTGGGCCGGGATGAACAACAATGCGCTCTATGGAGCTGCGACGCAGTTGAGTAACATACTGCCAGTCGTCTTCCTGCCTGTCTATATGACCTACACGCCGATATTCTACAGGTTTTCGAGTGGTACAGAGGAGGATAGAAAAATTGCGCAGGCGTTGAATCGCGCCCTGATGCTCCTCATCGTCACGGTCGCTTGCGCGCTGATTGTATCTGCGCCATGGCTCGCCGGTACCGTCCTGCCCGCGTCATATAGGGGAGTGTCGGGGACTTTTGCATGGCTGGTTGTTGCAGGTTGCCTGATGCAATGCGCCGGCCTCGGCCAAACCGCGCTCTACTTTGATAAGCGAACCGATCTGGTTCTGATTGTAACGGCAGTTACGGCGGGTGCGGCGGTTGTCGCCGACCTCGCCATGATTCCACGTATGGGGAGGGAAGGGGCTGTCATCGGGCAGTTAATTTCAAGTGCCGTGATGGCCTCAGGCATGTTCCTCCTTGCCTGGCGCAGGTACCCGGATTTCATCCAGCGTAAATTTGCCACGCGCGTCTTTGCCACTATCGCCCTCATGGGTGTTGTCGCGGAAGCGCAAACCCGGCTCGGGCATTTGGGACTCTGGCTGACCGTCGAAGCCGGGATACTGGCTGGACTTGGCATTCAGATCTGGACGGAACGAACGGCATTTTCATGGCTAAGATCGAAGGATCTGTGGAAAGCGCCGGAAATGGAGCCGGTAGTATCATAAGTCACCAGGTGAGCTACCCGAAAATAACAATTGTTACCTGTTCATATAACCAGGGAAAGTTCCTTGAAGAGGCGATACGGAGCGTGCTTGACCAGGGTTATCCGAACCTCGAATACATCATCATGGACGGCGGCTCGACTGATAACAGCGTCGAAATCATTCGCAGGTATGAAGACAGAGTAAGTTATTGGGTTAGCCGCAAGGATGCAGGCCAGAGCGATGCCTTGGCCAGCGGTTTTGAACGCGCAACAGGCGAAGTTCTGGGATGGTTATGTTCAGACGATCTGCTTGAGCCCGGCGCGTTGTTCGAGGTCGGGCAGATGTTTCTGGACAACCCGGATATGGACGTCGTTTTCGGCGACACGATCTTTGTAGATGAGCGCAGTGTGGTTACGCGCCGCTATAAGACACTGCCCTTTAGCCGGTGGCTCCTGCTCAACACTGCAAATTATGTCCCGCAGCCTTCGACTTTCTGGCGGCGGCGCATCTATGAGCAGGTGGGGGGACTTAACCGGACACTCCATATGGGCCTTGATCCCGATTTGTGGCTGCGGTTTTCGGAAACAGGCCAGATCCGGCATGTCCGCAAGTACTGGTCACGGATGCGTTTTTATCCGGAGATCAAGAGTCTGACGATGAGGCCGCAGATGCTGGCCGAACACCGAAAGCTTGAGACGCGGTATCTCGGAGACCGTCCCACCCTCGTGCGGAACGTCATAAGAGCAGCTGCGAAGTGCGTCCGCATTGCATGGAAAACCAGTCTCGGATGTTATTGGACCTAAGTCTCGACACCGAATGTGCCCGCGCAAAATGCAAAACAGGAGTGACACTTTCCCGACGCTTCGCCGGTATGCCAGACGCGCTGTGACCAGCAACCAAAAAATCCAGGATGGACATGCGATTATCTGGTTCGCGACGCCGCAGGCACGATGAGGGCACTGGTATCCGGGTTCCTTCATCGGCGCTAGACCTATGAAAGCCCTTTTGCTTGCCGGGGGTATGTGCTTTGTCTATGTGCTCGCCATGACGATTGCCTTTCGTTATGCACGCCGAAATATCAGGAATGCAGCCTTTCTTACACGTTTGTTCTTCCTGACGGTGCCAATTGCCATCGTGCTTTATTTCTTCACGCCGGGCGATCTCGGATTCCTTCCGGACCCGCTGCTTGAGAACAAGGCAATTGAGATCTCCTTCATGCTCTTCGTTTATGGCAGCTGCTTTTTCGGCGGAATTCTGCAGGTTTATGGCCTTGCCGATAGAGGATTCTCGCTTCGAATTTCCATCGATATTGAGAAATCCGCAAGGGGAAGCTTGACGGTCGAAGAGGTCATCGAATCTTACAGTATGGGCCGCGGGACTCGATGGCTGTATGAAAAGAGGACGGAAGGATTGGAAACGCTGAATCTCATTGAAGTTCGCGGCTCCATCGTTCGTATTACCCCGGCTGGCCAGCGCATCGCTGTGCCCCTCGCCTGGTTGAGGCGATTTCTCAAAGCTGAGAATGACGAAACACGCTCCAGCATATGACGCTGGGAGTCATTTCGGCCGTTTGTTGGTTTCTCCTTTTTCTGACGCTAAAGGTAGTTCTCTTTCACTGGAAATATGTCGAGAACTGTTTCTCCCTGATTATCCGTATCTTTTTCGGTTGCGTGGCCGGACACATCGTCACGGTTCTACTCCTGAACTCTCAATCTTTGAACCGCGCCCCCACATGGGCCGTGCTCGTTTATGGATTTGTTGTTCTCGGGTGTTTGTTCATCCTCTACATGCCTTTTTACTACAACGTGGTAAATTCCCTGTCCATTCAGACCCTTGTTTTACTGGGCAATTCTCCTGACAAAACGTTGCCCCTTGCTGAATTACGACATCGTTTTGCCGGTCCTCCGATCGTGACTGGCCGGCTGGATACTATGGTTGCCAATCACTACCTCGAGAACAGGAATGGGCGCTATGGCGTGACTAAGAAAGGTCGTATGGTTGCCCGGCTTTTCGGAGGATTAAAGGATTTCTGGAAAATGGGGCCGGGAGGTTAAGCCCGGTGTCCGGCTATCAAATAGAATCGAACGCAAAGTCCCGTACGCGAGCTGGAAAGTATGGAGCTGTGACGGCGCCGGCAGAGAAGCCCGGAGTGGCACCGCCCCGGCGCTGGAACATCGTAGCCGTCTTTTCCTTTATCGCTTACTATCTCCCGTTCCTGGGTGGGCCCGCCCACACGCATCTCTCAGCTGTCGATAATCTTGACTCGACTTTTGTCTGCGGGTCGGTGGTCGGTCTCTTTTACCGGCACCCGGCCCAGGCCCGGCACCTGCTGCTGGCGGGGCACCTGCCGATATACCTCATCCCATCCCTTACCTGGCCGACATCGCTGCTCAACTTGACGGACAACCACTTCCTTGCATATGTGCTCACTGACCTGATCGTTCGTTTGATCGCACTGTTCTCAATGTTCGCCCTGGCGCGGTGCATCACATCTTCGTACGGCGCTGCCGTGACTGCGGCCCTTTTATTCGCATTCGCAATTGCCTTTCCGGGGTACGGGCTTACTATCGCGGCCCTTCCCGCCGTCGTACTGCTCCTGCAGAAGGAATCCGAAGAGCCAGGGTCGAGGGGGCGCTGCGCGTTGCTGTTTTGTTTTGGCTGGAATTCGTTTCTTGTTCTGATTCTCACTTCGCTGCTTCTTGTCCCGGTGATTCAGCGGATTCTTTTCGGGCCTTCGAGGCATTTCCCCGTTCGTGCTTGGGTTTCTTATCTCTCGGGTCTCGCGCTCGGCAGTGCCGGATTGATTTATGCCATTGTCATCCGCTTGCCGCTGCATCGCAGCGAGTTTGCTCTTCCCGGCGTATCCGCTTCAATGGCAGTCAGAACATTCCTGGAGGCTCAGTTCAGTCCCATCAACTGGGAATTTGGCAGCATGAGCCTGCCGCTTGCTTTTCTGTACATCTCCGCGGTGCTGGCATTCGCGTTCCTCCGGACTCCCCGGCTCGGCGCTATCCTGCTGTTGATCGTTTGCACCGTAGCAGTCTATTCGGTGATGCACTACGAGGGATTCGCTAACTTGAAAACCCAGGCGCCGGCATTCGTGAGAGCATTCACGCCGGACCGCTTCTACATGGTCAACGCCATGCTGATAATGGTCGCGTGGTTGTTGGCTTGGAACGGTGCTTCACCCCGGTTCCGGCAGGTTCTTCTCATCGCAGCCACCCTTCAGGCTATCGCTGTCGTCCGCGCTCCGCACCTGAACAACGCAATCGGGGACGCGATTCACCAGCACCTGGGCCGTCAGACCCTGGCGACGTTCGCCGACTACTATAAGGAAGACGATTACCGCTCATTGAAAGCAACAATAGGGGATGCTCCTGTCCTGAACGTCGGTCTTGACCCGATGGCTGCAGTCTTGAGCCATCTCGCCACAATCGACGGTTACTACGCGGCCTACCCCCTCGAATACAAACACCGGTTTCGATCCATCATCGCCAGCCAGCTCACGGTGTCTGGAAAGTTGGCATACTTTGACGGCTGGGGAAGCCGGCTCGATACTTTTTCCACGAATCCAGCCAGCCTCACTCTCGATTACTGCGCCGCAGCGTCGCTGGGGGCACGTTTTGTAATCTCGCGATATCCCGTTGGAGATATCCATCTCGTATTTGTTCGCGCCACCGACCACTACGGATTAGAGCTCTACAGGATCAGTCAATGTCCGACCTCACCAATGAAGTTATGACTGGATTAACCAGACGCCATCTGCTGCTTCTCTAAATTTCCATAGCGCGCGCGCACTCACGTCCCTCGTAAGTCGAAACGCTTTTCCCGTGGTTCCAATTGAAACTCCTCCTAATATTCACGAACGACTCACCGATTCGCTATCGTTTCGCCTCTCCTGCACAGACAACTCGGCCTGAGCTCTGAATCCCGATGAATGAAAAGTGGACCCTTAAGGGAACAGCAAGGTTGGCCGGATGAGCCAGGCAAATCTCCGCCATTCCGCGGCGAGAGTTTGTCTTTGGTTTTTGTGCGTCTTCGTTGCGGCTGGTTACCTGTTTCAGGCTTTCACGCCGCTGCGGCTCACTGAGGACGGCGTTATCTATCTGACTATCGCAAATTCGGCTGCGCACGGGCACGGGTTCGTTTATGAAGGGCGGCCACTACCTTTTCCCATCGGGTATCCTGCAGTCGTAGCTTTGCTCGAAATTGCAGGGTTCGGCAGTTCGCTCTATTTGAATCTGATAAATCTCCTTGCCGCCGGTATTGGACTAGTGGCGGTGCGCTCGATCGCTCGGTCCCGTAAGCTTCCCGACGACGCAATCAAGTATGTAATTCTCGGCTGCCTGTTCTCGTTCATTCTGGTAAAGGATGCCGCCATGCCGCTCACAGACGTCCCCTTCTTCGGAGTGACGCTCGCAGCGGTGGCGCTGGCTGAGTCTGCCGCGTGCTTAACCGGACGAGCAGCATGGTCCCGCTGGTTTATTGCAATACTTTTAGCCGTATGCGGAATCTCGCTGCGACTTGCCGGGATTGCAGGGGTTCTCGCCCTTCTATTCGAAGCGTGGCGGGCTGCGATGCGAAGCACGAAGGCCATACGCAATGCCGCAACCGCGGTCTTCGTTGCGAACGTTGCCGGCCTGATTGGTGGCTTCATAATATGGTCGCTGCAACCGGGTACTGCGAAAGGCACTCTTGCGGTAAGAATTCTTCAGGTCTATGGCACGAAGCCGTTGTGGTCAATTCTTGGTGATCACTTCAGGGATGCCGGTCAGTTGCTGCTGAATCTCCCCATATCCAAGATACCGGCTGATTTTCGGGGTATTTCTTGGTTGGCGGGCTTTGTCCTGCTGACCGCCGTGACGATTGCAATCTTTCGCACGAGAGCAGTCTGGGCTCCTAGCCGCACGTTTCTGCTGCTTTATTCCCTGATGCTGTTTGCGTCGGCTTACACGCCCGGCGGGGGTTCGGAACCTAGATACTGGTTGCCGGCCCTTCCACTTTTTGCGATTGAGCTTCTTTTAGCCGGGAATCAGGAAAACCTCTCTTCCTCCCCATTAGTCCGGCTTACACTTCAGTCCTATGTTGTTTATTTCGTTTCTTTGGGAATCATCGCGATCGGTTATAGCTGCTTCCTGACGATATCCAGCCGTGCTTTTCTGGACGCTCCCATTACATCCAATTTCAAATCGCAATACGAGGCATGGCTGTTACACCGCCCCATGGATGACGGTCCGGACCCCCGTGTCCTCCCAGTGCTTCGTACCTTTGGAGGTAATCGTTAACTGTGGTAGCTGAACCGATCCACGTCGCTTCGGGAGCGTTACCCGCGCAGTCGGCAGGTAAGCCCGTCCGAAAGCGCTTATCTTTTGTCCTCACGTTGCTGTTCATCTACGTCGGCGCGATCACGCTCCTTGGAAAGGGCCCAACATATATTGGATTTTCGCCCATTTACTGGGGCGAGATAGTCATGAGTCTGTCCCTGGTTTGGGCACTGCGAAGGTGGGGCCAGGTGCGGATTCCGGACGGCGGTACTCGCGTGCTAATCGCGCTCGTTTGCTGCTTTCTAATGCTGGGATTCCTCGAGTTAGCCATGCAAAACGGCGTAAATATGGGGACCACAATCGACGCTCTCAGGGACTCGGCAGTCTCCTATTACGCACTTTTCTTCTTCGTGGGCATGGTTTTGGCATCCGATGCCAACCGATTTGCCACTTTTGCCTCCCGCTGGAAGTGGTGCTGGCTTCTAGCGGTTCCCTGGAAGGCCTTGAATGCCGTCACGGGAAATACCGTTAGCAATTTTGGCCTCCGCACACAATCCGGCATCCCGATTCTTTCCGGAAGCGGGGAGGTGACGCTAAGCCTCGGTCTAGGTTGCCTGCTGGTTCTTACCGACAGCGAGCTGCCCCGAGGTTTTACCGCCTCGCTCCGCGTGGCATGTCTCATGATCGGGCTCGCCGTGTTCGCGGGTACCGGGGGGCGGGGTGTGCGCCTCGCGATCATCGCAGCTTTTTTTGTAGGGATTCTGGCGAGTTTGCGTCAGCCGGGCCACGGGAAAACGTTCCGGCGGCTTTTGTCCCTTTTACTGCTGGCTATGGCAGGCCTCGCCATCGCTCTTGCCCTTGGGGTTGATGTGGTGGGTGCTGCGCATCTCGATCGTTTCGAAGCGATCGCTAATAGTGACGAATCCGGCGACGAATCCATTGACCAAGCAGCTGGCACGGCAACGTGGCGTAGCGATTGGTGGAAATCTCTCACCGACGAGGTCCTCAGTCGCAATCCCCTGTTCGGTCTTGGGTTCGGCGATCCGCTGACTGAATATAACCCTCGATTGGCCGCAGGGGCCGACGCAACGCTTAGAGCGCCGCATAACTACAACGTGACCGTTTTCGCGCGCATGGGAATCCTCGGAGCCTTGGTATGGAGCGGAATCCTGTATCTGGGCATTTTCAGGCAGGTATGGAAGGTCGTCACCGCGAAAACCCCGCAAGAGCTTTCTAGAGCTCGCCAATTAACCTTCTGGGTGGGATGCCTCGTGGCGATATGGGTAAACGCGTCTTTCGACGTTCAGATGGAAGGACCGGTTGCGGCAATTCCCTTCTGGCTGATTCTCGGCATCGTGGCCCGGGGAGCGCGCAGGTCGTCTTTTCCTGGCCGCCTTGTGTATATTTCGGCTCCGAGCCCAGCGTCTTCTCCAGAAACGACGGTGCGACCAACTTCAGGGGGCAGCCTTCCGCACACGGCGTCCGTGCAAACCGGGTTGCCATGAGGGTTTCTTCGCGGCGTTTGCGCCTGATTGAATTTCGGTGCAAGCTCGTATTCGGCACCTGAAACCCGATGGAACACCGAGAAGGTACTCCTGTACCTCGTATGTATTCCCATGGACCGAAATGCTGTGATGTTGTTAACGGCAGTCGCTTGCCCCGCGGCGCAGTCGCACCCGCAGTGAAAACGGCGGACAACGATTTGTGAATATCCATTCTGTTTATGCCCCCATCCTCGCCCATTTTCGTGCATCCCGGATCGAGCGGCTATACGCACTGCATCCGATCACGCCACGGACCAGAGTACTGGATGTCGGAGGGACTGCTTTTTTCTGGATGCTGGCCGCGAAACTGGGCTACCCTCTGCCGATTCTCACATTACTCAATCATCTGCCGTATTCAGGGGGGCCGTCATGGGCGAGTTTAATCAGGGCAGACGCCCGGGAATTACCGTTCCCGGATCAGAGTTTCGATCTCGCATTTTCGAACTCTGTGATCGAACACTTAGGCACGTTCAAGTCTCAGGAGAAAATGGCCGCTGAAATCCGGCGAGTTGCACGCGCCTATTGGGTACAAACTCCGGACATACGATTCCCGATTGAACCTCACTATCTCGCGCCGTTTGTCCACTGGGTCCCGTGCCGCTACCGGGCGCGGGCCGCGCAGCTTACGCCCTGGGCTCTTATGCAGAAGCCATCGAGCGCCCAGATTCGAGAACGGATTGCGGAGATACGATTGCTTGGACCAGGCGAATTGCAAGGAATGTTCCCCGGCGGCAGAGTGATTTCGGAACGATTCCTGGGATTGCCAAAGTCCCTTGTCGCAACCAGTTTGTAGTCCCCGGAATGCTGACATTCGGTATCGCCCGGTCCGGAGTCGCGTGAAAATTCTGACCGTCCACAACCGCTACCGGTTCCGCGGGGGGGAAGATGAATCCCGCGAAGCCGAAGATACCCTCCTCGCGGAGCGCGGTCATGAAATCCGCCAGGTTGTCTTCGACAACGCTCAAATCAACGCCGGTAATGCCCTCAAGGTCGGACTCCAGGCGACCTGGTCCCGAACCTCATACCAGCGCATCCACGACTACATCACGGTCTGGCGTCCCGACATCCTGGACGTCCACAATTTCTTCCCGCTCGCTTCCCCCTCCGTCTACTACGCCGCGCGGCGTCTGAACGTACCGGTCGTTCAGACACTACACAATTACCGGATTCTTTGCCCGGGCGCAAACTTTTACCGGAACGGCAAAGTCTGCGAGGATTGCACTTCGCATGCATTCGCGTGGCCCGGAATTCTGCACGGTTGCTACCGCGGCAGCCGCCTCCAGACCAGCGCCGTAGCGGCTATGGCGGGAGCTCACCGCCTCCTGGGCACCTGGCAGAATGAGGTCTCGCTTTTCTTCGTCCTCTCGGAATTTGCCAAACGCAAGTTCGTGGAAGGCGGTCTGCCCGAATCGCGCCTCGTGGTCAAGCCTAACTTTGTCGTCGACCCCGGTGCGCCGGGCCCCGGTGGCGAGGAGTTCCTCTACGCGGGGAGACTCTCGCCTGAAAAAGGCATACGCACGCTGCTCGATGGAATCGCGCAGACCCGTTCGCCCAAAGCGCGTTTTCGCATCGTCGGAGACGGTCCGCTGGAAAGCGCTGTCCGCGAGGCGGCAGCCAGCGATGCGCGCATCACCTTTACCGGCAGGCTCCCTCTCAAAGAGGTCATGCAGCGGATGAGTACCTCGCGCGCGGTTCTGGTGCCATCAGAGTGCTACGAAACCTTTGGCCGCGCCGCCGCCGAGGCGCTTGCTTCCGGCACTCCCGTCATCTGTACCGACAGCGGCGCGGTCACCGAAATTGTGACCGAAGGGGAGACAGGATTTCACTTCCGCGCCGGGGATCCCGCTGACCTCGCCCGTGTCCTCGATCGCGCCGTCTCCGAACCGGCTCAGCTCATCGCCATGCGCGGCGAGGCGCGACGCACCTACGAAGCGAGATACACCCCGGAACGCGGCTATACCCTGATTATGGATGCGTATTACCGTGCCGTCGACAACCCGTAACCTGACCCAAATGCCGCCTCGCCCCCGCATCCTCGGAATGGAAGTCGATCCGACAAGTTATGCGGACGCCTCCCGCGCCATCATTCAGTGGGCTCGTGAAGGCCTCTCCCGCTACGTCTGTGTCGCCACTGTCAACAACGTCATGGAATCTTACGATTCCGCCGACTTCCGCCGGCTGATGAATAAAGCCGATATGGTGACTCCGGACGGCATGCCTCTGGTATGGGGCCTGCGGCGTCTGGGTTTCCCCGAAGCATCCCGCGTATACGGTCCCGACCTCACTCCAATCGTTCTCCAGATGGCCGCCGACAACGGAATTCCGGTCGGCTTCTACGGCTCCACTGAAGCGGTGCTGGCGCGAATCGCCGAGGTCGCCCTCGAACGGTTTCCTTCACTGAAGATCGATTATTCCTGGTCTCCACCCTTCCGGCCGCTGACCCCGCAGGAAGATGAAGAGGTTGTCGCGGCGATTAACAATTCCGGTGCGCGCATTTTGTTCATCGGACTCAACACCCCCAAACAGGATTACTGGATGGCCGAACACCGGGGAAGAGTGCAGGCTGTGATGCTCGGTGTCGGCGCGGCCTTCGACTTCCTCGCGGGCACAAAGGCTCAGGCCCCCCGATGGATGATGCGAATCGGCATGGAATGGTTCTTCCGCCTGGTGACCGAGCCGCGCCGGCTTTGGAAGCGCTACCTGAAGCACAATCCCAGGTTCATGATTATGTTTGCCCGGCAACTGATGCGCAAGGGTTTATGAAACGGCTTGTGACAAGCTGATGAAGCTGGTGAGGCGAATAGAACTAATATGAGTCTGGGCAATTATCTCGAAGAGTCCGCTGGCGTTCTGAAGTCGGCGGCCGGTACCTGGAGCGATGAATATGTGTCGCGGACGGTATCCGTCATCTGCGATGTCCTGCGAAACGGCAAGGCCCTTCTGGTGTGCGGAAACGGCGGCTCAGCCTCGGACGCAATGCATATCACGGGAGAACTGGTCGGACGCTTCCTCAAGGAACGCAAAGCGCTGAAGGCGATCTGTCTCAGCTCGAATCCCGCGGTTCTCACCGCATGGGCGAATGACTATAGTTACGAAACCGTATTCTCCCGTCAGGTTGAGGCTTATGGAGAGCCCGGCGGCGCGCTGCTGGCCCTGAGCACATCCGGGAATTCGAAGAATGTAATCAAGGCATTTGAGCAGGCCCGCGATATTGGAATGACGACAATCGCATTGACCGGGGAGGGCGGGGGCTCTCTGCTGCCCTTGGCCGATCACCTCTTCGCGGTCCCCTCGCGGTCCACTCCGATGATCCAACAGGTACATCTTTGCCTCTATCACTATCTTTGCCGCGAGATCGAGATCAGCCTGACCAGCGTTCACAAGCCCCCGGCAAAAATTTGAGCTGAAGACTCAGCGCCTTACCTCAAGAGAGGACCGTTACCTCCTCGTAAAAGGTATAAAGTTATACATCCTGGAAAAGGGTGATCTTGATAACCCCTTCCCGCCAAAAAAGATTTTTTTGTGAAACGAACCCGGGAAGTTACTGAAAACAATCGTTCGGCTGCGGAATCCGAACCCGGCAGCCATGTGGAATCCATACATTTTCCTGACGGAACTGTGCAGAATCGTAGCAAAATCATAGGGTAACTGTAAGCGGCCGGACAATGCTGAGTGAAAAGACAGAGGGAACAACGTTCGCCTTCCCGTCGCTAATCCCGACTGTTGTCGTTTCCGGGCATGTGTCCCGCCCCGGGCTGATGGCCGCCACGCTCGTCGGAGCCGACGTCTTCGCCACCGGGCTTGCTGTCATCCTCGGCTTCCAGTTCTGGTCGTTCATGAATCCGGCGATTCCGCCGCTTCAGCCCGTCATGGCCCTCGCGCCGCTGTTCTGCGTCGCAATGTTCGCCTTCGAAAATCTCTATCCGGGACTAGGCATGGGCGCGGTCGAGCACATTCGCCGCGTCTCCCGCGGCGTCACGCTCGTTTACCTGATGCTGACGGCGGCCATGTTCATCGCCAAAGACCGTTGGGCGGATTCGCGCGGCGGCTTCATGCTCGCCTGGCTGCTCTCGCTCGCCCTCGCGCCACTCGCCCGCTGGTTCTGCGGCTATGCCTTCGGTCGCAAGCGATGGTGGGGCACCCCCGTCGTGGTTCTCGGCGCCGGAGAAACCGCCCGCCGCGTCATCCGGAATCTGGAGGCCAACCGCGTTCTCGGTTACCGGGCAATCGTCTGCCTCGATGACGATCCCGCCAAACACGGCTACTGCGAAGATGTCCCCGTGGCCGGCTGCCTGCGGGACGCCTCCGCGCTCGCCGAGGCGCATGGAATTCGCTACGCCATCGTGGCCATGCCCGGCATATCGCGCGCGAAGCTGACAGGTCACCTTCGCGTCTGGTCCTCCGTCTTTCCCCACATCCTCATCATCCCCGACCTGTTCGGAGTCGCCAGCCTCTGGACCGAGCCCCGGGACCTCGGCGGCATTCTCGGTCTGCAGATCCGCCACAATCTCTTGAAACCCGCCAACCGCTGGATCAAACGCGCGGTTGATCTTTTCCTCGCGGCCGTCATTCTGGCTCTGATATCGCCCTTCATCCTCATCGCCGCGCTCTGGATTCGTCTCACCAGCCCCGGCCGCGTCCTTTTCGTGCAGGAACGCGAGGGCGAAAACGGCAAACCCATCCGCATCTTCAAGCTCCGCACCATGTACATCGATGCCGAGGAGACCCTGGCCCGCCACCTCGACGCCGATCCCGCCGCCAAAGCCGAATGGGACCGCTTCTGCAAACTCAAGAACGATCCCCGCATCCTTCCCGGCATCGGTCAGTTTTTGCGCAAGACCAGCATGGACGAGATTCCGCAGCTTTGGAACATCCTGAAAGGCGAGATGAGTCTTGTCGGACCGCGGCCGTTCCCCGTCTACCACAACGAACGCTTCGATTCCGAATTCCGCTCCCTGCGCATCAAGGTGCGCCCAGGCCTCACAGGGATGTGGCAGGTATCGGCCCGCAGCGACGGCGATCTGGATGTGCAGGTCTCGCTCGACAGCTATTACATCAACAACTGGTCGCTGTGGCTGGACGTCTACATCCTGATGCGCACGGCGCGCGTCGTCCTCACGGGCGAAGGCGCATACTGACCGGGGTTTACTCCGTTGGTATCCGGTGCTGCATGATTTCGTAGAGTACTGCCGCCAGCAGCACGGAAAAAATCGCGTAAGCAATCAGCTGACGTTTGGATTTTCTCCACTTGTACTTCCGGCGGATCTTCAGAATCCGCTGCTCTTCCGGCGTGCGAAGTTTCGAAGAGGCTTCGCCGTGCCGGTAGACATAGAAGCGCTTCTTGCAGGAACGGCACCGGTACGGAGTGCGGTTCGCCAGTCCCGCCATCCAGTCCCCAAATCCTGACCGGTGCGACCGGTGAGCCTGCGGCTCATTGCAGTTCGGACAGTTCACGCGCGCCCCGAATCCTGCCAGAACTGCCACCACTTCCGTTTGGGAGCAACCGGCATCCAGCCATCGGCGATATACTCGCCCCGGATAATTCGCGCCGGGTTCGAATTGAACAGTAACTCGGCCGTATCCTCTCCGTAATCCGCGGACACCGCCGCGAACGCTTCGTCCAGCTTCGGGTGCCTGTGCACCGGATCGTGCGCATCGCTGGCGATCACGTGCACCATCCCCTTCTCGAGAAGCTGGTGCGCCGTTGCGGCCGCGTTTTTACCGAAACCGCCCATCACGGACAGCGCCGTCACCTGCACCAGGCATCCCTGATTGATCCACGCCTGCAGCTTCGGAATATCTTTGCGCAGGATCGGATTGCGCTCCGGATGCGTCACGATGGGGATCAGATCGGCGCCCAGCAGCTGATCCAGCACCCGGTCCATCGACCCCGGTATATGCAGATCGGAGCATTCCACCAGGAGATACTGGTGCCCGTTAATGGAAAACTTCCGCGGTGTCTGCAGCGCCCCCACGACGTTGTCGAAGCTGAGATGGAAATCGCAGCCGCGGTGGATGCGGGGCTTGCCGCCGGTCTCTTCCGTCAGGTATTGAATGCGTTCGCCGATCAGATCCGGCTGGTATTCGAATTCTCCGTTCGAGTGCGGCGTGCAGACGATGTCGGTCGTGCCGGCCTCATAGGCCAGGCGCAGCATCTCCAGGCTGACGTCGGCCGTCGGCGCGCCGTCATCCATGCCCCACAGAACATGACTGTGAATGTCTACCACGTCTCTCTATAGACTACGAAACTATCCCGTCTGGTAACGGTCCCGGCACTCCGCCGAGCAGAAATGCACGACTTTCCCGTTGATAATCTTCTTCAGTGAAGTCTCGGTCGCGACGTAGGTTCCGCAGACAGGATCCTGATGGAGCAGAGTGGTTTCGGGACCGGATGCGGCGGCGTTTCTGCCCGCGCCCGGGGGAGGTCTCACCGCCGTACGCGGCTGGCCAACCCAAAGACGATGAATAAACTGGAGAACCGAACGAATCGCCAGGGCGACGAAAAGGAGATAAAACAGTCTTTCGAGTAATTCGCCCATGAAGCGGGGCGCGCTTTGAACGGCGCGCCCCAGTGGTGTTGATTATTTCTTCTTCTTGTTGTTGGCCGGTGCGTTCGGGTTGGCGAAGTTCAGCGTAACCGTCCCGCCCAGCTGGGTGATCATATCTTTCGCCTGACCGACGAACTCGCAGCCCGCCGGAGCGGAGGTCGCGGTCGCGCTGGCGCAGGCGGCGCCCTTCAGATCGATATATTTCTGCAGCGCTTCGGTGGTCCCTTCCGGCGCTACGAATTTACCGGTCTTGGTATCGGTGGTCGCTTTGGAGACCAGGAACATGCCGTACTGATACTGTGCGTCGGCGTAATTCGGATCGGCCGTAATCGCCTTCTTGAACTCTTCGCCGGCGGCGTCGTTCTGTCCACCGTTCACGAGCAGCGCTCCCATGTTGTAGAAGTACTTGCCGGCGCCGGGGGGATCGAGCTGAGCGGCCTTGTCCAGATTGGTCTTGGCCTCTTCGAGCTTCTTGTCCTTTGCGAGCGCGATGGCGAAGTTGTTGTAGTAAGCGGCATCGTCGGGCTTCAGTTCGATGGCCTTGCGATACGCATCGAAACCTTTGTCATAAAAAGCCGCGGCTTCCGCGCCTTTGGTGGGAGCGGCGCCGACATAAGCATCGGCCAAGCCTGCCCAGACTACGACCTGCTTGTCGTCCAGCGTCGACGCCTTGGTGAAACTCTCGATCGCGGCGTCGTATTGTTTGGCATCGAGCGCCGTCTTGCCCGTCGTGTAAGCGTCGTTGAGTTCCTTGTTCTTCGCCAGCTGCGCGGCGCGGGCCGCGTTGGCCTTGTCGAAGGCAGCCTTCTGTTCCTTCGACATTCCCCGCTCCGCATCGGCTGCGGCGCTGAGGCCTTCATCGGCGGGCGCTCCGGCTGCTTTCAGATTAAAGTTCACGGTCTGGGCGTTGCTGTAATTCGTCTTAACGCCCTTCATGCCGTCTTTCACCTGGCCATCCACCAGCACGGAGATATCGTACATGCCGGAAGGCAATCCATAATGGCCGTAATGGCCCTTCTTGTCAGTTTTGACGGTGTAGCTGCCTTTAATATCGGTGCGGTCGAATTTAATCACCGCGTTCGGGAGCGGCTTCCCGTCAGGACTCTTCACTTCGCCTTCAACGGCCGTCATCTGGCCGAAGGCGGGCAGAGACAGCATCAGAAGCGCGAATGCAGACAGAAAGAAAGTTTTTAGTCGGGTGGACATCAGGCGTACCTCAAGGTTTATTAGCGATCTAAACCATTAGGATACTACACGCTTTTATCCCGCGAATCGCCCTATCCGGCCGCCCGTGGGGGAGTAGAATAGTTATTTAGCCGGAACCTCCATGCCGCGCCGTTCGCTTCCTCTCGTTTGCGTAGTTCTGCTGGCGCTCGCCCTCACACCGGGACGCGCCATTCATGCACAGAGCCCCATTAAGGTGTCCGTCAACGAAGTCATCGTGCCCATCACCGTGACGGACGACAAGGGCCGCTTCGTTTCCAACCTCGCGAAGAGCGATTTCCACATCTTCGACGAAGGCAAGGAACAAACAATCGATTTTTTCAGCCACGAACAGTCGCAGCCCATCGTCATCGGTTTCCTGATCGATACCAGCAACGGGATGAAGATCCACTGGGACAAATACAAGGAAGCCGCCACGGAGCTGATGCTGAATCTGCTGCCTGGCGAGAAGAAGTACAGCGGCTATCTCATCACCTACGGGAATGAGCCCGAACTGGTGGCCGACACCAGCAGCGATTCCGAAAAGATGGTGGACAAGATGCGCAAGATCAAGCCCGCGGGGGGCTCGGCGCTCTTCGACGCGATCTATATGGCCTGCACCAGCCGCAAGACCGTGCGGGGCGAGCCCTACGAACCGCGCCGTGTGCTGATCGTGATCGGCGACGGGCACGATACCGCCAGCAAGAAGACGCTGGAAGAAGTCACCGAGATCGCGCAGCGCAATCTGGTCACGATTTACGGCATGAGCTCGACGGCCTTCGGGATGCGTTCGGAAGGCGAAGAAAACCTGGTGGCCCTGACTGCCCAGACAGGCGGGAAAGTGGAGACTCCTCTGAACAACATCTATAAAGATGTCTCAGGCTATCTCGACACGCCCTCCGACGACGGTAATTATGCGCTGGCGGTGGGCACGGGCGGTTATACAGCCGAGATCTCAGGAGCCATTTTCCGTTCGGTGGCCAGTCTTTCCGGCGAGATTACCACTCAGTACGTCATCCGTTACCACCCCGACATCGGGGCGGCGTCGGAGTCGAAGCAATTCCGAAGGATCAAAGTTGGCGTCAATCTTCCTGGCGTGCAGGTGCGATACCGGAACGGTTATTATCCCTACGCGGTGCCGCAATAGCTGCCATGCCCGCCGCCGTTATTCCCGCCGCCGTCATTCCGATCAATGCCGCCCCGGGCCGGCCGGTAACCCGGGCATTCTGGTCTCTGCTTGAAATCGCGACCCCCGGCTCGCCCGTCGTTCCTTACGGCATCCTGCTGGCCGGTGAAGCGGGCGGTCCTTCGGCCATGCGTTTTCGTGACGCCGCTGTAATGGAAGAGCTGCTTTCGGGCGACACGGACGAACCAGACGAAGACCAGGCGGACTTCCTCGATTCTCTGGCGGACGATCTCGCCGCCAAAAGCCTCGAAGCCGGAGGGCTGCGGCTGATGGACAGCCTTGAGGACAGTCTCTCTCATTTCATTCGGATCAGCGAACGCACCCCGATCGCCTATTCCGGTGACGCTCAATCCACGGCTGACCGGCTGTTTGAAGAACACGTGGATGCCACCATCCACAAGTTCGTTACGCATCTTCCTCTTTACAGTCTTCGCGCCGCCGCCACCAGATTTGGCGAATACATGGACGCCGTCGAAGAAGGGTGGGTGCGCGTCCCCGCGAAGCTTCGTCCTTCCGAAGAGATGTTCGTGGCGCGCGTGGTGGGGCGATCCATGGAGCCCCGCATTCCGGACGGCAGCCTGTGCGTTTTCCGCGCGCCGGTGGTCGGCTCCCGCCAGGGACGGCTGCTGCTGATCGAAATGATCGATTTGGATGACGCCTCCCAGCGCTATACGGTGAAGCGCTATGCACGCGCAGGTCATTTAACAGAAGGGGCGGAACGGGAAGCACCTATCCGGCTCGAACCGCTGAACAAAGACTTTGAAGCATTCGAGCTGACCTCCGATCGCTACCGTGTGGTTGCCGAATTCGTTCAGGTTCTGACGCTCTGACTCCGGCCACTTTTCGCAAGGCTCTCCTCCGCTGGTACGACGCTTCGCGCCGCGATTTGCCTTGGCGCGCATCGAACGATTTCTACCGCGTTTATCTCTCCGAGATCATGCTGCAGCAGACGCGCGTGGAAACGGCGATCCCCTACTATCTGAAGTTTCTGGAGCGCTTTCCGTCAGCGGCGCATCTGGCCGCGGCTTCGCAAAACGATGTGCTCGCCCTGTGGAGCGGGCTCGGCTATTACAGCCGTGCGCGCAATCTGCATCTGGCCGCGAGCCGCATCGCCGGCGCTCCGCCCGGAAGCTATGAGGAAGTGCTCGCGCTGCCCGGCGTTGGACCTTATACCGCCGCGGCGATCGCCAGCATCGCGCTCGGCCTTCCGCACGCCGCCGTGGATGGCAATGTGATCCGCGTGATCAGCCGGTTGACGAACGACGCCTCGGAAAGCTCATCCCCGGTGGCGCGCCGCCGTTTCGGCGCGGAGGCTGCCCTCCTGCTGGACCCGCGGCGTCCTGGCGATTTCAATCAGGCCATGATGGAACTGGGCGCGACCGTCTGCGTGCCACGCAATCCCCGTTGCCGGGAATGTCCCGTGCGGCGTTCCTGCGCCGCGCAGGCGGCGGGGACGCAAAATCAGTTGCCGGTCAAATTAAAGAAACAGCCCGCGCGCGAAGTGCCGCTGGATCTGGTTCTCCTGAAGGACGCCGCGCAGCGGGTATTTCTGGTGCAGCGGTCCAGTTCCGAAGCGCGCCTGGCGGGCTTTATGGAACTGCCCGACAAACGACTGTTCCCCCGATTGCGGGCGGAGAAACGCGGCGAGTTTCGCCATCAGATTGTGGGCGACCGGTTTTGCGTGACGGTATGGACCGCGCGGACACCCGCCAAACTGCCGCCCGGCGAATGGCGGGACATGGCCCGTCTTCATGAAATCCCGCTGACAACCATCAGCCGGAAAGCCCTCGCCGCGCATTTTTGACAACAACTTTACACAAATCGCGTCCATCTGCGAGTGGAGAACGTGTCTCTAGTGTTAGGGAACACCAGTGATGTCGATGCGAAAACTGCTCTTTATACGAACTTCATTCTTGCTCGCCGCGGCGCCGTTCCTTGCGCACGGCTATGAGTACGGTCCCGATCCGCGATACACGGGTGCGCCGGGCGACAACAAAACAGCCTGTATCTCATCGGGGTGCCATGCCGGAACGGTCAACTCGGGACCGAGCGGCCTCAACGGGATCAAGATCATTCTGCCCAACGGCGCGACAACTTACGTTCCCGGCCAGACCATGGCCATCTCGGTTCAGGTCATCGATGCGACGAAAGCGAAGTTTGGTTTCGAAATGACGGCGCGGCTCTTGAGCAATCTCTCGCAGGGACAGGCGGGCGATTTCTCAACTACCGACGCTTTAACCCAGGTGATCTGCGACGTGTTCGGCACGGCCAAGCAAAACGGCTCGCTCTGTCCCACTCAGAATCCGGTTCAGTTTATTGAACACTCGCTGCAGGGATTCAACGCTTCAACAAGCGGCTCGTACACATTTCATTTCAACTGGACGCCTCCCGCCTCGGCGAGCGCGGGGAACGTAGTCTTTTATGTGGCGGCGAATGCCGGCCCGGCCGGCCCGCCCGTGCAGTCACCGACCAACGTCTACACCACGAACATTACCCTGACTCCTGCGGCGGCTACGAACGGTCCGGCGATCACGCCGTCCGGAGTTGTTTCACACGGCACCAGTTCGACCACCGTCGAGCCCGGAAGCTGGGTCGATATTTACGGGTCCAACCTTGCGCCGCAGACTCCGAACGGCCGGTTCTGGAATGCGTCGACTGAAATCATCAATGGCGTTTTTCCCACCAGCCTCGATGGCGTCAGCGTCAAAATCAACGGCAAGTCCGCCGCGGTGTATTACATCAGCCCAACGCTTGTTGTAGTTCAGTCGCCTGATGACTCGGGGACCGGTTCAGTGCCTGTCACGGTCACAACGTCAGTGGGAACGAGCACGGGCGTCACCGCAACGGTTGGAGCAGTGAGCCCGGCTTTCTTCACCTTCGACGGTTTCAAATATGTCGCCGCCGAAATTCCGGACGCCGACGGCTCCGGATATAATTTGCCAGGCACGCAGAGCAGCTATGACTTTCTGGGACCACCGGAAAAGCTGGGGTTCACCACCCGCTCCGCGAAGAAGGGGGACATTGTGGAACTCTTCGTCACCGGTTTCGGCCCCACCAACCCGGTCACGCCTGCAGGCAGCGTAGTGGCCCAGCCGGCGCCGTCGACTGCTTCCGTGACAATCAACATCGGTGGCGTGACGCAAACCGCGACCGCCTATCTCACCTACGCCGGTCTCTATCAGATCAACGTGACGATTCCGCAAAATATCGGCAGCGGCGACATCCCGGTTTTCGCGATCGTGAACGGGGTGCAGTCGCAACCGTCCACTACAGTGATATCCGTGCAATAGGAATATCCCCTCCACCAGGAGAGGGCCACTACAGGTTCAGGACCCGGACACCGATCTTGGTGTTAGAGGTCATGGGCCGGCGCAGTAGCATTCCGTTTATTTGTGTAGTCTTCGCGCTGATGCTCTGCGCCGCGGCCGCGCGGGCGGACGTATCCGGCGCCCTGACCGCGCCCTCCTATTCGGCGGCGAGCATCGTTCACGCGGCCGATCAGACTGCAGGCGTCCTTGCGCCCAACGCCATCGCGACCATCTACGGCACAAACCTCGCCTTCACCACGCACGCGCTCAGCGCCGCCGACATGAGCCACGGCAATCTGCCCCTCTCGCTGGCTGAGGTGACCGTCTATGTCAATAACATCCCGGCCAGTCTCTTTTACGTTTCTCCCAACCAAATTAATTTTCTGGTTCCCTACGAGATCACCACCTCTTCGGCGGTGCTCTTCGTGACCCGCCAGGGACTCGACGGACCTTTCGTGCAAATCCAGCTGGCGCCCGCTGCCCCGGCATTCTTTCAGTGGAATGGAAATCTGGCGGTCGCCGAGCATGCGAACGGCACGCTCGTGTCCCCGACCGCTCCGGCCCAGGCCGGCGAAGTCATCGTGTTGTTCGCCGCCGGGCTGGGGCGGACCGCACCGGACATCTCGTCCGGCTTCGTGGCGCAGTTGCCTTACACCATCCTTTATGCGCAGCAGCTGCAGGTTCTTCTCAACGGGGCGCCGTGTCCCGCCGGGAACATCTACTATGCCGGCATCACGCCGGGCTTTGCCGGACTGTACCAGATCAACCTGAAACTGCCGGACCCGATCCCGCAGAACCCGGAGATTCGTCTGAGGATCGGCGCCCAAATCAGCCCCGCGGGCATCCAGTTGCCCGCCCAATAGCGGCCATCCGCGCGGAAATTCTGAAAAGAACCGCAACTTTTCAGGGCCCATCCGCCCTCTACAATAAGTAAGGCCTGTTTATGACGCTACGCTTCACTTTGGTTTCGGCACTGCAGGTTTCGGCCCTGCTGCTTTCGGCGACTCCGTTTTATGGACAGGACGCACCTGTTCAACCCGTGGCTGAAGCTGCACCGTCGCGATACACGGTGGAAACAGGCACCCGGATCCCGCTGGGGCTGATCAACAGCGTCAGCACCAAGCACTCCGAGCCAGGCGACCGCGTTTATCTCGAAACCGTTTTCCCCATCGTGATCGGCGGCCACATCGTGATCCCTCCCGGCAGTTATGTGTCCGGGACCGTGAGCGAAGTGAAACGCCCCGGGCGCGTGAAGGGCAGGGGCGAACTCTACGTGCGCTTCGATTCCATCACCCTGCCGAACGGCGTCTCGCGGGAGTTTCGTTCGCGCATCGGCTCCATTGACGCCGCTGGCTCGGAGAAGCTGGATAAAAAAGAGGGAATGATCAAGAGCGATTCCAACAAAGGCGGCGACGCGCGCATCATCGGTGAAACGGCTGCCAGCGGCGCCTCCATCGGAGCGATCGCCGGTTCCGCCGCCGGGCATGCGGGCATGGGCGCGGGAATCGGCGCAGCGGCCGGCGCGGCCGCCGGAATCGCCGGCGTCCTGATTACGCGCGGACCGGATGCCGTTCTGGCCAAGGGCAGCACGGTCGAAATGATTCTCGACCGGCCGCTGGTCTTCGAAGCCACCGAGGTGAATTTCGTGACCACCGCGGGCTCGGGTCATTTCTCAGAGACCGGCGGCGCCGCGCAGGCCAGCAAAGGGCAGGGTTCGCCGGCATCGCCGCGCCGCTTCCCGTTCTAAGGGTTTTGCCGAAGGGTTAGGCGAAGTACCCCGAAATCGCCGAAGCCAGGCCAATCAACGCGCTGATGGTGCCGAGCACCGGAAACAGTTTCGACCGCGCAATGAAATAAAGCGAGGTCAGCACCAGGCCGATCTCAAGCAACCCCTCCCCGATGTCATAGCGCAGCGCCTGCGCCTCCACGTGTTCGGCCTTTTCATCCATCTTCCGGGCATCGTCCTGCGCGACATCGGAATCGTGCGTATAGCGTTTCTTCTCGGACTTGTAGCGGGCCAGCGTCGCGTCCGCCACGGCGTCCCTCGATGCCATGGCGTTCAGCAGATCTTCTCCAAGCTCCAGGCTGTGGAACTTGATTCGCTTGGCCTGATAGAACGACCACTTGTCGTTGGCGTCGGATTTGAAAAGCACGGCGTCCGTATGGGCGCGGTGCGAGACGATCGTAACGATCGCGAGGAACACTGCCAGCACCGACGCCAGAATGCCGATCCTTTTCCCGAACGGATCGCCGCCTTCAACTTCTGTATGAACTTCGAGTTCTGCCATGAGGTCATTCCATTTTAAGCTGGATTGTGGATCCTGAATACGCCGCGCACGAGAAGTGGATGCGCATTGCCCTCGATCTGGCCCGCGAGGCCGAGGCCGCCGGTGAAGTGCCGGCAGGCTGCATCGTGGTCGCCGGAGGAGAGATCATCGGCAAAGGCCGGAACTCACCCATCGAATCGCTCGACCCCACCGCGCACGCCGAAATGCTGGCGATCCGCCAGGCCGCCTTCGCGTGCGGAAATTACCGGCTGACGGACGCCACGCTTTATTCAACCCTGGAGCCGTGTGCGATGTGCGCGGGCGCACTGGTGGCGGCCCGTATTCGCACCCTGGTTTTTGGCGCGCGCGATCTGCGCTTCGGCGGCGTGCGGGCGAAATTTCAAATCGCCGATTCGCCGCTGCTGAATCATCGGGTGGAAGTGATCGAAGGAGTATTGGGCGCCGAAGTCACAGCCATGCTGCAGCGTTTCTTCACGTCCAGGCGTTAGCCGCCGGAAGGTTTTGACGAATCGGACGATCGGGCCGATCAGGCGTGAATGCGCTGCCAGACAGCCTTGCCGATAAAGAACGGGCCCATCTCCTGCATGTAGTGCGCGGTCTGTTTCGTCTTGCGCATGGCCTGCACGCACGCCGAAAGCGGAAACAGTTCCTTGCCGATCAACCCGATCACAAAGTCGTTGTCGTGGCCGTCGATGCCGAAGCAGGCCAGCCGCACGTCATTGGCGAAGCCCGCTGTCCCGAAGGCATGGCCGATGCCCCCGTGCTCGCGCAGGATGGCCGTCTGCTCTTCCTGTGGAAGCGCATTGAACTCGCCCTTGCGGCGCAACGGATACCAGACGTGCCACTTGTTCTCGGGGTTGGTCACGGTTTTGCGCGGCCGGTCGAGCAGCCATTCTTCCAGATTCGGCTCATGCCCGATCGAGTAGGAGCGGCCCATCATCGTGTACTCGGGTTTCAGCACCAGCGACTTGAACGGGGGGCAATTCAGAAAACCGCGCAGCTTCGAAACGAAGAAGTCCGGATCGTCGCTCCATGTCACCAGTCCGGCGCCGCGGGGATCGTTGGCATCCTCATAAAGGACGGCTTCCATGCCGGAGGCGTCCAGCGCCGCCATGAGCTTTCCTGTATCGTCGACATTTCCGAACGCCAGCAGCTGCATGAAGAGGCGGCGGTCGGAGGTCTGCTGGGCGCCATTGCGCACCCCGCCTTTTTCTCTGAGATCGAGTGGTTCCACGAATCCAGCGTAGCGCGCCGCACAGTCCCGCGGAGAGCTCTTAGCTCGATATTTTAACTCAGAGCCGCAACGATGAATGGCTTGGTGGTCGGAAGCGCCGACCCGCCCGCCGGTTCGACTGTCACGGCGAACGCGGAGGCGTTGGGTTCCACCGGTCCGGGCCTCACGTACATCGCGGTATCGCCGGCATCGCTGGAGAATGTGCCGGCGGGGATGGGATTCCCGGCCGCGGGGATCACCCACAGTTCGAACGTTTTGCCCGTCTCGATTTTCGGCAGGTGCGAGGCGATGAATACGACGCCGCGCGAGGCATGCACGAAGACGCGACCCCTGGCGGGCTGGGCTTCGCCGAAAGAAACATCTTTGGTGGCGGGATCGTTCAGGATGGAGAGCACCTGATCGAGCTTCGCGGTCTCGGGGCCCGCACCGCGGTTCGTGAGCGCGACGCCTGAAGCCAGAACCGCGATCAGGGCGATTGCCAGTGCGGCCGCTAACCCCCACGGAACCGCCCAGGACCATGCGCGCTTCGAGCGGCTTTCGGCGGAAGCGCTTCGATCGACCATCGCGACGACGCGGCGGCGAAGATCGCTCGGCGGCTCGGCAATTTTTACCGCGCCCGCCAGCGCGCTTACGGTCGCCAGCGCGCTGGCCACTCCCGACACGCAGATCTCGCACCTGCGCAGCAGGTGCTCGGTGATCTCGGCGCGCTCGGGATCTTCCAGAATGCCCAGCGCGTAGACGGCGTAGTCCTCGCGAAGTTCATCGCAGGTCATACGGCCACCGCCTGTCCGAGTTCCTCGCGCAGGACTTTCAGCGCCGTGCGCACCCAGGTCTTTACTGTCCCCAGAGGCTCGCCCATGCGCTCGGCCATTTCAGTTTGCGAGAGTCCTTCGTAGTAAGCCAGTTCGATGACCTTCTGCTGGTTGGCCGAAAGTTTGGCGATTGCTTTCCGGATGATGCGCGCGTGATCGGTGTTCACCACGTCGCGTTCCATGTCGACGAAGAGCGACGGATGCTCGCGCACATCGAGCTCGTAAGCGTTCCGGTCCATACGCGCGCCCAGCGAACGAAGATGATCGATGGCGCGGTTGCGCGCGATGGCCAGCATCCAGGGACCGAGCGCTCCGCGTCCCGCTTCGAAGGCATGGACGCGATTCCAGACCCGCATGAAGGTTTCCTGTGTGAGGTCTTCGGCGATGGCTCCGTCGCGCACGATTGCGACGATCACTGAATAGACGAGGCGTCCGAAGCGGTCGTAGAGAGCGGTCATGGCATCCGGTTCGCGGCGCTGGAGGCGGAGCGCGAGCTCTTCGTCATGCTGCCCGCTCAATTCGAGGGCGAGAAAAACACCAGTCATGATTCCGGGGATTGTCATGCGAACGGGTCTCTGATGAGCATAGCGCTGTGCCGCCGCGTATGTCAGCGAAGCATTGGTGGACGGCCTCCGCGAAGCATAGGCCCAGACGATCGCCAGTGTCGGGCGAACCGCCAGGCGCGGGGTTGGTGCGGTGCTGAGCGAAAGACCTGTCATGCGGATTCGTTACGTGCGTCGGCGTCGTCTGTCATGGCCGGCTCGTTGTCTCCGGCGAGGGCGCGATCGGGTTCTTCGACCGGCTCTCAGTCAGTCATACGTAGCCCCGGCGGCGAACGGATGCTTTACAATCGGGCGCACCGGGACCTCAACAACAATTTTTTTCTTGACTTTGGGTTGGAGTAACTCTATATATGAATCACACTGCGATTTTTAAATCGCAAATTTAGATTGGGAGAATCACAACGATGAAGAACGCAACCAAGAAGAAAGCCGCTGCGAAGAAGGCTCCTGCAAAGAAAAAGAAGTAGTCTTGCGGCGCTCGCAAGGGCGTCATTCGCAGAACACAGCAAAGGCCCTGGCAACGGGGCCTTTTTTATTTGGTAGCGGCGTCATCACACTGGCGGGCCGGGCGAAGACTCAAGCCGCCGGGCCGCATTTCTTCCTGTGATGTACGGCTCCGTGCGATTGCGAGTCTGGCGGACATCGTCGTCGGTTGATGATTCGTTTCTCGACGGCGAGCCGTGGTACCCGCATTCCGCTCCTCCGGTATTGGACGCGCCACGGCGGCATCGATAATCCTCTTCGAGTCTTCGGCCGCCGGGCCAACTGTTCGTCGGTTGGCAAGTGAGTTGATTCGCGGGTGACGCTGCCTCATCATTCACAACCCGACTGGAAACGTGGAGAGCGCCGAGGCGGGGCGAATGGAATGTGCCAGTGATGTCAATCACCGTTTCGACAGAGCCCAAAACCTTACGCTGCTTTCTCGACAACGGCGTCGCGACCAGGCGCATGTCCGTTTCCACGGCGGAAGGCGGGTCACCGAACTCACGAGAGCAAAAACGGATTCAAGCGGGAGGCGTAATTCCCCGTGTCTCACGAAGCATCTTCAGAACCATCGCCGGGTTTCCGCCCGCGATGGAGTGTTCGGGGATCGAGCCGCGCACCACTGAGTTGGCCGTGATTGTGGACCCGGCGCCTATTGCCGCGCCCTTCTGCACGATGCATTGCACGGTCACCCACACATTGTCGCCGATCGTCACGGGACTGCCCTTGATGTAATCCGGGTCGTTGCGATGCTCCGGGTCGACGCTGTGGAAGTCGTAATCCATGACTCGGCATTCGGCCAGAATGCAATTCGCGCCCACATCGATGCGGATCTTGCAGCCGAATCGCGTTCCGTTGAGATAAGAACCTTCGCCGATGCGGATGACTGCGTCGGGCGAATACGTGTAAGGCGTCACGTGCATCTCCACATTCACGTTGTCGCCCAGCACGACCTTGCCGGGACCGCGAATTTCCAGCTTGCCGCCGAGACTGAGATTCCGCCCCACGATGACGTTGGGACGGAACGCCCTGCACCAGAGAGAAAAGATGCGGCCCCGAACGCGGGCTCGCACAGCGCTCCAGGCCGCGCGTGGGTTCCGGATTCCACGGCGAATTTTATCCCCGAGCGATGGCACATGCGTAGTATACGACCTCTGCCCGTTATGTCCCTGAAAAGAAGTGTCCTCGCTGAGAAGGCTGTGCCCGGAGCTGAATTTCAAGGCCGGGACAAACCGCGGAGGAACACTGGGGTTCGCTGCGGTAACACGCCTTGACGGGCTACGATCTGCAAGGGATTGAAGAGGGGTGGTGAGCGCGGTAGGAATCGAACCTACAACCTACTGATTAAGAGTCAGTTGCTCTGCCAGTTGAGCTACGCGCCCCGAAGTTCACATTCTAGCATCCGCCGGCTTGCGCGCTTTCGATTTTCTCCCGAGAAGAATGCCATGCCGCATAACATAATGAGTGTGTAGCATTCGGTACGGCCTTCCGGGCGACCACGTGTTACGCTGACTCACGTCATTATGTTCGGAAGCGCTCAACGTAAACTCAAAGTTTTGTTCGGCTTATCCGACGTCTGCCTGACTGCGATCGCATTCGCCATCGCCTACACTCTTCGCCAGCGCGCGCAACTCGATCACGAATTCTTCCTCACGCCCGATCGCATGGCCCTCGTGCTCGGATTTTCGTGCGCGACTTCGGTCGTCACCGGCTTCTGGATGAACGTCTACGGAAAACTCGACTCGGCGAAGATTCGCATCATCCTCACCGATTCGTTCCGCCAGTCTGTCTACGGGGCTCTCGCGCTGGTCGTGCTCGTATACGCGCTGCGCTTTGAAACCAGCCGCGTGTTTCTGTTCAGCTTTGTTTTTCTCTCCTGGCTGTTGCTGGTCTGCTTCCGGATCACGGCCCGCAATCTCATCCCCGTAGTACGGCGTCAGTTCGGCGTACTCCGCTATGTGCTGGTGGTCGGTTTGGGGGATCGCGCCCGGCATCTTGCGCAAACCCTCGAAAGCTACTACGACAACGGACTGCGCATCGTCGGGTTTCTGGCCTGTCCGGAAGACGGGCCGGCGCCGGACACTTTCCGGATCGAACGCGAATATCCCGTATTCCCCATCGCCTCGCTGCAGTCCATGATCCGCAAACACGTGATCGACGAAGTGCACTTCGCGGTGGAATCGGACCGGCTGCCGTCGCTTGAAGACGTCTTCCTCTCCTGCGATGACGAAGGCGTCACCAGCCGCATCGCCGTGGACTTCTTTCCTCACGTGAACAGCCAGATCGCCCTTGAACGGATAGGGCCGATGCCTCTGCTTACATTCTCGGCCGCGCCGGACGACGAAGTTCTGCTGCTGGTCAAACGCGTTACCGATATGGCGCTCGCCTCGGTTGCGCTGCTTGTGCTGAGTCCGGTGTTTCTGCTCGTTGCCGTTCTGGTGAAGCTGACTTCGCCCGGACCGGTGATCTTCAAACAGATCCGCTGCGGACTCAACGGGCGGAATTTCACCTTCTACAAGTTCCGTTCCATGGTGGTCGATGCGGAGGAGCGGATGGATGAGGTGGCGCACCTCAATCCCAAAGACGTCGTAACGAAAATTCCCAACGATCCGCGGCTCACGCCAGTGGGAAGATTTCTGCGGCGGTTCTCGCTGGACGAATTGCCGCAGCTGTTCAATGTGCTCCGCGGCGATATGTCGCTGGTGGGGCCCCGTCCGGCGATCCCGAGCGAGGTTGATCGTTACAAGCGGTGGCAGCGGCGCCGGCTGCGCATGCGGCCCGGTCTGACCTGCCTGTGGGCGGTGAACGGACGCGATGCCGTGGATTTTGAAACCTGGATGCGGCTCGACATGGCATACATCGACAACTGGTCGCTGACGCTGGATGCTCGCATCATCCTGCAGACAATTCCCCACGTGATCACGGGCAAGGGCGCCAGCTGACATTCGTATGCCAACCCCAGCCCTGGGAGCGATTTCACCTTTCTTCCTGGTGAGCGACGTTCCGGCCGCGATCGCATTTTACGAAGACTGGCTCGGATTTGAGCTGCGTTTCTCCGAGGCCGCCGAGCCGCCGTTTTTCGCGATAGTGGGGCGGGACGTTGTTCAGATATTTCTCAAATCTGTTCCGGGAGCCATCGCCCCGCAGCCGAATCGCACCCGGCATGAATGGGCGCCGTGGGACGCGTTTATCTATGTCGAGGAACCGATTCCCTGGCCAGCGAATTTTCCGCGCGCGGCATCCAGTTTCATAAGGAGATCGTCAATCGCAGCGACGGCCTCCGCGGCTTCGAGGTTCTGGACCACGATGGCTACGCACTTTTCTTCGGCCGCCCGTTCTATCCTTAATTGCGGGCTATGCGCTCGTCTCTATGCATCTCTTACCGAATCACGATGAAGTGGTCAGTGTCCTGCGCCAGACCGGCGCACTGCGTGATGGACATTTCGTTTATCCGAATGGCGTCCATTCCAACGAATACCTGCAGGTGCCTCTGGCCATGCGCTATTACCAGCACGCCAAGACTCTGAGCGTGGGGTTGAGCCGGCTGGTGCGGGCCAATGCAGAAATCCGCGCCATCATTCCGGAGCTTTCGGTTGTGGCTCCGGCTACAGGGGGGCTTCCCGTCGCCTACGGGGTCTGCGAGGCCCTGCAAGCCAAACGCGTTTACTGGGCTGAGCGGGAAGCGGAAGACAAGCCGCTGCGATTCCGGCAATACATTGAGCCTCTCAAAGGCGAACCGGTTCTGCTTGTGGATGACATCCTTCGGTCGGGCCGCAATCTAAGTGAGCTTAAAGCGCTGCTGGAAAGTTATGGAGCTGTAGTTGTGGCTCTGGGCGTCATTATTTATCAGCCCATGCCGCGAACCAGAGACTTTGGCTCGCTGCCGCTGCTTCATCTCGCGCGCCTTGAGGCCAGCTACTATTCAGACGGCACAGGTTGCGAGTTGTGTAAAAGCGCACTTCCGATCGAGAAAGTCTGGATTTAACCTGCGGAATTGCAGTGACAGAACGCCATAACTATTTTGATTTGCAGTCGCTTGGCGAGGGCCACTTCGTTCTGCTGAACGAGGGTGCAATTTGTTACAGAACCAATTCATTCCGAAGAATCGCGGCCGTCGCGGTCATTTTTTCCACAGCCTTTTGCACGTCCGCGGTTGATAACGGGAGTGCTTTGCAGTGAAACTGACCCCAGTTGACTGGTGCATCATTGCCGCTTATTTTCTCTTTAATATTCTGATCGGCTTCTACTACAAAAGCAAAGCCGGTGCGAATATCAGCGAGTTTTTTCTCTCGGGGCGGAATGTTCCCTGGTGGCTTGCCGGAACCTCGATGGTCGCCACCACCTTCGCCGCGGACACCCCGCTCGTGGTCACAGGACTGGTGGCGCGCAACGGGATCGCGGGCAACTGGCTCTGGTGGAACATGGTCGCCAGCGGGATGCTCACCGTTTTCCTCTTCTCGCGCCTGTGGCGACGTTCGGGGATCACGACCGACATCGAGCTCGCTGAACTGCGTTATTCCGGAAAGCCCGCAGCCTTCCTGCGCGGATTCCGCTCTGTCTATCTCGGGGTGATCATGAACTGCATCATCCTCGGCTGGGTGAACCTGGCGATGGTGAAAATTCTGGTGCTGGTGCTGGGCATTTCAAAAGACCAGGCGCTTTGGCTGGTCATCGGAATCATTGCGCTTACCTCGTTTGTCTCCACGCTCTCCGGGCTTTGGGGCGTTCTCGTCACGGACATGTTCCAGTTCGTCATCAAAATGACGATGGTGATCGTGCTGGCGGTGCAGGCCGTGCGCGCGGTGGGCGGCATCGATGCCATGAAGATGAAGCTGGGCGGCGACGGAGGTCCGTTCATGAGCTTCGTGCCCGACCTGAACTCGGCATGGATGCCCGCCATCACATTCTTCGTCTACATCGCGGTCAACTGGTGGGCCACCTGGTATCCGGGCGCCGAACCCGGCGGCGGCGGTTACGTGGCGCAGCGGATGTTCAGCGCCAAAGACGAGCGCAATTCGCTGCTGGCCACTTTATGGTTCAATGTCGCGCATTACGCGCTGCGCCCGTGGCCGTGGGTACTCACCGCGATGGCTTCGGTGATCCTCTATCCGCATCTTTCGGATCCGGAGACGGGTTATATCCGGGTGATGATCGACTACCTTCCCGCCTCGCTGCGGGGTTTGATGGTGGCCGCTTTCGCCGCCGCTTTCATGTCGACCATCGGGACACAACTGAACTGGGGCGCCAGTTACCTGGTCAACGATTTGTATAAGCGATTCATGAATACCGGTGCGCCGGACCGGCACTACGTGCGCGCATCGCAAGTGGCCACGGTGGTGCTGACGATCATCTCAGCGGTGATCACGCACTACATGGATTCCATCGCAGGCGCATGGAAGCTGCTTATCGTCACCGGGGCGGGCACGGGGCTTGTTCTGATCCTGCGCTGGTACTGGTGGCGCATCAACGCGTGGAGCGAGGTCTCGTCCATGGCGGCCGCGTTTGTGACGTCGGTGACGTTGCAGACGGCTTTCCACCTCGACAGCGATAATCCTGTCGATTTCGCGTATATCATTCTCATCACCGTCGGGGTGACCACTGTCGTGTGGGTGGCAGCGACCTTCCTGACCGCGCCGGAAAGCGATGCCACGCTGGTGAATTTCTATCGGCGGGTGCGACCGTCGGGATCGGGCTGGGCCCCGGTGGCTGCGCTTGCGCCCGAGGTCAAGGTATCGCGCGATCTTGTGTGGAATCTGATTGACTGGCTGTGCGGATGCGCGCTGGTTTACGGCGCACTGTTCGGAATCGGTAAGATTGTCTTGAAGGATTACGGGACAGGCCTGATTTTTATCGCTCTCGCGCTGACGGGCGGCGGCATCATCGTTCGCGACCTCTCGCGCCGCGGCTGGGCTTCCGTGATGGAGTAAGCAGAATAGAGTAAACATGTTTTCACGACTACTGTTCATCGGTCTTTTGTGCAGCCTTACGGGTCTGGTGGTGCAGGGCCAGGCGCCGCCGGATACCGCTCAGCCGACCGGAGACAAACTCGCCCCGTATTACCCGACGCCCGAAACCATCGTCGATCGCATGCTGGAACTGGGCGATCTGAAGGCCGGGGAGAAGATGTTCGACCTGGGCAGCGGCGACGGCCGCATCGTGATTATGGCCGCCCGCAAGTATCACGCCGAAGCGACGGGCGTGGAGCTCGACAACGATCTGGTTATTCAGAGCACAACCAAAATCCGGCAACTGGGACTGCAACGGACGGCCCACGTTATTTACGGCGATATTCTGAAGCAGAATTACTCGTCCGCGAATCTGATTACCATCTATCTGCTGCCGGAGTCGAACATCCTGGTGCGCCCGGTGCTGGAATCTCAACTGAAGAAGGGAACCCGGATTGTGGCGCATGATTTTGGAGTGGAAGGCTGGACGCCGGTGAAGACCGTGACGATCCCCGACGACGGGGAAGGCCGCAGCCACACCCTTTATCTCTACATCCGGTAACCCGTGCGCATCGGCATCACCTGTTACCCGACCTACGGCGGCAGCGGCATCGTCGCCACGGAGCTGGGTCTGGAGCTTGCCAATCGCGGGCACGACGTCCACTTCATCACCTACGCGAATCCGATTCGACTGGCGCCGGGGATTCCGCGCATCCACTATCACGAGGTGGAGGTCTCGAACTACCCGCTGTTTCAGTACCCGCCTTACTGCCTCGCGCTGGCTTCGCGCATGGCGGACGTGGCCCAGACGTACGGGCTGGATCTTCTGCACGTCCACTATGCGATTCCACATTCGATATCGGCCCTGCTGGCGCGCCAGATGCTGGAAGGCAAGCAGCGGGTCCCGTTCATCACCACGCTTCACGGGACGGACATCACGCTGGTGGGAGCGGACAGATCTTATTTCGACATCACGAAGTTTTCCATTGAGCAGTCGAATGGCGTCACGGCAATCAGTGAGGACCTGCGCCGCGACACGGTGGAAATCTTCGGGGTTCGGAACGAGATTCGCGTCATCCATAATTTCGTCAACTGCGATACCTACCAGCCGGACCCGGAGCGACGCGGCCTTTCGGAATATGCCCCGCATGGGGAGAAGCTGCTGATTCATCTTTCGAATTTCCGGCCGGTGAAGCGCGTGCTCGACTGCATCCGGATTTTTGCGAAAGTTCGGGAGAATGCCAACGTCCGTTTACTGATGGTGGGCGACGGACCGGACCGCGGACCCGCGGAGCATCTGGCCACCACCCTCGGAGCGCGGGCGCACGTGGATTTTCTCGGCAAGCAGAATCAGGTCGAGCGATTGATACGGCTGGCGCACGTGCTGCTGATGCCGAGCGAAATGGAATCCTTCGGACTTGCGGCGCTCGAAGCTATGGCCTGCGGAGTGCCCGCGGTCGCGACTAGGGTTGGCGGAGTGCCCGAGCTCATTACCGATGGCGAAGACGGCTTCCTTGAAGCGCCGGGAGACATCGACCGCCTGGCGGCCAGGGTCACACAACTGGTAACCGATGAAAGCCTGCACGACAAAATGGCTGCCGCCGCACGAAAAACCGCGACAACACGCTTCTGCACTGACAAGCTGATTCCGAAGTACGAGGCTTACTATCGGGAGATTTTGTGACCTTCGGTAGCTATGGGCGCTACGCATGGCTTGAGACGACGGGGCACGATCGCTATTACGAAACCAGGTTCGTGTCAGCGTCGAGAGCAAAAAAACTCCAGATCTCCCCCGCATAGCCGCCATGCTCGAAAGGTGATGGCGCAGCAAGAAGTCCGCTTCTCATCAGCCTGGAGCATCAATGACGGACTTGGCTCGCTGACCTGAATTCTTCGGTCCCTTAGTAGACTTTTTGCACGGGTTGGGTGGTAGGATTGTGACACACGAAAAAGCCAACGAAACGTGTCAATAGCCAAGAATCCGACTATAA
>DASZLO010000215.1:0-2857 GCA_035552315.1 Bryobacteraceae bacterium
GCTGACAATGTGCACGACATCCAAACAAATCATGGGCTGGACACTTGGTCTGATCCAGAAGCAGCAGACCGAGCGGCCAGTACCATCCAACGGGTTCGTGGCGGCTGTTCTTCAGAAGGGCGGTGCCGAGGGCTGGGTGCAGGTCGAACTCAACGGGATCTACAATACACTTCCTGGCGTGGCCTGGGTCCAGCGTGAGCAACCGATCTTTACCAATCCTCGCGAAAAGGTCGACTTCCTGATCAAATGCCAGGCCGGGCCCACGACATGCGTGGAACTTAAAGTCGAGTCACTCTTCAACTCGGCGGACGAGGGGCGCGCTACCATGCCTCATACCCGTTGGCAGGTGGTGAATGACGATGTGCTAAAGCTCCGCGATCAGCGGAGCCTACAATACCAGCATGACGCCGCATATGTTGTGGCGATCGTCTGGTCCAGTGAAGCGACCGCCGGAATGAATGAATGGCTGCGTGGTGCGCATCTGACCCATGAACGTGAGGAATATCCAGTGGTACACGATAACGAGCGCTGGACCGTCACGGTGTATGTGATCACGATCTGACGGCAGACGGCCGTCAGATCGTGATCACCCCCGGGTCAACGGGCCGAGTGTTTGTACCGTACGGTATGTTGTCATAAGCAACCGTCGTGAACTTGAGACACTCGCCCGGTATTCCTGGCTTCAGTGAAATGACCCGGGCAAACCCGGCCTCCCGGCAGTCTCCGGTCCTGCAGCTACATGCGAGCGGACGGATGACGTCGTGGAACAGGCATGTGACACAATATGGCAGCCTCTGGAGCACGATCACCCTGGGCGGAACGCCGACAGGGTGTGAATCGCGCGACAAAACAAACAGCCAGAGCACTTTCACCCTGACTGTGCAGGGTGAAAGTGCTCTGGTGTTCGATCGCGAAGGAGCGCGAGACGCGGAGCGGCCGCGATCCGCCGCGTGAATCGGACACTCGGACCAAACAGCGGCGTATCGCGCTTCTATGATGCGCGACACTAACTGAACGCCGCGAACACCTCCTCGATCGCCTTCATCTGGTTTCCGGCCACGGAAGACGGCACGATGATCGGCGTGCGCACACCCGCCGCCTGCCAGGCTTCCACCCCTTCCCTCACCTTCGATGCCGGCCCGAACAGCGTATTGTCCGCCAGCCACTCGTCGGTAAACAGGCGAGGCACCTCATCATGGCGGCCTTCGGCAATTGTTTTCTCAATCGCCTCCATCAGTTCCACGTAGCCCGCTTCCTTCCAGTAGTTCCGGTAGTTGGACAGGAAGCCGTAATTGGTCAGCGTGCGGCGGTTCACCGCCTTCGCCGCCTCGATATCGTCGCTGATGCAGGTGGGAATCATATTTCCGATAAAGAACGAGTCGTCGTTGCGCTTCGCCGCCGGCAGCGCCGCCAGAGAAACCCCCAAATGCGACAGCGAGGCGTTGGCGAACACCACCCCTTCAGCGATTTCCCCAGCCAGAGCCACCATCCGCTGACGCAGCGCGGCAATGATGATCGGGGGCAGCGGGCCCAGACCCTCCTGCGCACGCAACCGCTCCACGAAGCTGCGCGTATCGGACAGCGGCTTGCCGGGCGTCACGCCCATGCGCACATGCGACGGGCCATGCGCAACCCCGATGCCCAGGCGGAAACGGCCGCCGGAAACCTCGTGCATGAACGCGGCGCTCTGCGCGAAATCGCCGATCGTGCGCTGGTAGATCGGTGCGATGGCGGTGCCGAAGGTGATCGACCGGGTGTTCCAGGCCAGCGCCTCGCACAACGACATATTGCCGAAGGGGCTGGGCGAGAAGATGCCGGCGAAACCGCGACGCTCAACCTCCCGCGCCAGTTCGATCGTGCGGCGGCGACGGCCCGGAACGGCGATCAGGCAAAGGGCGGGGAGTGTTGCGGGCATCACGGGGTCCTTGGCGTTGCTTGCCAGCAGGCTATCGCAGCCGGACGCCGGCGACCAGATGCGCGCGTGAGATGGGATAGGCGGTCGCCAGCTTCGTTCTTTAATAGGCTCGTAACAAACTATTACCTTAACGAAATAAGAATTCGTATCCCATCCTGGGCCGGCAGCAATGCCAGATCCCGCACAGCAGCACGACCCCGGAAAGAGGTCCTGCCAAGCACAGGGGGCTAGACATTAAGAAAATTGTAATGTTTGAATCGACAGGCGGCCCATGCGGAAAATCCGCCCCTTAGCGGGCCCCGTGCGTAGAGTGTCGCCGGCATTCAGATCGATTTCCTTGAAAAGCCAGAGGGGAACCACAAAATGGAATTTGGCATTGCGCTTCCCACACCCGCGGATTCCTGGAAGACCGTGAAGCGCGCGGAGGATGCGGGGTTTAGCACTGCTTGGTTCTACGACACGCAGGTTCTGAGCGCCGATATATTTGTCGCAATGGGCGCCGCAGCGGTGAAGACCGATCGGATCCGGCTCGGTACTGGCGTGTTAATTCCGTCTAACCGTATCGCTCCCGTAGCGGCTAATGGTCTCGCAACGCTGAATGCGCTGGCTCCCGGCCGGATCGATGCCGGCTTTGGGACGGGCTACACTGGCCGGCGGAGCATGGGGCTCGGACCATACAAAGTGTCCGACATGGACGAATACATCCGCGTAATCGCGGCGATGTTGCGAGGAGAAACGCCGGATTTTCATATCGAGGGCAAAACCCGCAAGGTCGGATTCCTCAATCCGGAAACCAGGCTAATTACTAACCAGGCGCACAAACAGGTATCATCATATTCGGAGATCAGTTATCTTGTCGGCATGCCGCCAGATCGAGATTTCCGTCAGCTCCCTCCTTCGACGCAGGCTGAATTACGCCGTGTCGCGGTGAACATGGTGCGG
>DASZLO010000216.1:0-20573 GCA_035552315.1 Bryobacteraceae bacterium
GGCGAGACTCACCGGAGCGATCGGACTCATTCTGAGCGACGCCGGCGATGCCGTATGAACTCGCGCGAGGAACTGGACAGACAGCTTGACGCCGAACTGAGATTCGACTTCGACCAGCGTGTGGAGGAGAAGATGCGCGCAGGACTGACTGAATCCGACGCCCGGCGCGAGGCACGTCTGGAATTCGGCGGCATCGAACAAATCAAGGAAGAATGCCGGGATCAGTGGGCTCTGAACTTTTTCTTTTCTTTCATCCGGGACGCCCGCTACGCCTTGCGGACTATGCGGCGTTCGCCCGGTTTCACTGCTACCGCCATCGTAACGCTGGCGCTGGGGATCGGCGCGACTACCGCAATGTTCGCGCTGATAAATGCCGTGCTCCTGAAATCGCTGCCGGTACGCGACCCCGCGGAACTGGTCGTGCTGGGCCAGGGCCGTGGCTCGGGAGTTACCGGGCCCGGTCAGGGTTCGTTTTCTCTGTACTCGTGGGATCTGTACAACCATCTCAAGGGCGCGAATGTGTTCCAGACCCTCTGTGCCTTCAAGAGCGAAGACTTGCCGGTCAGCGCACTCTACCCGGGATGGAGCGGTCCGCATGCAACGGTGGCCAAGATCGTATCCGGAAATTACTTTGAGACACTCGGCGCGTCCGTGGCTCGGGGCCGTGCGATCTCTCCGGAAGACGATTTGCCGGCTTCGCCTCCGGTGGCCGTGATCAGCTTTCGTTACTGGCAGGATCGATTCCACGGAGACGAGTCGGTTCCTGGCTCGGTGGTCGATGTGAACAATGTGCCAGTCACGGTTGTCGGCGTCGCCAGACCAGAATTCTATGGGGACACGCTGGGGCCCGATCCGCCTTCGTTTTGGATTCCGCTCTCCGCCATGCGGCAACTCGATATCATGCACCACCTGATGGATCAGCCCGAGAAACACTTTCTCTACCTCATGGGCCGGCTGAACTCGGGTATTTCCGTACCGCAGGCGCAGGCGCGGTTGACAGTAGCGCTTCGCGGCTGGTTGCTGTCGCACGAGGGCGCGGGAATATCTGCCGGGAGGCAAAGAGAAATCTCGGAAAGTTTCATCGAATTGACGCCGGGTGGCGGCGGGATCCCGCACCTTCAGCGCGACTATTCGGAAACGCTCAAGCTCCTGCTGGGAATCTCGGCTGCCATTCTGCTGATCGCGTGCGCGAACATCGCGAACTTTCTGCTCGCCCTGGGCGTTGCACGCGGCGTCGAAACATCGATCCGCCTGGCACTGGGGGCGAGTCCCGCCAGGCTCGTGCAGCAAAGGCTTACTGAGAGTTTGATACTGGCTCTTGCCGGGGGAATGCTGAGTTTACCCGTGGCCTTCACCGTCACAAAATTTCTGATCGCCCTGGTCTTCCGCGGCGCGACGTACGTACCGGTGCGGACTGCGCCGGATCTGCGGGTGCTCGCATTCGCATTTACAGTCTCATGCGGAACGGCTATCGTTTTCGGGTTGCTTCCTGCCATGCGGATTCGCTTCGCGGGACGCGGCGTGAAGAACTCCGCGCCATCCAGCGCGCGATTCAGTTTGGGCAAGGCACTGATTGCGGGGGAGGTGGCGCTATCCCTCGTGGTCCTGGCGGGCGCAAACTGCTTCGCACGCAGCCTGGCCAATCTTTCCAGTCAGCAGTTTGGTTTCACACCGGAGAAGGTCCTGGTTGTTAATATCGATCCCGCATTGGCGCGCTATGAGTACGACAAGCTCGGACCCCTCTACCGGCAGATCTATGCGCGGCTCAACGCATTGCCGGGCGTAAAGAGCGCGAGTCTTTCCTATTACAGTCCCTTTAATCGCTGCTGCTGGGGTGAGACGCTCGCGATTGAAGGCTTCACAACCAATCCGAACGATCCGCCCTCCGCCTATCTGAACCGTGTTTCGCCCCACTATTTTGAAACGATCGGAACAAAAATCCTGCGCGGCCGCACGTTCGACGAACACGACTCGGCTGCTTCCAGGCGGGTGGCCGTGGTCACCGAGGAGTTTGTGCGGCTTTATTTGGCTAATCGGAATCCGATCGGTATGCACTTTGGCATTGCCGGTGACGTGAGTGGCGGAGATCTCGAAATCGTCGGCGTGGTTGAAAACGCAAAATATACCCGTCCCAGAGCGACACCGACTGAGATGGCATTTCTTCCGCTGGCTCAGGTCAGGCAAAGCGACCATGAGAACCGTAACAACCTCGTCAATACGATCGAGGTTCGGTCAAATGGCGATCCGGCGGCGATAGCGGCAAATATCCGGGCGGTACTGGCTGAACTGGCGCCTGCCCTGCCAGTGATTCGTGTTGGTACGCTATCGGGCGATCTTCGCGACACCCTCAACCAGGATCATGTAATCACTGATCTCGCGGAGTTCTTTGCGGCCCTCGCTCTGGTGCTGACCTGCATCGGGCTTTATGGCCTTATGTCGTGGATGGTGCAACGGCGCACGAGCGAGGTCGGCATACGCACGGCTTTGGGCGCAAGCCGCGGCGCTGTGATGGCGATGGTGATTCGCGAAACACTGATACAGGGTCTGGCCGGCACGCTGGTGGGAATTCCCCTTGCTTTTGCCGCGACCCGGCTGATTGCCAGCCAGTTGTATGGGGTCAACGCGGCGGATCCGCTGAATCTTGTGGCTGCGGCGTCTGTGCTCCTTTTGTGTATCACCTTTGCGGGCTATTTGCCGGCACGGCGGGCAGCATTGGTGGACCCCGCCGTGGCGTTGCGCCACGAGTGACCTGGGATTCCCGCGCGCCGGCACCCGGAAGCGAGCCTGCACGGGTTTTACGATTCTTTTCGGGAGCGCCGCTGCCAATCTACAGAGTGATTCCCCCGCGTTCCCGCCTTAAAAACCGCACAAAGGCATATGCCACAATAGTTATCGCACCCCCATGGACAATCTTCTCCCGTCGCTTCGCGAGGACGACGCTCGCGAACCTGAAAGGCAGAATCCGCCCGAGGCGGAAAGCTCTTTCGGCGACATTCTCAACCAGTTCGAACAGTCTCACACGCACGAGACGCCCGGTGAACAAGGGCGCGAAGCGACCGTGGTCGCCGTCAACGATGAGAACGTGTTCTTCGATATCGGTCAGAAGACCGAAGGCGTCATGCCGGCCTCCGCGCTGCGCGACGAAAAAGGCCCCATCCCCGTCAAGCCCGGTGACGTAATTCACGTCTCGGTCAAAGGCCGCAACGAGGAAGGCTATTACCAGCTCTCGCTCATCCGGATCGATCGGCCGAAAGACTGGTCGAACCTGCAGAAAGCCTTCGACGAGAAGCTCACGATTTCCGGTTCCGTTACCGCCGTGATTAAAGGCGGCCTCTCCGTCGATGTCGGCGTTCGCGCCTTCATGCCCGCTTCACGCAGCGGCGCGCGCGACGTTCCTGAGATGCAGACCCTCGTGGGCCAGGACATCGCCTGCCGCGTCATCAAGCTCGATACCGCGAAGGAAGACGTCGTGGTCGACCGCCGCGTCGTGCTCGAAGAAGAGCGCGCCCGCGCCAAGGAAGAAAAGATCGCCGGTCTCAAAGCCGGCATGGTGGTTCACGGCACCGTACGCAGTCTGCTCGACTACGGGGCCTTCATCGATATCGGCGGCATCGACGGCATGATGCACGTTGCCGATATTTCGCATGGCCGCGTCAATAAACCCGCCGACGTCCTCACCGTCGGCCAGGAACTCGACGTCCTGATCCTCAAGATCGACCCTGCCAAGCACCGCATTTCTCTCGGACTGAAACAGCTGCAGGCCGATCCCTGGACAACCGCCGCGGAGAAATATCACGCCAGTGATCGCGTGAAAGGTACCGTCGCCCGCGTCACCGATTTCGGCGCATTCGTCGAGCTCGAACCGGGTCTGGACGGGCTGATTCATCTCTCGGAGATGTCCTGGTCCAAGAAGGTCCGCAAACCTTCGGACATTTTGAAACCGGGTGAAACGGTCGAGGTGGTCGTTCTCGCGGTCAGCCCCGGCGACAAGCGGATTTCGCTGGGCCTGAAGCAGGCGCTGGGCGATCCCTGGGACGAAGTGGAAAAAAGCTATCCCGTGGGCGCTGTGGTGGAAGGACCTGTCACGCAGCTCAAGCAGTTCGGAGCCTTCGTGCAGGTCACTGAAAATGTCGAAGGCATGATCCATGTCGGAGACATCGTTCACGAAAAGCGCATCAATCATCCGCAGGATGAGTTGAAGGTAGGGCAGGTTGTGCGCGCGATTGTTCTGGAGAATGACCGCGAAAAGCGGCGTCTGCGCCTCGGATTGAAGCAGCTGGTGCCGACCTCGCTCGACGAGTACATTTCGGAGCACAAGGAAGGTGACGAGGTCACCGGCCGGGTATCGGAAGTCAATCGCGGCCGGGCCACCATCGAACTGGGAGAAGGCGTCCAGGCGAGCTGCCAGATCGTGGCCGAAGAGCAGAAGCAGGAGCGCAAGTCGGGACCTGTCGACGTCTCGACGCTGTCGTCGATGCTGGCCAGCCGCTGGAAGGGCAGTCCCGGAGCCGAACCCGCGGGCGGCGCAGAGCCCTCGGCCCCGAAAAAGGACACCCTGAAAACAAACCAAGTCCGAACCTTCCGCATCTCAAAGCTGGATGCCGGCAAAAAGAAAATCGAAGTAGAACTGGTTTAAGGCGGGGACAGCGCACTCAAATACCATTTCTCTCTGAGAATCCCGGCACTCACACGCCACTATCCGGTTATGCCTCGCATAGCCCGGATCGCCATCGAAGGCATCCCCTACCACATCACGCAGAGGGGCAACGGCCGCCAGCAGATCTTCTTCTGCGACGCCGACTACCAGCTCTATCTCGACCTGCTCGTCCGCTCCGCAGCCCAGGCGCGACTTCGCCTCCACGCTTACTGCTGCATGCCGAACCATACGCACCTGATTGCCACGCCGGAACGGCCTGACTCAATGCCCAAAGCGCTCAGCCGCACGCATGCTGACTTTGCCCGGCACTTCAACCTGCAGGGCCGCGCGTCCGGGCACGTCTGGCAGGCGCGCTACTTCTCCTGTCCGCTTGATCGCCGGCATTTCTGGCAAGCCACAGCCTACGTGGAGCGAAATCCGGTTCGCGCCGGACTAGCCCTTCGCGCCGAGGACTTCCGGTGGTCAAGCGCCGCCGCGCGTCTCGGCAAAACGCCGGTGCCCGGTTTCCTGGACTTCTCACTTTGGCGCGATAACTTCACGACCGAGGAATGGGCCTCCCTGCTGGAATCGCATCCTGAAGAAATCGATTTGGGAGAGCGTCTGGCCGACGCAGGCATTCGCGGGAGACCGCTCGGAGACGAGAAGTTTCTGACTAGCCTGGAAAGCCGCGCAGAAAGAAGGTTGCGCGCAAAACCAGTGGGACGACCGAAGCAGATCATAGCGAACGATGAAGCTCAGACAGGACTGGGAATTGGTATTTGAGTGCGCTGTCCCGCTTTTCCGCGCCAGCGCCGCCGCGCGTCTCGGCAAAACGCCGATCCCCGGTTTCCTGGACTTCTCACTTTGGCGCGATGCTTTCACGGCCGTCGAATGGGAGACGAGGGCGGGGACAGCGCACTCAAATACCATTTCTCTCTCAGAATCCCAGCCCGCACCCGCCAGTATCCGGTCATGCCTCGCATACCCCGGATCGCCATCGAAGGCATCCCCTACCATACGCAGAGGGGCAACGGCCGGCAGCATCTTCTTCTGCGACGCCGACTACTATCAGCTCTATCTTGACCTTCTCACCCGCTACGCAGCCAACGCGCGACTTCGCCTGCGCGCTTACTGCTGCATGCCGAACCATACTCACCTGATTGTCACCCCGGAACGGCCGATGAGCCTCAGATGGAACTGGAAATTGGTATTTGAGTGCGCTGTCCCGCTCTCTTAAACCGTAAGCGTCCGCCCAGCCATCTTCTCCAATATCGAAGCCGGCGCCGCTTCCCGGTCCGCCAGACTCTGCCGCGAAATGATCACCGTCTGTTCCAGCGCCAGCCGCCCCCCCAGCACCGCGTGCGGAACCAAATCCGTAAAAACCAGCCACGTCGATCCCGGCGGCAGACTGAAGCTGTACTTCGGGCACTTCTCCTGATACTCCCGATTGCCCTTCAGCCAGTCGTGAAAATGCAGCATGAACTCGTCGTACGGCGAACGATCCACCACCGGAATCCCCGCCTTATGCAGCATCCTCGCAGCGCCCCGCCGGAAAGCATTCAGCGGTGAATCCGCAGCCTTCGCATACGACGAAAACCCCGCCTGGACCGCTTCCTGCCGCGCCAGCTGCGCAAAAGGATCCGACGTAATCCATTCCCGCGACTGCTCCGGATTCACATTTGTGAAGCAGCGCAGAATCATATCCCCGAAAACCGGCCGCGTGGGGAACGAATCCACGTGCAGCAGATCGTTGCGCTTGTTGAGCGGCAGATCCCGGCCCCGCTCTTCGATGGACCGGAAGCTCGCGTAATCCACTTTCCATGCGTGCGCATAATCCGGCAGAATGCGCGTCATGAATTCCAGCGCGCACCGGGAATATTCACGCATCGCCGGACGCACCGTATCCGCCTCCACCCGATCCACCAGTCCGCTCACCTGATCGATGGCGGGCTTATAGGCGATGTTCTTGTGGAAGCTGCGGGCGTCCTGCGTCGCCCCCGTCAGAGCTGTCCGGACGCCGGCCGGAATCTCAAAACCGCCGTCCGGAAAGAAAAGAATATTGCCCTGCTCGAGAACCGCACGAAAATCAGTGGCGTCTGATACGGGTACTAGTCTCAAAGCACAAGTGTATCGTGAGGTCCTGGTCCATAATGGTACGAACGTCACAACGAATGTTAGAGGCTTTTGCGCTCTCAGATCCCGGGAAAGTCCGAACCAGCAACCAGGACTCCTTCCTCATTGTTCCTGAATTAGGCCTCTATCTCCTCGCCGACGGCATGGGCGGAGCGCGGGGCGGCGAACGGGCTTCCCAGCTCGCGGTCCAGACCGTGGCGGGCATCCTCGCTCACACCGAACATCGCGACGCCGCGGCGCTCATCGGCGCGGTGGAAGACGCCAATGACCGCGTGTTCAACGAGGCTACGCTCGATCCGCGTCTGGAAGGAATGGGTACCACGCTGGTGGCCGCCCTCGAAACGCGTCCCAACGACGTCGCCATTGCCAGCGTCGGCGATAGCCGCGCCTGGCTGTTCGACGGCGGCAAAGTCCGCGCCATCACCGAAGACCAGACGTGGGTGCAGGAGGTCGGCCGCACCCTTGGACTCGACGAAGCCAGCCTCAAGCGCCACCCCATGCGCCACGTCCTCACCATGGCTGTCGGAGTTTCCGCGACCGTCACGGTTCGCTACTACGCAGTGCAACTGAAGCCGGACGCCGTCATGCTCTTGTCGAGCGACGGGCTGCACGGCGTCATTGCCGAAGCGGAAATCGAAAAGATTCTGCTGGCCGGCGCGCCGACGCTCGAAGAAACCTGTCGCAATTTAATCGGGGCCGCCAACGATGCTGGCAGCCCCGACAATGTTACGGTACTCTTGATCCGGCGAAAACGGTAGAAACCGTCCCGGGTGACAGCTAAGCCGCGGTGGCTTCCTGACGCAGCCAGTCCTTCAGTGCGTGCCGGTGCAGCAGAATGCCTTTGCGCGAATAACGCAGGTATCCCTGGCGGCGGAACTGATTCATGTAGTGCGTGACAATCTCGCGCGATGTTCCCACATACTGCGACAGCAGTTCGTGCGTGAACGGAATCATCTGCACCGAACCGTCTTCGGTTTCCTGGCCGAGCCGCTCGGAGAAGCGGATCAGCGCCCGGGCAAGCCGGCGCGCGATGTTGTCAACCGAGAAGCTCTCGATGCGCGTCCCGAAGTCCATCGAGCGCTGCACCAGAAGCTGCAGCAATGCGATGGCGAGACGGGGACGCCGTGTCGCGATCTCTTCGATCTCTTTGATCGTCCAGATCATGAGCTTCGTGTTTTCCAGGGCGATCGCCATTTCGCTGCGCTGGGTTTCGCCCACGAAAGCCGATTCGCCAAAGAATTCATCGGGCTGGTAAATATCCACTACCACCTGACGGCCATCGTCTGCCAGTCGGCAGATCTTAACCTTGCCGTCGATGACAAGATAAATACTGGTTGAAGGTTGATCCTGCCCGTAGATGGCCTGCCCTTTCCGGTACTCAACAATTGTCGAGCAGGGAAGATGAGCAAGCGGATCTTCAAGCGGTCTTGTTTGCTGCGGTGAGGGCGCCATGCTGGATGCCATCTGTGTCTCCCTATTTCGCGTGAAATTTATTATACATAAAAAGTTCGGGTACTAGTACCCAAATCTTTATGAAGAGTATCCCGTGGAACACTACTCGAAATCTCTTATTGCACGTGGATTTCCACACGCAGAATGTGCCAAAATTTCCCGGTTCTGTGAATTTACGTACCGGTTTGCCGCGAAATTTCTGCGCTCGGTGCCAAATTACCCAGACGCAGCGCCAGTCTTACCGGTTGCTCCATTTGATCAGGCTCGTCACCGGCCGTGTCAACGGGTCCTCGTAGTGGTTCGCACTGACACGCACCGCATAGCCGAGGCGCCCGGTTTGCGCCGGTACGATTTCCCGCTCGAAGGTCCCGATATCGCTGTCCATTCTGCTGTTCGGAAGCGTTACTACTTCAGTTTCTTCGAGTCCGCCACTGACTCCGATCCGGCCAATGACGCATTCCACCCGCACATCTTCGGGCCTGAGACCGCCCAGCCGGAGCTTCGCCTGCACCGCGATGCCGTTTCCGCTCGTCACCGGCCCTGTGGGCGCCGGACCGAGATCGAGGAAGTCCACCTGCGGCCAGATTTCGCGCACCCTTGAATTCCAGCGCGCCCGCACCCGCGCATCCTCGAAATCCCTGGCGCTGAACCGCTCCCAGTTCGCGTGGGCCGGGTCGTAAAGCCTCCGCGTGTAATCGTGAACCATGCGTCGCGCATCGAAATTCGGGGTCAGATTAACCATCGACTCCTTCATCCGCCGGACCCACTCGGATGTTCCGCCGCCCTGCGATTGCGCATAGAACAGCGGCACAATCTCGCGCTCCAGCAGGTAATAGATGTTGCTGGCATGAATGGCGTCCTGATCTTCCGAGTATTCCTCCCGGTCGCCAATGGCCCACCCGCCCGAACTTTCGTATGCTTCGTCGAACCAGCCGTCCAGAACCGACAGATTCAGCACGCCGTTCATCGCCGCTTTCATCCCGCTGGTCCCGCAGGCTTCCTCGCCCCGCCGCGGCGTATTGAGCCACAGATCGACGCCCTGCACCAGTTCCCGCGCCACTTTCATGTCGTAATCTTCCACGAACACGATGTGCTTCCACAGATCCGTGTCCCGCGAAAGCTGCACAATTTCCCGTATGAAAGCCTTGCCCGGCTGATCCTTTGGATGCGCCTTGCCCGCAATAACGATCTGTACCGGGCGCTCCCGGTCGCAAAGAATCTTCTTCAGCCGCTCCACATCCCGGAACAACAGCGTGGCGCGTTTATAGGTAGCGAAGCGGCGCGCAAATCCGATCGTGAGCGCATGCGGGTCCAGCACCTCCGCGGAATGCCGGATCTCGGCCGCCGCTGCTTTGCGCCGGTAAGCCGATGCCGTCTGCCGATCCCGGATAAACGCGATCAGGCGGCGCTTGCGCCGGCGATGCATCTCCAGCAGCTCTTCGTCCGGAATCTCGTCGATCTGCGCCCACACGGCCGAATCGCTCCAGCGGTTGCGCCACTCCGGCTCAAGATACTGATCGTAAAGATCGGCCAGATCGCCGTTGAGCCAGCTGGGCAGATGAACCCCGTTGGTGATCGACGTTATGGGTATTTCTTCCGCCGGCAAAGAGGGCCAGAGGCTGTGCCACATCTCCTGCGACACTTTGCCGTGCAAACGGCTGACGCCATTGCGATAGGCGGACGCGTTCAGCGCCAGAATCGCCATCGAAAGCGGTTCCGCGCCGTCCTGCGGATTGCGCCGCCCCAGCGCCATGAACTGCTCGAACCCCACCGTCGCGTCCTGGCAGTATTGCCGGAAATAGTGGTAGACCAGCCCCGGATCGAACAGATCGATCCCCGCCGGCACCGGCGTGTGGGTGGTGAAAACATTGTTTACCCGGGTGGCTTCCAGCGCCTCCTCGAACGTCAGCCCCTGGCGCTCGATAAACAGCCGGATGCGTTCGATCGCAAGGAACGCCGAATGCCCTTCGTTCATGTGGAAAACGGTAGGCTTATAGCCCATCGCCTCCAGCGCCCGCATCCCCCCGATCCCGAGCACGATCTCCTGCCGGATGCGCGTGTCGTTGTCGCCTCCATAGAGCTGGCTGGCAATCGAGCGGTCTTCCGGACGAATGTTCTGATGCGTATTGGTGTCGAGGAAAAGCAGCTTTACCCGCCCCACATCCATCGTCCAGACCCGAATCGCCACCGGACCCGACGGCAGTTGCACCGAAACCGTGACGTGTTTGCCGTCCGGACCCGTGGCGCGGCGCACCGGCAGCGAATAGAAGTCGTTTTCGAGGTAGCGCTCCTGCTGCCACCCGTCCGCGTTCAGATACTGCCGGAAATAGCCGAGCTGATACAACAGACCCACCCCTACCAGCGGCAGGTCGAGATCGCTGGCCGATTTCATGTGGTCGCCCGAAAGCACACCCAGGCCGCCCGAATACACGGGCATGCATTCAGTCAGTCCGTACTCGGCCGAAAAATACGCGATCAGCTTGTTCCCGGCCACCGGGCCTACCGCCATCTGGGCATCGAACCGCTGACACGCCAGTTTGTATTGGGCGAGATACCGGACGTCGGAGGCCGCCCGATCCAGCGTCGATTGCGCCACCCGCCCCAGCATCACCACCGGGTTATAGCTGGATTCCTTCCACAGAGCCGGATCGAGACGCCGGAAAAGTGTCCGGATCGTCGGCTCCCAAGCCCAGAGAATGTTGTATGCCAGCTCCGTCATGCGCTTGAGCTGCGGCGGCAGAGCGGGCCGGACGACGAACTCCTGAATCGGCTGAATATTAAACGGCATGATTTATTTTTTGCTGGTGTTAACTTGCCTACCTATCTAAGTTAACCCGAGGGCCGTTTTTCTCCGGAGCCGGCTGTAATGTTTGACCCCTTCGCCCCGCTTATTTAAAGACCACCGGCGTCTGAGTCTGGAACTCCGAAGTATCCAGCGCCACATCGAAGCCGGGGATCGTCCCCAGGGTGAACGGGAAAGCATAGGTGGAAACCTGTACGCTCGCAAGGGCTGTTGTACCCGTTGGCATCGCCAGCAGCGCAGACGGCGGGATAGTGAACTGCCCGTCGGATGTTTTCGCGGCGCAGTCGATGTAGGACTGGAATGTGCCGGTTGAGTTCTGGGCCTGCACCAGGATATCGACGTATCCATTGGCGTCTCCCCCCGACCACGTCACTTTCAGTCCCTGCGTACGATCGACCGCACTCCCGGTAATCGCGCTCATGTTGGTCCAGGTTACCTGCTGCGGAAGCGTAAAGGTGAAATTCTGCGGACCGAGATTCGCTCCCCCCGGACTGGAAAACGCATAAAGCCCGCTGGGGACGGCCCCGGTGAGGTCCAAGGAAAATTGTCCGCCCTGCGAAGGCAGCGTGATTGATTTTCCGGCCGTGGTCAGTGTCGCCGATGCCCCGGCATCCAGCACGGTTCCAGGAGGCCCGCCGCCGGAATCGTTAGTCGAAGCAAATCCAACCGAGCAACTGCCGAAAGAAGGTTCCGTATTCAGCCCCGGGGCAGCCGCGGTCAGTTGCGCCTGCGTGAACTGGATGAAACTAACCTTCGCCTTTCCCTGCAGCATCGTGGTCGTCGTGCTGCCGTTGGTACTGACGAAAGAATTCTGATTGATCTCCACATCGGCGGCTGTCACGGTGCTTTTGCTCAGGAAAGATGGCGGGATGAACTGAGTCGCGTCCGAACATGCCGTGTGATCCGTGGCTGCAATGGCCATCACCGGCCCGTTGCTCACGATCGGCACAGTCCCGTTCGAGGTCTGGATCAGGACCGAGACGTTGCATCCCAAAGGCGCATTTTGCGGGACGGTGAATACGATTTGATCGAGGCCCGCGCAACAGGGCGACCGTCCATAATATGCCACCGAAGGAGAGGCAATCCCGCCTACAAATACCTGCGGCGCTGAACCGATATTTCCGGCTGCCGGATAACCCGTGTCGCCCCCCGTAACCGCCCCCAGGCCTGTGCCGAACAGGATGACAATATCCCCCGGCGCTGCCGCGTCTGTAGCGGTGACGAACTCATTTTGCTGAAGCCCGAACGTAAGAGCGCCGACATTCGATCCCTGACCATAGGAGACGTTCGAAATCCCGAAGGCGCTCTTCACGACCACAACCGGCGTAGTGCCGCTCTTGCCGTTATAGGTCAGCGTCATCGAGCCACTGCCCGTTGAAGCATTGGAGGGCATAATCGCGGCAACCTGCCCGGGACTGGTATAAATCATCGGCGCCGGAACGGTGTTGCCTCCCACCGTAACCGTGATCGAGGTTCCCGCCAGGCCGGCTGTCGTCGGAAGCGGTATCGAAGCGGAAGTAACATAGGTTCCCGCGGCTGCCGCCGGCCCCAGATTGCTCCCGTACACGACAAAGATCGAGCCCTGCGCGATGCCATAATTCGGAAGTCCCGGAGGAATTCCGCTGGCAGCGTTTACAACCCCTGTGAAAGTCGGATTCTGGGCGGCTAAAGTTCCCGCAACCGCCAGAAGTGTCAGTAAAACCCGTTTACGCATCTGCGTAGCTCTCCAATAAATGCCTCTTTAAATCCGGCGGCATTCAGAGTGTACTACGAGCGGGCCCCTCTGTTCGGATTCTTACAGACCGGCCCCACCTGCTGCAAATGAAAGGTTTAGTGGTACCAAGCGGGCTATTTTCCGAATGTGAAACGGATGGTCTGCTCGCCCGCGACCGCCTTCCCGGCTTCCCGGGCCGGCGCGAACCGCCATTGTTTGGCGGCCTCCACCGCCCGCTCCGCCAAGTAGGCTTCGAGCCCGGCCCGCGGTTTTTCCGGCAGAACCGCCGAAGTCACATGGCCGCGCGCGTCGATCTTAACCTGTACATCGACCGGGATGGAGCCCTTGATGCGCGGCCGGATGCTGGCAGGGATAACCGGCGGAACCCGGTGCGTGGCGCGGGGCTGGGTTATTTTTGGTTTAACAGTGGTTGTCTTCTCCGGCTTCGGCGCAACCGCATCGGACCCAACCGTTGACGCAGCGGGAGCGACCTCCCGCACGAAGTGGTAAGACTCGGCTGATATGACGCCCGAGGATCCCGTCACTTCCAGCCGGAAAGTCACGTCGTTTCCAGCCGTTTTGTCGTAGGTATAGGTTCCCGAGGCCCTGTCCTGGGGGGACAGTTCAACGCGATTCTGCTCATCCCCGTCCCGGATGAAAAGCTGCACCGACCGGGCATCGCGCAAAGCCGTAGCATTCGGATTCCACGCCACCCGCCACGCCTGACCCGCCCGGCTCGCCGACAGGCCCAGCGGACGCGAAATTTCCGCTTTTCCCGCCGCTGCCGGCGCGGGCAATACATGCCGGTCCGGCGAAGCCAGCAGCAGCCAAAGCATGATGCCGGCAACGATCAGGGACGCAGGCAGCGGCCACCATTTTTTCCAGTCGGGATTCCAGTTGAACCCGCGCCGCTCATGTTCCGGCTCCTGCGCAGCCGGCGCGTCCGGAGATCCTGCCGGGACATCGTCTCTGTGAGAGGGTTCCACGGCGTCCGGAATGAAATCCGCAATCAGACGCCGCGAGCGCAGCGTGGGCGGCGCGAAGGCCCGCGCCTTGTCCAGCCGGTAAGGGAACGACGAGCCCGCCGGCTCCATGTCCTTCGGTATGCCTGCGGGCAATATACCGGCGCTTTCTTTGCCCCGCACGTAAAACTGCCCCGTTACCTCACGCCCGTTCTGCGGTTTTATGAGCAACAGTAAATCGAATGCGTCATGGAAATAGAGGTCGATCAGCTCCAGATCGGAATCTTCCAGCTGCAGACCGGGGCGCATGTGGCTGCGGTAGATGCCAACGGCCGAAAGCTCGCTTCCATCTCTCTCGGAATCTTCCAGAATCGCGGTCGCCGCTTTCAATAGGCCGGCCCGATCCCCCGCATCGAGGATGAATTGCGGCCCGGCCGCATGCCCGCACGAGATCCGGTTGAACCTTTCAATATGAATCGTGGTTCCGTCCGGGGTCTGGTCCACCGATCCCAGCAGCAGCCCGCCAATCTCGGGGCCCTCGCGGTTGCTCTCGTCGAGGATATCCCGCGCGATACCGTCCATCACGTCCGGATGCGCATCGATCGACAGCGCGGAATCCGCCGGATGCCAGACGAAACGGGCCTGGGTTTCCATCGCCTCTTTTGTACCCTGTTCGCCCCGATTGTTCAACAGGCGCTCTCTATCGTGACCTGATGTATCGTTCAACTGGTCTGTAGATGTGGCCATAAGGACCTGTGGAACAGACGCAACCGCAGCCGCCCCCGGTTCCGCAATGCCTCGGAATCCTCCGAATCTGAACGGGAATTAATATGAATGAATGTCATCCGCCGCGGTTTTCGGTAGTGTCCTAATCTTGCGTTGAACTGATTATGGGGCTGTTTTGTCCCGCGATTTGGAGCCGTCCAAATTCGCGTCCAGCACGTACAGGGAGTCGCACGTAGGGAGGTTCATCGCGTTCAGTTGAACTTGAGTTGGGTTCGAGAGGCTAAAATCCCACGTTCTGCACAGTTTTCCAGTCTTTGTATCAAGAGCGAAGTTCGGGCGATCCATGCCGAACAGGAACCACACACCAGGGACATTACTGCCTACTTCGGGGAGTGGGACGAACCGTTGTTGATACGGAATCGTGGCGGCTACTGGGGGATCACTCTTTGACCGCGCGGAATCGCACGCGCAAATAAATAGCGAAACGGCGGCGACAAACAGGCGATTCACGAAAGGGTCTTTACTATATTCGATTCGACCGACGCATCGATCTCAAGCGCGAAATCTACAGACTCGGAAATTATCACCTGCGGTAACTTCTTGAGCATCGCGTTGAATCCAGATACGGTCGAATTGTATGGTTCCGATGAATCGATAGCGTATTCTTTCAAAATCCACTGCTGGTTACAACTGGGGCAGAAGACAACAAATGGACTCCTCGCCAGTGGAATTGAATGCTGGACACCGCAACGCTTGCAGGTATATTGCACGCCGATAATCTCCTCCGGCTTGATGGTGATGCGGCGTTTTACGATCATGCAAACAACAGTGTACTGTGTTTTTGTTTTGGGAACTAGGCCAGAAGTTCGGCGATAGACCACTGGTGATCGGTGATCTCGTGCGCCATCGCGGGCGTGACGCGCAGCGACTGGTGAATCCGGCAGAAGTTGTAATACGTGTACCAGAGGGTAACGGCTGCCCAGTGGTTCTCCCACTTCTTGCTGAAGCCGTTCGTTAAGCGCGTAAAGCGCCGCTGGCCCATTCTGAGGCTTAGGTTGCTGCGTTCGATGATTGACGTGCAGATGCGATCAGGATCAGGCGTACCGCAAACTGGGACCACCTCCACGGACTGAACTTCAGCGGGGGAGTACTTGCGCTCGCCTTCAGGCGCGGCGCAGTAAACCTTGATGAGCATCGCGAAGTCAACGCGATTGCCGAAGGTATCCGGTATGGAAGATTTGTAGGGCGCGAAACCATCGCTGGTGATCTGAAACCGTGTACCGGGTTTGATCGCATCGCGAAGCCCTTCGATGAATGAATCCGTGGTCATCTTGTCCCGCTTGCCCATCGCGATATTCAGGACCAGTTTGCTATTCCGCTCGATGGCTACGAAGGTATACGCATCGCCGAGGTTCTGATCGTCTTCGGGGCGCACGCGCTTTTCCTTTTTCCCGATGAAGGACCACACTTCATCGACTTCGACATCCTGAACCGGGACGTTGCGGATGTAGCGGCCCATGATCTTCTCGCACTTCTCGCCAGCGACTACCAGAAGCTTCAGGATCGTGTCGCGGTGCAGTTCGGTGATGCGTTCCACGCTGCGAACACTGGAACCTTCCAGCAGCATCCGAAGCGCGAGAACGGCCTTTTCCATCGGGACGGTCATTGAGCCGAGGGGATTCTGATGGGCTTCGGTGTAGGTCTTGCCGCATTGACCGCAGCGGAAGCGGCGCAATCCATTGCGATGCTTGCCGAAGCTGGCGCAACGAACATCGCATTCCGGGCAGTTCATTTTGGGTTTGGCTTCGGGCATCGCTTTCATAAACCCATAATACAGCAATCGCTTGCTGTCATGCAAGCGTTGATGTTCATCAACCACTAGTTTTATTTTGGAAATGCAGTGGGATAAAGTAGTGGTGCGGGCGACGGGTCTTGAACCCATAAGCGCCGTCACAGCGCGGCGGTTTTAAAGACCGCTGTGTTTGCTTTTCACCACGCCCGCAAGCAGGTATAGGGGAGCAGCTCGAAAGAGTTGCTCCCCGTTGCGTTTGTGGTGGCCCTCGGATTTACGTCATGGCTTTCGGCTGCTTAATTCCGCAAATTCGAAATACTTCACTGCGCGGTATGCGCCATACCCGTCCGATTCGCACGCCTTGAATTGAGTGCTCCCTGAGCATCTTGCGAATCGTGTTGTGATGGACCTGTGCTTGCGCTGCCGCCTGGTGGATCGTCAGGGCAATCGGATTTTCGAAGTTCATAAAAATGCGTCCAAAAAGCAAAAAGCCCCACTAGTCGGCCACCTGGATGGATGGATGGCGACTAATGGGGCTTAATCGAATCACGCTATTGCGCGGCGGTTAAGAATCCCTACTAGAAACTACAGGATTATCACGAAATGTTTTACGGTGTCAATCAGTATCTTTTCGTGGTCTTCCTCCCCTGCGGTTCTTCCGCATGGCGGCAATCTGCTTGAAGTACTCCGGCCCGCGTTCCGCTGTCTTCGATCCGCCCTTGGCACCCAGCGCAGCGGCCCCGGCTGTAAGTGGATTGACGGAGGTACGGCTAACCAAATCCTTCGACAGCGCCAGCGCAGCTACTAGGGATTCACGAGCGGATGAGACGGAAGAGTCGGGATTGCGAACCAGCGCCAAAGACAGATCGGCTTGGTTAATCAGGTTCCGAAGGGCTTTCAGATCGCGGCGGATTGATGGGCTTGCCATTTGGAACCATCGTAACCCGAAGCAAGCGATTGCTGTTACTGCCCAAAAATCGGTTCAACGCACAATTAGGACACTACCCGGTTTTCCGGTACTTCCTGCTTTGTGCGATGGTCGTAACTGTGAACTCCTGCGCTCCCCGTTCCGATGCCACCCAAAAACTCAAAACCATCAAAGACGACTGGTGGGAATGGTTTCAGCGGGAGAACCCCGAAACCGCCAGCCAGCTCGGTGAGTATAAGTACAACGACAAGCTCAGCGATGGTTCGCTTTCCCATGTGCCGCAAGTCCGGAACGACGTCACCGCTTTCCTCACGCGCCTGCACACCATACCGGCGTCGTCGTTGTCGGACGCCGACCAGCTCGATCAGTCCCTGCTCGTTCGGGTCCTTGAAGACACCGCCAGCTCAATCGACCTGAAAACGTACGAAATGCCGGTCGACCAGTTCAACGGCATCCACCTCACGCTGCCCCAGATTCCCACTTACGCTCCCTTCGACAGCGTCAAGCACTATGACGATTACATCGCGCGCCTCAAACAGATTCCGCTCTCCCTCGACCAGGCAACCGAAGTCATGAAGCAGGGCATGCGCGACGGATTGATGCCGCCCGCTTATCTGCTCGAAAAAACGCTGCCGCAGATCGATGACATCGTCAAACCAGCCGGTTTGGCAAGTCCGTTCGCCATCTCTGTGGCGAAAATTCCGGAGAGTTTTTCGGCCGCCGACAAGCAGCGTTTACAGAACGAAATCGTAGCTGCGATCGACACCGAGGTGCGTCCCGCTTACGCGAAGCTGCGGCAATTTATCGCGGCCGATTACGCGCCGAAAGGGCGAAAGGAGCCCGGCGTCTGGGCGCTTCCGAACGGCGACCAGCTCTATCGCTTCGACATCCACAACCTCGCGTCGTCTTCGAAGACGCCCGAGGAAATCCATCAGTTGGGCCTCGCCCAGGTGGCCGATATTGAAGCGCAGATCGATGCCCTGGGCAAGAAAGCCGGCTTCAAAGACGGCAAGGCTTTCCAGAAGGCCACGCTCGCGGATCCGAAGTACATGGCGAAATCGCGCGAACAAATTCTGGACGCCTACCGGCACTACATCGAGCAGATGGAGCCCAAGCTGCCGCAGCTTTTTGGACGGCTTCCCAAAGCCCGCGTGACGGTTACCTCAGTGCCGGCCTTCATGGAAAAAGACGGCTCTACCGAATACATGAGCGGCACCCCGGACGGTTCACGTGCCGGCCAGGTCTGGGTCGACACCTATGATCCGGCACACCACAACATGCTGGAGGACGAGGCCACCGCCTATCACGAAGGCATCCCCGGTCATCACATGCAGATTTCCATCGCCCAGGAGCTTCCGCTGCATCCGTTCCACCACGCCCTCGGCTTCAACGCCTATGTGGAAGGCTGGGCGCTTTACGCGGAGCGGGTGGGCAAGGAAGTGGGTTTCTATCAGGATCCGGCCAGTGACCTGGGGCGTCTGCAGAGCGAGCTATTCCGCGCCGTACGGCTGGTCGTGGATACCGGTGTCCACTACAAGCACTGGACCCGCCAGCAGATGGTGGACTACTTCAACGAGCACTACGCAGCCGCTCCGCAGTCGGAGGTGGATCGTTACATCGCATGGCCAGGCCAGGCGCTGGGCTACAAGCTGGGCCAGTTGGAAATTCTGGATCTGCGGCAGCGGGCGCAGACGCAGCTCGGCAGCAAGTTCGACATCAGGGCATTTCACGACGAAGTGCTGGGAGCCGGCGCCCTGCCGCTGGAACTGCTGGACGCCAGGCTAACAAAATGGATAGCCACCCAAAATAACCCCGAATAGGGAGCCCCGGGGACAGCGCACTCAAATACCAATTGCCTCCCCGCGAAGGGGACAGCCTGATCCGGCTCTTTCAATTTGCGCAGCGGAAAGCGCGGATCTCCGCATCCTGAATTCGCTCGGTCCGCGCCGCAAAAATCCGCCCGGCTAAAGTCGCTCTAAATTCCCGCCGATAGAAGCTCATGATGCGACGATCATGGCTCCTTCTGCTGGCATTTGCACTCATTTCTCCCGGCCAGGAGCTGCATCTGAAAACAGGCGCCAGAGCGCCCCGCGCCGGGATCGCCGTGCCCGCGCGCCGCAAGGCCCACCACATCGTTCAGTTCGACCACCCGCCGGGAGCCAGCGATCTGAGTGCGCTGACAAGCGCCGGGGCGGTGGTGACCGCGGTCGTGCCGGACAACGCGGTCATGATCGTCGGGTCCGTGGATATTCCGGGCGCCACCGACCTCGGCGAGCTTGCCGCGCAGGAAAAACTAAGCCCCAGCCTTGTGCCCGTTGGCCAGCAACTGGCAATAGTCGAGTTTCATTCCGACGTTTCGCCGGCCGCGCAGGGCGCGGTTGCTGCGGCCGAAAATCTGCTGCTGCAGCGCCCCCCCGTGCTTCTTGCCTGGCATGCGATCGTCGACGCCACTGTCGACCAGTTGACATTGCTTGCGGCTCACGACGAGGTCGCCTATATCTTTCCGGCCGATCCCTCTCTGCTGACCCAAACCGGCCTGATGTCGTGCGCCGGAATGCTCACCCTCGCCGGACCGATCGCACAGTACGCCAATATCATCCACGGGTGGAGTCTCGAAACCGGCGGTTTCGCGCATCTGAACTATGTGCTCGGCGATCTGACTCCCAAGGTTCCGGAAACAACCACAGCCAGCGAGATCCTGCGCGCCCTCGACGCCTGGTCAGCGGTCACGAACGTGACATTTCAGCAGGGAACCGATCCCGCGGGCGCGCGCACGGTACTCATAAAATTCGCCAGCGGTTCTCATGGCGATCAGTTCCCGTTCGCTTCAAACAGCGGAGTTCTCGCGCACACGTTTTATCCCGTGCCCATCAATGCGGAGTCGATCGCGGGCGATATGCACCTGAACGCGGATGAAAACTGGCACGCTGGCGGGGACGTGGACATCTACAGCGTTGTTCTTCACGAAGCCGGTCACGCTCTCGGACTGGGCCACACAGACAATCCGGGCGATGTGATGTACCCCTACTACCGGAAAGGCATGGTTCTTTCGGCGCACGACATAGGCGCCGTGCAGGCGCTATACGGCAAACCGGCCGGCAGTCTGATCTCGGTCGCACCCGCCGCGCCAATCACTCTTGCCACTCTTGCCCCCACCCGGCCTCCGGTAAGTCTATCCATCAACCCGATTCCCATCCCCGGCCAGGCCGCTCAGATCGCTGTCACCGGAACGGTCGCCGGCGGCATCGCGCCACTCACGATTCAGTGGCAAACCGACCATGGCTATAGCGGCAGTGTATTGCCCGTGGCTGGAACCTGGAGCATCCCGGCGATTGCGTTAGTCCCCGGAACCAATACCCTCACCGTCACTGTCTTCGATTCGGTGGATCAGACAACCACCGCGTCCACCATCATTACCAGACTGCAG
>DASZLO010000217.1:0-14708 GCA_035552315.1 Bryobacteraceae bacterium
GTACCGTCGAGACTCAATCCGGCAACCCAATGGCCCTGACCGTCATCGGCGGCATCGAGGAAATCGAGAAGAGGAACGCCCTCGGCGCCGAGGGTGGTATAGATATTCTGAATCGAGGAGTACATTGAGGCGCTGAATCCGTCGTTGGGATAAGGCGGAACGACGACCGGGATAGCGCCGATGGATTCGACCTTGTGAATCAGGAGAAGAGTCTTGGCGAGATAGCTTTGAGCGGCCGTATCGGTGGGCTCGTTCACGATAGAGGTGGCGAGAACGACGAAGGCCGGATTATTGGGGGTGACGTCGCGATCGAAACGCGCCAAGCTATCGCCGGTGTTGGTACCGGAGATGGAAACGTTTTGCACGATGTAGCCTTTGGATGCGAGAGCGGAGGTGAGCAGTCCAACCCAGGATGTCTGGTACGTGCTCGCGCCAACTCCGGCGGCCGTGGATGAGCCGAGGACGACGATTGTGTTCGGCGAGGGGGCGCAGAATCCATGCGCTTCTACCAAGGTCAAAAGAAGCGCCCAAACGATAATCCTAAGCACGCCCACTTCGTGTCACCTCCGATACCGGCGCTTGGCACGCCAGTGCCCGGACTATTGCGCCAGCCACGGCCCGGTGGCCCGCGATGCCCAAGTGGTACGGGTCCGCGTAGAATCCCTCCGGCGTCAGGATCGTGTCCCTCTTTTTCGGATCCAGCGCGATCACGTCCAGGTATTCAAAGCCGTATTTCTCTGCCAGGGCACGTACCGATGCCCCAGACCTCCGGTAGAACATGGTCGCGGAGTCCACACAGGGAAACGGGCTCAGTACGAGAACCTTGTGCACCCGCATGCTCCGCGCTCGGGCAAAGAAGTCAGCCATCTGCCGTTCATAGCTGCACAGATCGACCAATCGATGGCATACCGCCAAATCGCCAGCTTTTCGAAATCCGTTCTTCAGCCGGTATGCCCATTCGTTGGTATCCAGGCTGGTAACGGGGCACCGATCACATAGCGAAAGGCCAACACTCTGCGCACTCGATTTGCGCGGCTTGAGCCAGCGAGGTATCGCTCTGTGGAAACGGTATCCGAGGCTCAACTCATAATGGCCCATTTGCAGAACGAGGACATCGGGACGATATGCCGTTTGGAATAGTCTGCTGCTATGGATGAGAGACAGATAGCCGACTCTGGCGATATCGACCTCAAGCCCCTCTTCAGCCAATTGAATACCCACCAGCGTGGGGAAGGAATTCTCCCTCCCCACCGGGAATCCCTCGACCTGACAGCCGCCGGCGAAAAGGATATTGAGGCGCCGCGGCGGATTGACGATGCTCATTCGGCCTGCTCCCCGGTCAGGTGAACTGCCATGTGGGGGCGCTCTTCTGCCACCACCTCTTCAAGAATTCTGATGAACTTCGGGATGAGAACGCCTTGGCTGAACGGTGCTGACGCACGGCGGAGTTCCTCTACCGTACCGGGATTCCGGGATGCCGCTTCGACAATCGCGTTGACGACCCCGTCTATATCTCCGTGACGTGCGTGATAGCTGGCGCCCGGAGTCCCCAGCGACTTGGCAATTTCCGAGAGATGATTCTCTCCCGGTCCAATATGGAGGAAGGGCACTCCCAAAGTCAGGATGCTGTAAATCTTGCATGGATGAACAATGCCGACCATCGAATCTCCCATAGTTACGAGGTGTAAGTCTGCGGCAGAGAGGGACGCGCCAAGCCGACTCAACGGTTGATAGGGAAGGCAGACGAGCGTCTCGAGGTGACGTTCCTGAAAAAACTGTTGAACGGCAGGGAGAGCATTGCCACCTCCGATAAAGCAAAAACGAATGTCGTTCCGGTTGCCTAGGCGCGCGGCTGCGTGAAGCAGCGTATCCAGCGGATGCACCGGGCTGAGATTGCCTGAGTACATCACGACAAACTTGTCAGCCAGGCCGTGCGCCGCCCGAAACTCCGCGCGGCCGGCAGCGTCGTATCGCACCGTTTTGTCGTGTGCCCACGGCGGAATTACGACGATGTTCTCCGGGGGAATCCCCTTGCCTTCGATGCGGGCCAGCATGAAGCGATCCAGAACAACGATCATGAGGCTGGCTCGCAGGGAAGAAACTAAGGCCCAGTTCAAAACCCGAGCCGCCAGGGATTCCGCTCTTAGCCACCCGGCGGCGATCGCTTCGTCTGGATTGAGGTCCATCACCCACGAAACCAGCCGGCCGCCTTTGATGCGAGTGATCAAAGCGGCCAGAAAAGCGACCATGGGTGGGTGAGTCATGGCGAGCACGACGTCGAATCGCGGCAAGCGGATCAACTCGCGAAGGAAGGCTGCAAGTAAAATGGCGGAATCCAGAATTCGGCCCCATTTTCCGGTCTTCTCCAGGCCGAGTGAGAAGACACGCCGCACATCGCAGCCGCGCCATGTCTCGCGCGCCGGAAAGCAGGTGTGCCGGTCGGTGTAGGCGCGGCGGCTCGCCACAACTGTGACGGCGTGCCCCTCCTCCACGAGAGCGGAGGCCAGATCGCTGGCATGTTGCGCCGCCGAAACGATATCCGGATAGAACGATTGATTGAGGATCAGAATGCGCATGGGACGCCTGTAGTAGCAGCACTGGGCAGTTGGAGAGCTAACATGTCCGCAATGATGTGATGCTCGTCCTCCCTGACGCGCGACGTTACGGGCGCCACACTGCGGCGGGCGCTGAGGGCATTCAATCCAACCAATCGGGCGGCGCCATGAATCAAGGTCTTCAGTTGTGCCCTGGCCAGCAGATAGCAGGTGGACGGCAGTCCGAGCATGTCCGGCCCGTAGGAAAGGATCACTCTGCAGTGATCATTCGCCGTGGCGGCGTATTTCCGAAGAGAGTAGTCCGATTGTATGCGGCAGTAGTAAAGAGGGTCGGTAATGTATTCAAATCTGGTCGTAGGGAAGCATTTGCACCAGAGGTCGAGATCTTCCGCGCGTTTGGTCCTGGCGGGATAAGGATTCGCCCGGGCCCAACGAGTGGTTCCGGCCAGCGTTGGATGGCAGGCAAAGAACTTCCGGAGCACTTCCTGGACCGTGTGCCGCTCAACGACTGGTTGAAAGCCGGTGACCTCGCCGCTTTCGTCAATCACATAGGCGCCACTGAATACGGCGTCCGCATTCGGATTCGTACGAAAATACTCGACGATTCTCGCGGCGCGCGTGGGGTGCATGAGGTCGTCTGCATCGAGACGCAACATGAGATCGCCTCGGGCGTAATCCGCGATCTCGTTGAGTCGCCGCGCCAAGCCCTTGTTTTCCCCATCGCTGAACAGCCTAACCCTCTCGTCGCGAATCGTCCGGGCCAGTTCCAACGACCGGTCGCTGGAACCGTCGTCGACTAAAATGAGTTCCCAATCCTGATACGTCTGTGCAAACACCGAACGGATCGTATCGAGCAGAGACGACTCATTGTTGAAGAACGGGAGACCGATCGTGACCATAGTTAGTGATTTCCTTAAATACGCTCTGCGCGCACGGATGGACTGGAATACAGCTGTTCATACGCCGTGACCACCTGCTGCCAACTGTGTTTTTCCTGTACCCTGCGCTTGCCCTCCGCGCCCAATTCCTTCCGATATTCCGGGTTCTCGATCAAACTTTTCGCGGCTTCCGCCATCTCGTGGCACGAGTTCACTACGATTCCACCCACATGGTCCCGGACGCACCCCACATCCCAGGAAATCCACGGCGTTCCGGCAGCCATGCTTTCCAGAATGACGAGGGGAGATGCTTCGCTATCTGAGGTGAGAAAAAGAATATCGGCCTCTCGTATGGCTGAAATTGCATCGGCCCTTGTGCCTGATGACTGCAGGGAGACCCCTCTGCCGGTTAGCTCGGCGAACTTACAGCGGTACCAGCAGCCACCCCGAACTCCCCGGATACCGAGTTTGCTCAAACCGAACCGCGATGCGTAATGGCTGCGGCCGAGAACTGTGCCAATTGCTTCGGGAATCGCATCGCGAACCAGCGTGACTGCTCTGAAGAAACGGTCGTGACGTTTCACGCCGGAGTGATTGCTAACGGTGAGCAACCATGGACGGTCGCCAATTCCCCAGGCTTTGCGTAAATCGGACGGCGGAGCCGCCCACTGTTCCAAATCCACCCCGTTCGGTATCACCACGGCCGGAGCAAGGTTGAACTCCCGGTAGAACTCCTCATTGAGCAGTGAGTGCGAGAGGACCACCGTATGGTCGACGTTTCGCAGCGCGGCGCCCAGCTCTTGGCGATGCCTTCGGTAGGCCGGATGCTGGAGCAGCGCATCTGAGTGGTTGACCGTGACCTTTACACCCGATAAGCGTTGCAAGTGCGGTAGTAGCAATGTGATGGGCCACCCTACCACGTCGTGGATGGTCACTGCGTCCCAATTGCCCGAGACGACGAAGTCCACAAATCCGGGGACATCGCCGCGAACACCGACTCGGCAGTCGCCGCTCACATCGAATCTCCTGACCTGTACCCCCGGCGTGGGCGGACTCTGAAGCGGATGAAGTTGAGGCCCGGTAGCGACCCAGACGTCGTGACCCCGGCGAGCGAGTTCCGCGGTCATTTGGTAAGTGACCTCCGCCACGCCGGAAGTGTCCGGATAGTAATCGCGGGAAACGTGCAATAGACGCATTTCTACGCGGGCGCGGCTCCTTTCGAGATGGTTGCCGAAGCCCGATCCGGTTCCGGCCGGCGCCGGTAGTCCGCCGACGGCCAGTAGGTGACGATCAAGTACGGGATGGCGGCGTACCAGGCGAAGCCGCGGATCACTTCTCCCGTTTCTGCCCGGGCATAAATCAGCAGCGAGGACAACAAAATGGCAGCCAGGCACAGTCCCGACGTCGCCTGACTGAGGTCCGCCCACATGCTCAGACGCCCGACCGCCCAGCCGATCAGCGCCAGCGGAACGCCCGCTCCCCACCAACCGAAATTCAGATATGCCTCGGCAATTACGCTATAACCCAAGCCGCCGGAGACTCTGGCCCTCTCCGGCTCGGCATTGTTGACCAGCCACTTGGAGGGCGAATGCTCGGCCGCTGGATGCACGGACCAGAACAGGTTAGGTACGAGAGAGAACAGGGCGTACGCATAGGAACCGCCCAATTCATATTCGTGCCGGGCGGGAACCATCTGGATGGTATAGGCCGAAGTGATCATGCTGCTTCCCATCTCGTGGAGCGTGTATACGGCGGGACCGTCGATGCCTGCCCAAGACTCCGCCAGTTGAGAAAGAGTCATCTGCTGGCGGCTGTTCATCCGGGTTACACCGATCACCGGAAGGATAAATACCGCAATAGAAGCGCCTATAGCCATCACCGGCACGAGCGGAATCCGCCGAACAATGCGATGCCAGAGCCAGACAAACGCTGCCAGCACGGCGATGCCGTAGCCACGTGAGCCCACCAACAAGTGGGCCAGGACATAGGAACCGACTATAGCGCACGCGGCCAGGCGCAGCCAGCGACGTCGCCCGGAACCAGCCAGGAGCAGAAACCCGGATGGCACCAGGAAGCCCGACAGGACCGTGGGCGCCGCGCCAAAACCGGTGGCAAGGTCCGCCTGGTAAATCGCCATGTACCCGCCCTGAGAGACCAGCGCCAGGGCTCGCTGCCACATCATGATGCTTGGAATGAGGGCGACCAGGAAGAACGCGGCGGCCACACGCCGCAGTGTCACGGACTTCGGTTGGAGGCTCGCCGCTCTCTGCCGTTGTGCGCCCTGCGTTCCGGCCACGAGCGCTCCCAGGTGCACCAACGATAGCCCATAGAGTACGAACAGCAGAGTCTCAGCAATGCGACGTTCCGGGAACTGTCCTTCCAGCAATCCCCCATGATTCAATCCGAGAATCTCCAGGGACGACTGGCCAGCGTTAAACACGAACACCGCGATGACGAACAGGCCATAGGGGGAAAACAGTTCGCGCCCGATCCATTTCCAGGAAACAAGCGTCCACAGCATTTGTATTTGCAGGGCTACACAGACGAGCGGCGCGAAGACGCGCGCATCAAAAGCCCCGTCGAGCCACAACAGGCCGGCGAAAAGAATGGCCCCAACAGAACACAAGTGTGCCAGGACTACGATCTCTGGAAGCTTACTTCTCAGGGAGCGCTCCTTCGAGATCGGTCTCCAGAGGGATTAGGACGCGTTCGGACAGCCGCGCCTTCTGACGGAAAACTGGAATCTCAGAATGGGTATAAGTGTAAGCAATCAGCACGACCGTAGCGGCCGAGTAGGCAAGAATATACGCGCCGGCCAGTCCGACGGCGCCATGCCGGGGAACGAGCCACATTGCGGAAACGAAGAGCAGAAGGCCCCACAGTATGTCGATGAACGCCCGTTGCCACACCTTGCCGGCACTCATCAGCGCCTGGCCAAAAGCCAGATTCAAAAGATTCGGAATCGAAGACAACGCAAGCAGCGCTAAAGCCGGAGCGCCCGGACGGAATGACTCCCCGCTCAGGGCCATTAGCTGGGAAGAGAACAGCATGACGAAAGCGATCGCGGGGAGAACCAGAGCAGAATTGATGGCCAGGCTTGCCAGAAAGAGCCGGCGAAATCCCGAGACGATGGGCTTGCCGGCCTCATGCGCCAACATCGAGAGCACGGTGGCGGAGGTCGCGCTTGGCACAAACGCAATGAGCAGCCGCCATTTATCCGCGGCAGTAAATAGGCCCATGGATTCGTACCCATGAGGCTGATTGACCAGCAGCGCACTTGAGGCCCAGGTTGCGGGACATGAAAAGATCCCGCCAAGAAATGCTGGGAGCGCGAAATCCCAGATCACTTTCCGTTCGCTCCAGGCACCGCCCAGACGGAGCGGGATTCCGGCCTTCTTGCATTCGCGGCGAATCGCCAAGCGGTTCAGCACACATCCGACTGCGGCTGCCAATGCGTAACCGCAGACAGCACCGGGTAGACTCCAGAAGTGCGCACCGGCGAGCAGGAGGGGCACCGTAACAACTCCCTTCGCCACATTCAACCCGGCTGTTCGACGGAACGCCTCCAACCCGGTGAGCGCTCCGGTTTGAACACCATTTACCGTATTGAAAAACAGCAACATGCAGGAGAGCCGCAGTTCATATGCCAGCCCAGGTGCGCCCAAGACTCTTGCCGCTACGAACGGGGCGGCAAGAAAAACAGCGACGGAAGCCGCGCCCGCGGTCGCCAGTGTGAGCAGCGAAAGCAGACCTATGATGCGTCCAGCTCTGCCGGGATCGCTGGTCCGAAAGCTGGCGACAGACTTCGTGGAGGTAAACCCCATGCCGACACCGGCTACCAGGCCGAACATGCCTGTAGTGCTGATCACGATCCCTAGTGCGCCGCAGCCCGCCGTATGAAGTTGCCGGGCAACCACCAGAAAAGCCGCCTGACTAAGGCCCTGAGATGCCAGGGTGCCCACCAATGACCACCATGAGCCACTCGTCAGCCTTTGCCACAGTGACCCTCTGCTGCGGACCGCCTGATACCAGGCGACGGTGGACAGCCAGATCGATTGTTGACTCGGAGTCATCACATCTACAACTCGCTCATCTGCGCTGCCATTGAACATATGCTGCGATCATCGCCATGGCGGCGCCGCCGAAGCAGCCAAGAATCGTGATCAGGGAGCGATGAGGCCCGCTCTTGCGGTCGGGCGGAATGGCAATGTCTACAATTTGAAGAGCCGGAGCCGATTTGTTCTCATCCAACCGGGCCGCTTCATATTGCTTAGCCAGCATCTCATAGAGGAATTCGTGATACTTCAGCTCGCGCAGGCTGCGTACATAGGTGAGCCCCGCGGCGGGAACTGCCGAGGCGGAAATAAGCGGGCCGCCTGAAATCTTGTCCAGGTTCCGAAACTGTGCACGAAGCGCATCCAGTTCCGCCTCGGTGGCAAGCACGTCCGGGTTCTGAGGAGTGGCGCTCATTTTCAATCGTTCGAGCGCGACCTCGTGAGCCGTAATCTCCGCCCTGATCTGCGCCAATGAAGCGATTGCCAGCCCCGCCTGACCGCCAACATCGATCACGCCCGTTCGCTGCTGTGTCCCTTTCATCGCGTCTTCAGCAGTCGCGAGGTTGGCTTTCTCGTCGGTCAGTTGCTTCTCCAGAAACGCCCGGCGCTGTCCGGATTCGGTTAAGGCCAGCCTCTTATTCTGCGCAGCCAACTCGGACACAAAAGCATTGGCTATCGCCGCGGCTCGCCGAGGATCCCGGTCGTCGACTTCAATCCTGATGAGCGAGTCCCTGCCCGTATTGAAGCGGCTGTGCGATTTCAACTCGTCCCGCGCTTCGACGTTTGACTTCGCGCGATAGAGGACCTGGAGTCCGAATTGACCAATCAGATCGTCCGCTATCGTGCGGCTGCCCAGCAGCCCGACATACAGGTCGGCAGGATTCTTCAACGCGAGGTCTGCGCCCGCAACGGCGGCCAGGGGGCCCAATTGTCCGGCCAGCATCGACATCATCGACTGCTCCTTCTGCGGAGACATGATGACGGCACTGGCCGTGTATGTATTGGGAAGAAGGAATGCCACAGCGGCGGCAAGGACACCGCCCGCAAGTGTGGCGCCCCCAATCAGCCGTTTCCGTGATGCCAGGATGGTCAGCAGATGGGACAATGAGGGCGCGGCCTCGTCCCTGGTTTCCGAGGGAGACGATTGTCCGGCCTGAGGACCTGGGCTCGCTAGTTGAGAAATCATTTCGTCCGTCATGTCAGGCCCTATTTCAAAATATTGATCGCAGCCGCGCCGAGAGCGATTTGTCCGAAGACCTGGGTCCAATCTCTCAGCCCGCGCAGAAACGTCGTCTTGAATATCTCTTCCGGCACTACGATCGAATCTCCCGCGTTCAGCTTTCCTGCCTCGAAGGCCTGTGTGAACGGTCCGCTCTCCTGCTTGGGCATTACCGATCCATCCGCCCGGATGACGAAAATGTGCCGTTTATCCGCGTTACGCATCGTTCCTCCCGCCTGGCGAAGATAATCCGCGATCCGCAGCGTGGAATCGTGCACAAAGGAGTTCTGGTTGTAGACTGCCCCCAGCACGTTGACAGTCGCCGGACGCGCCGGCACTACGAAGCGATCACCGTCCTCCAGGGTCAGGTCCACCAGTTTCGCTGTCGTGGTGTCTGCAGGTTCCAGGTTGAGGACGATCCGGCCGGTGGCCTTGACCGACCGCATGCGCTCCACCAGTCGCCTCTCCGTCTCCAGTTTTCCGTTCACGGCAGCCGTCTCATCGGGCGTCGTAGCGTTACCCATGTGCAGGTTTGCTGTCTGTTCCACCTCCGTCTGCAGACCGCGGACGAAGTCGTCGAGCCGGCGCTGCTGGTCGGCGCGCGTGGATTCGCGCAGGAATTCGCCGGCGTACAGATAGGCTTGCGGCGTCAGCCCTCCTACCCGCCGGATTAGCTGTCCCAGCGTTTCCCCTGGCTGTACCGCATAGATACCGGCCGAGTTGAATTCGCCCTCCAACCGCACCAGCCGGGTCTGCTGGGAAACGGGCACGCGCAGGTCGGCCTGCGAGAAAATCGTCACCACGTCGCCGGCCCGCAGTTCCAGATTCTGGTTCTCGTCGCGTTCCAGCACCAATTTGCCGAGATGGAACGAAACCAGTTCGGTGCGCAGGTCGCGAACGTTTTGCCGCTCGATCACGGCGTATGACCAGTTGATGTCCGGCACCGACTCGTTGAGGCTGGTCGGCGCCGGTTTGCGCTGCTCTTCGGTCGACGGATCTGCCGGCACGGCGACTTCCAGTGGCGTGAAGCTCAGGGCGTTGCGTTTGGTCCAGTAGTTTCTGGTGATCAGCGAATCCTTGTTGGGGATCACATCGCGAAGGTGCATTCCCTCGTGCCATGGGAACCGCCCCGGATTCGCCACATTGCCGCGCAGCGTGACCGCATTGGAAAAGCGCGGCGTCACTTTCAGAACATGCAGCACGTCGCCATCGCCGACCGCCGTCGCCAGGCCGCGAACGTCGAGCGCGAACTCCAGAGTCTCGAGCGAGCTTCGCTGATGAATCCGCTCCAGGGTGGAGCGCTGCCCATCGGCCACGGCGGAAAGGCCGCCCGCCATCTGGATCACGTCGCCCACACTCGCCTCGCCGCGAAGTTCATAGAGGGCCGGGTTCTTGACACTGCCCGCCACGGCCACTTGAGCACCGGTCGGAGGCACGTACACCACGTCGCCCGGCAGCAGCCGCATATCCTTGGACTTGTCGCCCTTCAGCAGCAGATCGTACAAATCGAATTCGGTAGCTACCTGAGCATTCCGCTTCAGTTGAATGTGGCGCATGGAACCCTGCGCCGAAGGACCGCCGGAAGCGAACAACGCATTTACCAGGGTGCTCAACGAGCTGACCGTGTAGCTTCCCGGCCTGCGCACCTGCCCCACCACAAAGATCTCCACGGAGCGCAGTTGGCCCATGTTGACGTTCAAATCGAAATTCCGGCACACCCGGGCGAGTTGCGATCGCAGGAAGCCGCCGAGCTGCTGAAATTGCAGGCCCGATACACTCACGTTGCCTACTTGCGGAATGAAGATGGCGCCGGCGCGATCCACCGTCAGTTCCAGGTCGAGGTTCACCTGCCCCCAAACCCGCACCAGAAGCTCGTCTCCGGGGCCGACGGCGTAATCCGCGGTAACCGGCACGCGATCCAGCGGCGCAAACGTGCTGGGCGCCCGGTCGAAGAGATTCGCTCCGAAGATGGGCAGCACCTGGCCAACGGACGACGCGGCGAAACGTTGAAACTCGGTGACCGGCTGCGGAGGCGCTTCCAGCGGCGCTTCGCGCGGCAATTCGGCGGCGGGCGTCCTGGAAGAAGGCACCCGCAAAGTGGGCGGCAGGCTGCTGTTCGGAATCCCCGTGCCGGCCGGCAGGCCGAGCGCGTGCTTGGCAGCCTGGCATTCCGGCATCATGCTGCCAAGTGGCCCGGCGCACTGCTGCGCCAGATCGGCGGCGCCGGCAGGCAACTGAGCCGGAATTTGCGCCCGCAGCATGCGCGGGACCGGCGACAACAACCCGGCCGCGATGAGAACTGCCGGTAAGCTTCCGGCTCGATGCATGATACCCGTTGAACTCACTTCTACCTGTTCCTTCCGTCTCGACCGCCGCACAACGCGCGCGGCTCCGTTTTCAAAGCAACACCCGCCATTTTGGTTCCCACGTCAACTGCATCCAGCCGCTCAGATTCCGGTGCGGACCACCCAGCAGAGGCGCCCAGAAGCGCTCGTATTGAAACTGGCTCGAGGCGAACCAGCCACTGCCCAACGGAAACGACGCCTTCAAAGTGGCGTCCGATTGCGTCTCTCCGCCCGGGAGAAAATTGACGCTGCCCTTGAACTGCCGGTAACCGAATTCGATCTTGTCGCGCGCCGTGAGGTGGTAGCTTACCCAACCTTCCAACGCCCTGCCGTCGCGTCCCACGCCATTCCCCAGTAGGTATCCGTAGTTGGTGTTGCCGCTGTGATATTGGCTGTTGTAATAAATGTACTGGCCGCCGCGGTCCCAACCTTCGTCCATCGGCGTGGTGGAGGGCGCTTCCACGCGGACGTCGAGTCGTGAAATTCCCGGTACCCGTGTCAGATACAGTCCCGGATTGATGGCCGCCCGCCGCGGCGCCGCCAGGGGTGAAGGGTCGTCATCGGAGTAAGTGTCGCTGTAGAGCGTCAGCCAGTTCCTGAGACCCGGAATGCGATATCGAAAATCGAAACCGCCTTTGCGGTCGCCGGGATCGGCAGCCGATCCGTATCCCGCCGTCGCGACCGGGCTGTATGTCGTCGTGAAGTCGCGGATGAAACTGCCGGCGGTGATGGGATGGCCCTCGCCCCAGAAGATGGCCCATCGCGTAAAACCCAACTCCAGGTTTTCGGTGAGCTTGAAAGACACTTTCTGCGCGTTGAACCAGGGACGCCAGGTATATTGCTGCCCTCCCAGTTTGCCCAGGATGAATTCACCACGGATGTCGCCGAGGTGGTTCAAAAGTCCCGGCAGCCGGATGGGATGAATCGTGGAGATCTTGAGGTTCTTCGTGGGCTCGGCGTTGGTGCTGAAAGAGAATGGCGCATCCTGCGTAGGGCCCCACCACAATTCTTGTTTTCCCACCGAAACGGCGAAATCGCCCACGCGCACGCCGGCTGAAGCCTCCACGGCGCGGAACCGCGACGTCGACGCCTGCGCCGTGGCGGGCATCAGGGGATTCGTGTCGAGGTAAGAAATGGTCTGGCGGACCGTTAAGGATTGGGCCGGCGTCCCCGGCGCGTTCTGATACTCGCCGCGCATCGATGCGAAAAACGGACCCAACTCGGCATGTGCGGTGAAGCCGGCGTCGGAGTTCCATCCGCGGCCAAATGGTCTGCCGGAATCGTCAGTCCACGTCTGGCCGAAGTGGAAGCTGTCATTCAGAACTGGCCCGGCAATGACTCCGCTGCGGAGATATAACGAATCCACGGTGACGGCGGACCCCTCGGATTCCGCGCGATCTAATTCGCGGTGCAAGGCCGCGATTAGCCGGACCGCCTCGGGTGTCTCTCCGCGACTCCGCCCATCGGCTTCACTCAACTGCCGCCTGCATTCCGCGCGTGTCCAGGGGCGCAGCCCGGAAGTCTGCGAAGGAATCATTCCGAACGCGGCCAACCGGTCGAGCGCGGGGTAGATCCAGCTATCCATAGGAACGTACGAGGAACCTGATGGCGCGGTGCGCTTCTCTGGCGCAGTCCAGTCGCGCGTCCCGTGGCCGGTATGCGCCACGTAGCGCCCGACCAGGAAACCGAGAGCGGCGCCTACCGCGACGTCGGAAGGGTAATGTTCCCGGCCGGTGACGCGCGTGAAGCTCACCGCGGTAGCGAGTCCGTATGCCGCGGTCTTGCTGAGCCATCCTGGGTACCGTTCCGCCACGACTTCCGCCGCGGCCCAGGCGCCTGCGGCATGCAGAGAAGGAAAGGAAGATGAGGTCGCCCCGCCGTGAAAGAAACCGCCCGATCCTCCGGTTAGGGTGGGCCGCGCCCGCTCCGTGATCAAGCGCAAAGACTCCGCGGCAACCAGGCTGTCCACCGCGGCACGGATACCGAGGATTCCGGTATCGCGCGAGTAGTCGTCGCCCTCATGCCATCCGCGCCACCAGAGATAAACAGGGATGGCGCCCAGAGCGGCCGATCCGGCGTCGGACACTTTCAGGCTGCGATCCGCCACGCCACTCGTGTGGATCCGTTCCTGCATGTTTCTGGCGTCCGTAGCCACCAGGAGCGCGATGGCGCCGGCCAGCGGCGCGATCCAGCGGACATCCCGCGGTTTGACATGGAAGGGAGCGGAGAAGATGTCGCGCTCGTCGCGTATGGCTTGCCGTACGAAATCGGCGCGCGGCGGCGCTGTTGCCGGGACTTGTGATACGCCGGCATCCACACCTGACGCAGAGGTCTGCGAGAAGGCGGCGGCGCACACCAACGCCAGGTTGGCCAGGACTTTCGTAAGCGCGCGCGGTCTAAACATTCTTCACGGATTCCAAAGGCGCGCGGCCGGCGGAAACTCCAACCGCAGTCAACGGCGCCGCCATTACCGCCGGGGCGGCGAGTTCGCCGGGAGCGCCCATTTTGTGCCAGACGATGGCGGCGAACGAAGCCAGCGTAGCCGGATGGACCTTCGCCTCGATTGGAATATAAAAACCCGCGGCTCCGGAACCATACAGTGGGATCTGCATCTTCCAGCACTTGCGTGCAGGAACCGACCCCAGACGCTCCGTCCGAATCTCGCCGTCTACATCGAGATCGAGTTCATTGAAGCCCATCTTCCGGCTGGCCGTGGTCAGGATCTGCCACCGTTCTTCTGTAGTTCGCGCCGAAGCCAGCCCGGCATCCAATTGCTGCAAAGTGACCCGGCCGTTAATCACGCGCTGGACCACGCCGCCGAACAGGACATGGCGCGCCACTTCGAACTCGCCGTAGCCCAAATGCTGCACTCCGATCCACGCGCCCACGCAGAAGAGCAGGACGACCGCACCGCCGAGGCGTGTATCGGAGACGCTGACCAGCAGCGAGCAGCCTGCCGCAATTCCGGCCGCCCCATACATCATCAAGGCCACGGTGCGCGACGAGAAGCCGAGATCCAACAGTCGATGGTGAATGTGACGGCGGTCCGCGCCAAAGAGCGGCTGGCCGCGCAGGAGGCGCCGGACAATCGAAAGGCCCACCTCCAGGATCGGAATGCAAAGCGCGATCAGCGGCGCGGTCATTCCCAGGAGTGTGGCTGCCTTCTGACTCCAGATGATACCGAAACAGCCCAGTAGAAAGCCGATCGGAAGACTGCCGCAATCGCCCAGAAAAATGCTGGCCGGATTGAAATTGTAGCGAAGAAATCCGAGCAGCGCCCCCGCCAGTAGCGCGGTAGCCAGCGCCAGAGACGAATTGGCCTCAAGTAGCGCGGCTACCAGGGTGGTAAGGGTTGCGAAGAGGCCGACTCCCGCCGCCAAGCCATCGACGCCATCGATCAAATTGAATGCGTTCGCGCATCCCACAAGCCAGGCCATCGTCAAGGGAATGTGCCACCACGTGCCTCCAATGGAATGTCCGGCGACGCTCTCAATCTGTACGCCGTAGGCACAGGCCAAACCAGCTGCCACGACCTGTCCGGCCAGCTTGTGCCACGGGTCCAACGCGACGATGTCATCGATCAACCCGACCAGGAAGATCACGGCGAAGGACGGCACGAGTGAAAACACGTGATTCCATTGGAGCGTCGGAAGATA
>DASZLO010000218.1:0-9166 GCA_035552315.1 Bryobacteraceae bacterium
TGCGGCCAACGCCGGAGTGCGGGCGGTGGACCAGATTATCTACTGGCTGGCATACCTGCATTTCGGGCGGGTGAATGGCATCGGAATTCCGTGCAGCGGCCCTGGGGTGTGCGACATGGCCACGAAATTCGTATGGGCCAGTTTCGGAATGGCGCCTGCCGCGATGTTTGTGACCGGCATCGTGATGTGGTGGAACCGGGTGCTTCGAAAGAAGCTGCGGGGGCGCGGGGCGGAATAAAAGTGCGCCGGTATTCTTAGCTGCCGCCGGAGTCTTTGGATGCGCGGCGGTTCAGAAACTCTTCCATCAAACGCCGCGGTTCATCGGTTTCCCAGGCGGCTTCGAAGGCATCGACGCCAGCGCGAACGGCAGCACTGAGAGGGAGATCTTCCCAGCTCCGAATCAGTTTCTTTTGCAGGCGAATAGCGCGCGGCCCGGCCTGCAGAAGCGAAGCGATCCAGCCTTCGACGGCTGCATCGAGTGCGCCGTGCGGGCCCGGCACTACTCTTTCGACCAGTCCCCATTGAACCGCCTCGGAGGATGTAATCGTTTCGCCGAGAAGCAGCAACTGGCGCGTCCGGCCCCAGCCGATGAGGGCGGGCAGCAGCGCCGCCTCCACCACGGAGGGAATTCCGCGCTTTACTTCGGGCATGCCGAAGGACGCTGAATCGGATGCGATTCGCAGATCGCACGCAGCGGCGATCTCAAGGCCGGCGCCGAAGGTGTAGCCGCCGATGCGCGCGATCACCGGGACCGGGAGATTGCGCAGAGCGTCGCAGCAACGGTGGACGAGCGTGATAAAGGCGCGACCGGAAGCGGGAGTGAGGCGGGCCATCTCGTTGATGTCCGCGCCTCCGATGAAGGCTTTCGTCCCGGCACCCGTCAGCACCACGGCGCGCAGCGATTCGTCGCCGGCCAATGCCTCGACTCGTTCGGCGAATTCCGTCATGAGGGACGAATTGAGCACATTCAGGCGGCGCTCATTTTCCACGGTGATCCAGGCGACGCGCGTTTCGGCATCGCGCCGATCGCGCCGGACAGTGATGCGGGGTGAATTCTCTTGAGGGGCAGGCGAACTCAGTGAGTCACCGCCGGATAAATCGTTTCACTCACAGGAACGGGGCAAAGATGCGCAGGACCAGGATCGTCAATGCTCAAGGGCCATGCCGGGGTCGCTGGCTGGTGGAAGACCGGTATCATCGCCCTGGCCGGTATCCCCTTGCCAGACTTGCCAGATCGCCTCGGTCAGTTTCATGCCTGTAATACCGGCGGTGCCGGCCATCGCCAGCAAGAATGCCCACACCAGCGTTTTCCCCAGGATCAGCATCCTTAATTTGCCCCCCGGTGGAATTATTTATCACTTTTTTGGTCCGAAGGGAAGCCTATTCCCGGTATTCGCGCCATCTCGGGGGTTAATTCAAAGTCAGGGAATCCACGGCGATCGTCATGGTGGTGGTGTTCAGGACGCCTGTGACGGTCACCTTCTTGCCCGCGAACTTCTCCAGTGTTTTCGGGCCACTCAGGGTATAGCTCTTGTTGCCGTCATACAAAACGTATAGGGCATCGTGTTCCTGGTGGCAGGCAAGGGCGCACTCGGCATCCGTCGGCCCCATGCGCATTCGCGAATGGTCGGCGTCGGCGCACATAGTGTCCGTCACGATGCCGGTGAAGGTTTGCTTTTCGGGCGCAGCAGAAAGCCCCGCAAGCAGCGCGAGGCCCATGAGCAGGGGCTTCAAAGCTATTCGCCGGGGGTCATCAAGTGCGCGGTGGTGGTGCCCGGATTCATGATCCAGACGACGCCGGTCTTATTATTTTCGGGCAGCCCCAGGGACTGCGCGGTTGCGCCCGGAACGGCGATCGTCATGTGGGTGTTGGTATGTTCCGCGTCGGCTCCGCGCAGGTGATACCAGACCGATCCGAATTCAGGCTTGGCGCGGGAACCGTCCTTCTCGGCGGCATCGAAGGCGGCCAGGCTCGCCTTTTTGTCGGGGATGGCTTCGAATTTCAGGTTTTGAGCGGCACGGTCCAGATTGCCGAGGCTGGTGCATTCCACGGAGAACGGCTGCTGGCCCGGCTGGCCCGAGCGGTCGTAGCAAACCAGACGGTTGGTGCCTTTGCGCAGCGTTTCGTAAGTAAAGTCGGGCTTCCACTTGATGACGGTGGCGCCTTCCTTCATATTGCGCGGTGCCGCGAGTACGGCCTTGGCGATGGCTGCTTCGTCGGCTTGCGCGAAGGCGGCGGCGGAAACCGCCAGAAGACCCAAGGCGATCGATATGATGCGTTTCATTGTTGTGCTCTCCAGTGATTGGGTTTCCGAACCCGGTTTAACAGCTTCGTACCATGTTAAACGCGCTTGCCGGGGGATTTCATCCATTGTCTTACGGCCGCGTTATCAGGCATGGCTATTTGGGGTAGCCCGGCGTCGCTTTCACTTCCGCGATTTGCTGATTGTGGCGGAGATTGTGGAGGGGGATGTAGAGCACGAACTGATAAGCGTTCAGGGGATCGAAAATCGGGAATGGTCCGGCGGTGATGTGCTCTTTGAGGGGGAGTTGAGTGGTTTCGGCGAACTCGATGGTCTTGGCGCGAAGCTCCTTGTAGCGCGCGATGACCTGGTCGCGGTTCAGACTCAGATGCTCGGGTTTGATGGGCTCGGGGGCCTGGACCTTGACGGTTCGGTTGGGGAGCGCGCGTTCGAGCAATGCGGTTTTGCTGGCGGTTTTCGCTTCCCAGTCAGGAGCAGGCTGGCTGTCCATGGCTTTCTTCGCCATATCGAAGAGGAAGGATTCGGCGAGGACGATATGCTCGGCGGTTTCGCCCACAGACCAGCGGTCCGGGGCGGATTTCCATTTCCACTGCTCTTCGGAAACGCCTTCTATATAGGAGAGAAACTGCTTCTGCGAATCCTGCAGGTAGCCGATCAGTTTGGCGCGCTCCGCGTCCGTCATCCGGGGGTCGGCGGCGAGCGCGGGGAGGGTGAGCGCAAGGGATAAAGCGGCGCAAACGGTGAGGCGCAGGGGGAGTCGCATGGTTGAGTTCACGGTTGAATTTGACGATAGCAGAAATTGGAAGGATGGCTTTCAGGCGGTCTGGGAGGAACCGGGGGGACTGACACGGTGAGAACGGCCGATGGAATAAAATCGGAATAACGCATCGATTCATTCCGGCGGCTTGCCGGAGACGGGAGAAGATGATTTTCAAATGCTCTGTCGCCACGCTCGCTATGGCGATGCTTTGCGTTTTCGCCGCGCCCGCGGCAGCGGACTGGCATCTGATGCCGGTGCCGTCGTCGATCCAAGGGGGCCAGGGCAGGCTGCCTATTACGCCCGGGTTTCGGATTCAGATCGCAGGGTACACAGAGCCGCGGCTGGATGCGGCCACTGCGCGTCTGTCTATCCGTATCGCCAAACTCACCGGGCTCACGATTACTCCAGCCACGACCGCGCTTACGGTGAATGTGAAAGCCGCCTCGATGGCCGTGCAGGCTCTCGACGAGGACGAGAGCTACGGGTTGACCGTCACTCCCGCGGGCGCGACGCTCACGGCCCCCAATCCTCTCGGCGCTTTGCACGGGCTTGAAACCTTTTATCAACTGATCGAAAACACTCCACAGGGGTGGGCCGCCAGCGCGGCCACGATCGAGGACCATCCGCGCTTTTCGTGGCGCGGCTTTATGCTCGACTCCTCGCGCCATTTCATGACGCTGGACGTCATCCGCCGCAATCTCGACGGGATGGCCGCCGTCAAGCTCAACGTCTTTCACTGGCACCTGTCGGATGACCAGGGCTTCCGCGTCGAATCGAAGCGCTATCCGAAGCTGCAGGAACTCGGCTCCGACGGCCTGTTCTATACGCAGGCCGAAGTGCGCGGCATCATTGAATACGCGCATGAGCGGGGCATACGGGTGGTGCCGGAATTCGATATTCCCGGGCACTCCACCAGCTGGCTGGTGGGTTATCCCGAGCTTGCCGCCGCTCCCGGGCCTTATCAGATCGGCCGTAAGTGGGGAGTATTCGACCCGGTTCTCGATCCCGCCAATCCGAAGGTGTATGCGTTCCTCGACGGTTTCGTCGGTGAGATGGCGCAGCTCTTCCCCGACGCGTATTTTCATATCGGCGGGGACGAAGTGAACGGGAAACAGTGGAACGCGAACCGGAGCGATATCCCGCCGTTCATGAGGGCGCACCGGCTGAAGAACGACCACAATCTGCAGGCATATTTCAACCGGCAGATCCTGCAGATCCTGACGCGGCACGGGAAGCGAATGGAAGGCTGGGATGAGATTCTCAATCCGGCGCTTCCGAAGAACATTGTGATCCAGTCGTGGCGCGGGATGAAGTCTCTCGACGAGGCTGCGCGGGAGGGCTATCACGGCATTCTTTCGAGCGGTTACTATCTGGACCACATCGAGCCGGCTTCGAAGCTTTATCTGGTGGATCCGACCAGCGCGAATGGAGTGCTCGGCGGCGAGGTCTGCATGTGGGCCGAATATGTGTCCTCGGAAAACGTGGATACCCGCATCTGGCCCCGGACCGCCGCCATCGCGGAACGCTTCTGGTCGCCCGCGAGCGTGAAGGATGTTCCCGACATGTACCGCCGGCTTGAAATCATGGATGCGGAACTGGACCGGCTCGGTCTGCAACAGAATCAGGCCTACAGGCTGCTTCTTGAGCGTCTGGCGGGGTCGAGCGATGTCGCGGCGCTCAAGACACTGGCGGATGTGGTGGATCCGGGGGCGCTCGGGCTGAGGCACCGGGTACACCCGGACTTCGATCAGAACACTCCACTCAACCGCTTTGTGGATGCCGCAAGGCCGGACAGCGCGGTGGCGCGGCATTTCGCCGAACTGGTGGACCGCAAAGATCCTGAAGCGCGCCGCTGGCTGGAACTTTGGGCGTCGAACGACGCGAAGCTGCGTCCGCTGATCGATTCCCGCCAGGTATTAGGAGAAGCCCGGCAGGTTTCGGAACTTCTGTCGAAGATCGCGGCGCAGGCACTCGCGGGCCAGTCCGCCACGCCGGAGATGAAAGCCGCGCAGCAGCCGATCGGGGATGTGACTTTAGCGGTGGCGCTGGCGATCGCCAGATTTGCTGCTGTGAAATGAAGGCGAACCTCTGAAACGAACGACTGAAACGAATAACGGGCCTGAATCACGAGTTGAACAGAATGTGGATTGCCGCGGAGAGAGTGTGAAGACTATCGTATTTGCCGTTGCGCTGGGAATTGCTGGAATCAGTCAGCTTTGGCCCGAGCCTCCGCATGTGGCGGCGGGGCCAGCGAGTTTGTTCGAGACCAGCACGCTTTTCACCGTGTACGGGCGCGGCTTCGATCGCGCGCCAATTCTAGGCCACCTGGGCAGCTATAAAAATATCGACGCCATGGCGGCGGATACGAAGACGTGGATTCCGAAGATAACGGCGGTGAATGGCGGCAAGGGCGTGGTGGTTGGAATTCACTTGATTTACGGTATGGCTACGCCGTGTAGAGATTACAAAAATTGCATGGAATATATGGACCAGGGGAGCCATGACGTGGTCGCCGAATACATCAAGCCGGCGGCCGCACGCGGATGGACGGTTGTGCTGGACACGCAACTGGGTGAATCCGATCCGGTGGCCGAGGTGAAGCGGATGATCGATCGCGGATATTTAAAGTACGACAACGTTCACGTCGCAATCGATCCGGAATTCCATGTGATACCGGGGCACGATCCGCCGGGCATTCCGATCGGCACCGTCACGGCGGCGCAGATCAATGAGGTTCAGGAGATGCTGGACCGTTATGTGAAAACGGAGAACCTCAAGACCAAGAAAATTCTGATGGTGCATCAATTCGGAGATGCCGCGGTGCATGATGGAGTGCCTTTCATGATCGCCGACAAGAAGGACTTGAAGGCGTTCTCCAATGTGGATCTGGTGGTGGATGCGGATGGTCTGGGGAATCCGGCTGAAAAGGTCAGGAAGTATAACCTGATGACCGATAACAAGACCTATCCGGCGGTGCGGTTCAGCGGCATCAAAGTCTTTTTCCCCAATCAGTGGGAACACGCGGGGCACTTCGACAAGCCGCCGATGACGCTGGAGCAGATCTTCGGCCTGATTCCGGTAGTGGGCACGATGCGTATGGCGACGAAGCCGAATGTGCTGATCATCGCTTGATATAAGGCACGCCTGACGCGGGCAACTCAGAATTGAAGCTGCAGGGTGAACTGGAAGTTTCGTCCGTCATTCAGCGTATTTGTGATCTTGCCGAAAGCCGGGGAACTCAGATCCGGATTGGGATCCGCGAATTGCGGCGTATTGAAGAGGTTGATTGACTCGGCCTTGAAGGTCGTCAGCCAATCCGAGGGCAACCTCCAGCTGCGCATCAAAGCTGCATTCATGTTGCGGATACCGCCGCGGCGGAAGGTATTGAATCCGAGCGTGCCGCGTGAATCCGCGGGTCCGATGTAGCCGAAGTCAGAGCGGGGCAGCAGGCTCGTGGAGGTATCGGGGTTACCGACGGAACGGCCCAAAATGGAAGGGTCCAGAATGTTGGGCCGGTCGCCATTGCTGCCATCCACATTCCCCGAGCCTGGTCCGTCGGACCCCGTGATGACGGTGAACGGCAGACCACTCTTGGCCAGAAAGACTCCATTCACCTGCCAGTTTCTGGCCACGCGCTGCATGAATCTGCCGGCGCGCGCGACCTCCGGCACCGCGTACTGAAAACGCACCACCAGCGCGTGGGACTGATCGAACGAACTGACGCCTTTGAGGTCCTGAGCGACCGGGCTCTGCGACTGCGCGTAACCCTGCCGGGCTTCATCTCCGGCGGCCATGTTCGTGTAATTGCTTCCCGTGTCGATCGCTTTGCTGAACCAGTAGGAAGCGTCCGCGGTTAGTCCCCGCCACGCCGGCGCTTTCAGAGTGACGCGGGCGGCATCGAAATACGCGTTCGAACCGTTGGTCACCTGCCTGAGTTCGTAATAGCGCGGGTCCGGACGCCGCTCGGTGATGGTGGCGGTCGTCTGCGGAATGCCCGGTACCGGCACGGCGCGATTCTCGTACCACATCATGAACAGCTTGTGGGTTCGCGCGCCGACGTATCCAAGTTGCAATGCCCACGGCCCGGTGATCTTCGGCTCCCAAAGAAACGTGTACTGGTGTGAATACGGAGCTTCCAGATTGTTCGGAACACTGAATTGCGTGTGGCGCGCTCCGGGACCGAGGTAAACGCCGGCCAGGGGATCCAGAATGGACGCGGGCGCCTGGACTTCGACTTTGAGGAAGTTCGGCGGATCCCAGCGGCCCTGCTGCAAGGTCTGCGCATAGATATCGCCGTAGTGCAAACCATAGGCGGCGCGCACGACTCCCAGCCTTTTCGTCTGCCATGCGAGACCGAGCTGAGGGGCGAAGGTATTGCAGTCGCACTTGTAATCGACCGGCGTCAGATTATGGAGTTCCACCGGGGCGGTCTGCGGCGTGTAGCGCACCCCATAGCTGACCGTGAAATCGGGACGGACTTTCCAGACATCGCTTGCGAAATATTGCTGCTCAAACCAGCGGAACGCGCGGTAACCGTCCCCGACCGCGGTCGAATAACGGCTGGCGATGCCGAGCCGGAAATTGGTAATCGCGTCGCGGCCGAAGTCGGAGCGGAAGTAGAAATTGCCGCGTTCGCTGGATGATTCGAGACCATTGTTCTGCAGCCGGTCCACCTCTCCCCCTGCTGAGAACAGGTGGTTGCCGGCCCGGCGCTGAAACCGCGCGGCCTGGCGGAAGCGGTTGATGCGGCGGTCAATCGGTATTGTCCCGCCGGGCCCGAGGCTCTGATACGAAGTCCCGATCTGCACGTAGGGGCCGACCGCATCGGGCTCCGGCACCAGCAGCGAATGAACGCGTTCGAAGCCTTCGGTGAAGTCGAGCTCGGAACCGGCGCTGAACAGGTGATCCCACGTAATGCGCGCGTTATGCGACTTCGTATTGGTGTCCGGATTCTGTCCGGCGACAAGTTCGAAAGCCATTACCTTTTGATTCGTGAACGAGTGCTGCGCGATCAGCTTGTCGCGGGCGCCGAGGTTCTGATCGAGACGTAACAAGGTGGAATCCGTGTCGATGGTTTGCGACGCGTTGGTATTCAGGGCGCGCGGGTCAACGTCCGGGCGATTGGGCAAGGCCACCGGATAGGCGCTCATCCACTTCTGGATCAGCTTGTACAATGCGGGGTCGGTGGTGAGCGGCGTGCGCTCGCTCAGAAGCGGAACGAGGACATTGCCGTTCACGCTGCCGCGGAGGTTTTGCTGCGAACCGTTGAGCGAGAGGTGCGCGCCCCGCCAGAGCCTGATGCCTCCGGTGATCCCGTAATTATTTTCATGCGCGGGCTGCACCGCGCCAACCTGAAAGAACGAACGGGCGCTGAAGATGCTGTCGGAGCGCGTAAAAGAGACGCCGCCGTGGAAGTCGAGCGAGCGCGAGAGGGGCGCGAGATGAATTACCGGCGAGGGATTATTCCCGAACTCCGTGCCAAAATATTTTCGTTCCGGCTGAAATTCCGTGATGATGGTCGCGCTGGTGCCGAGGCGGAAGTTCAGATCCTTCAGCGCGTTATTGTCGATCAGATTGAACTGGACGTTCTCGTTGCGGCGGCTTTCGCCCGCTTTTGAGTCGGTCGCTCCGAGGAGATTGAGCTCAGTCCGCTTCTCCTCCGCTGCCTTCTGCGGGGCCGCGTTCACGCTTGACGGTGGGGCTTGCGGACTTTGCCAGGCTAATGACGCAAGCAGACCGAAAACGAGCAGAAGCATGAGTGCCTATTATGCTACGGGCTCGCGAGAGGGCTGCCATCAGCGAAGTTTACGACGAAGTGAAGAACTTGCCGCCGCTGTTAGAGGCGGGGCCGCATGATCCGCCTTTACGGCCGCTTCTTGAAGTCCTGATCCTTTTCCTTGTCCCATATGGGCTTGAAAATGACGATGTAGAGAAAAGCTGCTCCGATCACCAGGAAAACAGGGAAAAGTACCCAAGTCGCGCTCATGCCGAATCTCAAGCAAGGGCAATAACTTACTTGACAACTCAAAGGCCAAGGGTTTCTTTGGCTTCCCGGATGTCGTCTTCCGTGAAAGTCGGCGATCCGCAGTCGATCACAATCTGCTCAAGGCTTCGGCCACCTTTGACCTGAAGTTCCCATCCA
>DASZLO010000219.1:0-4795 GCA_035552315.1 Bryobacteraceae bacterium
CATCTTGTTTGGATCTGATTACCCTTCTTCGCAAGGAGATCGCACAACGACCTACATCCCTCGATCCGTTCGGCTTGCATATCGCTGATTCTGACTTCGTTCGGGCCGCCGCCGCTTGAAGAAAATGTAGAAACTCTAGGCCTCGGCTAAAGCCGCGGCCAGGGGGCGCAACGGTTCGAAGGTGGTGTCGCGCGGGTTACGCCCGGGAAGGCGATCCACGTAGCATCCCGCCGTGCACCAATATGACAACCGGATACGGCCCCTTGGTTTTCGGCAATCGCAACTCACCGAACTGTAGAGCGTCGTGGCCATAGGCCAGCTTGTGATCAGCCGCGGGGACCGGCTGCTTCCACAAATCCGCGGGCTGGATCCCTTGTGCGGCTGCCATGGCACAGCTCCCGAAAAGAACGAGGATCCGCTTGGCGCAGGTCATGCTGCATTCTACGATATTCGTCCGATTCTCGTTTTCCGCTTCCGGTTACCGTTTGCGGAGGCGGCAAACCGGAATGCGTCCATTTTGAGTGCGCGGCCGCGGTTCCCGCACAGAAGGTGCCATGGTCTGACTTCCCGGAAGCTGGCATCGAGCCTGCGGTCTCGCGCTCACCGGATCCTCTGTGACCTAAATGATGGAATCGGAGATGTCGTAGAATAAGTCACCCATGGCGCATTGGGCCTCCGGGCAGCATTTCCGGAGGAAGGATAGAAGACATGCGGATTCTGTTGTGGACGAGTCTGACCGGCTTACTGTTGATTTCGCCAGCCATTTGCCAGGTCCTCATGCAGCCGAAGGGAGCGACCAGGGTAGACCCTGCCGCGGGAAAAGTCATCTTTCAGGCACACTGCGCGCTGTGCCATGGTCTGGAGGGCGGAGGCGGCCGCGGGCCGGACCTGCGGCACCCAAAACTCGACCGCGCCGCCGACGACGAAGCGCTGAAATCCCTCATCGAAAATGGGATTCCGCCGGAGATGCCGGATGGATGGTATCTCAGCAAGGAAGACATCGCGAACATTGCCGCATTTGTGCGCAGCCTGGGAAATGTTCCAACGGAAAAGCTGCCTGGCAACGGGGCGCGCGGCAAGGTGTTGTATGACCGGAGCGGATGCGACCGGTGCCATATTCTCGGCAGCCGAGGCGTGGGATCCGGTCCGGCGTTGACGGATATTGGAGCAAAGCGCGGGGCGGCGCGGCTGCGCGAAACGCTGCGGAACCCCGCAAAAACCATCCCGGATGGATTTCTGCTGGTGGAGGCGACGACATCGGCGGACGAGACACTGCGCGGCATCCGTCTGAACGAGGACACATTCACGATTCAGTGGAAAGACATGCAGGGTCGAATCTATAGTTTTCGCAAAAGCGAGCTACGCGGGTTGAAGAAGCTTCGCAATGAGACGCCAATGCCTTCCTATGCATCGGCCTTTTCGGCCGCCCAGTTGGAAGATCTGGTGGCGTTTCTGGCATCGCAACGAGGACTCCGATGAAACTGCCGCTGTTTTTGTTGCTGGCGTGCTCCTCAATTGGGGCGCAGGTTCCGTTTCAACGCATCGTGAATGCCGACCAGGAGCCCGGCAACTGGCTAACCTATTCGCGCAATCTGGAGGGCCAGCGGTTTTCACCGCTCACGGAAATCAACGTCGAAAACGTTTCGCGCCTCAAGGTGAAGTGGGCTTATCAGTTCCCCGATCCCCAGAACGAAGTATCGCCGATTGTGGTGGACGGAATCGTTTACATTACCGGGCCGAATTCCGCCGCCGCACTGGATGGACGAACCGGGCGCACCTTGTGGACGTGGAAGCGCGCGCTGCCCGCGGACTATCGCAGCATCGGGTTCGGGCATACGAGCCGTGGGCCGGCGGTGCTGGACGACAAGTTATATGTGGCTACCCTTGACGGCTTTCTTGTCGCGTTGGATTTGAAGAGCGGGGCCGAGCGCTGGTCCAGCAAGGTACTGGATTACAAGAGAGGCTACAGCATGACGATGGCCCCCCTGGCCATCGACGGCAAAGTGGTCGTTGGCGTGAGTGGTGGGGAAGCTGGAATTCGCGGATTCATCGATGCTTACGACGCGAAAACGGGAAACGAGGCGTGGCGTTTCTGGACGATCCCCGGACCCGGCGAACCAGGCCACGACACCTGGGCGGGCGACAGTTGGAGAACCGGCGGCGCGCCGACCTGGGTGACGGGTGCCTACGATCCGCAACTGAAATTAGTGTACTGGGGCGTGGGCAATCCCGGCCCGGACTGGAACGGCGACTCCAGGCAGGGCGACAATTTGTATTCCTGCTCGTTGGTCGCGCTGGATGCGGATAGCGGAAAGCTGCGGTGGTACTTCCAGTTCACGCCGCACGACGCGCACGACTGGGATGCGACCCACGTGCCGGTTCTTTTCGACGCCGAGGTGGGCGGCGCGAAGCGCAAACTGGTCGCCGTGGCGAACCGCAACGCGTTTTACTACCTGCTGGACCGGGTTACAGGTGAATTCTTAGCCGGAAAACCGTACGCGAAGCAGACCTGGGCGAAAGGCTTGGACGCGAAGGGGCGGCCCATTTTTGCGGGCAACGCCGAACCTACGAAAGAGGGTGTGCTGGTCTGGCCGAACGCCAACGGAGCGACGGTATGGTTCAGCCCCTCGTTCAGCCCGGCGACCGGTTATTTCTACGTAGCGGTGCGTGAAATAGGCTCCAAGTACTTCAAGCGCGAAACGCCCTATAAACCGGGAACGGAGTTCATGGGCGGCGGCGAAGAAGAATTGCCCATGGACGATGCGTGGGGCGCCATCCGCGCGTTGCAGGCGGCGACCGGTGAGATCCGCTGGGAGTTCAAGTTGCGCTCGCCACCATGGGCGGGCGTAATGTCGACCGCCGGCGGCCTCGTGTTTTCCGGTTCCGACGAGGGCAATTTTTATGCTCTGGATGCGCAAACCGGAAAACCGCTGTGGGACTTTCAGACCGGCAGTGCGATTGCGGCGAACCCCATCAGCTTCACGGTGGACAGACATCAATACATCGCGACAGCAGCCGATCGCGTCTTGTACGTCTTTGGCTTGTGAGATTCAGGCGCGCGTTCGGCGGATCGACGCTCTAAGGGCGCATATCGGCGCTCATCCCTGCGATTCCGATGCATATGAATGTCTCGATGAAGCTGCCTGAGAAGAGAGTTGTGCCAGCGGCCAACGCTTATAGAGCACAACCGCGAAGAGAATGAGCATGCCTGCCGTGAGCACGCCCGATTCACCTACCCACACGCTGCGCCCGGCCGTCGATCTGTCGAATGCACCCTGGACGACCGCGTTCCATGCGCTGTGCCCCCAGATACAGGGCCAAATGCTTCCGGAGGAGAGCCGAAGCCATGCGAAGACATATCCGGCCGCGACGATGCCGACCAGAAAGAGACAGGTCGACATTATTGGATGCGGTCCCGATGCATACTGCCCGCTAAGGATCAAAGGTGTGTGCCATAGCCCCCACGCCAAGCCGCTGATCAGGATGGGCGCCCGGATACCGGAGTCGACCAATCGCGTTAACATGTAGCCGCGCCAGCCAATCTCTTCACCCGCGGCGTACTTGCAAGTATCCAGCGCGCCGAGCACCAACATCACCCCGAGACACTGGCAAAATCTCACGAACCCGCCTCCGGCAGACGCAAAATGTATTCCCAGAACAGCACTAGGAAGGACTGGCGCTTTGAAACGCGCCAGGCCGATGCTCCAGGCGATTCCGTAGGCGGTGAATCCAACCACCAGCGGCATTACAGTGGCGACTGCAATGGCGCGAGTGCCCTTCCAACCACCCCAGCGGAAGGAAACATCACGGGGCGACTCACGTAGCACCAGCCGCGCCACAATCGATGACACCGTCACCCACCACACCAGCCCGAAGATGATCCCTAGATGATTCTGGATAGACCCACCGAGCACCAGAATCCTGTGCTCGAAATAGGCAGACCCCGCGATCAACACCACAAAAAAGATGCACAAACCAGAACGCGCCTTGACTTTCGACTGCATGAACACCTCCAACGAGCGAAGGGCAGCTTCAGCCGACCCAACCACGAACGTCCTGGCGAGTATCGCACAGTGTTCCGATGCTGCCCAGGTCAGGTCGGGGAGCCATGGCGCGCTTCCACGTGTGAGCGGCTGGGTATTGAAAAGAATTGTCTAATCTTCATCGATTCCGCGGAGGGGTGCCACGATGCCGCTTTCCGCAATTCGTAGCGTTGCATCGGCGAGATCATATTCGCCGTTTTTCGTCGTGACGTAACTGTCCAGGGTCTCGGGATCGATGACCCAAACGTATGCCGCGCCAAACTGAATGACTTTCCGGACTTTTCGATTTACGCGAACTGGACGGTCCTCGCTCGAAAGGATCTCGATCCAGATCAGCGGCGGCTCGGTCACAATTTTTGTCCGCGGCTCGGGCCCGGACAGCACGTAAATATCGGGGATCAGGAAAGTTGTGGGCGCGACCTGCACGCGCTGTACAATGATCGGCGTGATATTCCATGGTTTTCTACGGCGCAGAAAATAGGCATACAGCAGCCCCTGCAATCGGCTATGCGGATATTCGCCCGCGGAGCGTTCAACCACCTGCCCGTCGATGTATTCGCAGTCGGGATCGTACGCGGTGCGAAGGTATTGTTCGACCGGCACGGCGATTCCGGCGATCATATGGCCTTATGGTACCGTGTCACGGCGTGGGACTGCCGTCACGACTTCCCGATCAGAATGCCCACCGCAAATACCAGCGCGCCGCCGACGATGACCTGCAGGGCGGCGCGGCCAAACGGCGTTTCCATATA
>DASZLO010000220.1:0-6337 GCA_035552315.1 Bryobacteraceae bacterium
GCATGCAGCCGCCGCAGCAGTTCAGCTTTCTCGCGCTGGTTCATAACCCTCTCCTGTAGTTCCGCACATAGGCCGGGGCTTCGCCTTTACCCGGCTCCGGCAAAGGTTCGCCGGCGACGATGCGGAGCGGAATCAAACCCGCCCAGACCGGCAACTCCATATCTTCCTCATCGTCAATGGGACCACCCGTGCGCACCTTCGCCGAGACTTCCGCGAGATCCAGAGCCAGCACCGAAGTCGCCTTCAATTCCTTGTCCGTCGGCTGCCGCACGTCATCCCAGCGGCCGGGCACCAGATGGTCTGTAATCAGGCGCAGAGCTTCATTCTTCTCGGCGGGATCTTCCACCGGCACGGCCTCGCCGAACATCACGACTGACCGGTAGTCGATGGAATGATGAAATGCCGAGCGCGCCAGCACCAGAGCATCGACCAGCGTCACCGTGACACAGACAGGCAAGCCTCCCGCCAGTCCCCGCAACATGCGGCTGGCCGCGGAACCATGCAGATAAATTCTCTCGCCGGCGCGTCCGAAAGCCGTCGGGATAACGACTGGCCGGCCGCTCTCATCGCAGAATCCGACGTGGCAGATGAATGCCTCGTCGAGTATTTTGAAAACCTCAGCGCGATCGAATACACCGCGCTTTGGCAGCCTCCGCACAGTGGTGCGGGGAGTTGTAGTGAAAGAACCCATGCACTATTATGACCGCCGGCTTTATGTCCGTTTGGCTTCGAGTTCGGCCCAGCGGGCGTAAAGAGTGTCGACCGTTTCCTGCGCCGCATCGATCTCAGCCACTGCCTGCGTCAGGCGGACGGCATCGGAAACCACATCGGGCATTTCCAATTGCTGCCGCTTCGATTCCAGCACATCTTCGGCCTGCGCGACCTGGTGCTCGATCTGCTCGTACTCGCGCGCTTCCAGGTACGTGAGCTTCTTTGCCTGCGGCTGCTTGCGGCTATCTTTCGCAGCCGTTTTCGCGGGCGCTTTCTTTTCCGCATTGGCCTGTTCCCATTGCGCCAGTTCGGCGAAGAACTCCACCCCGCCCTCGCCGTCCATGGCGAGAAGCATGGATGAAATTCTGTCCAGCAGGAAACGATCATGCGTCACCAGCACAAGCGCGCCGGGGAAATCGATCAGATTGCTTTCCAGTACCTCGAGCGTGGGAATATCCAGATCGTTGGTAGGCTCGTCGAGCAACAGAATATCGGCCGGCTGCAGCATGAGACGCGCGATATGAACCCGCGCCCGCTCGCCCCCCGAAAGCCTGTTCAGCGGCAACTCGAGCTGGTCCTGCCGGAACAAAAATCGCGCCGCCCACCCCGCCACATGCACCGGGCGATCGCGGAAAATAACCGTATCCCCGCCCTCCGGCGCCAGCGCGCGCCGCAAAGGCTGGTCGAGATCGAGCTTGTCGCGATTCTGATCGAACCACGCAATCCGCACGCCCTCCGCACGAAATACTTCGCCGGTGTCGGAATCGATTTCACCCGCAAGAATCCGGAGCAAAGTAGATTTGCCGCTACCGTTCGAGCCCAGCACCCCCAGTTTCATGCCAGGAGAAATCGTCAGCTTCAACCCTTGGAACAGGAGCCTGCCACCCATGCTCTTCGACAGGTTTTCGCAGGCGATCAGGCGCTTCGACATCCGGCCCGTAGCCGTGAAATCAATCGCCGTGGTTCCCTTGCGATTGCGCGAGCTCACATCGGCAAGTTGTTCCTGCAATTCTCCGGCGTCCTGAATGCGGGCCTTCGATTTCGTGGTCCGCGCCTTCGCGCCGCGCCGCAGCCATTCGATCTCGCGCTGCACCAGGTTTTCCAGCGCCTGCTGTTCCTTCGCCTGCGCCCGCAGAAACTCCTGGCGCTTCTCCAGAAACTTGCTGTAATTCCCGGGCGCGGCGAACAATCCCAGCGGGTAGGCGCGATTGATCTCGGCAACCCGCGTGGCGCTGTTTTCCAGAAAATAACGGTCGTGCGTCACGAAGATGGAGGCGAAGGAGGCCGAAACCACCAGCTTCTCCAGCCACAGAATGCCTTCCACATCAAGATGGTTGGTGGGCTCATCGAGCAGCAGCACATCCGGCTGCGCCGCCAAAGCGACAGCAATGGCCAGCCGTTTCCTCCATCCCCCCGAGAGCGTGCCCGCTTTCGCGGAAGCATCCGCAAACCCCACCCGGCTAATGATCTTTGAAACCTCAACGTCCTGGTTGTCACCGCGCGCCGATGCCGCAATCAACTGGCGGACGGTCGCATCCGGATCGAAGCGGGGATCCTGCACCACCATCGCCACGCGGACGCCCTTGCGGATCGAAACCGTTCCTTCATCGGCCGGCATCTCGCCGCCCAGAATCTGCAGGAACGTGGATTTCCCGGCGCCATTCGGCCCGATGATTCCGAGCCGCTCGCCATCATGCAGGCTGAGCGAAATATCGGAGAAGACAGTGCGCGACCCAAACGATTTTTCAATCGCGTCGCAGGTCAGGAGTACAGACATTTATTCAGATGTTGTTGAGGACCGGCAGCAGTTCCGAACCCGTCACTTCGAACTCGCCGTCAGATTCGTCTTCTTCAAGTTCGAGATAGCGGGTATCGAGCAGCCTGCCGTGATTGATGTTTCCCATCGCGGAGAGGATGCTTTCCTTGAGGCGTGGATGTTCGATTTCCCAATCGGCGATCGTCTCCCGGATGCTGCGCCGAACCGTCCCGGTTCGCAAAGAGCAACCGCAGGGAACAACCTGAATCCCTTTGCTCTCGACATATCCCCGGGTGATTTCTTCAGTCACATAAACGAGCGGGCGGATCAGCCGGAAATCCCGCTCTTTCGAGTAGGTAACAGGTGGAAGGGAACTCAACCTTCCGGTGAACATCATATTGCGGAAAAGGGATTCGCAGAAGTCATCCGCGGTGTGCCCGAAGGCGATGACATTCGCACCCAGCTCGCGCCCGATCTGGTACACGGCGCGGCGGCGGAAGCGGCTGCACAGGTCGCACCCGTGATCGGGTTGTTCCTCCAGTAAACGAAGCGAAGGATTGTCGGTATAGTATTTCCACTCCACCCCGAGGCTTTGGATATATTCACCAACGGGCCCCACCGGACCCAGAAACTTCCCCTGCTCCACGGTAAACGCGCAAACCGAGAAATTGATGGGCGCCCGCTTCTGCATTAAAAGCAGGGCATCGAGCAGGGTAACGGAATCCTTGCCGCCAGATACGGCCACCGCAATGCGGTCGCCTTCGCGGATCATGTTGAAGCGATGAATCGCCTCACCGACCTTCCGCAGCAGGGTTTTTTCGATATCCACCTAACCAGATTAGCGCTTCGGCTTCGGTGCTTCGGGTTCAATGAAGGTGCTTGATCTTCGGAGATTTCAAAAACGCCCCCAACACCCCTACCCCCGCCGCGAGTATCGCCAGTTGAAAATACAAATCCTTGTAGCCGCCCGCCAGGTTCCCGGCCTTGAGCGCCCGGTCCAGCAGACTCTCGGAATAATGCGGGAAATAAAAACCGCAGATTCCCCATGCCGAAAACAGAAGTCCGTAATTCCCGCCCACATTGGCCTGCCCGAAGAAATCAGCCGAGAAGGTAGGCATCAGGGCAAGATATCCGCCGTATGCAAAAGCCGCCAGGCACAACCCCGCCACCACTCCCCAGAACCCCGTCGCAGCCCGCAGAAAACCGAGGCACGCCAGAATCGAAACTGCGCTCATGGCGATCAAAGTGAGCTGCCTCCCCGCCCGGTCCGAAATACTGCCCCAGATCAGCCGACCGGCCCCGTTGGCGATACCCATGATTCCGATCGCCAGTCCGATTGTGATCGGCAGATTCTTCCCGGCCACTTCCTGAATCAATGGCGAGGCCTGTCCGATGGCCGTCGTGCCCACTGAGGTTCCTAAAAAGAAAACAATCCAGAGCACATAGAACTGCCAGGTACGCAGCATCTGTCCCGCCGTGGCTTTGTGCGATGTGGTCTGCACCGGCGGAGTCCAGCCTTTCGGCTTCCATCCGGGAGGAGGATCGCGGAACAACTGCGCCGCCCCCACAATCGTGAAGAGAAACAAAGTCGACATCACCATGAACGTTCGCGGAATCGTGTCATGGTAGGCCGCGGGGTTGTGACCGATCAGTGTTTCAATCAGAGGACTCCAAAAGAGCGTGCTGACGCCGGAACCCATCACCGCCAGCCCAACCATTAAGCCCCGTTTGTCGGGAAACCATTTCACCAGATTCGCGATGGGCGTGACATAGGCGAAGCCGCCGCCGAAGCCGCCGACAAATCCATATCCGATCACAAGACCTGCCAGCGTATCTCCATAGAACATTGAGATGAGGGAGCCGAGCGCAAGCAGAGAACCGCCCACCGATGCCACCAGCCGCGGACCCTTGCGGTCCTGCCACATCCCGCCGACTACGGCTCCGGCCGCGACCATGATCAGCGAGTAACGATTCGGCATGATGGTCTGGTCTTTCGACCATCCGTGCAGGACGGCCAGCGGAACGCGAAACACGGACCACGAATAAACGACCGTAATCATCATTTGCATGAAGATCGCGATGATGGCGTGGCGCGCCCGGTTACCGCCTACGGTATCGGGCTCTGCCGCACTTTTTGCAGGCGAGGAGGTCATATGAGTTTCACGGGGAGTATATCAACATCCCCGCCGGGGAAAACAAGCCAGGCAAGCTCGAAGCCGGCCGGGCTAGATCCCGCCGCCGCCAGGCACGATAATCTCGACCGGATGCCCGATAAAAAGTCCCGATTCAATCACGCCTGTGATGGCTTTGATATCGCGCTCCAGGCTTTTTGGAATATCGGCAAACTTCACGTCGAAAATAAAATTACCGCTCTCGGTGATCACCGGGCCATCCTTCTTGACCGCGTGCCGCATTTCGATCTCGGTCGCTCCCAGGCTGTACAATCCCTGTTCGACAACGTGCAAAGCCATGGGCAACACTTCCACCGGCACCGCGAACTTTCCTCCCAGCTTCTGCACCATCTTCGATGAATCGACCAGAATGAAATTGCGTTTCGCCGCCCGCATCACCAGCTTTTCCAGAAACATCGCGCCGCCGCGGCCCTTGATCAGGCTACGGTCCGGATCCACTTCATCGGCGCCGTCGAACGTCCAGTCGGGCGCGCATTGCTGCAGCGTCGTAACCGCCAGTCCAGCCGCCGCACAAGCCAGCGAAACTTCATGCGAGGTGCAAATCCCCGTGACGCGAAGGCCGTCCCGGTGAACCCGCTCCGCGATCGCGCCGACTGCCAGATAAGAAGTGGACCCGGAGCCGACGCCGATCACGTCCCCGTCCTTCACATGATCGGCCAGCCGGCGCGCGACCTCTTCCTTTTCAGCCCGGTTCGAGATGGGACCGGTCCAGTCAAAGCGTGCCGCTGTCTCCCAGTTCATGCTGTGCTTGCTCCCTTTAAGTCAGATTTTCAAGTCAAATCCGTCTGATACAAATCGTGCAGCCGAATAAGGCCGAGGCACTTGGCGCCCGGGCCCGCGCCTTCGACCACGGGTAATACGGAAATTTGCGAGGGGCGGTCTTCCATCAGCAGCAATGCCTCTCGCAGCGTCGCTTCCGGGCCGATTGTAACAGGCGACTTCTTCATTACATCTCTGACTCTCACGAGCCGGATGTCGATGTCCCCTTCCAGTGCCCGGCGCAAATCGCCATCGGTGACGATGCCGAGCAGTCCTCCGTTCGAGTCGGCGACACATGCCGCGCCGAGCGGGTGACGATTCATGGAGATAATAACCGACTTCATGGAATCGTCCGGGCCGGCCCAGGCGACCTCATCGCCGCCATGCAGGATCTGGCCAACCGTCAGCCGCAGATTTCGCCCCAACTGCCCCGCCGGATGGCGCTGCGCAAAATCTTCGGGCGTGACCCGGCGCGCCTGCATCACAGCCAGCGCCAGAGCATCTCCCAGCGCCGTCGCGACAGCGGTACTCGCAGTGGGAGCCAGATTGAACGGATCGGCTTCCGCGCGCACCGAGGCATCCAGCACGATATCCATCTCCTTCCCAAGCGGTGAAGACAGATTCCCCAGGATGCCGATCAGCGGCGAACTGAGCTCGCGCAGGACCGGGACCAGGCGAAGCAATTCCATCGTGGTGCCGCTTTTTGAAAGAAGGATCGTCGGATCCGCTGGCGCGTAAATTCCCACATCCCCGTGCAAAGCATCCACGGGATGAAGAAATACGGCAGGCGCGCCCGTGCTGCACAATGTCGCCGCCAGCTTCTGGGCTACGAATCCCGATTTACCGAGGCCGGTGACCACGACCTTGCCGGCATGGCGATGGATTAATTCCACGGCTCTTGAAAAATCGCCATTCAGGC
>DASZLO010000221.1:0-43524 GCA_035552315.1 Bryobacteraceae bacterium
GACATGATGCCTTCCGAGCCGCTGCCCGCAATCACGTTCTCCACCTTGACGTCGAACTGGCGCGCCAGCACTTCCCGCAGGCGAAGGCCACCGCTCGGATAGCGGTTCAAATTATTGAGCGATTGCCGGATCGCGTCCAAAGCCAAAGGAGAAGACCCGAGCGGATTTTCATTGGAGGCCAGTTTAGTGGCGGGAACACCGAATTCGCGTTCGACGCTTTCGATGCTGCGTCCGGCCCCGTAAGGCCTGAGACTGGCGATGTACGGCGGAACCAATGCCAAAGGTGGAAACCTTTCCTGTATTTATCGTAAGCCTCATTTGCCTCGCTCAATGTGCGGTTGGACACTTCTGCCCTGGCTGCCGGACCGGATGTATACTGGCTCCCGGACAGGAGTTTCCTATGCGCAGGTACCTCGTCATGTATGCAATCGCCTCGCTGGCGGTCGCTATGACCGGCTTCGCCCAGAGCGGACCCTACAAAATTCTGAAAACCGCGAAGGTGGGTGGCGCAGGCGGCTTCGACTACGTCAATGCCGACGCCAGCGGACGGCGGCTCTACGTCGCGCGATCCGGTACTCCCGCGCGGATCACCGTTTTCAATCTGGATACGCTCGCGCCAACCGGCGAGATCCCGGATGTGGGAGCGCACGGGGCGGTGGTCTCAACCAAGTCCGGTCACGGGTTCGCCAGCAGTAAACCGGTAACTATGTTCGATCCCAAGACCCTGGCGGTGATTAAGAAAATCGAGGTCGAAGGCAACCCCGACGGCATGATGTACGACCCGTTCAATGACCGGGTGTGGGTGCTTAGTCACCGGGCTCCCCATGCCACTGTTATCAATGCATCCGACGGATCGATTGCCGGCACGCTCGATATCGGCGGAGCCCCTGAACAGGCAGCCACCGACGGCAAGGGCCATGTCTATATCGACGTGGAGGACAAAGACAATATTGCGGTTATCGACGCCAAGGCTCTCACGGTAACAGGCCACTATGACATCGCGGGCAAAGGCGGAACCTGCGCCGGGCTGGCGCTGGATGCCAAAAACAACGTGCTCTTCGCGACCTGCCGGAATCCGGCAAACATGGTGATGGTGAATGCGGCGGACGGGAAAATCATCGCGACTCTGCCGATCGGCGTTGGCACGGACGGCGCCGCTTTCAATCCCGACACGAAGGAAGCCCTCAGTTCGCAGGGCGACGGCACTCTCACGATCGTCAAAGAAAACAGTCCCACAAGTTTCGAAGTGGAACAGACTTTGACCACAATGGTCTCCGCAAAGACTCTGACGCTCGACAGCAAGACAGGCCACATTCTCCTGATCGGAGCGGAGTTCGCGGCGCCCCCGGCGCCTGCGACGCCTCCCCCTGCCGGCGGTCGTGGAGGACGCGGCGGGCGCGGACAGATGGTGCCGGATTCGTTCACGATTCTGGAAGTTGGCAAGTAACCGGCGGAAACCGGACTGAAACAAAGCGGACGTATACTGGGCGGAGCCATGCGCCCGCTTTGTCTCGCCTCTCAAGTACTGCTCCTGTTCGCGTGCTTCAATCTGCAGGCGGCGGATCCGATTCTGCTTCCCAACGGGGCCGCTATTACTCCCGCCGCCGCGCCGCATTCGGTGCAGTTGCCGCTCAATCCGGGCGTCGCGAGCCGTCCGAATTTTGCGCTGGGACAAGCGGTCACGACGGCGCTGAGTCCCGACGGCACGCAACTGCTGGTGCTGACCAGCGGTTACAATCGCGGACCGGGCCCACTGAAGGATTCCCCTGAATTTGTTTTTGTCTATGACGTGACTTCGTATCCGCCGCGGCAGGTGCAGGCGCTTCCGATCCCGAATTCTTTCTGCGGACTGGCTTGGAATCCTAACGGGCAGGAATTTTATGTTTCGGGCGGTCCCGACGATTCCATGTACATCTTTGCGCGACGCGGAATCGCATACTACCGGGCGGCCTCGGTGCCGATGGTGCACGCGCACGGCAACGGTCTGATAACGGGGCCGAATCCGAAACCGGTCACCGCGGGGATTGCGGTGAATCGTTCCGGCACCGTTGCGGCGGTTGCCAATTTCTATAACGATTCGATCAGCCTGGTCGATCTGAAGACGCGCGCGCGGACTTCGGAACTCGATCTTCGCCCCGGCGTTTCCGACCCGTCGAAGAGCGGCGTTCCGGGCGGCGAATATCCTTATTGGATCGCGATACAGGGAGACGATCGCGCATATATATCGAGCACGCGCGATCGCGAGATTGTGGTGGTCAGTCTTACGGGGAAGCCTGCCGTTTCGGCGCGTATTCCGGTGCGTGGCCAGCCGAACCGGATTCTGCTCAATCGCGCGGGAAGCCGTCTGTATGTGGCTCTCGACAACGCCGACGCCGTCACTGTTATCGATACCGGCACCGGTAAGGCCGTCGACAGTTTCGGGATCACTGCGCCCGCAGCGCTGCTGCCTGGCGAGAATCTGCCGCGCGGCGCAAATCCAAACAGCCTTGCGCTTTCGCCCGATGAGCGCACGCTGTACGTAACCGACGGCGGCACGAATGCGATCGCGGTGGTGTCACTCGATCCTGCAGGCCCGGCGCGGGTCACCGGTTTGATCCCGACTGGCTGGTATCCCAACAGCGTGAGCGTGAGCAGCGACGGCGGTACTCTGTACGCCGTGAATGGCAAGAGCGTGCCCGGGCCGAATCTCGGCAATTGCCGCGCCGATGTGAAAGCGCCGAAGATTCCCGACTGCGCGAGGACGCCGTTCAGCTACGTATACACGCTGGAGAAGGCGAGCCTCTGGGCCGCGCCCGTCCCGCATGGGGACCAGCTTGCCGCGTTGACCACGCGGGTTGCGGAGAACAACCATTTCGCGGCGGTGCGTTCGTCGCTCAACGACCCGGTGATCGCGCAGCTTCGCCAGCGCATCAAGCACGTGATTTACATCATTAAGGAAAACCGCACTTACGATCAGGTGCTGGGGGATCTGGAAAAAGGCGACGGCGATCCGTCCATTACGGAGTTTCCCGAGCCCCTCACGCCAAACCACCACGCACTGGCCCGCAACTTCGTCACGTTGGATAATTTTTACGATTCGGGCGAGGTGAGCGGCGTCGGGTGGAACTGGTCCACCGCGGCTCGCACTACAGATTACACCGAGAAATCGGTGCCGCCGAATTACGCCAGCCGCGCTTTTGATTACGACTGGGAGGGCACCAATCGCGGTGTCAATGTCGGAATCGGCGATCATGCGGAGCGCTTGAAAGGGCAGCCGATGCTGCAGGCGGATCCGAATCTGCTGCCGGGCACGGGCGATGTGGCGGCGCCCGATTCGCAGTTCGGGGACGCGGGCGAAGGCTATATCTGGGATGAGGCTTTACGCGCACGGCTGACTGTGCGCAACTACGGAATCTTCTGCGATCTGGCCCGCTACAACGATCCCAAGACGAACAAAGGCTACATACCGATATCGAAAACGCCGTTTGCGGATAAGCTTCCGCAGGCGACGCCTTCGCAAAAAACGTTGCTCGACAAGACGGATCTCTATTACCGCAGCTTCGATCAGAATAATTCCGATTACTACCTGTTCAAGGAGTGGGAGCGTGAATTCGATCAGTTCACCGCCAGCGGGAATCTGCCGAACCTTTCGCTGATCCGGTTGGCGCACGACCATTTCGGCAGTTTCGGAACGGCGCTCTACGGACTCAACACGCCGGCGCTGCAGATTTCGGATAACGATTATGCAATCGGACTGCTCATCGCGAAAGTTGCGGCGAGCCGTTACGCCAGCGATACTCTGATCTTCATCATTGAAGACGACGCGCAGGATGGCCCCGATCACGTGGATGCGCACCGCAGTCTGGCGCTGATCGCGGGTCCTTATGTGAAGCAGGGAGCAGTGGTATCGGAGCGGTATACGACGGTGAGCATGATCCGCACCATGGAGGCGATTCTCGGGATTCAGCCTTCCAGTATTTACAGCGCGGCCACAGCGCCGATGTCGGAAATCTTCGATCTCAATCTGTCCAAGTGGAGCTATACGCCCGCTGTGCCCGAGTTGCTGAGGACTACCGAACTTCCGCTCCCGGCGCGCGCTGCGAACGAACGGCCCGGTGCGTCCGGCGTGCTTGCGGCCGCGAGAAACCAGCACAACGCCGCGTGGTGGCAAAAGAAACTCGGCGACATGGATTTCGACGAAGAGGACAAACTCGATACGCCGCGTTTCAATCAGGTCCTCTGGAAGGGGACTATGGGCAAGCAGCCTTATCCCAAAGTGCGATCCCGAAAAAATCTACGCGAGAATCGCCAGGCGCTTCTGAATATCACCCGCGTGCCGTGACCTGCGACGACTTTAGCGTGGCTCCAGCGGATCGGCTTTCACGGTAGCCGGCTGCGTATAGCTCTGGCCGTCGACCGTCAACCGCACCGTATATTGACCGGGTTGCAGGAGCGGCGCTGCGCCCCGCCCTCCACCGCCGCGGCCAGCCCTTGCAGGCGCGGCCGGCATCGATCCTGTACAAGCGTCCTGCGGTGGCGCCGGCGCTGGGCCGCGCCCTCCACCCGCGCCGCGCCCGTTCGATCCGCCAATCGCAAAGCGGTGCATTCCCGCCGCTGCTGAAGGCGGCTGTCCGGGTTGTTCCCACACCGCTTCCACGTTGATCGCTTCGGTATTCACCGGACGAACCGGCGTATCGCTGGCGGCACAGGCGCGCACCGCGCCCGCGCTGTTCACCAGCTCGAGCTTCAGCGGCCGGGCCGCCGGGCTTTTCAGCGAATAGTAAACCACCACGCCGTTGGGCGGATTCATTTCCTGCGGTTCATCATGCGGCAGCGGCGTGCCGTTCATGCTGCCCGGTCCGACCGAATAAGCTTCGCCCGGCTCGAATAGCCACACATTCGACGACACAATGCGCGGACCCTCGGCGGCCAGTTCCCGCAGCGGCGTCATCTGATCCATCACCCAGAAACCGCGCCCATGCGTGGCGATCGCCAGATCGTCGCCGTGCACAACCATGTCGCGAATGGAAGTAACGGGCATGTTGTTTTGCAGGGGCTGCCACTGATCGCCGTCATTGAACGAAACGTAAACGCGCAGCTCCGTGCCCGCGAACAGCAGACCCTTCGCTTTCGGGTCCTCTTTGACCGAGTTCACATAAGCGCCATCGGGAATTCCCGCCACCACATTCTGCCAGGTCTTGCCGCCGTCGTGCGTGCGGTAGATATAAGGCCGGTTGTCCGTGAGGCGATGTCGATCCACCGCGGCATAGGCGGTTCCGGCATCGAAATGGCCGGCTTCGATTTGCGCGACCTTGCTCCAGGGCGTCAGGGGAGCCGGCGTGACATTGTTCCAGTTCTTGCCGTCATCGCGCGTCACCTCGATCACGCCGTCGTCGGTGCCCGCCCAGATGGTTGAAGCCTGCAACGGCGAAGGACTAATCGAGTAGACAACTCCGAAGCGGCTGGTCATCGGCTCGTCGATGTCCTTCGCGGTTGCCGGGTCCAGCGTGGAAGGCACGGGCGGATTCAAGCGCGTGAAGTCAGGACTGATCTTCTGCCAGGTCTTGCCGCGATCGCGCGATCGCATCACGAACTGATTCGCATAATACAGCGCTTCATCGGCGAGGGAAAACACCTCTGGAAGAGTCCAGGTCTTGCGATTGAGGTCGTCGGGATCCTGCGCCGGCAGTTCTCCGGCGGGGAGCGCCGCGTTCAGCTCCTGATCGCATTTCCCGTTGCCGCTGCCATAAAGTATGTTGCCGTCTTTCGGATCCGGCACGACAACATCGCTCTCACCGGCCAAACACGCAGGTATCCAGTTGCGAAACGAGAGCACACCCTCGCGCGACATCGTGCTGACAGCCACTCCGCCGCTGTCCTGCTGCGGACCGTACAGCCAGTAGGGAAAACGGTAATCGGCGGAAATCCGATAGATCTGCGCGGTGGGCTGGTTGTACCAGGAGCTCCAGGTTTTTCCGCCGTCCACGCTGACCACAGTTCCCTGATCGCTGCTGAGCACCATGCGATTGCCGTCTTTCGGATTGACCCAGAGCTGGTGGTAATCGTCGCCGCCGGGAGCGCCTTTGAGCGGAATGAACGTCTTGCCGCCGTCCGCAGTCATATAGGTAGCGGTGTTGATGATGTAGACCTTGTCGGGATTCACCGGATCGATCGCGACGCCGTTGAAATACCAGCCTCGGCTGCCCAGACGGCTCTCGCCATTGACCATCTTCCAGGTCGCCCCGGCATCTTTGGAAACATAGATTCCACCCGTCGGCTTCGCGGCGGGATTGGGATCGGGCATCGCCGCGGGCGCGCCGCCACGGCCCCGCGGAGGCGGAGAGGCGCTGCCGAGATCGTCGACAACAGCCCAGAGAATTCTGGGATCGCTGGGCGCGATGGCGATGCCGATACGACCGACGAAATCGTCAGTGGGCAGGCCGCCGCCGAGTTTTTTCCACGTATCGCCGCCGTCGGTGGATTTGAAAAGTCCACCGCCCGGCAAGTTTGCCGGAGCGTAGACCGACCACGGCGGGCGCCGCGTTGCCCACATCGCCGCGTAGACTACGCGCGGATTTTTTGGATCGATCGCCAGATCCACGGCACCGGTGTCGTTGGAATGCGCCTGATCGAACAAAACTTTTTTCCAGTTCGCCCCACCGTCCGTCGAACGGTACACGCCGCGATCCGGACTCGGCCCGTAGATCTGCCCCAGGGCCGCGACATAAACGCGATTGGCGTCTTTGGGATCCACGACCACACGGCCGATCTGCCTCGTATTATCCAGGCCGATGTGAATCCATGTTTTGCCGGCGTCGATCGACTTGAACATGCCGATGCCATAGGAATTCTGGCTGCGGATGTCGGACTCGCCGGTACCGACGTAAACGACTTTGGCGTTCGAAGGAGCGACTGCGATCGCACCGATCGAGCCGATCGGAATGCCTTCGTCCGAAATCGGAAGCCAGGTGCGTCCGGCGTTTTCGGTCTTCCAGACACCGCCGCCGACGGAGCCCATGTAGAACGTATCGGGCTGGTCGGCATTCCCGGCGACGCCGAACGTGCGGCCGGCGCGCATGGGACCCACGTCGCGCCATTGCAAACCCGCCAGCAGACCGGCGGCGTATTGACCGGTTGGCGCTGGCCGCTGCGCGAATGCGACGGCGCTCAGCAGGGCGATTGAGAAAAGTTTTCGGCTATGAACGATCATGCATGGCTCCTGTCCGGCGTGGCGACAGGGACTGGCCGAAAGATTAATTTACCACCTGCTTGCGAAGGCATCAGATTGTCACCTTGATTGCGAATTGAATGGACCGCGCGGGAAACTGATTCGTGATTCCGGCCAGGGGTTGCCCGAACCCCGCACCCGGCGCGATTCCGTTTCCATACGTACCGCTAAAGCCAGCGAAGTTGGGATGGTTCAGGAGATTAAAAACCTCAATGCGTGGCTCGATGCGCAGATGTTCGTTGATGCGAAACGGCCTTTCCATGAGCGGCGAAATCTCATAGGTCGGAGTTCCCCGACCCGCGTTGCGTCCAACCACGACACCGTTGATAACAGGCCTGTCCGTGGTGGCCCCGGTGTCGCCGCTGTTGTTGGTGCCGGTCACGAAGTTATAAGGAAGCCCGGAGGCAATCGTCACCAGTCCGCCGATGTGAATTCCCCATTTGGCCACATAGATTCCGCTCAGAACCAGGCGATGCCGCTGATCGAAAACTGCGTTGGCGTTTTCGATCCGGCCCGCAAAATTGGGATCGTTCGGATTCTGGCTGGGAAGGTCGGGATCCACATTGTCGATGGCATGCGACCAGGTGTAACTCACCATCATGTTGAACTTCGCGCCCACCCGGCCGTTCAGATTGACCTGCAGAGCATCGTAATAGGAATAACCGTCGTTGACGTCCGACTGAATCACGCTGTAGGGCGGCTGCGGATTGGTGGCGGCCAGCGGATTGCATGTCAGCCCCTGCTGCGCGTACCACCAGATCCAGTAAGGCCGCGTGCAGTTCGCCGCCTGCGCGGTGCGTGTCTGGCCCTGCGCCGTGCGGATGAACGAAGCGGGCGCGTCGACATCGAGCGGGCGATTGATTCGCAAAGTATGCGAGCCGACATAATCGGCGCGCAGCACCCACCCCGTCGCGATCTTGCGCTCGACTCCGAACGTCCATTGCTCCGAATACGGATTCAGCAGCTGACCGGGATATCCCGCAAGCACCGAGGTCGGGAAGAATTGATTCAGATACGCGGCGTTCCCGGGACGGATATAGAGGCTGCGCAAAGGGGTTTGCGCGCCAACCGGAAATGCAGGCAGCGGCGCGGATGCGACCGTTGCCGGAAAACCGATCTGGCCGGGCGCGGCGGAATAATTGAAAACGCCTGTTGGTCCGGTCAGCGCGTAATTGGCGGCGGAGTTGTCGGTGATTTGCGAGTAGTAGATGCCGAAGCCCCCGCGGATTACGGTCTTTCCGTCGGCCCTGGGATTCCACGAAAAGCCCGCGCGCGGCGCGAAGCCTTTCTGGAAATCCGTGAACGTCTGGCGCTCGTAGCGAATCCCCAGGTTTATCGTGAAGTCCGGGCGCGGCCGGAAATCGTCCTGCGCGAACACCGACCAGAGGACATCGTTCACCAGGTAATTCGCGTTGCCATAACTCTGCGTGTAAGTCGCGACATTGGCGATGTTATTGAGATAGGCCGGACTCTCGCATATCGTGAGCGCCTGCGTGCATGTCTTGTAAATGAACTGTCCAAGATAGATCGGACCGCCAAATTCCTTGCTGTTGCCGCCGCTGCGGGCCACAATCGAGCTGGCCCCAAAATTCAGCGTGTGGCGTCCGTGAATGTACGTCAGGGTGTCGGCGAGCTGATATTGGCGGTTCAGCAGCAAAGCGGATTGCGACGTTCCCGTGGTGAAAGTTCCCCCGGTGGAAACGGGTACCTGATACTGCGTGCCATAGACAACGGGATCGAACTCGGTAATCGGCGAGGCCAGCTGGAATTGCAGCCGGACATTATTTACCAGCGATGGAGTGAAGACCGAGGTCTCTCCCAATTCTTCGGAATAAGTGCGGCGGCGGAATACGCGGGCGACGGTGGGCAAGCTGTTACCCCCCACGATCCCGTTCGGGTTCGTGTCATGGAAGGCATCTACCCCACTGCGAAAGAAAATCGTATTGCGATCGTTGAGCTGCCGGTCCAGCCGCAGGAATCCGAGCCAGCCCCGGTAGTGCCCGTCGTAGCCGCCGGGCGCGATGGGTGAAATAATCGGCGACACGCGATTCTCACGCGCGAACTCGCCCGCCGTGAAAAAGTGAGTGCGGCGGTCGGTGCCGATCGGACCGCCCAGCGAGAGATCGGTCTGCCCCAGCGTATTGCTGTTCAGATCGTTGCCGCTGGCAGCGTTCGTCGAGGTGAAACCTGAAAGCGCCGCTTCGGTGGCAGAGGGCCTCCACACTTCCAGAAGCTCTCCGCGCAGACGGTTCCCGCCGGTGCGCGTGATGATGTTGACCGCACTGCCCGTGCTGCCGCCGTACTCCGCGGAAAAAGTATTCTCGAGCACGGTCATTTCCTGCAGGGCCGGAAGCGGGATAGTGGTGAAGATCGTCTGGCGTCCCCAGCTGTCGGTGCCCGTGCTGCCATCGACTTCAAACCACGTCTGGCGGCGGCCCGCGCCGTTGGTGGTGAAGAGATTCTGGTTGGTAAAGATATCGCCCTGATTGATCGCCGGACGGTTGGCGGAATTCAGCAGCGGGAGATAAGTAATGCGGCGATCCAGCATGGGCGTTTCCTGAAGCTGGCGGCCCGCGATGCGATCGCCCAACTGCGGCGCGTCCGTCCGGATCTCGCCGGCGACTCCCGTCACCGTGATCTGCGCGTTCTCCGAAGCGACATTGAGTTGAATGTTGATCTCGGCGGCGGCCCCGCTCTGCAGCGCAATGCCGGCGAGTTTCGCGGGACCGAAGCCTTCCTTTACCGCAGTGACGGTGTAATTGCCGTCCACAGGCAGAGTCGTGATCGTGAAGTCTCCCTGCGCATCGGTTCGGGTAGTGCGCTTCAGCGACGAAGCGGCGCTGATAAGGGTAACCTGCGCGCCGGATACGGCACCTCTGTTTTGATCGAGAATGTGTCCGTGAATGGTCGCGGTGTCAGTGGTTTGTCCGGACAATACGAACTGCGCAATGAGCAACGTTGCGAATCCGAAGAAGAGACTTTTTTCGGCTATCCGTAACATCCACGAAGAATAGCATCACGCAGAACAGCATCAGAATTCACGGCTGCTAAACTATTCGGATTCAGGAGAGAAAAATTGCAGCTTACGCGTTTTGCGGGCTTTCTTGCACTCCTGGGCCTCCCCGTCGCCGCCCTTGTTTCCGTTGCTTCCGCGCAACAACTGAACCCGAAACTTTATGACGAGATGCACTGGCGTCAGATCGGACCGCCCCGCGCGGGCCGTGCGCGCGCCCTTTCCGGATTGCCCGGTCAGCCCAATGTTTTTTACATAGGCTTCGATAACGGCGGCGTGTGGCGGTCCACGGATTACGGATCCACATGGAAGCCGCTCTTCGACAACGAGCCCACCGGATCCATCGGCGCCATTGCCGTCGCGCCTTCCAACCCGAACATCATTTATGTCGGGACAGGCGCGGGAATCATTCGCCCTGACCTCGCCACAGGCGATGGCGTTTATAAGTCCACAGACGCCGGAAAGACCTGGACGCATCTGGGACTGCGCGATTCGCAGATGATCGCCAACATCGAGGTCGATCCGAAGAATCCCGATCGGCTGTTCGTAGCCGCGCTGGGCCATCCTTACGGACCGAACTCCGAACGCGGCATCTTCCGTTCGACGAATGGCGGCGCGAGCTTCGAGAAGGTTCTCTATAAGGACGAATACACCAGCGGCAACGATGTCCGTATCGATCCGAATCAGCCCAACACGGTTTACGCCGCGCTATGGCAGCAGCAGCAGGGATTTTTCGAGAACGGCGCATTCGGCGGGACCGACGGCGGCATCTACAAATCGACCGATGGCGGATCGACGTGGAATAAACTTGCCGGCGGTCTGCCGCCCATTATTCAGGCGAATCTCGCCATCGCGCCCAGCAATCCCAAAATCATCTATGCGATGGTGGCGGCCGAAGTGCCGAACACGCCCGAACCGGCGGGTGGTGGAGGCCGGGCGGCACGCGGCGGGCGCGGCGGAAATATTTCGTTCTACAAAACCACGGACGGCGGAGAGCATTGGGGACTTGCCACCGACGACCCGCGCGTTTTCGAAATGGGATCCAGCGGCCGTCATCCACCGGACAACCGTCCGCTGGGCCGCATCGGCGGCGGCGACCTTCCCACCATTACGGTAGATCCGAAGAATGACAAAGTCGTGTATAGCTGCTCGACGGTTTTCTGGCGAACGGACGACGCCGGCTTCTCGTGGTCAGCGGTACGCGGCGCACCCGGCGGCGACGATTATCAGAAGAGCTGGGTCAATCCGGAGAATCCGAATATCATTCTGCTCGTGAGCGATCAGGGCGGTGTTGTTTCCGCCAATCACGGCGAATCGTGGAGCAACTGGTATACCCAGCCCACCGGCGCCATGTATCACGTGACAGCCGACAACGCTTTCCCGTATCGCCTTTGCAGCGGGCAGCAGGATTCTGGTTCCGCATGCGTCGAGAGCCGCAGCATGGACGGGGAAATTACTTTTCACGACTGGCATCCGGTGGATGTCGAGGAGTACGGCGAGATCGCTCCCGATCCGAAGAATCCGAATTTAGTTTATGGCGGCAAGGTAACGGTCTATAACCGGCTCACGGGGCAGAAGGCGAATCTCGGGCCGGCGGGCCCGGGGCGCGGCGGCCCTGAACCGGTGGGCGGACCTCCGAATCGCACGGTTCGCACACAGCCGGTGATCTGGTCGCCCAAAGATCCCAACATTCTTTTCTATGCCACCGCGGGAGTCTGGAAGACATCCAACGGCGGGCATAGCTGGACCGCCATCAGCGGCGATCTCACGCGCCAGACCTGGGACATTCCCGCCAATGCGGGCAAGTACGCATCCACCGTGACTCCGGCGGCGCAGGGATCCGTTACGGCACTTGCACCGTCGCCCCTCGATATCAATGTGCTCTGGGCCGGTACCGGTGATGGATTGGTGCAGGTCACCATGAACGGTGGCGCGAAGTGGAACAACGTCTCTCCCGCCGGCCTGAAGCCGTGGACGCGAATCTTCAACATGGAAGCCGGCCACTTCGACACGCGAACGGCCTACATCGCGGCCAACACTTTGCGTCTCGACGATCTCAACCCGCATTTCTGGCGTACGCACGATGGCGGCAAGACGTGGACCGAAATCGATAAGGGCATCGCTCCCGGCGCGGCCGCGAATTCCATTCGGGAAGATCCGCGCAAGAAGGGCCTGCTCTACGCGGCCACCGACACGCAGGTGTGGGTTTCCATCGACGACGGGGATAACTGGAGTTCGCTCCGGCTGGACATGCCCGCCATTTCCGTGCGCGATATCGAAGTGAAAGATGACGAGTCGTGCCTCTGTTCGGATCTGGTTGCGGGTACGCACGGACGCGGCTTCTGGATTCTGGACGATGTGACTCCGCTGCGCCAGGCTGCCGAAGCGGCCGCGGCATCCAGCGCCTGGCTCTTCAAACCCGAGACCGGAATCCGCATCCGCTTCGGCACCAATGACCCCACGCCGTGGCCGCCGGAATTGCCCGCGGGCGAAAACCCGCCGAACGGCGCGATCGTGGATTTCTATTTGCCTTCCACGGCCGGTGAGGTGAAGCTCGAGTTCCTCAATTCGCAGGGCAAAGTGGTGCGGACTTACTCCAGCACCGATCCCGTGCGGAAGCCCGATCCTGCAACCGATCCCGTGGCTTACAACAAGCTTTGCCAGGCAACTCCGAATGCGCCGGATTGCGGACTGCCCCTTTACTGGCCCGCGCCGCCGCACATTCTGAAGACTTCCGCAGGCATGCACCGCTTCACGTGGGACATGCGCTACGATCCGATTCCTGGAACCGGCGGCGGCGGACGGGGCGGCGGGGGAGGCGAGGTCGGTGCGGTTCCGCGCCGGACTTACCCGGTCGTGAACTCGCCCTGGATCGCGCCGGGCACGTATACCGCGCGTCTGACCGTCAATGGCCAGAGCGTAACTCAGCCAATCACCATCCGGATGGATCCGCGCGTTAAGGTCACGCCGGAGGTGCAGCAGATCTTTACGCTTACCACCCGCGTCGAAAATTCCGCGCGCACCGCGTTGGCTGCGCAGAAAGATGCGCAGGCGTTGATCGAGAGCATCAAGGCCAGGCCCGCATCGGCGGCGAATGACGCGCTGGTTAAAAAGCTGGAAGAGATCACAGCAGCCGGAACACCCGCCGCGCCAACGCTTGCGGGCATCGGCGGACAACTGGTGGCTTCCGTGATGGGCATGCAGGGCACGGAAATGCCGCCAACTGTGGCCGAACTGGAAGCCTGCACGAAGCAGGAAGCAGCCTATAACGCCTTGATGGCGAAGTGGGCCGCATTGAAAGCGAGCGCGAATCCGTCGCCTGCAAAAACTCCGGCAAAATAGGAAGTATGATCGCAATATTCTTCGCGACCTATGGAGCGGTCTTCGTCGCCGAGATTGTCGGTGACAAGCTTCTCTACACTACCGGCGTGCTGGCGACTCGCTACCGTACCGTCTCGGTCATGATCGGCATGCTGATCGCCTTCATGGTGAAGATGGCGGTCGCCGTCGCCGTGGGGAGCGCGATCTCAAAACTGCCGCCTCTTCTCGTGGCGACGCTGACCGGCGTCAGTTTCATCGGCGTCGCCATCACCCTTTGGCGGAAGCCCGTGGAGCGCAAGCCCGAGGAGAAGGACCGCCGTGCCGCGCGTGGCGTGATGATTTCTTTCGCCGCTATTTTCTTTTCTGAATGGGGCGACGTGGGCCAGATCACCGCCGCCACCATGGCCGCGCGTTTTGGCGCGCCGATGCTGGTCTGGGTGGGCGCGGTAGCCGCGATGGTCACCAAAGGCGCTCTCGCCGCATCCATCGGGGCCGGCGTGCGCCAGTGGATTGTGGCGCGCATTCCGCCCAAGGCCGTTCGTTACGCGGGCGTCAGCGCGATGATCCTGCTGGGCATTTTGTCGATTCTCGAAACACTCACCGAAGGTCACGCCTGAGCGGTTTTGATTTGATCCCGTAGCCCGAAGAACATTACCGCGGCCGCCAGTTGCGAAGCGACTCCGAAGACAACCAGGGCTGTCAGCGAGCGGGAATAGAGCAGTCCCATGACGAGGCTGCCGAGGAACCACATCACCCCGTATACGCCATTGAACGATCCGAACGCACCGCCGCGCTTGTTCATCGAGACTACGGACGCAATCCCGGATCGAAGGCATGCATCCTGCGCGCCGAGGCCGGTGGCCCAGCAGGCCACGCCGGCAATTGCCCCGGTTGGGCCGCCGAGAAATCCAAAGGGAAGCGCCAGCACGGAAAACAGGATTCCGATGACCAGCGTGGTCAGTCCGAAGCGGTCGAACATTCTGCCGAAGAGAAGCGCGGTCAATCCGTTCACTCCCATCGCTACTGCGTATAACAGGGGGATTTCCACCTCGGTGGCGATTTTCGCGCCTTGAAAATGGTAGGCAAGCAGAGGGAAGTCCACCATCCCGCATGCAAGCAATCCAGCCGCAATCACGTATAACCAGAAGACCCGCGGGAGCACCTGTTCGGTGGGCGTTCTCACGACCCGCGTATGCTCGGGATTCAGGACGCGCGCGGCGAGCAGCGCAAGCAGCGTGCCGACGGCGGGAAATGCCAGCCAGAGAAATCCGGGGCCGAAGTGGTGCGATCGCGCCACGGCCGCCACCATCAGGAGCGGGCCGATCACGGCGCCGGTCTGATCCATGATGGAATGGAGTCCGAAGCCCCAGCCGTGCCCAACCTCCTGCGTGGCGCCCGATAGCAGAACGTCCCGCGCGGGACCGCGCAGTGCCTTGCCGGTTCGCTCCGCGACAATCAGAATCGCCGCGAGTTGCCAGGTGGGTGCGAAGGCCAGCGCGGGAATCGCCAGCACATTCATGGAATAGCCGCAGAACGTGATTGCCCAGTAGGCGCGCGTGCGGTCGGCGAATCTTCCGGAAAACAATCGCAGACTGGCGGCCAGCATCTCGCCCACTCCCGCGATCATGGCCACTTGAAACGCGGAAGCTCCAAGGTCTTTGAGATACGGACCGATGATGCTGTGCGCGCCTTCATAAGTCATGTCCGCAAACAGGCTCACGACTCCGAGGCACACGATAAAACGCAGCGCCGCTGCGCGCTTGCGGGAGGGAGTTTGCTCTTGTGATCCGGTCACGCGGTTCCTATGCCGACTATAGCCTGTGACCGCCCGCCTGAGGGACATACCTGAAACCGTGGCGGGCTCCTGCGCGTTACCATAAATGTACGTTAGCTTAGTATTGTCGCGATGGGATTTTCACGGCCTTAGTTTTCATTGGCCTTGAGTTTTCAGCCTTAGAGTTTTCAGCGCCAAAAGTCCCCACTGAATGAAGAGCATCGGAATCGTCGGCGGCGGTATTGGAGGCGTGACCGCGGCTGCTGCCCTGCATAAATTCGGCATTCACGCCACGGTCTATGAACGCGCCCCTCTGCTGAAAGAAGCGGGCGCCGGGATGATGCTGTGGCCGAATGCCACGCGCGTGCTGAAAAGCCTGGGAGTTCTCGAATCGGTTGTGACGCGCAGCGGACTCAACACGAATTTTCTGGTGCGCTCCAGCCGTGGCAAGGTTCTGATGAACATCGCGCTTGGCGATTTCGATGTACCCGCTCTTTGCGCCCGGCGGTCCGATGTGCTGACCGCGCTCCTCGCCGCCGTCCCAGCGGAGCAGATCAGTTTGGGGCGGGAATTTGTCCGGATCGAGCAATCGAAATCGAAAGTGCGTATCGAGTTCAACGACGGCAGCGCGGCCGAGCACGATGCGCTGATCGCCGCTGACGGCCTTCGCTCACGCGTGCGCGCCCAGCTGTTCGGAGTCTGCGATCCGGTCTATCGCGGCTATACAGTCTGGCGTGGCGTCACAGTTTATGCGGGTTCCGCCATCCAGCCGGGAGACAACAGCGAAACGTGGGGGCACGGGAGCCGGTTTGGCATTCTCGACATCGGGAGCGGCAGATTCACGTGGTACGCGACGGCCAATACTCCACAAAACGATCCCGCTTCCGCGAGTAGCCCCGGCCAGCTGAAGGAACGGCTTTCCAGCCGGTTCGGAGCGTGGCACGATCCTATTCCGCATCTGGTCGAAGAGGCGGATTTCATTCTGGAGAATCCCGCATACGATTTGCCTCCGCTGCGCCGATGGACCTCGGGCCGCGTAACTTTGCTGGGCGATGCAGCGCATCCCTGCACTCCCAATCTGGGCCAGGGCGGCGGGATGGCGATTGAAGACGCGCTCGTTCTGGCGAAGTGTCTTGCGGATGGCCGCTCGGTGAATGCCGCGTTCAGCCGCTATGAATCCCTGCGGCGGGCACGGACCCGGCATATCCAGCAGAGATCCCGGCTCATGGGAAATATCGGACAGTGGGAAAACCGCGCCGTCGTCGCCGGACGCCGCGCCGTGACCCGAATGCTGCCCGCGGCGCTATTCGAACTGAATTTGAGAAGGACTTATTCCTATGAAGCGTAGTTGGGCGTACAGAGCCGTGATATTCGGAGGGGCGCTTGCGCTCACCTCAATCGCGGCAGCGCAGAGCGGCATTGCCACAAACAGCGATTCGATACCGATCGATGTCCAGCGAAGCGTGATCACAATCCACGTGGGCAAGGCGGGACTGCTGTCCATGGCGGCCCACGAACACTGGGTCAACGCGCCCATTGCGTCCGGCACTCTCCGGGAATCGCCCGATCCGCGGGTCGAATTCGTGGTGGAGACGACGAAGATGACGGTCAAGCCGGATGCCGCCATTGATGCCAAAACGCAGGCAACCATCCAGCAACATATGGAAGAAATGACCCTGGAGGTAAAGAAGTTCCCCGAGATTTCATTTCGCTCTTCCCGGGTCGACAAGCTCGGCGAGGGAGAATGGAAGGTAGAAGGAAGCTTGTCTCTGCACGGTGTCACAAAACCAATTGCCTTGACGGTGAAGCGGGCAGGCGAGGCCTATTCGGCGCACACCGTCCTCAAACAAACCGATTTCGGAATCAAGCCCATCAATATCGGCGGCGTGATCACAGTCAAAAATGAATTGGATCTCGATTTTCAGATTTTTCCGCGCAAGTCATAAAGGAACCCTGGCTGTACTGATCGCGGCGTTCCTGTTCTGCAGCTCTTCGGCGTTCGCGGCCAGCGCCGATACGGCGCCTTCGGCGGATTTGTACTCCGGCTGGCTCAAAATGTACGATCTGAAATTCGACGAAGCCCACCAGGTCTTCGGGCAATGGAAGCAGGACCATGCTTCCGATTCGCTGGGCCATGTTTCCGACGCGGCTGCCTGGCTATTTTCAGAGTTGGCGCGGCTGGGCATTCTCGAGTCGGAATTCTTCACTGACGATTCGCGATTCCTGCATCGCGCCAAGCCGCTGCCCGATCCGGAAATGAAGACTCAATTCCGCCGCGAGATCGAGCGCGCCGAACAACTCGCCGACGCCGCCCTGCGGGATTCCCCGCGTGACACCAACGCGCTGTTCGCCAAATCGCTCACCTTCGGTTTGCGCGCGGATTTCTTTTCTCTGATCGAAAAGCAGGACATGACCGCGCTCAAGTTCACCAAAGAAGGCCGGATCTATGCGGACAAACTCACCGCGGTGGATCCAAAGGCCTACGACGCCTATCTCGGGACCGGGCTCGAGAATTACCTGCTGAGTCTCAAACCCGCCCCGCTGCGCGCTTTCCTTTGGCTCACAGGAGCGCAGGTCAATCGCGAAAAAGGTTTGCAGGAGCTGCGCATCACCGCGCAGCGCGGTCACTACCTGGAGCCTTTCGCCAAGCTTCTTCTGGCGGTGGCCGATCTGCGGGACAATAACCGCGCCGGCGCCCAGGAATTGCTGGCGGGACTGCATCTCCGCTTTCCCGACAACGGGCTGTACCTGCAGGAACTAAACCGCATAAGCAGTCCGGCCGGCAACGCGCCATCCAGATGACGGCCGCGATCTTCGCCGAAACAGCCTGCAGGCGAAACTAGAGGTTATGAGTTTCCTCGACAGCCTGGAAAACAATCTGAAGGCGCTGGAATCGCTTGAAGCGGGCGGACTGGACGAAAGCAAACGGCGCGCCGCCGAACGCGAGCAGGCAATCGCCTCCGCGCCGTGGGCGGACCGCTTGAAGAACGGTCCCTTCACGCAGGCCCTGATTCAGCGGTCGATCCGCGCCGGCCATACGCGGCGTATGAAGGTCCATCTCGCCTGGATCGGAACCACGCTCCGTCTGGAAGCCCGGGGACTGCACCTCGAACTGCGCCCCGCCGCCACCGGCGTCGGTGTGGTCTGTCTCAATGAAGGCGTCGAACTCAAGCGGTCAGTGATCGATCTCACGGGCTCACCCGAGGACGTCGTCGCCATGTGGATGGAGTTGCTCGATCAGAAGAAAATCGCCGATGATTTGGCAGTTTCGGCCCTGCCCGAAGAGGAGTAATTTCACAAGAATGGCGCTATTTCGCTATTCTTGCTCAAACCTCTCTTAGCAATTTTAGTTCCAAATTGGAACTTTCCGCACTTTTCCACAGAACAAACGCTTTTGAAGAGACTATAATGATGGTGTGAGTACCCTTTCACCGAAGCTGCAATTGCGGGTGGCGCAGAAGCAGGTTCTGACTCCCGGCTTGGTGCAGATGGTCACGGTTCTTCAGCTTAACCGCTTGGAACTGAAAGAGATGATCAACCAGGAGATTGTTGAGAATCCGGTTCTCGAAGAATCCCTGGAGGCGGGTGACGAAATCACTCCCGAGGAGTTGCAGCCGCTTCTTGAGGGAGAGCGGTCGTCAAATCCCGCAGACCAGTCTTTGCTGGATGCAGCCGACATCAAGCTCGATGGAGAGGCGCCGGAACTCACCCGGGACGCAGCGATTTTCGCGGAAGCCGAAGCCCCTGCCGATGGTCCGGAGACCCCGGATACTTCCACGACCGATCCGTTCGATGAAATCGATTTCGGCTCGTTTTTCGACGATTATCTGGATCCCGGCTATCGCAGTCCCGCCGCGGAATCCGTCGAGAAACCATCTTTCGAGACCTTTCTCTCCTCGCCGCAAACCCTTCCCGATTATCTGCGCTCGCAACTCAGCGTCAGCCTGATCGACGACGCCACGCGCGACGCGGCCGAATCGATCATCGGCAACCTGAACGAAGACGGCTATCTGATCGCGACGCTGGACGAAATGGCTCAGCAGGGCGGGTTCACCCGCGAGCAGATGCAGGCGGCCCTGAAGGCCGTGCAGTCGCTCGACCCCGCAGGTGTTGGCGCGCGCGACCTGAAGGAGTGCATGCTCCTGCAGATTGAAAGCCTCAACGGCAAGGGCGGCGTGGCCTGGAACATCGTGGCCGACCATATGCGGTTGCTCGAGATGCGGCAGTTCAAGGAACTCGCCCGGATCATGGGCCGGCCGCAGGAACATATCGAAGTGGCGCTGGCCATGATCCGGCGGCTGAATCCCCGCCCTGGAGTCAAGTTCTCAGGCGCCGGCGCACGCGCGGTGGAGCCGGATGTTTACTTCATTCGCGACGGCGAAGAGTTCATCATTCAGATGAACGATGACGATTTGCCGCAACTGCGTCTGAACGCGCAATACCGGAAGATGCTGGACCGCGATCAGGGCGCAACCAAGGAAGTGCGCGAGTACATCCGCGAGCGCTACTCATCGGCCATCCAGCTGATGAAAAATATCGAGCAGCGCAAGCACACCATTCTGCGGGTCTGCGAAGCCATCCGGCGGCGGCAGTATGAATTCCTCACGCAGGGTATCGACGCTCTGAAGCCCATGATGATCAAGGACGTGGCCGAGGAAGTCGGCGTGCATCCTTCCACCGTGAGCCGCGCGGTTTCCAGTAAATATGCGCACACCCCGCACGGGGTTTACGAATTGCGCTACTTCTTCTCCGAGGCCGTGCAGGGGCCTTCAGGCAGCGGGACACCCCTGCTGCTGTTGAAGCGCAAAGTCAAAAAAATGATCGAGGAGGAAGACACAAGGCACCCGCTGACGGATGACCACATCACCGCAAAGCTGCAGGCTGAAGGGATCGATGTCACCCGCCGGACTGTAGCGAAATACCGGGAAGATATGAAGATTCCGTCCACTCATCAGCGCCGGGTCCGCGACTGATTTATGAAAGTAACCTACACGGGGCGTCACATGGAGCTGTCGCCGGAGCAATCCGCGAAACTGACAGCCGAGTTCGAGAAAATCGGTAAGCTTTTGGACAACGGGCGCGGCGAGGCGGAGGCGCATGTTGTACTCGCGCATGAGCGCCAGCTGAATAACGTTGAGATAACGGTTCCTTATCACAACCACGAACTGGTAGGCCACGGGTCGCATACAGATCTTTTCAGTGCCTTCCATGCCGCTCTTGATAAGCTCGAAGGACAAGCGATCAAGCTGCGCGGAAAATGGCGCGACGGCAAGCGAACGCCTGGCAGGGAAACCGGTGACGAAGAGGAAACAACACCCGAAACAACACCCGCCGAAAGCGGCGTCCAAACCCGCTCCGAATAAGCCGGCACCCGCTGGAGGAGTCGCGCCCGAACTGGTGATCATCACCGGGATGAGCGGCTCGGGGAAGGCCTCAGTTCTTCGCGCCCTGGAAGACCTCGGATACTATTCCGTCGATAACCTTCCGGTCGATCTGATACCTAAATTCGCCGATCTGGTGCGTGATTCGGCCTCGATTCGCCGAGCCGCCCTGGTGGTGGATGTACGGGAGGGCGAGGGATTAAAGAAATTTCCGGCCATTTTCGCCCGCATCAAGAACAGCGTCAATACCCGGCTTCTGTTCCTCGAAGCGGACGACGAAGCGCTGATACGCCGCTACAGTGAAACGCGACGGCCGCACCCGCTGAGCGCGGAACAATCCATTCGCGTCAGTCTGGCCAAAGAACGCCTCGTGCTCGCGCCAATCCGGGCTCTGGCCGAACTGACCATCAACACCTCGAAGTTCAATGTGCACGACCTTCGCGACTTTATCAAGGCGAAGTTCCAGAGCGGCGGCGGATCCAAACTCATGGTGTATATCACCAGCTTTGGGTACCGGCATGGGGTTCCGCAGGATTGCGATCTGGTGTTCGACGCCAGATTTCTGCCCAACCCGAATTACATTCCCAAGTTCAAGAAGCTGACCGGCAAGAATCCTGCCGTGGCGAGGTACATCCGGTCATTCCCGCAAACCGCCGAGTTCATGCAGCGCATCACGGAACTGCTGACCTATCTGCTGCCGCACTACATTCAGGAAGGCAAGAGCTATCTTACGATCGGGTTTGGGTGCACGGGCGGGCACCACCGCTCCGTGATGATCGCCGAAGAGATTCGCAGGAACCTCGCTGCCGCCGGGTATAACGCGAAGGTCACCCACCGCGACGTGAGCAAACCCGTCTAAAGGTTTAGTTGTCCCGGCGCTTGAGCGTCGGACGATCGTCCTGATCGGCGGACGGCGCCTTTTCGTTGCCGTTGGAATCGACCTGACCGCTGGGATTGCGCCGCAGCGTGGGACGGCCCGAATCTTTGGAATTATCAATGGCGCGGCGGCCGTGCATGGCAATCGCACGCGCTTTGACATCGTTGAATTCGCTGGTATTGAGAACGTACTCAGGTTTTTCTTTCAGGTACTTCTGAATCACTTCCTGAGACTTGGTGATGCGGTCGCCGGTCGGCGGATGATCCGAAAAGACCTTGGCCATTGTCCCGGGTTTGCGCTTCTCCAGAGACTGAACTTTTTCAAAGAAATCTACAAAGGCAACGGGATCGTACCCGGCTTTATACATATACTGCAAACCCAGCATGTCAGCTTCGGATTCGAAGCCGCGGTTGAATTTCAGGAACCCCATCGGGATCGCAAGGCTCGCGCCCTGGCGGATGGCGAAGCCCGTCCAGCCGCCCATAAAAATCAAAGGGAGGCTGCCGTAATTGATCAGTTCGCCCCGCGAGGCCTGCCGGGTACCGTGCCGCGCCGCCACGTGCGCGATCTCGTGCGCCATCACGCCCGCCATCTCGGCTTCGTTGTCGGCATTGAGAAGAATACCGGTGTTTACGAAGAAGAACCCGCCGGGCAGAGCGAACGCATTGATCTCTTCCGAGTCGATTACTTTAATGGTGAAGGGGACTTTCGCGTCCGAGTTGCGCACCAGATTCTGACCCACCCGGTTCACGTATTCAGCAATGATCGGGTCGTCCACAATCTTGGCCTGGCGTTCGACCTCCTGCGCCATCTGCTTGCCGAGCGCGATCTCTTTTTCGATGGAGTAGAAGTTAATGCCCTTGTCAACCTTGCGATTGCCAATCTCGTCGGGGTCTTTCTTCTTGTCCTCGGCAAAGGCGGGACCCGCCGCGCACGAAAGGAACCCAAAAACCAAAAGCGCACAGGCAACCGGGCGCCGCCACCACGAATCGGACTTTGTCGTTGCAGATTTCATTGCGGACACGTTCCTAGCTAATACTATAGACGGTTTGGACAGCGACGGAAACCTTGTCCTGCTTACGCGCCCGGGTATCCGCCCGTTTCATCACCGGCCACAGTTGTCTTCAAAACCGCACACATATCTTGCCGAAATGGGCCCCGCTCTCCATATAGGCCATCGCAGCCGCGATTTCGTCGAAGGCGAAGACGCGGTCGATAACCGGGCGCAAGCCGCTGAGCGCGATGGCCCGGTTCATCTCCTCGAACATCTCCCGCGAACCCACGTAGATTCCGTGCAGCCGTATCGCCTTCATTAGAATAGGCCGGGGATCGATTTCGCCCCCGCCCGTCAGAACCCCGATCAGCGCGATATGACCGCCCCGGCGCACCGCCCGAATCGACAGGGGCAGAGTTCCCGCGCCGCCGACTTCGATGACGTGGTCCACACCGGGATCGATCCCGGCACCGGACGTCATTTCCCGCACCCGCTTGTCCCACTCCGGGGTGGTTTTGTAATCGATCACCTCGTGGATGCCCATTTGCCGGAGGCGGTCCAGCTTCGCCTCACTTCCGGAGGTGGCGATCACCCGCGCGCCGGCCATGCTGGCGAACTGCAGCGCAAAAATCGAGACGCCGCCGGTCCCCTGGGTCAGCACGGATTCCCCGGGACGGAGTCCGCCAGAACGGAACAACGCATTCCAGGCCGTCACCGCCGCGCAAGGCAGCGTGGCCGCCTCCTCCCAGGACAAGTGCTCCGGAAAATGGGTCAGACCCTCGGCGTTCAGGCAGACCTTTTCTGCCAGCATCCCGTCGATCGCGCCGCCCAGCGACGATCCCGCGGCCTCATCGCTCACCGGGCCGCCGATCCACTTTTGCATGAAAATCCCCGCCACGCGATCGCCGGTCTTCACGCGGGTCACGCCCGGACCGGTGGCCACCACTTCCCCCGCGCCATCCGAAAGCGGGATCAGCGGCGTTTTCACCGCGCGCCCGTAGGCGCCGCAGGCGACAGCCAGATCGCGAAAGTTCAGAGAACAGGCCCGCATGGCCACGACAGCCTCTCCGGGGCCCGGCGAAGGCTCCGGAAGCTCCACAATTCGCAGATTTTCCGCCCCGACAGCATCGCGATAGCACCAGGCTTTTGGCATTATTTTTCCCTTACTCGAACCATCGCCCCGAACGTCCTCCGCGGCACAGTCCCGTGAGTTTCCGATGATATACTCGGGATTCAATCCAAAATTACTATGCCGTTAAGACCGATCGCCGAAAACATCACTGGAGAAAAGAAGATTTACCTTCTCAAGCCGCGTGGATTCTGCGCGGGCGTGGTGCGGGCGATCGATGTGGTCAAGATCGCGCTGAGCCTTTATGGCCCGCCGGTTTACGTCCGCAAGGAGATCGTTCACAACAAGCATGTAGTGGATGAATTGCGCGATCTGGGGGCCATTTTCGTCGAGGAACTGGCGGAGGTGCCATCCGGCGCACGGGCTATTTTCAGCGCGCATGGCGTGTCCCCCGAGGTCCGCAAGCAGGGAAAAGAGCGAAGCCTGGCGATTATCGACGCCACCTGTCCGCTGGTCACCAAAGTCCATCTGGAAGCCGTAAAGTTCGCCCGTGAAGGCTATACGATCGTGCTGATCGGCCATAAGAATCACGACGAAGTCATTGGCACGCTCGGCGAAGCGCCCGCCCGCATGATTCTGGTCGAATCCGTCGAAGACGTCGATGCGCTGGAGATCGCAGATCCGACGCGGGTCGCCTATCTGACTCAGACTACTTTGAGTCTGGATGAAACCACTGACATCATCGCGCGTCTGGAAGAGAGATTTCCCATGATTCGCGGTCCCAAATCGCAGGACATCTGCTACGCCACCGAAAACCGCCAGATGGCGGTAAAGGGCGTTTCCGAATTCTGCGAGTTGATCCTTGTCGTGGGCTCCGCCAATAGTTCCAACTCCAAGCGCCTGGTGGAAGTGGGACAGAACTATGGCGTGAAGGCTTTTCTGGTGAACGACTGGTCGAATGTCGACCCTGCGTGGCTGGAAAACATTACGAACGTCGGCGTAACGGCCGGAGCTTCCGCCCCGGAACATCTGGTCGAGGAAATTGTGGCCGCCCTGAGAACGCGCGGCTTTTCTCAAATGGAAGAGGTTGAAATGGTGGAGGAAGACGTGCGCTTCTCGCTGCCCCCCGAGCTTGCCAGCGCTGCCTCTTCACAGCTTTACAGCATTAGCCGATGAGTTCTACGCTCAATCAGCCTGCTCTGAGTCCAATAGATGCTCTGATTGCCGGCGCCCAACAAAAACTGCAGCGCGCCGCCGAAAACCTGCTTTCACTTCAGCACGAGGATGGCTACTGGTGCGCGCTGCTCACCGCCGACACCACTCTCGAATCCGACTACATCCTGCTGCAGCTGTGGATGCATTCGCCGGTAAACGGCGTCTGGAATCCGCCCGACCGCGGTCGCATCGCCCGCGCCGCCGAGCGCATCCTGTCGCGTCAGTTGCCGGATGGCGGATTTAACATCTACGTCAAAGGACCCAGCGAGATCAGCGCCAGCGTCAAGGCCTACTTCGCCCTGAAGCTCGCCGCGCCGGTGGCTGGCTACGCCACGGACGATCCGCGGCTCGTCCGGCTGCGTGAGCGAATCATGGCGCTGGGCGGGATTCAGGCCGCCAACAGCTACACCAAGGTCAATCTCAGCCTTTTCGACCTCTATCCGCGCGACGGGACGCCCAGCATTCCACCGGAGATCATGCTGCTCCCGGGCAAGCTGCTGTATCAGATGTCCTCGTGGACGCGGGCCATCATCGTCGCCCTCGCGATCGTGCATGCCAACGACCCCAAACGTCCCGTGCCGGCGCACTTTAGTCTCGAAGAGCTTTTCATCCCCGGCAAGAGCACGGCATTTGAAAGCAGCGATTCCTGGCTGAGCTGGCGTCAGACTTTCATCCAGTCGGACAAGATTCTGAAGCTTTGGGACAGCTATGGGTTCACCCGCATCCGGAAAGCCGCGCTGCGCAAGTGTGAGCACTGGATGCTGGAGCGCATGAAGCACGCGGACGGCCTGGGCGCTATTTATCCGCCCATGCAGTACGCGATCATGGCGCTCGATGTTCTCGGCTATCCGGAAAGTTCGCCCGTCCGCGTGGAAGCGGTCCGCCAGTTTGAAAAGCTGATCGTGGATGACGGCAAGACCCTCTTCTTCCAACCGTGCTTCTCGCCGGTCTGGGACACTGCCATCGGCGCTTATGCGCTGGGAGAGGCCGGATACGGCAAGAGTCCCGCGCTGGCTAAAACCGCCGACTGGCTTCTCGCCCGCGAGATCCGCCGCAACGGAGACTGGTCGATCAAGCGGCCTTACACCGAGCCCTCCGGCTGGGCGTTCGAATATCAGAACGACTGGTATCCCGATATCGACGACACCGCGATGGTGATGCTGGCCTTCCCCCATATGGCTGCGTCGGATTCACGGATGCAGGCACAAACGGCCAAACGCGCCCTCGACTGGCTGCTGGCCATGCAGTCCAGCGACGGTGGCTGGGCGGCCTTTGACGTGGATAACAACTGGGAATTCCTCAATCACGTTCCCTTCGCCGATCACAACGCGATGCTCGACCCTACCTGCGCCGACATCACTGGCCGAACGCTGGAGGGGCTGGCTGCCAACGGTTTTACCCGCAGTCATGCGGCTTGCAAACGCGCGATCGATTACCTGATCCGCACGCAGGAATCGGACGGAAGCTGGTACGGACGCTGGGGCGTCGCTTACATTTACGGAACGTGTTTCGCGCTGCGCGGCCTGAAGGCGATGAACGAGGACGACCACGAGCCTTATATTCAGCGCGCCAACGAATGGCTGCGCTCCGTGCAGAATCCGGATGGAGGCTGGGGGGAAAGCTGTTCCAGCTATGATAACGACCTGTACACGGCGGCGGAAAGTACACCCTCGCAAACCGCCTGGGCGCTGATGGGTCTGATGGCGGGCGGCGACACTTACAGCTCAAGCGTGCAGCACGGCATCGGGTATCTGCTGGAAACGCAGTCCGAAGACGGAACCTGGCCGGAGGAACTGGCCACCGGCACCGGCTTCCCGAAAGTCTTTTACCTCAACTATCACTACTACCGGATTTATTTTCCGCTGCTGGCGCTGGCCACCTTTATTAAGGCGCGCGCCGGCAGTTAGCCGGTGTAGGGCTTGCTGAAGTGCGTATTCCAGTCCACCAGCCCTAAGTTCAGTAACTTGTGGTTACCCGCCTTACTATCGACATCCACGATCAGGTAAGCGTTGGGATCGTACCGGGTTGCCGCCATTACCAGGTGCTGCGGGCCGTAACTCCGGCCGAACTCAAACCACTTATGCCAGTGTCCGGAAACAACCAGCTGAATCGTATCTTTGTGCTTCTTCATTAGCGGGATCACCCCGTAATCCGCCCGTTCCACCGGATCCACGATATACAGCGGGAAGTGGATAAAAACGAACGTGGGCTTGTGCTGCAATAACTCCGCTTCGAACCAGTTCAACTGCTCCTCGCCCAGGCTGCCGCGGTCTTTGTGATAGTTTTTGTGACCCACTGTCCAGGTGGATCCCAGGAAATTATTCAGATGCACAAACTTCCATCGCTTGTGCTCTACCGAATAGTAAGGTTTCACATTGAACTTACGCCGGAACAGCTCATGCGACATCTCGCGCGAGACCTGCGGGACTCCGTAATCGTGATTCCCAAAGCCCACGTGAACCGGAGCATGGAAGCCGTCCGTGATGTCTTTGGCGATATCGAGGCGCGTCCTGTTCTTGAAATAGAAATCCACATCGGGCGAAGGATAGTTGTGAAAATAATCGCCCACCAGGAAGATCTGCTCCGGCGCCGGATTCAAACTGTTCAGCAGGTTTCGCGCGCTGGTGAGCCGCTCGGCTCCGTGCAGGATCGACTCCGTGTCCTCTGGGCTGTTCTCCGGACCCACGTAGAGCGGGTCGATAATGTGCGAATCCGCAATCACCGCAAACCGGAAATCGCCGGGCGAAGGCGATGCCGGCGCGCCCAGCACGGGCAATGCAGCGGCTCCGGCAGCAGCACCGGCAATCGATAGAAAACTGCGACGTCCAATCGAAGACATAACAGAAACAGCTTAATCCCGAACTGTGACGGGGTTATTACGGGAGCGCAAAGCCCCGGGCAATCGAATACTCTAATGGCATGTCCGATCTGCCAAAAAACTGCACGTCCACCGTGATCCCCGCGCTCCGTTATCGCGACGCGCCGGGGGCCATCGAGTGGCTCTGCCGCGCCTTTGGATTTGAGGAACAAGCCGTCTATCCCAATGAAGACGGGACCATCGCGCATGCGCAGCTTACTTTCGGCAACGGCATGATCATGCTGGGATCGATGGCCGCGACGGATTACGGCAACCTGATGAAGCAGCCGGATGAAATCGGCGGGGCCAACACGCAGAGCCTTTGTCTGATCGTTGCCGATGCTGACGCCGCATACGGGCGGGCCAAAGCCGCGGGCGCGGAAATGATTTTCGATCTCGAGACCAAAGACTACGGAGGCAAGGCCTTTACTTGCCGCGATCCCGAAGGCCACGTCTGGAACATCGGCACATACGATCCGTGGGAGACCGCGTGACGCACATCCCCCGCGGAAACCCCGCCGAAGCCGGACTTTCGGAAGCGCGACTGCAAAGAATCGACGCCGTGATGGAAAAGCACGTCGCTGCCAACAGGATCGCCGGCGGACTGGGCCTGATCGCACGCCGGGGCAAGATCGCCTGGCTCCAAACCTGGGGCATGGCCGACAAAGAGGCCGGAACTCCCATGCGGGAGGACGCGATCTTCCGCATCTACTCGATGACCAAAGCCGTAACCGGCGTGGCCGCCATGATGCTGTTCGAAGAGGGTCTTTTCGCCCTGGCCGATCCCGTCTCAAGCTTCCTCCCGGAATTCACAGACATGCGGGTAGCGCTGGAGAAAACCGATCCCGCCACCGGGAAAGCCGTTCTCTACGGAACGGTAGCCGCCGAGCGCCCGATCACCATGCTCGATTTGATGCGCCATACAGCCGGGTTCAACTACGCCGGCCCGCACGACAAAAATGGCGATTTGACGTACCGCCAGCTCGGCCTCGAAATGGTGGGAGGCGATGCGCCGCTGGACGTGATGGTCAAACGCTTGAGCGGGGCGCCGCTGGTCCATCAACCCGGGACGGCATGGGATTACGGTTTCGGCCTCGACGTGCTCGGCCGCGTCATCGAAGTCCTCGCGGGACAGTCGCTCGATGCCTTTTTCGCGGAGCGGATCCTCCAGCCTTTGGGGATGAAAGACACCGGTTTTTTCGTTCCCGAAGCCAAGTGGGACCGCCTCGCCACCCTCTATGTCCCGAACGCGGACGGAACGGTCCGGCGGGCTACAGGCGATCCGCAGGATAGCTTCCGAAAGCCGCCGCTGATCCTCAACGGCGGCGGCGGACTCACCTCCACGGCAGGCGATTATGCCGCCTTCCTCCAAATGCTGCTGAACGGCGGCAAACTGAGCGGCGAGCAACTGCTGAGCCCCAAAACTGTTGATTTAATGAGCTCTAACCTGCTGGGCGATCTCCCCGTACTCGGCACCTTGCTCGTCGCCGGGTACGGTTTTGGCCTGACTTTCGCGGTGAGTCTGGGGCAGGGCCGGACAGGCCTGCTTCCGCCCGCCGGTCAATATCGCTGGGGCGGATATGCGGGGACCACCTTCTGGGTCGATCCCTCGGAGGAAATGGTGGGCGTTTTCATGATCCAGACGCTGGCGGATCGAACCCGCAGGCTGCAGTTCCAGCAACTCGCTTATCAAGCCATAACGGCCTGAGGCGTACGTAACGCATACGCTCCATTGTCATTTTTCCGAACTAAATCCAAACAGATTCCACAGGATTTGATTTAAGTATCAATTGCGCCATTTGGCCCATGCGTGCGCTTTGTGGCTCGACAATTTGTTTCAAAAGGTATATCATCTTTGGCGATCGGCAAAAAAGTTCTGGAAGCTCCACGCATGCCGTAATTCTCCGCGTGAGAGGAGCGATTTTGAGGTGATTGCTGTATGACAGACATTAAGGTTACTAGACGAAACGTCATCAAAGGGGTGATCGCCGCGGGCGCGGTATCCTCCGCCGGCTACCTGTTCCGGACCAATACGGTATACGGTCAGGCATCGGCTCCGGGCTCAGTTGACCGCCTCATCACACTCAATGTGAATGGCCAGCAGCGCCGTGCGGATGTCGCCAAGCAGGAGACGCTGGCAATGACCCTCCGCTACAAGCTGGGTCTCACCGGCACCAAGCTGGGTTGCGACCGGTCTGAATGCGGGGCCTGCACTGTCCTTATAGATGATGTGCCGCACTACTCGTGCTCGATTCTCACGCACACCACGCGCGGCAAGAACATCCAGACCATCGAAGGACTGGCCAGCGCCGACGGCAAGCTTCATCCCGTCCAGCAGGGCGTGATCGAGGAGCAGGGCTTCCAGTGCGCCTTCTGCATGTCGGGCTTCCTGATGGCAACTGTTGGATATCTGAAGACGAACCCCAATCCCACACGGGAAGAACTGGCTCATGGGGTTTCGGGTAATCTTTGCCGCTGCCAGGACTACACGAAAATCCTCAACGCGCTGATGCGCGGTGCGGAGATTGCGAGGACTGCATAACCATGCTCGATAATTCCCCAGAGTTCGATGACGCGCCTGACGCTTTTATTACTCTCCCTCCGGCCGGCAAGCCGAATAATCCCGCCGATCACAAGCTGATTGGCAAGAACTACCAGACTCCCGACCTGATGGCGAAGGTGCAGGGCAAGTCGAAGTACGCGGAAGATTATCGCGCCGACGGCATGCTCTTCTGCAAACTGCTGCTGAGCCCCGTTCCGCACGGCATCATCCGCAACATCGACATGAGCGCCGCGCTGGCCATGCCCGGGGTGAAGGCGATCATCACGCAGGCCGATCTTCCGAAGCCGGCCGACAGCATCACTGACAACGGTACCGTGATCCCGGCCAACCTCAAGACGGACCGTGGCCTCGCCCACGAAGTGCTGTATCAGGGTGAACCGATTCTGGCAGTCGCGGCGGAAAGCGAGCTTATCGCCGCCGAAGCCATCGAGCGCATCAAGCTGGACATCGAACGCCTGCCGTTCGTGGTGGACCCGCTGGTCAGCCTTCGTCCCGGTGGCCCGAATGCCCGCGTGGAAGGCAACTGCTGGGTTCGTCCGACGCCTCCGCCGGCGCCCGCCGGTGCAGCCGGTCGCGCAGGACGCGGCGGCCGTGGCCGCGGCGCCCCACCCACGCCCGCCGAAGTCAAAGAAATCAAATGGACCGCCGAGGATTTTGCCGAATTCGATCAGGGCAAGCTCCCCATGGGCAAGCCGAACGAGCCGGAATGGAAGTTGGGCGACGTCGACGCGGCCTTCAAGAACGCGGCGCTCGTCCTCGACGAAACCTTCGTAACCCCCAACACCAGCCACCAGTGCCTTGAAACCCGCACCGCGATGGCGTACTGGCAGAACGGCAAGGTCCACATCTTCACCGGCACCCAGAGCACGGCGCAAACGGTTCCCGCGATCGCCCGCTGGCTGGGTCTGTATGCCGACAAGAACAACACCATTCCGGATGTCAGCAAGGTCGTCTTCGTCAGCGAATACACCGGCGGCGGATTCGGCAGCAAGATCACCGCAGCCATCTCGCTCATCATTCCGGCGGTTCTGTCGAAGAAACTCGGCGGCGTTCCGGTGATGATGCGGCTCAGCCGCGAAGAAGAGCACTACATCGGCCGCGCCCGTCCCAGCCTGCATGGCCGCATCAAAGCAGCCTTCTCCAAGGAAGGCAAGATTACCGGCCTCGATATGTATGTGATCTGCGACAACGGTCCGTACGATCAGGTTGGCGATGCCCGGTCCGCCGGCAACATCGTGTCTCTGCTCTATCAGCCGGAAACGATGCGCTTCCGCGGCATGACGGTTCTCACCAACACTCCGCCGCGCGTTTCGCAAAGCGCCCCCGGCGGTATGCAGGGCATCACGATCATGGAACCGCTGCTTGCTAAGGCTGCCCGTAAGCTCGGAATCGACCAGGTGGAGATCCGCAAGATCAACGCTCCGGCCGGTAAAGCCAAGATGGGCCCGGCCCAGGGACCGAGAGGGCAGCGCGCCTACTGTACCAGCTCTTTCGTCAAGGAAGCGCTCGACAAGGGTTCGGAACTGTTCAACTGGCAGGAACGCGCCGCCCGCAGCCCGCAGAAGAGCGGGACGAAGGTACGCGGCGTCGGCGTCGCGGTCAGCGCCTACGTGGGCGGATCGATCGGTTTCGACGGCCTTCTGCTGGTCAAGACCGACGGCACCATCTGCTTCCAGTCCGGTATCGGCAACCTCGGCACCGAGTCGGTCAGTGACGTCCATCGCGTCGCCGCTGAAATGCTCGGCATCGCGTGGGATAAGTGCGAAATCTGCTGGGGTGACAGCAGCAAGAACCTGCCGTGGACCTGCGCATCGGGCGGAAGCCAGACGACGCATGCCATGACCCGCGCGGCTTATGCCGTCGCCAACGATTGCAAGCAGAAGATGAGAGAGCTCGCGGCCAAGAAGTTCGGCGGCGATCCCTCCGGCTACGACGTCGCCAACGAGCGCGTATTCCGCAAGGGCGGCGGCCAGGGCATGACGTTCGCCCAGGCAGCCCAATACGCCATTCAGGTGGGCGGGATCTACGACGGCCACGAAGCTCCGGCCGACGTGAACCCGATGACCAAGACCTCGATCGCCGCACTGGCTGGTCAGGGTCTGGTTGCCGCGGCCCGCGACAAGGCCCCGCATGACGGCCAGACGCACTCATTCTGCGCCAGCTTCGCGGAAGTCGAAGTCGACACCGAAACCGGCAAGTTCCACATTGTGGACTTCCTCGCCGTCGCCGACGTCGGCACGGTCATTCACCCCCGCGCTCTCGGCGGTCAGGTGCTCGGCCGCTCCACGCTGGGTATCGGCCACGCCATCGGACAGAAGTGGGTTTATGACCAACACTACGGTCTGCCCCTGGCGAAACGTTTCTATCAGAACAAGCCGCCTACGATTCTCGATCTTCCGGTCGACATGAAGTGGGCAGCCCTCGATATTCCGGACCCGGAAACCCCGGTCGGCGCGCGCGGTATTGGCGAACCTCCGGTGGGTGGCGGCTGCTCGGCGATTCTGAATGCGGTCTCGGCGGCCGTCGGCGATGAGGTCTTCCGCCGCGCGCCGTTGAGCGTCGATCTGATTCTGGCTTCGCTCGACGCGGGCAAACCAATGGGTGAGCATCTCACCGCGCACGTGTAGGGCAGTAGAGAACGGTACAGGAGAAAGATTATGGCAGTAATTCGTGACGTAATGCCGGAGTTTGAACTCTTTCAACCGGCCACGATTGACGACGCTGTAGGGCTGCTCGATAAATACGGCAAGGACGCCTGGGTAATGGCAGGCGGCCTCGACACCTTCGACTGGTTGAAGGACCGTATCAAGAAGCCTAAGGTCGTCGTCGACCTGAGCCAGGTCAAGGAACTCGTCGGTGTCCGCGAGAAAGACGGCGGACTCGAGATCGGCGCAATGACCACCTTGACCGATGTCGTTCGCAACCCGATCGTTAAAGAGAAGTTTGCAGTTCTCTCGATGGGCGCGGAAGCGGCCGCTTCTCCCCAGATCCGCAACCAGGGAACCATCGGCGGTAACGTGTCGCAGGACGCGCGCTGCTGGTATTACCGGAGCGGCTGGAAGTGCTATCGCGCGGGCGGCAACATCTGCTTCGCCGATACGCCGACGGCGATCAACCGGGAACACGCGATCCTCGGCGCCGAACGCTGCGTGGCCGTCAGCCCGTCTGACTCCGCGCCGGCGCTGATCGCGCTCGATGCCAGCATGGTCATCCGCAACAAGGGCGGCGAACGCGTCGTCAAAGCGGAAGACTACTTCATCGGACCGCAGCTCGACATCACCCGCATGACGGTGCTGAAGCCGGGCGATCTGCTGGTCGCGATCCGCATCCCGTCCACTTGGGCGAATGCGACGTTCTACTTCGAAAAAGTCCGCGACCGTCCGGTGTGGGATTTCCCGCTGGTGAACATCGCGTCGGCTGCCAAGATCAATGGCGGCAATATTGAAAGCATTCGCATCGCGGTCAATGGCGTGGCCGCGCATCCCGTCCGTCTGGTGCAGGTGGAAGCCGCCGTTGCCGGGAAGGCCCGCAGCGCAGCCACCGCCGACGCCGCCGGTCAGATCGCCATCGAGGGCGCCGAACCGCTGCGCCACAATGGCTACAAAGTACCGCTCCTGCGGAATCTGGTGAAACGTTCAATCCGTGGCGTGGAGGAATCGAAGTGGGCCTAATCGCAGAAATGGCAAAGAGTCCGTGGGGACAGGACGTTCCTGTCCACGTGGCCTTTTATCTCATGTACGTGGCCGCCATCGCGGCCTTCTGCTTCTTCATCGCGCATTCCGTTTGGGTGCGGTATTACGCCAAACCGATGGAATTTTCCGGCCACACGCCGGCCAATGAAGTCGCCAAGCTTCCGGAAAAGATTCAACGGCACTCGCTGGCCGCCCGCCTGTTCCACCTGATCATGGGCGCCTCGATGCTGACGCTTCTTTTTACGGCGTTCCTTCCCAAACTGGGAGTGCAGTTCGACTGGGTGAAGTACCACTGGATGGCAGGTATCGTTCTGATCGCCTCCATTTTGTTCCACCTCATCCATGCCACCTTCTTCATGGATTTCTGGTCCATCTGGCCGGATAAGATCGACATCGCGGACGCGTTCAACAGAATGAAGCGCTTCCGCGGTGAATCGGCTCCGCCGCCGCGGCGCTTCGCCAAGTACCCGCTGGAGAACAAGATGTACCACCTCTCCATCGTGTTCGCGGGTCTGGCCGTGGCGATCACCGGATTCCTCATGCTGTTCCGCATCCGGACCCCGATATTCACCCGCAACTCGTACCTCTTCGGCGACATGACCTGGGGCCTGACCTATCTTCTGCACGGTCTGTCGGGCGTCGCGCTGATCGCGCTGATCGGCATCCACATCTACATGGCGCTGCGGCCCGAGAAGCTGGTCATTTCGAAATCGATGGTGTTTGGTACCCTGGATCGTGAGCACTACGTGGAGCACCACGATCCCGAGCGCTGGGCCGTCGAAACCAAGTAAGGTTTTCAGTTCCATAGCGCCGTCGGGTCAAAGCCCGCCGGCGCTTTTTTTTGCCCAAAAAGGATTACGTCAATGAATATTGAAGATCGCTGCGACGCGATCGAAGAGTGTTACGAATACATGCTCGCCTATGCGGCGAAGGGGATCAACGGCGACGAGAGCCCTGTGACCGGTAACGAGCTGCGGCACTTTATGATTCGCGCTCTGGACGCGCTCAGCGGGATCGCCGAGGCCTGCAGGGATCTGCAGCCGCCGGTTAAGTCCGGACCCTTCCTGAAGGTCCTGGAGCGGGATGCCAGCGATTCCTTTGTCTCCTTCGAACTGGTTCTGGCGCAACCGTTCATCAGCTCCCAGTTGATCGACAATCTGAACGCGTCCATGCACCTGCGCGCCCTGCTGGCCGATCTCTTCCTGATGGACGAAGTGGTCAAGATTCAGACTAAGGTCGCTGCGAAGCCGGCGACTGCCGAATAAAGGCTGTTTGTTTTAGAGGTGGCACTCGGCGTGGACCGCGCGTACGGCCTTCTCGAGGCCGTCCCGCCGCACCACGATTGAAATCGTCAGTTCGCTGGAGCCCTGCGCGATGGCGATAATATTCACGTTCTCACGCGAAATCGCGGTGAAGATGCGGCCCGCGATGCCCGAGAAACCGCGCATCCCCTCGCCCACCACGGCCAGCAGCCCGACATTGCGGTCGACTTCGATCGGCAGTACGTAGCCGTGGGCAAGTTCCAGCACGAGAGCCGATTCGATCGCCTGCGTGACCGCGTCCAACTCTTCGATCCGGACCAGGAAACAGAAGCTCTGCCTGTAGCTGGAGCTGGAAAGCGCCAGCACTTCCACATTCGCGCCATCGAGAGCGTCCAGCACCCGCGCCATCACGCGGACCCCTTTGACAGGCTCGACGGAAACCAGCGCCACGTTCCCCATGGATGTGACCGCGCGTGCCCCCGCGTTCCCTTCGCCCAGCACCGGAACAATACGCGTCCCCGGCTTTTCCGGCGCGAAGCTATTCTTGCAGACGACCGGAATCGCCTTCTCCACCAGGGGGGCCAGCGTGCGCGGATGCAGTACCTTCGCCCCTGCATACGCGAGCTCCGCGGCCTCGCTGTAGGTGACTTCGGTGAGGATCCGGGCATCTTTGACCAGCCGCGGATCGGCGGTCAGGATTCCGTCCACATCGCTCCAGATCCAGAGTTCGCTCGCGTCCAGCGCAGCCGCCAGAATGGACGCGGAGAAATCGGAGCCGCCCCGCCCCAGCGTCGTCGGCCTGCCGTCGGCGGTGGCCCCGTTGAATCCGGTAACAATGGCGATTTTGGAGAGCGGCGGCTGCACCATGGGGGCCAGGCGTTTCGTTACTTTTTCGGTGGTCGCATTCATCAGAGGCGATGCGCTGTTGAAGACCGCATCGGTGACGATCAGTTCCGCGGCATTCACCGCCTCGGCTGGCAGTCCGCGCGATTGCAGGTGCACACTGATCAGCAGCGCGGAAAGCCGTTCGCCGATCGCCACCGCCGCATCCACGGTGCGCGGCGGCCGGTGCCCCAGCATCTGGATACCTTCCACAATGCGCCGGAATTCACCCGCCAGCTCCGCGATTTGCGGAAGCACGTTCACCCCGAGTCCCGCGGCAGCTTCGATATGACGGGTTTCGAGAGTATTCAGGTTGGCTTCGATGCCGTTGCGGTCGCCCGCTTCGGCGTGCCGGGTGGTGTCGAGCAGGAGATCGGTGATCTTCGACATCGCCGACACCACGGCCACCACCGGACGCTGCGCGGCGGCCTGGGCGATCAGATCGCAAGCCGCCCGCATTCGTTCGGCGGACCCCACGCTGGTCCCGCCGAATTTCATCACCAACAAACCCGACCCCGGCAAATTCGACAACTAATATTCCTTTCCGTTCGAGATCCTGGAGCGGACGATCCGCAAAATCTCTTCTTCCACCTGCGCTTCGGTCAGACCCGTGGAATCGATATAGGTCGCGTCGGGCGCCTGCACCAGAGGCGATTCAACGCGCCGCCGGTCCCGTTCATCGCGCTCGGCGATCTGCGCGGCCAGCGCCCCTGCCGGCACGTCCGGCTGCTCGCCCGCGCGGCGTCTGACGCGTTCGGCCGGATCCGCATCGAGAAAGATCTTGACCCGCGCGTCCGGAAAAACCACGGTCCCGATGTCGCGCCCTTCCATCACGACGTCCGCCCCATCCGCCATGCGCTGCTGTTTGGCAACCATGGCGCTGCGCACCGCGCCGATCGCCGCAACCTTCGATGCGCCGCCGGAAACTTCCATGGTGCGGATGGCATCGCTGACATCTTCGCCGTTAAGACGCACTCTGCGCCCGGGCAAAAGCTGGATATTGGCCGCCAGCGCAAGCTGTTCCAGACGATGGGCGTCATCGAGGGCAATGCCTTCGCTGATGGCCCACAGCGCCACTGCCCGATACATCGCGCCGCTGTCGATATAGACGAAACCCAGCCTTTCGGCCAGACTACGCGCAATGGTACTCTTGCCCGCTCCCGCGGGACCGTCAATCGCTATGACGTGGCCCATTTTTTAATAGGATGCCACGGCGTGCAATTTCACTAGGATGTTGCCAGCCCCCGGGCCACCGCAACCGGCGTTCTGTATCCGCCCCGGCCGATGCCGGCGTAATCGAACCCGGCTTCCCGAGCCTTCTCCGGCGTAAATAAATTCCGGCCGTCCACCAGCACGGGATTGTTCATGCGCGCTGCCAGGTCTGACAGATTCAAATCCGCGAACTCCGGCCATTCCGTCACCAGCACCAGGGCATCGGCGTGCTCGGCTGCGGAAAGCGCATCGTTGCAATAGAGAATCCGCAGATCCGGATGATGTTCCCGGCAAGCGTCCATGGCGATCGGATCGTAAGCCCGCACACGCGCCCCCATCTGGATCAGCTTTTCGGCGATCTGCAGACTGGGCGCATCGCGCAAGTCGTCCGTATTCGGCTTGAACGCAAGCCCGAGCAGCGCAACGGTCCGGCCCTTCAGGATAAACAACTTTTCCTGCAGCTTCTGAATTACGATGGCACGCTGCAGCTGATTTACCGCGAGGGAAGCTTCCAGAATGCGCGCCTGATAGCCGTACTCATTGGCGGTGTGCAAAAGCGAGCTGACGTCTTTGCCAAAGCAACTGCCGCCCCAGCCGATACCGGCATTGAGGAACGCCGTCCCGATGCGGGCATCGAGGCCGATGCCGGTCATCACTTCCGTGACATCGGCGCCCACGCGTTCGCAGATGTTCGACATCTCGTTGGCAAAACCAATCTTGAGAGCCAGAAACGCATTCGCCGAGTACTTGATCATTTCCGCGCTGGTCAGCGTGGTGGTGACAATCCTGGCGTTGCGTGTGGCAGCGGGGCGCGGCGCAAACGAAGGATCGGCGAACTTCTGCTCCACCAGCGGGCTGTAGAGTTCCTGCAGAACACGCATCGTGGGAGCTTCCTCCGCGCCAATCACAATACGGTCCGGATAAAGAGAATCGTGAATCGCCGAGCCCTCGCGCAGGAATTCGGGATTGCTGGCAACTCCGAACTTCACAGAAGGTTCCAGTTCCGGATTGGCATCCCGTGCGCCTTCCCGAATCAGCGTCTCCACCAGATTTCCGCAACCCACCGGGACCGTGGATTTGTTAACGACCACCCGGAATTTCGACGCGTCCATAGCGGCGCCAATGCTGCGCGCGGCCGCTTCCAGATACGCCAGGTTCGACTCACCGGAGGGAAGCGGGGGTGTTCCTACAGCGATAAAAATAACATCGCTCTCCCGCACCGACCCGTCCACTTCAGTCTCAAAATCGAGACCGCCCTGGGCGTTGGCCAGAGCCATAAGTTCTTCGAGGCCCGGCTCATAGATCGGGGTCTGCCCCAAGCGCAACTTTTCGATCTTTGTACGGTCCGTATCCACGCAGGTAACCCGGTGCCCCAGGTAAGCCAGACATGCCCCCGTAACGGTTCCAACGTACCCTGTTCCGATAACTGTGACTCTCATAAGTTTGGTCGCTTTCATGTATTTTACGGCACTCCGGCCGGGAGGGCAAAGTGATCGTATCCGAGCGGGGTAAGGGGTACCCCGTTCAGGCGAACGTCACCGGCCGTTCCCCGGCGGATCCCTCCTACTTTTGTCAATGGCAGATCCCCAAAATGAGCTGGTACTTTCGTACCTTCCCGGACGGCGAAAAGCAGTTCGTATTCCTCGCCCCCGTGCAGCGCCTGTTCCGAGCTGGCGCCTTGAAAACGCAGAGGTTCCACGATTTCCGCGGCTACTCCCGATGCCAGACACAACCGCCGCAGATCCAGAGACAACCCATCGCTCAAATCCATCGCCGCCGTTGCCCTCAGGGTTTCCCGCAGGAACCGGCCCAGTTCCAGGCGCGGCTCGGGCGTACGGTGACGTTTCCAGGCTTTTCCTTTTTTTGTGGCCAGTCCAAGGGCCGAACCGCCCAACCGCCCGGAGACATAGAGATCGTTGCCCGGACGCGCGCCGTCGCGCCGCAGCGCCGTCCCGCGCGGGACGCTGCCGCCAACCGTCACATCGCAGAACAACCGGTCACCATGCGACAGATCGCCGCCCGCCAGCACGGTGCCGGTTTCGGCCGCAAGGGCAAGAATGCCCTGGAAAAAGCCGTCCAATTGGCGGTCGCTGGCCCAACCGGGGACGCACAGGGCGACAAGGCAGAAGCGGGGACTTCCGCCCATGGCGGCAATATCGCTCAGGCCGCGCGCCAGAGCCTTCCGACCCAGTTCCGCCGGTTTGTGGCTACCCCGCTGAAAATGAATATCCTCAACGATTGTGTCGTTGGTGAAAAGGAGATCGTCGGCCGATCCACGCGGCCTGTAAATGGCGCAGTCGTCCCCGATCCCAAGGACCACCGGAGACCCTTCCGGAATGATGACCGCCTTCCGTAAACGATCCGTTAAGGTTCGCTCGTCGCGCAAGCCGAAGTCTAACACCGGAAGGGGTGGCAAACGGCCCCGAAACGCTTGCTCTGTTGATTTGCGCCATGAGATACTGCGAACGCAGTAGACAAGTTCCCCGGTCCGCCTTTCGATATACGGCCGGGTAGTATCAGGAGAAGGTTTGTGAAAGAAAAAGGTACAGTAAAGTGGTTCAATGCTGCGAAGGGCTTCGGCTTTATCCAGCGCTCAACTGGGGACGACGTGTTCGTTCACTTCTCGGCTATCGAGGCCTCGGGCTACCGGTCGCTCGATGAAGGCGCCCAAGTGGAATTTGAAGTTAAACAGGGTCCGAAAGGCCTGCAGGCGGAGCGCGTTACTTTACTGTAAACCTCTGCAATTCGAAATTCCGTCAAAGGCCCCGGTTTCCGGGGCCTTTTTCATTTTCAACCCTAATCGGAAATCGAAATGGTGGGTCCGGTGATTCTAGAGGCCTCAGCGGCGCCGGTGATCACGAGCTTCGCAATCGCATAAAAATCCGCCGCGCGCTGGTCGTCGGGCCCGAACGTAGCTACCGGATGCCCGGTGTCGCCGCCGATCCGGACCTGCGGACTGAGCGGCAGCGCCCCCAGGAACTTCGCGCCCATATCGGTAGCCATGCGCCGCCCGCCGCCCGTGCTGAAAACGTCGATCCGCTCGTCGCAGTGCGGGCATTGCAGATAGCTCATGTTCTCGATGATTCCCAGAATCGGCACCTTCACCTGCTCAAACATGCGCACGGCTTTGCGCGCATCTTCGAGCGAAACATCGGAGGGCGTTGTCACCACCACTGCGCCCGTGACCGGAGCGGTCTGAATCAGGGAAAGCTGCACATCGCCGGTGCCCGGAGGAAGGTCGATGACGAGGTAATCGAGATCGCCCCAGTCCACCCCGCGCAGGAACTGCTGCATGACGCTGTGCAGCATCGGTCCGCGCCACACCAGCGGCTTGTCGCCAGGGCTCAGGAACCCCATCGACATCAGTTTGACGCCGTAGTTCTCCAGCGGCTGAATCCGCTCGCCGATAGCCGAGGGCGTCTGATTGGTGCCCATCATCAGCGGCACGTTGGGACCGTAAACGTCGGCATCCAGCAGGCCGGTCTTAAAACTGAGGCGCGACAGGGCAATCGCGAGGTTCACCGCGACGGTCGTCTTGCCGACTCCGCCTTTGCCGCTTCCCACAGCGATCAGATTGCGCACGCCGGGAATAGGCAGCTTGGGTTGAGCTTGTTGACCGGGACTCATACCAGTCCATATTAGCGGGTTGGCTGCGTGCTTCGGCGCAGACGCGTCACGCTGACGCTGGCTTTCGCGGCGAAAGGTATTGAAAACAAACCTTCAAGGCATGGCCACCGGGTTGCGCCTGCAGTCACCGGCAACTATGCAATCTCAGATGACTCGCCGCGCCCTTTTGCTCGCAGCACCTTTGTTGGCCTCGGGATCGCGCAGGATGCTCGCCCAGACGCAGTTCGCTCAAGCGCCAGCCGCCCCCGCGGATCCACCGCCCGTGGTCGAATACGTCTGCCCGATGGATCCCGACATTCGCTCCAACGGACCCGGCATCTGTCCCCGCTGCGGCATGAAACTGATTCCCGGTGTCGCCGAGAGAATCGAATATCCGCTCAATCTGACCATTTCGCCGCCCGGACCGCTGCAGGCCGGAAAAGATACCCGCCTCGTATTCAGTGTGCGGGATCCCAAGACGCTCAAGATCGTGCGGGATTTTGAAATCGTCCACGAAAAGAAATTTCACCTGTTCCTGATCAGCCAGGATATGACTTGGTTCCAGCACATTCATCCCGAGGTAATGCCCGACGGCCGTTTCGCCATCACGGTGCAATTTCCCAAGCCGGCGTTCTATCGCGTATTAACCGATTTCTGGCCTCTGAGCGGCACCCCCCAGCTGGTGGAAAAAACCATCCTGGTACCGGGCGCCGGCTTCAAACTGGAGAGCCCGGAACTCAAAGCCGACCTTGGGCCGCAAAAGACCGAAAACCTGACGGTGGAATTCTCTACCGTGCCCGCGCACCGGGTCGCTGGCCAGAAGACCCTGATCTTCACCCGGCTCACACCCAACGAAGGCATCGAAAACTACTTGGGCGCACCCGCCCATATGCTGGCCGGAAGCTGGGACCTGATTGACCTGATCCACACGCACCCGGTGCAGGTGAACGATCCGCCGGACAACAACTACAAAGAGCTGCAGTTCAGCATGTTCTTCCCCCGCGCCGGGATGCACCGGATCTGGATTCAATTCCAGCGCAACGGCGTGGTCAATACAGCCGCTTTCAATGTGCCGGTGGTTGAGATCGGCGATGCGTCGTAAGCTCCGTCCGAGCTGCGCCATGGAGCTTGCGCCAGAAAACGCAAAATCGAGCGACCTGACACCGCCGCGCGAAGCCGTGGCACTTGGAGTTGCCCGTCTCAACCTTTGTTTCCAAATAGTTACAGAGAAATAATTCCTGGCGTGAGAATTGCCGAATCAGGACCCATCGCCCCCCTAACTCATGGCGAAAGGATTAAGGAAAACGATTATGTTCAAAGCCAGTTTCCGCAACGCCCCGTCGGCTGGATTGGGTCTTATTGCCACCGGAATACTGCTGTTCGCAGGCTCGGCCCCGGCTGCCGAATTGACTTCGAATAAGCCCGTCACTTTCAGCAAAGACATTGCTCCCATTTTCCAGGAGAAATGCCAGGACTGCCACCGCAAAGGCACCGCGGCACCCATGTCGCTGATTACCTGGGAGGAGAGCCGTCCCTGGGCGCGCGCCATTAAGGACCGGGTTGCGGCGCGCAACATGCCGCCGTGGCATATCGATCAGAATGTCGGCATCCGCCACTTCGCCAACGATATGTCGCTGAGCAATGAACAGATCGCGACCATCGTGAAGTGGGTCGATACCGGCGCCGCCCAAGGCGATCCCAAGGACATGCCCGCCGCCAAGACGTGGGGCGACGATTCCTCCTGGCAACTGGCAGCCAAACTCGGGCCGCCTGATCTGATCATCAAATCGACTCCTTATACGATGCCGGCCAACAGCCAGGATCAGTGGTGGAGACCGCTCGCCGATACGGGTGTGACGGAACCCCGCTGGGTACGCGGTGTTGAGATCCGCCCCGGCACTACTGCGGGCCGCAAGATCACGCACCACGCGCTGGCGCATCTGGTGCAGGACAACGATCCCGATGCCCGCAGGTTCAGCGACGGAGTCGGCGACGGCCGTTCGCCCAACGAGGCCGGCACGCTCATGGAATGGGCCATTGGCAAGAGCTACGACCTGTATCCGGAAGGTTCCGGCAAGCTTCTTCTGCCCGGCTCCCATATCTGGTGGGACATCCACTATCATGCGGCCGGCGAGGCCATCACGGACGTCGTCGAACTGGGCGTCTGGCTTTATCCGAAAGGCCAGGAACCCAAGCACCGCACCTATCTGACAGGCTTCCAGTCCACCTCGCGGCAGGGTTCGCCGCTCGACATTCCGCCGAACAGCATCGCCATGCAGGACGGTTTCACGGTTCTGAAGGCAGCGGCCCGGCTCGAGAACTTCCAGCCGCACATGCACCTTCGGGGCAAGTCGATGTCGATGGAAGCGATCCTTCCCAACGGACAGGTTCAGATGATCGCCAACGTCGACAAGTTCGATTTCAACTGGATGACGAACTATATTTTCGCTCCGGAAGAAGCGCCGGTGCTTCCGAAGGGTACTGTCATCCACATCAAATCCATCTTCGACAACACGGCCGGTCATAAAGGCAATCCCGATCCCGATCAATGGATCGGATGGGGCGACCGCACGGTCGACGAAATGGCTCACGCGTGGGT
>DASZLO010000222.1:0-6461 GCA_035552315.1 Bryobacteraceae bacterium
CTCGATCTATACGAGGCGCATCCGGATGTAGATCCGCTGACGGTGCGTTTCACGGATATGCACAAGTGGATCACGGAGCTGAAGAATTTCGGCGACGATCCGTCGAAATCCACCGAGGGCAAACTGGAAGCGATCCAGATGGCCTGGCTGGAAGAATACAAAGACAACCAGTAGCGGGCGGCGCTACGAGCCGATCTTCAGCAACTCGATTTCGAAGATCAGGGTGGCTCCGCCCGGAATAACCGGCGGACTCCCGGCTTCCCCGTAGGCGATGGCGCTGGGGCATACGAGGCGCGCCTTGCCGCCGACTTTCATCTTCTGCACGCCTTCCGTCCAGCACGGGATCACGCGGTTCAGCGGGAACGAGGTGGGTTCGTGGCGTTTGTATGAGCTGTCGAATTCTGTGCCGTCGATCAGGGTGCCTTTGTAGTTGACCGTTACAGTATCGGTCGGGCCGGGGGAATTGCCGGTGCCGGGCTCCAGATCGCGATAGACCAAGCCGCTGGCGGTTCTGACTGCGCCCGGCTCGGCGGCTGCTTTATCGAGATATGCCTTCGATGCAGACGCGTCGGGCGCGGCGGCGGGCGTCTCGGATTTGGAACATGCGAACAGGGAAAGGCAAACGGCAATGAGAGCGGCAAAACGCATATGGTCCAAGTTAGCATTTTGACCAAAGCGCATTGGGCCGTACAGAATGGTGCTGGCTCCTGCGCGAGAATGAGGGTTGCTGGGTGCGCGCCATCTCCTGTTTGCGGGCTTCTTTATTGCGCTTCCGGGCGCCGCGCAACTGGTCTCACCGACTGCCATTCCAAAGGGACCGAATCCGCCGGTCGTCTTCCTCAATGGCTATCAAGCGATCTGTCCCGGCAGTTTCACGGGCAGCTTCGGAAACGCCGCTACCGTGCTGGCCGCTTCGCAGATTGCCAGCGTTTTCTTCGATAACTGCAGTGTCAATGGGGCGACTTTGCCGAACGGCAAACCCAGCATCGAAGGACTGGCCTACTCGTTTGGAACCTTTCTGCAGGGCCTGAAATACACCGATGGCACGCCGGTCACGCAGGTTGATGTCGTCGGGCACAGCATGGGCGGCCTGATCGTCCGCTCTTATCTCGGTAGCACTTATGTGGACCGGTCCGCGCCCAATCCAGCGACCCCGCAACTCCCCCGGTTCAACATCCGCAAAGGCGTGTTTCTTGCTGTACCCAACTTCGGCACTACGGTGGCTTCGCTCCTCGGCGGCATTGATGTGCAGACTCAGGAAATGTCGCCAGGCAGTCAGTTTCTGCTCAATCTGGCGACATGGAACGGCGGACTGGATGACCTTGGCGGCCTCGACGCGATCGCGGTGGCGGGCGATGCCGGAGACGGCCTTGAATCCGGCATACCCGGCTTCGACGACGGACTGATTACGCTGAACAGCGCATCCCTCGGGTTCGTGGGCCCCGGCATCACACGCGTGATTCATGCATGCCACACGCCGAATCCCGCCTTGATTCTGTTTTGTTCGTCTTCGGCGCCGGATATCGCGAGTATTACGGATGCTTCGAGCGCCAGTGCGCAGATTATTACCTCTTTCCTCACTGGCACGACAGCGTGGCAATCGGTCGGAACGGCGATCGAATCGGTGTCGACCGCGGCCACGACTGGCGGACTTCTGCTGGGCTTCGAGGATGCGGCGGGAAATCCACTCGGCCCGTCTTCCGGGAGTGTGGCTACGGGATCGGGGGTCGTTAAATTAAGCGCAGGTCCCGCGGCGCTTTTCGATGAAGACTTGCCGGCGAACACCGGCCTTATCGTACAGGCCACCGTCGGCGGTGCGGTGGACAATCTGACGGTCAAACTCGCGCCCGCCACATCCACGGCCATTATCAGCAAGCCGGGGCCGGTGGTTCGCGGAATCGTGCCCGCCGGGAGCGCGGCGTTTCCCTATGCCGTGGCGCCGGGCGAATTCGTTTCTATTTATGGCAGCAATCTCGCGCCATCGGGAGCCACCGCCATCCTGCCCTACCCGCCGTCGCTGGCCGGCGTTTCTGTCACCGTCAATTCCACTCCCGCAGCGATTCAATACGTAAGTACGGGACAGATTAATATTGTTTTCCCGGCCGCTCCCTCGGGTCCTGTGCAATTCGCCGTAGCGTCGCCGGCCGGTACATTTCAGACCACCGCGATGGTGGCATCCGCCGTTCCCAGCATCTTCTCGCTCGACGGTTCCGGCACAGGCCCCGGGGCCGCCATCAATGCGCTGAGCGGGACGATTGTCAGCACGTCGGCACCGCTCCGGAGCGGTATCGATTACGTATCGCTCTTCCTCACCGGCCTCGGCGCCACCACCACGAAGAACGGTCTCGATTACGCCCAGGCGGATGTCGCCCTCTCGATCGGAGGGAAGAATTGCCCCGTGCTTTATGCGGGGCGCGCTCCCGGATATGCGGGTCTCGATCAGGTCAATTGTCAGATCCCCGGCGGTCTATCGGGCGCGGCGGTCGCGGTGGCCATTACGGCGGGTGGCCGAACGTCCAATACAGTGACGCTGGCGATCCAGTGAGGCGGGTTCCGGGGAGTATGCTTAGTCAGAGGTATTCTTATGCGTCGCCCCGCGCTCCTCTTTCTCGTCGCGTGCTTCTGCTTTGCGATGAGCTCCTCCCGAAGCTTCGGCCAGTCGGTGGTCTCGGTACGTTCCGGTCTAATTAACTATTCCGAAGGCGATGTGCTGGTGAACGGCCAGCCGCTGCAGCGCAGGTTCGGAACCTATGTCAGTCTGAAGGCTGGATCCGATCTGGTCACGCGGTCGGGCCGGGCCGAACTGCTGCTGACGCCGAACACCTACCTGCGGGTGGGATCCGACAGCGCGATCCGGATGGTGGCGGACAGTCTGGCGGATACGCAAGTCGAATTGCTGGGCGGGTCGGCGGTGCTCGACTCCAGTGGCGCACCGGGCAAGACTCCGCTTACGATCACGGTTCACAACTCCACGGTGCGTTTTCTCGATCCCGGTAAATTCCGCGTCGATTCCGATCCGGCGCAGTTGCGCGTATTTTCAGGAAACGCCGAAGTGGACGTCAAGGGCGACAAGGTGAAGATCGAGAGATCGCAACTGCTGCCGCTGGGCGGCGCGCCGATTGTCCAGAGGTTCACGGAAGGCTCGGATAATTTGCTGGATTTGTGGTCCGACGAGCGGCATTCGATGATTTCGAGTCGGCTCAGCGATGCGCAGAATATCGGGAACCCGCTGACCGATCCCGATCCGCTGATGGCCGGCGTCTATGCGGACCCGGGTTCCGGCGCGGGCTACATTCCGGGCTACATACCTTTGATGACGCCGCCTCCGCTGATGGGGGGATCGCCGGGCGGGCTGTATGGCGGTCCGGCTATGCGGAACTACGGGACCGTTGTTTTCAACCCTTACGGGATCAATTCGCCGTATGACGTCAATTTGCCGTATGGGGGGATCGGGGTTTATGGGGGCGCGGGATATCCGGCTGGTTTGGGGATTTATGGTGCGGGGATTTATGGGGGCCTCTATGCACCCCTTTATGGGAGTCCGCTGCGTCCGGGGCTCGTGGGTGTTTCGCCGAGTTATCCCTCGGGTATGATTGGCGTTCGGCCGGGGAGTTCGATTGGCGTCGGCTCCTTCAATACTTTTTCGCCACGACCGCTGGGTGTGGGGAGTCCTGTTGGAGGAGGGGCGCATTCGATTTCAGCGCCGCATCCCATCGCGGTTCCGCATGTAGGGCCGCATCGCTAAGGGGTTTTGGCGAAGGAGGCAGAGCGGTCTGTCCCCTTCGCTGAGCGCGCGAGGCAGATCAGAACTTTCAGTGCTCCCTTCGATCCTCAGTGTTTATTGGTGTTTCGGGTGCGCTAGTTCCGATTTTTGCCTTCCCACCCCGCTAAAGAGCCGGATCAGGCCGTCCCCTTCGTGAAAGCGGGCGAAAGAGGCAGAGCGGCCCTTCGCGAAAAGCGCGCGAAGGAGGCAGGCCGGGTTTTCAGCGGGCGGGGGCGTAGTAGCCGGTTCGCCACCTGGCTTTTAGCGTCGACATGCCGGCAGGGGCCTGGATCTTCACTTCTACCTTGCGGTATTTGCCGTCCTTGTCTTTGTTCACCGGATAGTAGCCGAGGACATACTGATTGTGCAGTTCGATCGCGATCTTTTCGGCGATGGACGGCAACTGCGCAAGCGTAGTCGCGCCGTACGCGCGTCCGCCTGTCTGATCGGCGATTTGCCCCATCAAACGCGGACCGGTGACAAGCTCGCCCGGCAGGCCGGGCAGTAGAACAGGCTCAAAAACGCCCATTGCGTAAACCTGCGTATCCGCTTCCTTCACCAGATCTCTGAGTTCGGTGGCCGTATAACGGCTGTGATTGTCTCCACCGTCCGAAATCACGATCAGGGCTTTGCGCGTGTTCTTCGCCTTCTTCATTTCGCGCACCCCGAGCCCGACGGCGTCGAGCAGCGCGGTCAAGCCTCCCGACTTCATCGAGCCCATGCGATTTTGAATGTCCTTTCCCTTGCCGGTGAAAGGCTGCGTGACTTTTGCTTCGTCGCTGAATTCGATCAGGAAAGCCTCGTCCCCCGGAATCATGGTCTTGATAAATTCGTCGACCGCGGCGCGGGCGATGCTCATGTTGGCGATCATGCTCCCGCTGGTGTCGAGGAGCAGCCCGACGGAAAGCGGCGCGTCTTCTCCGGACAGATTCGCAATTTTCTGCTCCGCGCCGTCCTCAAGAATGCCGAAGTCTTTCTTTTCGAGGCCAAGTACGAATCGGCTCATTGAGTCGGTGACAGTCACCGGAATCTCCACCAGAGTGGAATCCACCGAGATGCTGATTTCGCCGTTCTGCTGGGCAAGAAGGAACGAAAGAGGAAGAAAGACGAGGCAAATGCGCCACACAGTCATGGGCTCCCGATTCGCCGACGAGTCTAGCACGATTCCCGGCGCGCATGCGAGAAAGCGCGCAATGTAATATTCACTTTGGGACTGATTGAGAAAATTCTGCTGCTTGTGCTGATTGCCGCCTCGGCGTTCGGCTTCTGGTACCGGTTCCGCAATGTGGTCCGCGTGCTGGCTGCGGCCAAGCCGGACCCGGATTTTCATCTCGGGTCGCTGCTGCCGCGCGCCAAAGCTTTCGTTTGGGAAGTGCTGATGCAGGGCAAAGTGATCAAGCAGCGTCCGCTGGCCGGCCTCGCGCATGCGTTTGTCTTCTGGGGATTCTGCGCCTTCGCGCTGATTACCATCAACCACTTCGCGGCAGGGTTCGGATTTCCACTCTTTTCCCGCGACAGCGGTTTCGGGCAAGCCTATTTCGACTTCGTCGCCATATTCGCGATCGCGGTGGCGATTTCCATTCTGTATCTGGCGATCCGGCGGTTCGTGTTCCACCCCGAATATCTGGGCAAAGTCGCGCCGGAGTCCGGCATTATCGCCGGCTTGATTTTCGTACTGATGGTCACCTACCTGGCGGGGATGGTGGTATCTGAAACGAGCGAGGCGGCGCATTACCTCTGGTGGTCGCACACGCTGGCGCTGCTGATTTTTTTACCGCTGATCCCGCATACCAAGCATTTGCATCTGGTGTTGAGTCCGGCCACCGTATTCCTGAAGCGGCCGGGATTCAGCAATATTCCGAAGCTTTCGGGAGACGAAGATTTCGGTCTGGTGACCGGCAAGGATGTCACGAAGCTGGAAGCTTTGCAGGCATTCTCCTGCGTGGAGTGCGGGCGCTGCACCGAGCACTGTCCGGCGCACAATACGGGCAAGGTTCTGAATCCCAAGGAAATCATTCTCGGGTTCCGGTCTTATCTGAATACCGAAGGACCGGGCTCGGAAACGCCGCTGCTGGGTACGCACATTTCCGAAGAGGCCACGTTTCAGTGCACCACCTGCGGGGCCTGCGAATTCCAGTGTCCGGTGGGCATTCAGCATCTGCCCATGATCATCGGGCTGCGGCGCGGCGCGGTCAATACGGGCACCTGGGAAGACCCCTATGGCACCAAGCTCTTCCTGACGATGGAACGTAACGGCAACTCGCTCGGGATGGCCTCCAGCGAACGCCAGAAGTTCATCGAAAAAAGCGGGCTGCCGATCTACGATGGCACCCAGGAATATTGCCTCTGGCTGGGGTGCATGGGGGCCTACGATCCGGCGGGACGCGAGACCATTCTGGCGCTGGTGAAAGTGCTGCGCCATTTGGGGATCACATTCGGTGTTCTGAAGAAGGAGAACTGCAACGGCGATCCCGCGCGCCGGCTGGGGAACGATCTGCTCTTTACCACCCTGGCTGAAGAGAGCATCGAGAATATCGGACAGAACAAAGTCAAGAAGATGCTCAGCATCTGTCCGCACTGCGTCCGCACCATGGGGACCGACTGGAAGGAAGCCGGCCAGACGGTGGAGATCGAGCATCATTCGGAACTTCTCGCCCGCTTCCAGTCGCAACTCCCGTCCATCGCCGGGGAGGGTCAC
>DASZLO010000223.1:0-4839 GCA_035552315.1 Bryobacteraceae bacterium
CGAGACCCCCAATCCGAGCCGCCTGACTGCCTCTTCCTTAAACTCTTTCGTGAACTTCCTGCGTCCTGCTCCCATGACTCAATTCTCCATTCGATGAAAAATGAGTCTTAAACGTTTGTCTCAATTTAGGGGACAAGTCCAGGATGATGCCTCATATCGGGAGGGTCTCAATTCATTGCTGGGGAAACCGGTGGATTCCGGCAGAACCCTGGTCTTCTCGCTCACGGTCCGCTGCTTACCGGCGTTTGACCCCGAATCACAGCTGTCGGTCGTTGTTTTTTCAGGTGCGGAACCCCGCGTCCAATCCAGGACTGCGGCTGAAAATCTGTACTCTGCTGCGACTAAATTCCTCGCCAAGGAGCCTCAAATTGGACCTGAATCCATAGCTCAACGCGTTGGCGTCAAGGCGAAGCCGGTCAGGGCCAGTTTTGGCCAGGCTCGGAATTCCCGAGTTATTCCAATAAAGCCCCCAATTTATTTTCCAAAATGTAACAAACCACACAAACCCCCCAACACCATTCCGTAACTTTGGTCCCCGAACCTGCGTTCAAAAACCAGTGCCCGGAATCGCTAACCTAAAAATCAACCGGGCACGCTTCGTTTTCGTTCACTACCACATTTTCAAGAACGGCGGCACCACCCTCGAATCCATACTGCGCCGCCAGTTCGGTGAGGGCTTCACCGCCCTCGAAGGCGCGGCCGACGACTCCATCCTGACCGGCGAAGATCTCGCCGAATTTCTCACAATTCATCCGGAAATTACCGCGATTTCCAGCCATCAATTGCGTTATCCCAAGCCGTCAGTCCCGCGCACCGTGATCTTCGATTGCTGTTTCCTGCGCCATCCGCTGGACAGGCTCATGTCGGTCTACACATACTTTCGCGGCATCGAGTCCCCTGACAGGCTCTGCTATCGCGCCCGGCGTCAGAGTCCGCGGGAATTCATGGAGCAGACGCTGCAGGAATCGCCTCACCTGATCAGCAATGTTCAGGTAACCCTGCTGGCCAGCGGAGGGGCGTTCTTTCGCCCCGCGAGCGAGCGCGACCTCGACCGCGCAACGGAAATCTTCTGCGACATGGCGCTGCCCGGTCTGGTGGATATGTTTCCGGAAAGTCTGGTGGCGGCGGAATACTTTCTGAAGCCCGCATTCCCCGAGATCCGGCTAGAGCACGTCCCGCACAATGTGAGCCGCAAACCGGTGCGCAGACACGCCGCTCTCAGTCATCAGATGGTGGAAGAAGACCTGAAGAATCTCTGGGGCGAAGACTTGTATGCCGACATCGCCAGGCTCAATCAATTCGATCTGGAACTGTACCGGCGGGCGCAAAGCGAGATCCGGCGCAGACTTTTCCTGGTCCCCGCTTTGGATGAGCGGCTGGAGGATTTTTCTTACCGCTGCGCGGCGCTCAACGAAGCCGGCGCGTTGCCCCAGCCCCAAACTGAAGAGACACAGCCCGCGAAAACCTTCTACTTCGTGGGCTGAGCAGCAACCGAAATATGCCAAACTGCCTGCATGCAGGTTTGGAGCTTAGTGTGAGTGGCGCGGCGAAAACCTCTGGCAGATGGAAGGTTCCCCAATGAGAACCTTGCCGCAATCATCTCAGCGTGCACTTGCAACTTTTCTTTTGATGTCGGCGTCAGCTTTCCCCGCAGGAGAACTGCGGAGAGTGAGTATTCATGTTTCGAATAGTTATGGAGACGCCCTGTCAACTGCGACAATCGCTATTAAAGGGAACCGTCAAAGCCTGACAGCGGTCCCGGACCAGGATGAACAGATTCTTCCGGTCGCAATGGAGGTCGGCAGAATTGAAAACAACATCCCGGATAGCTGTTCAATCCGCGGTTCAGTTCTTCCGGGGACGGGTGTGACCAGGGTGCGGGTGATCCAACTCGCAGGATCTTATTCGGTCGATGTACCGCTTAAGAATGGAGCATTCGTGTTCCACGACCTGAAATGCGGCGACTACATGCTTGTGGCCATCGGCACGAAAGAATGCCTTGGCTCCAGAATGGCCCGGGCCGCCCCAATCGCAACAGGAAGCGACATAAATCTTTCGACTTCCGGCGATGGTGCGTGCCTATCAACAAACCAATGACGGAGCTCGAAAGCGGCGACAGCCGGGCCGTAACCCTCATGTCGCCCCATCGAACAGAGGGGAAACGCGGGACAGCGACCCCCCACAGTGTGACCAAAACCTTTCGCAGATTGGAGGAACGGTCGTGGTCCCGAGCCGCGCGATCAAGCAGGAACGTACGTCAACCGAATCAGGTCGTCGGCGATTAAATCGCTGGCCACCAGGTGGAGCGGCGGCCGGGCCCCGGCGAAAAATGGCACGCCACCGCCAAGCACGACGGGGCGGAGGTAAAGTCGATACTCATCGATGAGACCAGCCTCAGTCAGGCTTTGCGCCAGAACCGGTCCGGCAACTTGAATCTCGCCGGCCAGCTCGGCCTTCAGCCCGCGTATCACCTTCTCGAAGTCATCGGAGACAAGCGTCGAGTTGGGGCCAACCGACTTGAGGGAACGCGACACAACCCACTTCGTCTGGCTCTGCCACGCCGCCGCGAACTCGCGATCCTCCGCGTCCCAATCGGGAAGATCTTCTTCCCAATAACGCATGATCTCGTAGGTGCGGCGACCGTAAATCAGGCCCGTCGCGCAGCGCACCAGCCCGATGAAGTGACGGAAGGCCGCGGGTGCTGGCGGCCCAAGCTTCATGTGGTCGACGTAGCCATCGAGGGACTGGCTCAATCCGTAGACAAGTCTTGCCACGCCGTAAATCTCCCTTCCACGCCCTTCAGAGTAGCGTGGGCCGACATCACGCTGAGGTGAGGACCAACCCGGCAGCAACCCAGGACAGCAGCCCCTTACACCCCGTGCGAAAACCGATATCGGCTACTCCTCCCGCTCACGGAATTCGATCTCGAACTCTATTGGCAGCCCCAAACCGAAATCCAGCCAATTTCATTGGTTAAGCCAAAGCCAATCTATGCCAAACTGCCTGCATGCAGGTTTGGGGAGCGATCGAAGCAGGCGGCAGCAAGTTCGTTTGCGGCACAGGCACCAGCCCGCGCGATTTTCAGTCCGTTGAAATTCCCACCCTCACCCCGGATCTGACCATTCCGGCCGTGGTCGCATGGTTCGAGGACTGGCTGCGCCAAAACCCCTCCCACCGCCTGGGCGGTATTGGAATCGGCTCCTTCGGTCCCATCGATATCAACCTGAAATCGCCCACCTGGGGCTTCATCACGTCAACTCCGAAAGCCGCCTGGCGGAACTTCGATTTCGCCCTGAGCGTACGAAAAGCGCTGAAGACCGCGGTTCAGTTCAATTCGGATGTGAACGCCGCGATCCTCGGCGAAGCTCGCTGGGGCGCGGCGCGCGGCCTTCGCGACTGCCTCTATCTCACCATCGGCACAGGCATCGGCGGCGGAGCGCTCTCCTCCGGCGACCTGCTGCAAGGAGTCTCGCATCCCGAGATGGGTCACATTCGGGTCCCGCGTGATCTTGCGCGCGATCCGTTCCCGGGCATTTGTCCGTATCACGGCGATTGCCTCGAAGGACTGGCATCCGGCCCCGCTATCGAAGCACGCTGGGGCCTTCCCCCCGCCGAGTTGCCCGCCAGCCACCCCGCATGGATTCTGGAAGCAGAGTATCTGGCCTGCGCGATCGCCAACTTCGCCTGCACCTTCTCGCCACAGCGCGTTCTGCTCGGCGGCGGCGTAATGCGGCAGACCGGTTTATTCGAAATGATCCGGCCCGAGGTCGCGCGCCTCTTGGGAGGATACGTTCCGGTTCCTGAAATCCTGCCTCCCGAACTCGGTGAGCGCGCCGGAGTGCTGGGCGCTCTGGCGCTCGCAATCGGCTAAAGTTGCGCAGCCCGCACCGCGAGGCGCCCTAAGGCATCAGGGTCCAGTGAACCGTGCATCGTTTCTGCGCGCTGGCGCTCTTGTTCCGGATAATCAAATCCTGCGTCTGCCCGCTCCCCGGCAGCAGCCGCGCTTCCCACGGCTTGCCTTCAAGGTCCACCTGCAAATTTCCCATCGGCATGCCCGGAAATGTGTACTCGCCGTCCGGAGGCACAGGACCGCCGCTGCACTTCAATGTGCCCGACCGCGGTCCGGTGTACGCCATCGGCACGGGACCCGGTATATAAGGCTGCGGCACATATCCCGCATCGGCGGGCTGCGACTGACCAGCCGACTGACCGACGATATGCGGCCGACCCGGAATCGAATTGGGCATTGACTGCGAAGTCTGCGTAGGCGTTTGCGGAGATGGCAGCGTCATCTGCCGGCTCCGCAGCCGGGGCTGATTATTTGTTGGCGGGAGCGGCGCATTCCACCGAAGTTCCTGCATCCAGAACTGCGCCCGATAGCTTTTCTCCTGATCGCTGGCGCGCATATCCTGCGCCAGCAGCATCTGCGCCGCCAGACGGTAATGCGGCAGCACCTGCAGCGCGACCTTCTTCCAGTTCGCGGTATCCGGCATGTCCAGCAGAATTCTGCAGAGAGCTTCCGCTTCGGACCCCGAAAGATCCGGCGTCTGCTGACCGAGCACGTCCGCCAGCACAGGGCCGGCGCTCGCCGGATAACGGGCCATTAAATCTCCCAGCATCGGTGCGTACGCCAGCGTGAATGTCGCGGCCCGCTGCTCACGCCACGAGTATTCCACGATCGATGACGCGACCCGCGCGTCCGCCAGCGGAGTCATCAACGGAGGAACACTCGCCCGCGCGTCTCCCTTCCACGCCGCGATCAGTTCGTCATCGATAACATCCCTGTACCAGACCAGCAGCCCGGCCAGCGTCTTCGCCGAATCCGGACTCCCCAGCAGA
>DASZLO010000224.1:0-7291 GCA_035552315.1 Bryobacteraceae bacterium
GATCGAACAGGATTGGGAGCGCAAGGGCGCTGCACAGATGCGCGATCTCCAGAACCGGTTCGAAGAGATGCAGCGCCGGTGGGAGGAACGCGCCGAGGCGACGGTTGCCCGCATTGCCGAAACTGCCGAGAAGCGCAAGGCGGTGGATCAGGCGCAGCGCGAGACTTCGAAGGTCAAACGCGAGATGCGCGAAGACTGGGAAACGATGCTGCCGCGGAAGCAGCCGGACCGCGTTCTGAAGATTGAGGAAGGCACGCGCGTGAGACTGAAAGGCATCCGCGAGCCGGCGCGTGTGCGCCGCATTCTGGGCGAAGGTCGCTTTGAAGCGGAAGCCGGTTTCATGAAGATGCAGATTTCGACGAACGATATCGAGGAAGTGCTTCCCGACATCACTGGACCCTCTTCATCGAAACTGCCCAAGGGCGTGCGTTATCAGGCCGGACCCGCGCTGACACCTCTGGTGCAGGAGATTAATGTGATTGGCGAGCATGCGGCCGAGGCTACAGAGCGGGTGGAGCGCTTCCTCGATTCGGCCGTCATGGCGACCGCATCGCGCGTGCGCATCGTGCATGGACACGGCATGGGGATACTGAAGCGGTCCATCGGCGAACTGCTGAAGGATAATCCGCACGTCGCGAAATTCTATCCGGCCTCGCAGGCCGAAGGTGGCGGCGGGGCCACCATCGTGGAATTAAAAGAATAGGCCGCGGTGTTAACGGCGGCGGCCGAAACTGCGCCCGGGCACGCGCGTCGGCGTGTGTCCGAACTGGCGCCCGGAAGGCGCGGAACTTCCGCCTCCAAACCGCTTTCCAACGCCGCTGCCTGGCGCCGGCTCCTGCCGTCCAAAACCAGAGGACGGCGAACGAACACCCTCCGCGGCGCCGCCCGACGAAGAATAGCCTGACCCCTTGAATCCACCGGACTGCACGTAGCGGCTTCCCGAATAGTGCTGTTCGGTGAAGGTGCCATGGCTGCCGTATTTCGGCGGCGCGACCGGCGATTCCTGGCCGTAGTAAGTTCGCCCGGAACGCATCGCGTTCTGATAACCGTGATACTCGTTGATATAAACGGGCTGGTATCGCGGACCCCAGAACAGCTCCCGCATCAGAAGATATTCCGGCAGCCACGTCCATACGCTTTGCCCGCCCGCCTGGGACCAGTAGCCGTATTGATTGCGGCCCTGCTCGGGCGTCGCCATATAGGCGAAACCGGGCGGCTGGGCGACGTCGACCGCTTCAGAATCGTAAAGCCCCGCGTCCTTATGGGCGATCGACATGCCGAGATCGTTTTCCACCGAACGGTATGAAGAAGCCGAGACGTCAGCCCAGTTTTCGTCGCTGCTGATCTGGGTTTTCTTCGCGGCGACGTCAACGAAATGCGTCTTGACGGTTTTGACCTTTTCGCGATAGACGGTATCCATCCCGTCGCGCCCCTTGTCGAGATCGACGAGGATTTTGTCCCAGGAGTTGTAGAGCTGGCCTGACAACGCCTTCAGGCGATCGGCATCGGTGGAAACCTCACGGGCTTCGGAGGCAAGCTCGTCATCGATCGCGACCAGTATCGCAATGCTGCCGGTATTTACGGGGGTCGATTCAGCGGTTTGCCATTGCGAGGCTGCCTTATCCGAAATCTGCTTCAGAGAAGCGAGGCGGGCATCGAGGTCGGCTTTTTTCGCGGGCCAGTCCTGCTCGGCCTTCTGCACGGTTTTTTCCAGCGGAGCCAGATCGAACGAGTGGATCTGCTCATATTCGCTCTTCATTCGGGCGAGGTTCTGGGGGCCGTTCTTCTCGAAGTCGCGGCGCTTTGCGAAATCCGCTTCGATGGCATCGGAGTCCCGCAGCGCAGCCTGGCGCAGGCTTCGCTCCTCGTTCAGCAGGCTCTCGGCCCGGCGCCTCGCCTGCTCGACACCGACACGGCCGCTGTCTTTCACCAGCTTGTCCAGTTCGGTTCCGTCGGCTTTGGCGCGATTCAATTCGTCCTGCGCGGCGTGAAGCCGGTCAGGCATGTCTTTGGCATCGGCGGCGGTCTGCTGGAGTTGCCGGTCGGCCTGTTGCAGCTTGTCGTGTTCGGAGGCGATCTGGTCCCGCAGATTGCGGGGTAGAGTGCCGCACGATGCCAGCATTATGGCGGCTGCGATTGCGATTGCGAGAGAGCGCTTGCGCGCGGTCATGTCAGGTTCCTCGTAATACAGTTACGTCACCAGGCGCAACATTGATCCAGATGGATGCGGCGAAAGGTTCGCCGGCGAACTTCCGGAAGGTCAGACGGCGCTTGCCGCCCTGTTCCTGAAACTCCCAGCCATAGTAGCCGCGGCCTGTATCGCGGCCTTCGCTGAATACGCCCATCTCGCGGCTGAATCGGTAAAGCCAGAATTTGTCTTCAAAATCGACGAAATCCGACGGGTTCTGACGCCGGTCGATTTCCGCCATGTCGTCTTCGGTGAGCCCGAATTCGTCCAGGGTCAAGTGGCGGCCGTCGAAGTTTCCGTAGACCTCAACCGTATCCTCATTGTGAACTTCGAGATAGACCCGGCGGTCCCGCCACATGCCGCTCAGGGCAAGGAAGCGCCGACTGCCGGACTCATATTGTTCGACGCGATCCACGGTGAAATCGACGTCACTAAAATCAGCTCCCGCGCCTGTGACGGAAAGCACATCGCCGACGCGGGCGTCGGTGACTCTCAAATTCGCCAGATCAACCTGCGGGGCCGCGGGTTTGCGATCGAAGAACATGATTACGCCCGGTTGCTGGCGGGCGGCAACGTCTTCTGGATCTCGACTTTGGTGGCGCGTTCCCGCTTCAACGCTTCCAGATCCGCATCGACCGTATGGCCGGACAACTGCGCGAATTCGGCTTCGAGATTGTCATCCTTACCCGCACTGGCCAGTTGATCGAAGGCCTTGGCGGTGGCTTCTTCCTTTGCGACCGATTGTTCGAAATTCGAAAGCTGGGCGAACGCATTGTCCGCCTTGCCCACGCCCGCCAGCGCTTCGGACACCTTGCGCTGCGCCATGGCGGCGTTCTTGCGCGCGACCAGAGTGGTGGCCGTCCGCTCGCCTTCTTCGATCTTGTGTTTGAGTTCCGAGACCTGATTCTTCAGTGAGTCGCTGGCCTTCTGGGCCTGGTCGACAGCGGTCTGCAGCGACGCGACCTGCTTGTCGGATTCGGCCTTTTTCGCGAGAGCTTTCTTCGCCAGATCCTCGTTGCCGGCGTCGAGCGCCTGGTTGGCGCGATCCTTCCAGTCCTGCGACTGGCGGACGTATTTCTGATATTCGGCGTCGAGCTGATTGTAGTTGCTCATGGCCATGGCCGAAGAGCGAACCACATTGTTCAACTCGGTTTTCATGTCGGCGACGGTCTGGCGGACGGTGGCTTCAAAGGTCGCGTCCTCGATGGCGCTCATGCCCTGGTTCGCCTGGCCGCGGGCGACTCGTCCGGCGCGGTTGAAGATGTCTGAAAAGAATGCCATGGTTTTCTCCGGTTCGATTATTTAAGGTCCGCGCCAAGCAAATCTCTGGCATGCATGACGTCGGCAAGCAGGAAGCTGACGCAGGAGAGGATATCGTCCTCATCCTCGGGGCTCATGTCCTGCAGCTTGCAGAAATTGTTGAGGGTGACGGAGACATTGCCGTCTCCGGTCTTGACCAGTTGGAAGTGAGACGTGGAAATGCCGCTGTCGACCGAGAGCATTTTGCGCATGATCGCCGGGGTGATTTTCACGTCGGGAACCGTCGCGCAGACCAGCGACAGAAAGAGGATGTCAGATTCGAGAACTGCCTGGATAGTGATTCCGCTCTCGACTTCCTGAATCCGCAGTATGCCGCCGCCGGTTTCGGTGACGGAATAGCGTTTCGCGGCCAGGAGGGCGTGAATCTGTTCGAGCGTTGAGGTTTCAACTTGCGCCATAGATTTTGTTCCGAGTGAAGTTACGCAGCGAACGCGGAGTTTGTTCGCTATTCAAGCGCTATTGTAATGCAATAGGTCCGGTGCTTGTCTCTTGATTGAGTGTCCGTTGTGTGAATCTGTCTGCCGCAAGGGGGCGGAGTTCTGCGAAAATTGCGGCTGGCAGCTGGCAAATCCCGCGAAACCCAAGAGAAGAAAAGGGATGGCCTGGTTCATTGTGGCGCTCGCCGGGGTCCTTTTGGCTGCCACTGCGGTCGAAGTTGTGCTGAGCAGGACTCCGGAAAGGACGCCGACTGTCACGCCTGCGCCGGCGATTGCCACCGGGAAGGCAGAACCTGGCGAAACCTTGAACGTTCTTCCCGGGGACGTCGAGTGGACCTGTTACGCTTCCGCCGAAGCTTTTCAGGACCTGGCGAAGTGGATTCTGCTGGATGATAAAAAGAACATCAACAAGACGCTGCGGGACGGTCATTCCATCCAGTTGACGGCAGGCCTGCAGGTGAAGATCATCGATGCGGATTTCGGACGCCGGAAGGTGCGGATTCTCGACACCGGCGACGAACGTACCGGCCGGGAATGCTGGGTATCTACCGAGGCGCTGGCGCCGGGGTCGAACTAGACGTTCCTCAGTAATAACGTTATGGTTGAGCGATGGACATGGACGACGGGGCGCTGGTGTTGCGTGGGGCAGACAGTTCCATCCGCAAAGGTTGGGCTGAGGCGGCGAAGGAGATCGCCGAAGCCAATGACGACGCGCTCGTGATGGGCGAGCTCGGTAATGCGGCTGACGGGGACCTAACCTGGTAGACGCGCGGAAAGATCCGTTACTTTGACGGGATATCGAACTTCGATCGTGCGTCCGTTGATGTCGATGGCTTCGAAGTGGAGACCGGCGCTGTCGGCGCTGACCTTTACGAAGTTCTCGATGCTGACGACCTTCTGTGTGATGCCGGGGGCCGGTTTGCTGACGTCGTAAAGCGGGGCGCCGCCACCGCCCGTAACCACGTAGTGGATGCCGTTCTTCAGGTAATGCTGGTAGTTGTGATCGTGGCCGAAGAGCGCTGCTGTCACATGGTACTTCTCAAACAGCGGCGTGAGCGCCGTCATATGAGGATTCTGTCCCTGCCGACTCGCCACGGCAGTGAACGGCGGATGATGTGCGATCACGAAGCGGTATTCGGCCTTTTGATTTCTTTCCAGATCGTCTTCAAGCCACTGCGTCTGCGCGGCCCAGTATGTGTCCTTGCCGCGCTGGCCGGCCGCGACGTTGCCGATATCGCTGTTGAGGACGATGAAATGTCCGTTGCCCCAGTTGAACGAGTAGTACGGGTTGTCCTTGAGAAAGAAATTGGAGAAGTAGTCCGTGTTGCGCTCATGATTTCCCAGAGAGGGGAAGAAGACGGTCTGGCGCAGCAGGTCCTTTTCGATGTCGAAGAAAACGGGCCACAGTGAGCTGTCGTCGCCGTCCACCACCATATCGCCGGTCTGAAGCACAAAGTCGGGGATGCCGTGTTTGAGCAGTTCCGTCATCACGCGGCGGTGGACGTCGTGGCGGCTGCGGGTATCGCCATAGACTATGAAGTTATAGGGTCCGGCGCCCAGGGGCGGGGTTTTGAAATAGCCGTGTGTCCCGGCAGCGTCGTAATCATAGCGGGAGCCGGGCTTGAGGCCAGTGAGCGTAGTCTTTTCGACGCGCAGCGCGGGTGAAGTGCGGGACTGCTGGTCGGGCTCGTGGAGGGTTATCTGCGAGTCTTCGACGACCCAGGCGACGGTGGCGTTGCCGGTGGTCGCGTTAACCACGTAGGGTCCGCCGACGATTTTTTGAGCCGGGGCCGGCGATGTGAGGAGAGCGGCGATAACTGTTCCGAGGAAGATATGGCGCACGCTCTATGGTAGTCGGAGTGCATTACGAACGGGTGAAACCTGACGGCCAGGGAAAGGCGGCGAGGTCTTTGCCATTAGCATTAGCACCATGAGCAGGGCGCATTCGAGCAGGAAGAACTCCGTTGAGGTCAGCCGAACAAATAAGGCAATCAAACAATAGAGGCCGAGGGAGAGCATTACTCTTGCCACGCGGTTGAAAAGGGCACGCGGCCACGAACCGGCCAGGTTTCTCAGGCCGCGGCGAAAGATCCAAAGGGTTGCCATGAGGACGAATGCGCCCGAAATCAGGTATTGCCACGGAATTTGAGCCGGCCGGTGATGACGCCAAAGCTCGCTCGCGATGTCCTGCTGTACAAGCCACTCGAGAAAGAGCCAGCGGGGGCGACGCCGCGTCCCGTCGAATGAAAGGCTGTCAATCGCTTGAGGTGGCCTCAACACCGCGAAAATCAGCAAGGCCCCCAGCCAAAAACCGGCCACGTAGCCCAAGCCGCTCCACGGCAGCTCTCCATCGCTCCCGGCGATTAATCCCAGCATCACGGCCAACGGCACGAAGCGCGTCCGTAACGGATCCAGAAGCTTCAACAGCCTGGTCAGCCTTTCTTCGCCGATCGCGAGGCCCGCTATGAGAGCGTTCGATATCGCAATCATGACGATCGGCACAAGAACGTGCGCTGGAATATCCGGTGTAAAGAATTTCCGGAACGCGCAGGCGATAGCTGTCTGGACAGCCCATCCGGCGAAGACTCGCGGAAACAGCGCGCGCGACTGCCGGGCGTTGCGCGCCAGGGTCGTTGCAATGGCTTTGACGGTTTGCCGCCAGTACCATGCGCCCGATCTGCCGGACTGGAATTCTTCGAGAAGATCCCCGGCGAGCGGTGGATTGGACTGCGGAATATGGAAACGGTTCAGGAGCCAGGTCGCGAGGGCAGGCGGTTGCCGCAGACTCATACGCCGACGCCTTTCAACTTCGGCAGGCCCTTCCAGAGGCTGACCAGCGCGCGCTGGGTGGCTCGGACCTCCTTCAGTCCGTCTTCAGTCACACGGAAATAGCGCTTGGCCCGACCGCCACGATCTGCAGTCGGCTCACCGAGTCGGGATGACGCCAGACCTTTTTCTTCGAGCCGTTCCAGCGCGGCATACACGCTGCCGAGAGCTACTTCACGTCCCAGGTGCTGCTCCAGTTCGCGTGAAATCGGGACGCCATAGGCATCGTCGCCAAGCCGGATCAGGGCCAGCAGGACCATGAGTTCGAATTCGCCTAGGAAACTGCGGCGCGCCATTTGTTCAACACTAGCGAACAAATCGACGGGATGCAAGCAACGCGGTTGCTGCCGGATTACTCAGGCAGGCGGATGGGCGTGGAGCACCAGAAGCGTCGATGTGGCTGAGGCGTAGAGGCGTCCGTCGGCGCCGATCAGGCGGGCTTCGGCGAAAGCGGCGCGGCGTCCGAATGAAATGACTTTGCCTTCGGCGCGTACCGGCCCGGTCTTCTCCGTCATGGCCT
>DASZLO010000225.1:0-8858 GCA_035552315.1 Bryobacteraceae bacterium
TGTCAGAGAGCTAGATGATGCTACAGCGGCAGCTTAGGCTGACATCGAAGTTGAAGACCTACTTGAAGGCGTGGCGACGATCGTGAGCGTGTCGGCAAATTCGCAAATTCCACAAGAGTAAGAGAAGGACTGCCGGCTCAGCGAGTTCGCCGCTTTCGGCCCCTAACTTCCGAGTTGTCGGCTATACGGAAACAACTTTCGCGCTTAAGTTAACGCTTATGGGGCGTGTTCCCAAAGCCGGACGTGCATATTTAGAAGTATGACTATTCCGTCGGGGCTCCGGTACGCGCTTCGCAGCTTCCGAACGAGTTGGGGATTTGCTGCTCTTTTTGTCCTCACCCTCGCTCTGGGTCTCGCCGGCGTCAACACGATCTTCAGCGTGCTAAATACGGTAATTCTGCGTCCGCTGCCGTTTAAGCATGCGGATCGCCTGGTGACCATCACCGAAACCGTGCCCTTCATGGGAAGTGGTCCTCAGGTGTGCACGATTGACGAGTTCCAGCGGTGGCAGAAATCCGGTCTGCTCGATTACGGCGCCGCGATTAACACGATGGATTTGATTCTCGCCGGCAGGGATCGCGCTGAGCTCCTGTCTGGCGCTAGAGTCTCCCCGGATTTCTTTCGTGTGTTCGGAATCTCACTGCTTCTGGGCCGTGGTTTTCTGCCGGAAGACGCGGTTCCGGGGCACGAACAGGTCATCATCCTCAGCCATGAATTGTGGGCGCGCCGGTTTGGAAGCGATCCTGCGATCGTCGGCAAAAACATCCGGTTCAGCGGCGCAACCATGACGGTGATCGGCGTGGCGCCACCCCGCTTCGATTTCCCTCGCCTGGCCGATGTCGGCGCCGTCATGCGTTTCGCTCCGGAACAAACCGAATTCTGGACGCCGTTGGTCATCACTCAGAAGATGATCGACCAGAACAATTACAGCTATTACCTGATCGGGCGCTTGCACCGCGGCGTTTCCGCGGCCCGAGCAGGGGCAGAGTTCAGGGTTTCGGCGATTCAGAGTCTCCAGTACATTGTGGAAAAGAATCCGCAATATCGGGAACCCCTCGAACACCTCGCCAAAATAATTGCTATCCAGGTCACGCCGTTAAGCGAAAGCATAGCTTGGGGAGTTCGGAATGCGCTCTGGATGCTGCTTGCCGCGGTTTCGCTGCTGCTCCTTTTGGTGCTATTCAATCTCGGCAATCTGCTAGTCACGCGCAATGCCAACCGTCTGCGCGAGTATGCAATCCGGCAAGCGCTTGGCGGGAGCCGCTGGCAATTGTTTCGCCAGGCGTTGATCGAGCAAGGCATTCTCATTGCTCTTGCATCCGTGCTCAGCTTGAGTATCAGCGGCTGGGCCGTCGAGCTGATCCGCAAGATCGGGGGTGCCCGGGTGCCCCGGCTGTATGAAGTTTCGCTCGACACCCACACCATACTCCTGTTGCTCGGCTTGGCTCTCACCACCGGGCTCGCTTTCGGAGCCGTGCCGCTTCTCGTTCTTCCCGATTCAGCCGGGTGGTTTCGAAGCGAGAGCCGCTCCTCAACCGGCGACCGCCGATCCCAGCGGCTTCGCGCGGCGCTCATTGCGGCGGAAATTGCAGTGTCCATGGTGCTGCTGGTAAGCGCCGGTCTGCTGGCCGCAAGCTTTTTAAACGTGATGAATGTCAAGCCTGGATTCGATCCAAACAGGCTGCTGACGTTCAGCGTTTCGTTTAGCCCGAAACTCTATGCGGACGCGCCGAAAATGCTGGCCGCGCATCGCGAGCTGCTCGATGGCATCCGCGCGCTTCCCGGTGTGGAATCAGCCGGCGTCGTAAACTATCTTCCGCTGACCGGCGACTACGAAATCCACGGCATTGGAGCAGTGGGCAGACCGCTCAACAGGGATTCGGGGGCAGAAGCCCGTCTCATCGATCCGCGATACTTCGAAACGATGCAAATCCCGCTCGTCGCCGGCCGTGCGCTCCGCGAGGACGATTCCGGAAAAGTTGCCGTTATCAATCAGAAAATGGCCGACCTGCTGTGGCCAGGAGAAAACCCCATCGGCCGCGAGTTCACAGATAACGGCAACCCGCCGATCCGGGTGATTGGAGTGGTGGGTAATGTGCACAGCGGGCCGCTCGAAACGGAACCGATGATGCAATATTATTCATCGTTGGTTGCATTTCCCGGCTACGCAAACAGCTTCGCTGTCCGCACAAAAGCCGATCCGCTCAGCCTTCTTCCTGCCGTCGAAAGAACCATCTGGCGTCTCGACCCGGACCAGGCAGTCAGCGGCGCCAAAACGATGGAGCATATCATCCAATCGGCGACCCTGGAGCGACGCTTCGAAACCGATCTGCTGTTGGGATTCTCTGCGTCTGCTCTGTTCCTTTCCGCGATCGGTCTTTTCGGAGTGGCATCGCTTTCAGTCACGCGGCGTTCGCGCGAGTTCGGCATCCGCATGGCGCTCGGCGCAACAGGGACCGATGTGCTCTGGCTCGAAATAGCTCGCAATATCGTGATCGTCGTTGCCGGCCTGGCAGTTGGCCTGCTTCTGTCGCTCGCGACGCATCGCGCGTTGGCGGCATTACTGTTCGGCGTTTCTTCCCTGAATCTGAACGTTTATGCGGCCGCAGCCGCTGTTTTGACCCTTTCCGCCATGACCGCTGTGCTCATTCCGGCTTTGCGGGCGGCGCGCATGGACCCCGGCATTGTTTTGCGAGACGAATAACGCCGACGGTTGTGTTGTCATTCGCGTAGTCGCCATCGGGAGACGGCATTACGGTCGCGCTCCGGTCCGCTGTGTCTCCGGGTTGATCGGTACCCGATCTTCCAGCCCTTGAAATTATCCCGGAAAAATCTGAGAGATATCCCCTTCGGATCCTACTCAGCTGTCAGGACGATCGAGAACGCATGAAAGCCCGCTCCCTCACCAGACTTTTCTCGTCAGATCTCGCTGTGGATCTGGGAACTGCAAATACCCTTGTTTACGCGACCGGGAAGGGTATCGTTGTTAACGAACCTTCCATGGTTGCCCTGAGCATCAAAACCGGCGATGTTGTCGCGGTTGGCACGGAAGCGAAACGGATGCTCGGACGCACGCCAAGAGATCTGGTTGCGGTCCGCCCATTACGGGACGGAGTGATCGCGGATTTCAAAGCCGCGGAGCGGATGTTGAGCTACTTCATCCAGAAAGCACACAAGCGCAAGGTGCTGGTTTGCCCTCGAATCGTAATCGGGGTGCCGAGCGGGACGACGGAAGTGGAAAAGCGGGCTGTTCTTGATGCCGCTTACCAAGCGAAGGCCAGCGAGGTGTACCTCGTCGAGCAGCCATTTGTTGCGGCGCTCGGCGCGGGACTTCCCGTTTCAGAGCCCGCGGCCAATATGGTCGTGGACATCGGAGGCGGAACCAGCGATATTGGCGTGCTATCGCTTTCGGGCACGGTTTACTCGCAATCGATCCGTGTCGCCGGGAATGAGATGGACCAGGCAATCACCGATCACCTGAAGCGGGAGCACGGGTTATTAATCGGCGAGCGCACGGCGGAAACGATCAAAATCGAACTTGGTTCCGCGGAGGCGCTCGATCGCGAAGCGACTTTAGAAGTGAAAGGTCGTGACGTGGTCAGTGGACTGCCTAAGGCGGTAACGGTGACGGACAGTGAGATTCGGCGTGCACTTCGCGATTGCGTTCAGGTGATTGTGGATGCGGTGCGGGCGTCGCTAGAGCGGATTCCACCCGAATTGAGCGGCGACCTGACGGAACGCGGCATTGTGCTGACAGGTGGGGGCGCAATGTTGAAGAACCTGGATACCCGACTTCATGCCGAAACCGGGTTGCCGATGAGCATGGCGGCTGACCCGCTGTTGTCTGTCGTCAACGGAACCGGGCAGATGCTTTCCGACTTCAAACTGCTTCGCCGCATATCAGTCAATTAGCTTGCGGTGACCGCAGTGACGATTCAGCGCCGAGCATTCGCTCGTGAGGCGGCAGGTCGATCAAGCAGGTATGCTCGACCGAGTAGCCGCCGGCAGAGGACCTGCCGCTGCCGTGCTCCTTCGAGCTCTGCCAGGAGTTGCATCGGACGTGACGACGCCGCATGAAAGTCGCCTGCATCGCTTACGCGGCGCGGCTCCGGTTCCGCGACGAGAACCGGCGGCGTAGGCGCGGTTTTTGTACGGTGACCGAGCATTGTGGTTGCTGTCTTTGCGAGCATTCTGAAAATAGAATGATGACGATTACGTTTTTGCATTAGCCTCTAAGTCCGCCATATATTTGGACGTATGAGGCGACGAAATAACTCACAAATTATCTGATTTCGCGAGACCAAGATCTTTCTATTAACGGAGAGCGATTATCGCTCCAGGTAAATCTAGGGGCCGAGTAACCGCGATGAGGCGGCGACCGTATCTAAGGCGAGGCGATTGTCACGCCCGTTGAATTAGAAAGAGAAATATCAGATGAAAAATAAATTAGTTTTGGGTTTCCTCGTTTTTGGTGCAACAGTTTTCGCCGCTGGCAATACATACAAAGTACATATCAGTCAGGATTCCGTGATCGAAGGTAAGCCAGTTAAAGCAGGATCATACAAGATCGTGTTGGAAAACAACGGGAATGCGGTGCTAAAAGACCGGCAGAATTCCATTCAAGTCGCAGCGCGAGCGGAGACTGAACCCCACAAGGTCTCGTCCACTGAATTGCTGTACAAAAACAACACGGATCTGCAAGGGATCCGGATTGGCGGGACAACGACGGCCATCCTGTTTCAACACGGCGGCACAGCGCGTGCGGGCGCCTAGGGCGGATCAGAAGCTCGCAGTTGGCGAGTGAGCAATTGGGGAGGGCCCTATACTCCGGTAGTGCGTGCTCTCCCTGCGTTTCTCGTTCTGGTGTGGGCTGCGGGCTCGGTTTCCGCGCAAACGTTTAGCGTTCGTTTTCCGGCTTCGCGGTCCGACAGGCCGTTGGATGGGCGGGTGCTGCTCTTGCTTTCGAACGATCCGAGTGAAGAGCCCCGGATGCAGATTGACGACACCCTGAAATCGCAGATGGTGTTTGGGGTGACGGTGGATGGGTGGAAGCCGGGCGAAGCACTTTCCATTGGGGATGAGGCGACTGGTTATCCGCGCGCAAGTTTGAAAGATGTTCCGCCGGGAGAGTACACCGTACAGGCGGTGCTGAATATTTACGAGACGTTTCACCGCTCGGATGGAAAGACGGTGAAGCTTGCGCCTGATCGCGGGGAGGGCCAGCATTGGAATCTCGCGCCGGGCAATTTGTATTCGCGGCCGCGGACGGTACATGTCGGCCGGGGAGCACCGGCGATCGCGCTCCAGCTAGACCAAGTGATGCTGCCGATCAAGCCGGAGCCGGATACAAAGTATGTCCGGCATCTCCGGATTCGGTCGAAGCTGCTGACGGCGTTTTGGGGGCGTCCGGTGTATCTGGCGGCGGTGGTGCTGGTTCCGGAGGGCTTTGATCAGCACACGGAGGCGCATTACCCGCTGATCATTTTTCACGATCATTTCGTGACCGGCTTCAGTGATTTTCGGGAGACGCCACCGGATCCGAATTTGAAGCCGGACTATTCGGAGCGCTTTCACCTGGCGGGCTACAACCGCATCCAGCAGGAAGAAGCTTACAAGAATTATCAGGCGTGGATTGCGCCGGGGACACCGCGAATGCTGATTGTGAAGCTGCAGCATGCGAATCCTTTCTACGACGATTCGTATGCGGTGAATTCGGCGAACCTGGGGCCGTATGGAGATGCGATTGAGACGGAACTGGTGCCCGCGATTGAGAAGCAGTTTCGTGGCATCGGGCAGGGGTGGGCGCGTTTCGTGTACGGCGGTTCAACGGGCGGCTGGGAGTCGCTGGCTGTTCAGATGTTCTATCCGGAACACTATAACGGCGCGTTTGTGGCGTGTCCCGATCCGGTGGATTTCCACGCGTACATGACAGCCGACCTATACAAGCAGGACAACCTGTTCTATCTGCCGGGCGCGAACAAGAAAGTGGAGCAGCCGGCGATGCGGAACTTCCTGGGACAGACGCTGATTTCGATGCGCGATAACGTGGCATACGAAGCGGCGCTGGGAGATCACGGGCGATCGGGCGAGCAATTCGATATCTGGCAAGCGGTTTATTCACCAACTGCCGAGGATGGATACCCGAAACAGATTTTCGACAAGAAGACAGGCGTGATCGATCACACGACGGCGGAGTACTGGCGGCAGCATTACGATCTGGATGCCATTCTGCAGCGGGATTGGGAAACGCTGGGGCCGAAGCTGCAGGGCAAACTGCATCTCTATGTCGGGTCGGACGACACGTACTTTCTGAACGACGCGGTGTATCTGATGGAGGACTTTCTGAAGCAGACCGGTACTCCCGGACATGGCGTGCCGTATGAAGGCGAGGTGCGGTATGGGCCGCGCGCCGAGCACTGCTGGAACGGCGATCCGAGCCAGCCAAACTGGTATTCGCGGCTGCATTACAACCAGATGTATCTGCCGCAGATTATGGAACGGATTCAGAAGACCGCGCCGGCGGGAGCCGATTTGAAGAGCTGGCGCTATTGAGGGCCGTTCAGGAATGCTTCGGCTGTGAGATATCGCCAAGCACGGCATTCGTGAGGGCGGCGTAGCTGTTGGGATCAAGCAGGATTTGCGTGCCTCGGACGCCGGCGGAAACCGAGATGACGTCGAAGAGCACGGCGGTTTCGTCGAGATAAACGGGGAAGTCCTTTTTGCCGGCGATGGCGGTGACTCCGCCACGAATGTAACCGGTGAGGGGCTGCACGTCTTTGAGCGGCGCGAGTTCCGCTTTGCGGTCACCCGAGAGCTTTGCCAGGGTTTTGAGATTCAGTTCCGAGTTGCCGGGGATGACGGCCAGGCAGACGCCGTTGCGGTCGCCGCGAACGACCAGAGTTTTGAATACCTGTTCGGGCGGTAAGCCGATTTTGGCGGCTACGGTTTCGGCGCTGAGGTCCTCGGGATCGACTTCGTAGGTGCGCAGTTCGTAGGGAATTTTGCGTTCGTCGAGCAGCCGGACGGCATTGGTCTTCATGCGTCGATTTCGAATTTCACTCCCTGCGCAAGCGGGAGATCGCGGCCGTAGTTGATGGTGTTGGTGGCGCGGCGCATGTAGCTTTTCCAGACGTCGGAGCCGGATTCGCGGCCGCCGCCGGTTTCTTTTTCGCCGCCGAACGCACCGCCGATTTCCGCGCCGGAAGGACCGATGTTGACGTTGGCGATACCGCAATCGGAGCCACGGGCCGAGAGAAATTCTTCAGCTTCGCGCAGGTCATTAGTAAAGACGGACGAGGCCAAGCCCTGCGGCACGTCGTTGTGCAAGCGGAGCGCTTCGTCAAAGGCGGAGTATTTAACGACGTAGAGGATGGGTGCGAAGGTCTCGCGCTTGACGAAGGCGGCCTGATGCGAGATCTCAACCAGCGCCGGACGAACATAGAAGGCATTTGGATCGAAGCTGTCGATGCGCTCGCCTCCGTGGATAATTGCGCCCTCTGAACGCGCCTCGGAGAGCGTAGCCTGCATGGCGCAAAAGGCATGTTCGTCGATGAGCGGGCCGACGAGCGTGGCGGGTTCGCGGGGGTCGCCGATGGTGACGGAGGAGTAGACGTGTTTCAGGCGATTGAGGAACGGCGTGTAGACGGACTCATGCAGGAAGAGTCGGCGAAGGGAAGTGCAGCGTTGCCCCGCGGTGCCCATCGCCGCGAAAGCCACGCCGCGCAAAGTCAACTCGAGATCGGCGGAGGGGCAGACGATGGCGGCGTTGTTGCCTCCGAGTTCGAGGATGGAGCGGGCAAAGCGCGCGGCTAAGCGGGGCGCGACTTGACGGCCCATGGCGGTGGAGCCGGTGGCGGAAACGAGCGGCACGAGTTTGTGGTCTACCAGCGCTTCGCCAAGCGAGCGTTCGCCGATGAGGACGCTGGAAAGGCCTTCGGGAGCGTCAGAGAATTCGGCGCAGGCGCGTTCGAACAGCGCCTGAGTAGCGAGCGCGGTGAGCGGTGTCTTCTCGGACGGTTTCCAGACGACGCTATTTCCGCAAACCAGGGCGAGAGCGGCGTTCCAGGCCCACACGGCGACCGGGAAGTTGAAGGCCGAGATGACACCGGTGACGCCGAGAGGATGCCAGGTTTCCATCATGCGATGGCGGGGGCGTTCGGTGGCGATGGTGAGTCCGCAGAGCTGACGGGAGAGGCCGGCGGCGTAATCGCAGATGTCGATCATCTCCTGAACTTCGCCGAGACCTTCGGAAAGAATCTTTCCCGCTTCGATGGTCACCAGGCGGCCGAGTTCGTGTTTGAAGCGGCGCAATTGCTGGCCGAAGAGACGGACCAGTTCGCCACGGCGGGGCGCGGGAACACTGCGCCAAATGAGAAAGGCGGCATGGGCTCGCTCGACCGATGAATTGACCGCTTCAGGGCGATCAGGCTGGAGGCTTGCGATGAGTTCTCCGGTGATGGGTGTGCGAGCGGCGAGCGATCCGGCCGCGAGTTTCGCAGGCGGGATGGAGATTCCTTCGAGGATGCCGGTGATCTCATCACGGATGTTGGCCATCAGATAGACACAGTCCTGCCGACATGGTACTTCAGTTGCGGAGGAATTCGACATATGGCGGCTACTGTCTGGAAAGGGTATTTGAGTTTTGGATTGGTTTCGTTCCCCATCCGGCTGCATTCGGCAGCGAGAGCGGAGACGGTGCACTTTCATTTACTGCACAAAAAGGACCTGTCGAGGGTGCGGGAGGTGATGTATTGCGCGACGGAAGACAGGCCGCTCGAAAGAAGCGAGATTGTGAAGGGATACGAGTACGAGAAGAACCGGTACGTCGTAGTGGAGCCGGAAGACCTGGAAAAAATAGC
>DASZLO010000226.1:0-10598 GCA_035552315.1 Bryobacteraceae bacterium
TGGCCAGGGCGAGCAGGGCGGGACGCATGTTCGATGCTAACAGCCCGCGACGCAGGCGGCCTCAGAGTCGGCGCTACTTCAGTTTCTGCACAATCTCAAGCGCTTTCGTCACGTGCTGATCGGGCGAAAGCTTGTCGGTCGAGGAGGAAAGCGTCGCTACCACTTTGTGATCTTTACCGATCACGTAGGTTACGCGTTCGATGAAGTCGTGGTCGATCTCGGTGCCGCGGACATCTTTCATCCCGGCTTTGAGCGCGGTTTTCGTCAGATTGTATGAAGCTGCAATTTTCCCATCGGCATCGGAGGCGACGGGGAACTTCCCGGCGCAGTAATCCGGGTCGGCGGAAAATTGATCCAGCCGGGCGATACTATCGGCGGAAACGCCAATGATTGTCGCTCCAGCGGCGTCGAATTTGTCTTTCTGTTCCGCGAAGGTGTGGGCTTCGAGATCGCAGCCTTTGGTGTATGCCGAAGGATAAAAATAAACGACGGCGGGGCCTTTCTTCAATGCGTCCTGTAGTGAGAAGTTGAATTCCTTGCCGGCTAACGAGGCACGCGCCGAGAAATCGGGGGCGCGATCGCCTGTGTTGAGTGCTGCAAGAACAGGCAAGGCGATCATTGTGACAACGAGCAAGCGTTGAAGCGACTTTTTCATGTTTACCTCCTTCGAGTTAGCGGAAGGATAACACAGATTTTGCGTCACGCCTGAGAGAACGGCTCCGCAGCGCGCTGTGGACTCTGTATCGAATCTGACAGGTTTCTGCAAGCGGACAGACACGGCCGGCAAAAGTAAGGTTACACGGAGAAGCGGGTCCTGGGACCCTTCAAATGGGGATGTAACTGATATATGATACCGAGAAGTGCATCATACTCGCCGCCAACTCTTTAAGACCGCAGCAGGGATCCTCGCGGCGCCTGCGCTTCGCCTTACGTTCGCGCAACAGGCCCCGTCAGACGTTGCCGGAAACGCCAGGCTTGGCGATGATCTTTATATTGTCCGTATGCCTGGTGAGGCCGCCGTTGTGGCGCAAACAGGGCGTGATGGCGTGTTGTTGGTGGACGGTGGTTCGCCTGCTGGTTCAGACGCGTTGCTGAAGGCGGTGGCCGCGCTTCCGAACGGAAGCGGCAAGGTTCATACCCTCTTCAATACGCATTGGCATCCAGAACAAACCGGGTCCAACGAGAAGCTCGGAACGGCTGGCGCGACGATCATTGCGCAGGAAAACACTCGTCTTTGGCTGCAGCAGAACATCACGTGGCCGTGGAACGGACAGAAATTTAAAAAATTTACAAAGGTCGCCCAGCCCAACAAAACGTTCTACGACAAGGGCTCTCTCGAGTCCGGAGTTCGGTATGGATACATCTCCGATGCGGCGCATACCGACGGCGATCTCTACGTCTATTTCCCGCAGCAGAATGTAATGGCGGTGGGCGATGCCGCTTATGGACGAGGCTGGCCGGTGGTGGACTGGTGGACCGGCGGCTGGATCGGCGGTATTGTGGGCGGGCTGCAACGAATTCAGAGTGTCGGGAACAAAGATACGAAATTCGTTCCGGCGCAGGGTCCGGTGTTGACTTACGCCGATGTCACCGCGCAGATCGACATGTACGGCACGATTTACGACAAGCTGAACCAGATGTTGAACAAAGGCCACAGCCCGTCGGAGGCCGTCGAAGCCAAAGTGGCGAAGGATTACGAGGCGAAGATGGGCAACGCGGATGAATTTATTCGGCGCTCGTTCGAGAGCCTGTGGGCCTATCTTTCGCCGGATGCATGAGGAGCGACCAAGAACGATGACACATTTCAAGATCTCGATTCCCCTGATCGCCCTCGGCCTCGCCGGACTCCTGAATGCCGCTCCCGCCACGCAGGCCGCGCCGGCATCGGGCGAAGCGCAACTGGCCACCATCAAGCAGTACTGCGTCGGTTGTCATAACGACAAAGCGAAACTCGGCGGCATCAGCTTCGACAACATCTCGGCCTCCACGATCGCGAAAGATCCGGAGCGTTTTGAGAAAGCGGTGCGCAAGCTGCGAGGCCGCGTCATGCCTCCTCCCGGCGCAAAGCAACCGGATGGCAAATCGGTTGAGTCACTGGTCTCGTGGCTTGAAGAATCCCTGGATAAGGTGCCGGAACCTGCACACGTCAGCGATCAGATGCTGTTGCATCGGTTGAATCGGAAAGAGTACGAGAATTCCGTCCGCGACCTGCTGCTGGTGGATGTGAATGCCGCGGAAATGCTGCCGCCGGATGACTTCGCGGGGAATTACGACAACGTCGCCGCGGCGCTGCAGGTGTCTCCGTCATTCATCGAACAGTATGTGATTGCGGCGCGCAATGTGGCCGTGAAGGCGATGGGCAAAGGCGATTCGCGTCCACAGGGCTGGACGTTCCGCGCCGGTCCGGGAAGTCAACTCGTTCACGTTCCCGGGTTGCCTCTGGGAACGCGCGGCGGCATCCTGGCGAAAGTAGACCTTCCCGCCGACGGCGAATATCGCATCAACATCGCGGATATGGCGACCCACATCTGGGGCAACGGAATGGAGTATGAGAATCCGCTGATCGTCACGGTGGACGACAAGATCGTTTACAAAACGACCATCGGCGGCGAAGAGGACATGAAGCTTTACGACCAGGTGCAGAGCGGCGCCCTCGATAAAGTGAATGCCCGGCTCAAGAACATCAAGTTCCAGGCGACCGCCGGTCCGCACAGGATTGGGGTTACGTTCCGCCGCCAGAGTTTTGCTCAATCCGACGATCAGCTGCAGATGAACGCAATGGGCGGCGGGCAGGACCGTTTGTACCGGGTTAACTCATTCCAGCTACTGGGGCCGTTCGAGGCCAAAGGCCTTAGCGAAACGCCGAGCCGGAACCGAATCTTCATCTGCAATCCGGCGAAGGACAAAGCGCTGGCGCCGGAAGCCTGTGCGAAGCAGATCTTCTCATCTCTGGCAAAACGGGCCTATCGACGGCCTGTGACCGAACAGGACATCAGCGAACTCATGCAGTATTACGGGGATGGCGTGAAGGACGGCGGGTTTGAATCCGGGGTTCGCGCGGGTGTCACCGGAATGCTCGCCAGCCCATTCTTCCTGTATCGGAGTGAACGTGTCCCCGCCGGAATGAAGCCAGGCGACACTTACCAGATCGCCGACCTCGAACTCGCCTCGAAGCTCTCCTTTTTCCTGTGGGATTCGATTCCGGATGAAGAACTTATCGACCTCGCGGCGAAGAACAAGCTGAGCGACCAGGCGACTCTCGACAAGCAGGTCCGCCGCATGCTGGCGGATCCCCGCTCGAAGACACTGGCGAGCGATTTTGTATTCTCATGGCTCGAAATGAAGAAGCTGGACGAGATCGTTCCAGACCGGGATGTGTTCCCGTATGCGTCCGGATTCATGGATCCCCGGGCGGATTTCCGCACGGAGCTCACGCTTTTCGCCGACAGCATCTTCCGGGACGACCGTAACATTGTGGATCTCCTGCGCGCCAGCTACACGTACGTGAATGAACGGCTCGCCTTGCAGTACGGCATCAACGATGTGAAGGGCGATGAGTTCCGCCGCGTGGAACTGAAGAACTCGGCGCGATGGGGCTTGCTGGGCAAGGGAGCTGTACTGATGTCGGCCGCGTATCCGAATCGCACATCTCCGGTGTTGCGCGGAAAGTTCGTACTGACCTACATCGAAGGCGTGCCGCCCGCCAATCCGCCACCGAACGTCCCGACGCTCGACGACAAGGACATCGGCACCACGAAAGCCCTTACAGTTCGTCAGCTAATGGCGAAACACCGTGCGAGCCCAACCTGCTCCGCGTGCCACTCGATCATGGACCCGCTCGGATTTGCGCTCGAAAATTTCGACGCGACCGGGATGTGGAGAGACAAAGACCGTTTTGCCAACACGACCATCGATTCCGCCGGCGAGTTGCCGGACGGCACGAAGATCAATGGACCCGATGATCTTCGCAACGCCCTGTTACGGCATCCCGACCAATTCGTGCAGACCTTTGTGGAAAATCTTATGACATACTCGATGGGCCGTAGCCGCGAGTATTACGATATGCCGACCGTGCGCAAGATCGTTCACGACACGGAAGCGAAGGATTACAGATTTTCGGCCATCGTTCAGGCGGTGGTCAGGAGCGATCAATTCCGGATGCACCGTGTCCCACAGCCCGTACAGGTCGGAAACAAATCGCAATCAGTACAAGTCGCCAGTAAATAAATAGGAAAAGGAGACGAGATCATGTTCATATCCAAAAAGCACATCGGACGGCGCACCATGCTGCGGGGAGTCGGCGCGACCATCGCGCTACCGCTCGTTGAAGCGATGATTCCAGCTTCGACGGCGTGGGCCGATACGGCAGCGGGTAAGGTTCCGAAGCGGTTTGGCTTTATCGGATTCCCGCATGGCGCCATCATGGATCGCTGGTGGCCGAAGGAAACCGGCACGAACTTCACGATCTCGCCGATCCTGAAGCCTCTGGAGCCGTTCCGGAAGCACATGACGATCGTCTCCGGGTTGCGCAACAAGCCCGCGGAAACCCCCGAACCCCATGCCTATATTGAGCAGGGGTGGCTGACTGCGGTCAAGCCATATGACTTCGGCAAGGCTGGTCCGGATTCTGGCGTGAGCGCGGACCAGATCGCGGTGCGTTACGTGGGACAGGAGACCCGTCTGCCGTCGCTTGAACTTTCGGTCGGGCAGGGAAGCGCGCGCATCGCATGGCGCACACCGACGCAGCCGCTGCCGCAGGAGAGCAACCCGCGCGCGGTGTTCCAGAAACTATTCGGACAAGGTGACACAGACAAGGAACGTGCTCAGATTCTGGTCGAAACCGGCAGCATTCTGGATCGTGTCCAGGGACAGGCGAAGCGCCTGCAGGCCGGCCTCGGCGTGAGTGACCGTGTGGTGGTAAGTGACTACCTCGATTCGGTCCGCGAGATCGAGCGACGCGTGCAGATGGCGGAGAAGGCCAGCAATACCGAATTGACGATTCCCGACGCGCCGGTTGGCACGCCGAACGATCTGACCGAATACTTCAAACTGATGTTCGACCTGGTCTCACTTGCGTTCCAGGCCGATATCACGCGCGTGATCACGCTTTCGATGGATCACGAAGCCAGCATGAGAACGTACACGAATCTGGGGATCGCCGAAGGTTTCCATCCGCTGTCGCATCACGGCAATAACCCACAGAAGATGGACAAGCTGGTACAGATCCAGAACTATCACACGGGTGTGTTCGCCGGCTTTATCAAGAAGATCGAAGCCACCAAAGAAGGTAACGGCACGGTGCTCGACCATTCCACGATTCTCTTCGGCAGCGACATGAGCAACAGCGATCGCCACAATAACGATCCATTGCCGTCGGTGATCCTCGGCCATGCCAACGGCAAGATCAAAGGCGGTCAGCATCTCAAGTACCCGCAGGATTCACGTCACGGCGACCTGCTTCTCACGCTGCTGCAGCGCAACGAGCTGCCCGTGAAGGCCATCGGCGATAGCGGCGACGGTCTGTCTGAGGTCTAGAAAAATGCGCAGTTTCACAGCGGTATTTGCGGCATTGGTGGCCGCCGCCCCACTCGTGCTGGCGGCCCCGGCCGTGACTATCGGCAAAGAGACCACGCTCTTGAGTGCGGCGGAAGCCGGCGATCATACGGCGGCGATGCGCCTCTTGAGCGCGAAGGGCGTCAATGTCAATGCCACCGGACCCGATGGCACTACGGCTTTGATGTACGCATCGGCGAACGATGATCTGGACCTCGTCCGGGCACTGATCAAAGCCGGCGCCAATGTGAAACTCGCGAATCAACTTGGGACCTCGGCGATCACCGAGGCTTCGATCATCGGGTCCGCGCCGATTATTAAAGACCTTCTGAAGGCAGGCGCGGACGCTAATTTCAGAAATCTGGATGGCGAAACGCCGCTGATGGCAGCGGCGCGCGCAGGCAGGATGGACGCAGCCAAAGCTCTGATCGACGCAGGCGCGGACGTCAACGCGAAAGAAACCTGGGGCGGCCAGAGCGCACTGATGTGGGCCGCAGCGCTCAGTCAGGCCGACATGGTGAAGCTTCTGGCGTCGAAGGACGCGAAGCTGAACGATCACGGAAAGGTCAATCAGTGGGAGCGGAAGATCATTCAGGAGCCACGTCCGAAAGACATGAATAAGGGCGGGTTTACGGCGCTGCATTACGCCGCGCGCGAAGGTTGCGTGGCCTGTGCCGATTATCTGCTCAAAGCGGGAGCTGATCCTGATTCCGAGGATCCGGATCGCGAAACACCGCTGCTTCTCGCGCTGGAGAATATGCACTTCGACACGGCTGCCGTGTTGATCCAGGGCGGCGCTGATCTCGATAAATGGGATCTCTTCGGCCGTTCTCCTGTCTACATGGCAGCCGATGTCAGCACGCTGCCGATGAAAGGCAATGGCGGTGTGGCCGTGATCCCGAGCACGGACAAGCTCAGTGCCCTCGACGTAGGGCGGATGATGCTCGCGAAGGGCGCGAATCCGAATATTCAGTTGAAGCGCCGTCCGCCGTATCGCGATGTTCCGCAGGATCGCGGCGGGGACACAATGCTCGCACAGGGCGCCACGCCATTGTTGCGTGCCGCGCGGGGCGGGGACGATAAGTTCGTCGCGCTGCTGCTCGAGTACAAGGCGATTGTCGATTTGCCGAGCAAGGAAGGCATCACCCCGTTAATGGCCGCGGCCGGTGTCGATTACGGCTCCCGCGTCACACGCGGACGCAACCGTACCGACGAGGGCGTGCTCGCCACAATGGACCTGCTGATCAAAGCCGGCGCGAACGTGAACGCGCGGTCGGTCGTGGACCCGCGCGGTCCGGGCGGACGTGGTGGCGGCGGCCCCGGTAGAGGGGCTCCTCCAACCGGCAGTGGCGGTGCGGCTGGCTTCGCCGCGGGTGATAGCGCCTCCGCGCGAATCGCACAGAGCTTCCGTCGCGGCAGCCAGATGCCGAGCGCGAGCGCGGCGCCGAATCAGACCGCTCTTCATGGCGCGGCCGAACACGGTTTCGATAAATACATCGAGTTCCTTGTCGCCCATGGGGCCGACCTGACTGCGAAAGACGCCGGTGGCCGTACGGCGCTGGATGTCGCTCGCGGGGCGGGCGGTGTTCGTGGCGGTGCGGACGCGTTCCCAAAAACCGTGGCGCTGCTGGAGTCCCTGATGAAGGCGAAGGGCATTCCGGCGGCGGGCGCTCCGGGCCAGTAGAAAACTTCAGATCAGAATAGCAGGCCGCCCCGAATAACAGCGGGGCGGCCTTTTTTGTTCAAACCCTTGTCTTTGGTTCAGTTTTCCGTCATGCTTTTTCGCATGCGAAAGAGCACTGTTCCTGCCGTATTCACCCTTGCCCTCGTCCTCGGGGCCTGCGGCGAAACACCCGCGCCAGTAGACAAAGCCGCAGTCGAGAAAAGCGTTCGCGGGGTCGAAGACAATATGGCGAAAGCGATCGCCGCAAAAGATGCGCCCGCCTTCGCTTCAAATTACGCGCCGGATGCAGTTCTCATGACGCCGGGCGAGCCGGCCATGAAAGGCGCCGATGCTATTCGTGCGGGGATGGCCGGCATGCTGGCCGACCCAGCTCTGAAGCTGGAGTTCGCTTCGGACCGTGTGGAAATAGCGAACTCGGGTGATATGGCTGCGACCCGCGGCAATTACAGTTTGACGGCGACTGATGGAGTCACGAAGCAGCCGGTTCACGACAAGGGATCCTACGTAACAGTGTTCCGTAAGCAGAGTGATGGCGCGTGGAAGGCTGTGCTCGATATCAATGCGAGCGAGATTCCACCGCCGGCAGCGAAGGCGCCTAAATCGAGGGTAGTTAAGAAAAGAAAGAAGCGCTGATCGCTATCGAGCTTCAGCAACAGTGCGGACGCGGATGCAATCCGCTTGTCCGACCACGAACTTCAGCAACAGTGCGGATGCGGATGTAATCCGCGCATCCGACCAGGCCGACGAGTTGTCGGCCGCGGGTGCTCATCCCCATGCCGCAAAGGCATCGCGGAAGTGCTCGATCCTGCGTCCGGTGATAGCGATCGCATCGAATCGGACCTTCGCCGGATCCGCTTCGGCGCGCCGCACGTAATCCCGGGCGGCGCGTCGCAGCGCATCGATCTTGTCACGATCGATGTCGCGCTCCGGAGCGCTCGTCTCGCCGGATGCGCGCGTCTTTACTTCGACAAACACCAGCCAATCGCCTTCCCGGGAAACGATATCGATCTCGCCGCCGCCCTGCGGAGGGCGCCAGTTCCGCGCCACGATCGTGAACCCGTGCGAGCGCAGATGCCGATGCGCGAGATCCTCGCCGAAACGCCCGAGGTCACCGTGCTTGCGATAACGCAGGCCGTCCGCGATCCGGTAGAGCGGCTTCAATAGGTTCAAATTCGAACTCCATCACCTTGCCGCGGATCACATAACAAAGGTAAAATTCCCAGAATTTCCTGAATCGCGGGGACATATTCACCAGAAATTCGAAGCCGAGCCATCTCCAGAATGCTAGTAGCTTCACGCGCACAAAAATCTCACGAAATTTTCGCGCGGAATAATAGCCGAACCCGCCGTGGTTCTCACCGAAGTAACGGAACGAGAAGCTGTTCAGGTGGTGTTTGTGCGTCGGATCGCAGAAGGAGCTGAAATCGGTGTAATGCGGAGTCTCGATCCTCACCCTGCCACCTGGCTTGACGAGGCGATGGAACTCCTCCATACTGCGGATCACGTCACTCAAGTGCTCGATCACGTGAATGGCGCGGAGTCGGTCGAAACTGCGGTCCGCGAACGGATAGGGAAAGCGGTCGAGATCGCAGATAACGTCGGCTGCGCTCGCGGGATTGACGTCGATTCCGATTGATCCGGGGTACTTCCGAATCCCGCAACCAACATCCAGTACTCTCATGCGTTTTAGTACGGTGAGCCGCGCAGAGTTACCAGTGCCAGCGAAGGCCTGCGTAGGCGCCGCTCAGTGTACCGATGAAATATTCCGTGGCCTGCGGCGAGCTCTTGAAATGCAGAGCTTTGGCTCCCGCGAATACCTCCCAGCTGCGCACGCGGTACGAAAGCGTTGCATCCGCATCCCAGATGTCCGCCTTGTGGTACAGGCCGAAACCGGCGCCGGAGACCCGAAAAAGCAGCTGACGCGAGAGGGCGTACTCGGCGGCGATGCCTAACTCCGGCAGGATGATTTGTTTGGTTCCCGTCGCGAGGACTCCGCTGGTGACCGGTGGCAAATCGATCGTGGATTTTATATGCAGATACTGCACCTCCCATAACGACTTCAGCCGGAATTTCGCGACCGGAAACTTATGTGGGAAGAGCAGGTCATCGAGGTACAGCTTCACGCCTTCGATCTGATACTGCGTCACAACCTGATCGCCTGTATAGAATTGCGTGCCAAGAACAAACGGTCCATTCGGGCCGATGGTCTGGTTGCCATCCCCCTTCGCCAGGAAGCCGTCGAATTTCAATTCGCCTGTGCGGGAAATAGGAATGCTGATCTGAATGCCGGGGGTGCGTTTCGGCTTTCCCAGATCGGACAAGGTCTCGTAATCTGTCGCTGCACGGCCGGTGATAATTCCTGGATTCGTGCCCGGGCCCGTGATCCAGTAATAGAGGCCGAGCGTGAACGTACGCGGTTCCGGATAATCGGGAACATTCGGCTTCGCTGAAGCCGTAGACGCCGGGTTTTGAGCCTGGGCCTGGGCGGCCGGGGCCGGAGGGTTCTCCTGTGCCGAATCGTCGGCGAAAACCGGGAGCGTTGCGAGTCCTGAAATTAAGGCGAGTGTACCAATTCGGAGGCGAAGAAACGTCAAAGGGATGTGGTCAGCCTTTCATGAGCGCTCAGAGCCATCAAGCTCATCTCGTTTCAAATTGTATACGGTTGCACCGGATGCCCTGGGTACAAGAGAGTTTACCCACCAAATGCCCACAGTTTTTCCTCAGAAATCTAATTCATTTATGTCACACCTGGCGCGGGTGGCTTACAATTAAACAACCGATTGGATTAGTATTGATATCCAGCCCCACCAGAGGGCTGCGGGAGGACCGTGAATGAACTTTGTCCCCACTTGCGAAGAGTGTAGACGTATTTCCGCCGCCTATGAAGCCGCCACCATGGAATGGTTTCGCGTTCAGGGACAGTTGCGTGTAGCGGAATATTCCCGCGAAGAGGAATCTTCCAACCGCATCATCGCCGAGTTGAGCGCCATCACGGCCCGCCGCCAGGCGCTCCGTGAAGAGGCGGAAAAGCACGATCGCGACGCTCATCCCCGCGCCGCCGCCGCTTCCGGCACTTCCCAGACGAAGAAATAAAGCAGGGGCGGTGCTGCCGCCACGGCTTGCATTGCCGGTCCCTTTCGGTCGGCTCGCGCTGCAACAACCAGTGGCGGGAGTCAAACGCAGGCCGAAGGCCTACTCACACAAGACCGCGTTGTGGAATAGGCGGTTTCGCCTGGATAGCGCCGGGATAAACCGGCATGGAGTAGCGAATGAAAGAGTCGTACGGGGAAGGTGTAGCGAACCACCCCGGCCCCGAGCCATGTGAGGGCGGCGGCAACGTCGCACTTGAAGCGTTGGACAG
>DASZLO010000227.1:0-10208 GCA_035552315.1 Bryobacteraceae bacterium
AAGCATATCCGGATTCTGATTAAACCTTCCTGCGTTGTATGCCATCGCTAATTGACCTCTCAACTCTAGAGGCACGTGTAAAGTCTCTCAACGACGCACTTGGAACAATTGGAGTAGCTTTAGCTGTTGCCACAGCTGTCGTAGTGATCGGCCTGATTGTTGAGTACGAACAAGATTTCAGGGAGTTCTTCTGGGCTCTGGTCGATAGTATTCTGGTTCGGGACTGGAGATTCACCGGAATCCGTGGTCTGAAACGTGAGGTAAAGCGCGCCGTAATCGGCGGCTTGTTAGTAACAGTCGGAGTAGCTGCAGAACTACGGTATGAGTATAGAACCTCAGTCCTTGAGGGAGAACTGGAATCGACCAACGACCAGATAGTGAGGCGCCTCGGAGACGACGCACAACAATTAGAGGCACGTCTCAAATCGGCGATTGAATCAGCCAGTAAGGCTGAAATAGCTTCGACCCGGGCGTTTGATAAAGCGAATAAAGCGACTGCTTCAGCGTCTCGGTCATTAACCGTCGCGAATAGTGCACTGCGAGAAGCAGACACATTTGAAACGAGCATAAAGTCCGCAAGGGATGACGCCGCTGGCGCACTGGCAAGTCTGGCCGAGGCAAAGCAGCTCGCAGAAGAAGCACAAAAAGGAAACATCCGAAACTCCGAGAAAATTGCCGATAGGCACCTGACGCCAGAACAGCAGCGGACGATTAGCAATAAACTCCGCAAATTCCGTCCGGTAGCTTGGGGCATCGTCACGTATTCCAACGACGGAGAAGCTATTGGACTTGCCGAGGACCTAAAGGTGGCACTTGTCGGGGCCGGTGGCGCAGGATGGCGAGAGGCTCCAATGATATCTATCACAACTTCCAAGCCTGATGTCGGGGTCCTGGTCGAATACACCGCTGGGTCCGTTTTTGCCGTACATGCCGTGGCTATCGAGCTAGCTTCCGCGCTACGTCGTGAAAGACTAGAAAAGATTGCAGACCCAAAAGTATATGCACCGAATTCAGGGACCACGATGTCAGTGGGATCCTTTACGAAGCTCCCACCAAATGCCATCATTGTGACGGTCGCCAGAAAGCCATAGATTCATTTCAAATTGCACCAGTACCGAAATGTCTGAGCTTCGCAACCCCGACCTCTTCTACTACGTGCGCACGCGTTTGGCATAGTGTTTCTATGCCCGGCTTGAAATCGCTTCTCCTGTTTGTCGCCGTTACGCAGCTCTTTGCGCAGACGCCGCAGAAGTTCGCCGTCGTCGAGAACAACATTCCCGCGATGCGGACCGCGATGGAGAAGAAGCAAATTACCTCGCGCGAACTGGTGACGCAATATCTCACGCGCATCGCGCTCTACGAGGATAAGCTTCACGCCGCGATCCTGGTCAATCCCAACGCGCTGCAGGAGGCCGACGAGCGCGATCGCGAGCGGGCGCAGGGCCGCATCCGCGGACCTCTGCACGGAATTCCGATCGCGGTGAAGGACAACGTCCACACCACCGATATGCCGACTACAGGCGGAGCGCTGGCCTTCGACGGACTCGTGCCGCCGTACGAGGCGACGCTGGTGAAGAACCTGAAAGACGCCGGCGCCATTATCATCGCCAAGACCGGTATGACGGAACTCGCCAACTGGGTGGCCGGTTCACCGATGCCGATGCCCGCCAATTACAACGCCATCAACGGCTACGGATTCAATCCCTACGATCCAAGACGCGATCCGCGCGAGGCCACTTTCGATGGCCGTCCCGTCCTGCAAACCGGCGGGTCGAGTTCAGGGGTGGGCACGGCCGCAAATTTCTGGGCCGGAAATGTGGGCACCGAAACTTCGGGCTCAATTCTCAGTCCGTCGAATCAGAACATGCTGGCCGGCATCAAGCCCACCGTGGGTCGGATCAGCCGCTATGGCGTGATCCCGATTACCGCCGACCAGGATACGCCGGGTCCTCTGGCCAAGAGCGTCACCGATGCCGCCATTATGCTGGGCGCGCTGGAGGGCGCGACGCCCGACGCCAACGATCCGGCGACCACGATCTGCACGCCGCCGCCGGGCCGCGACTATACCCGCTTCCTGAATGCCAACGGACTGAAAGGCGCGCGCATCGGCATCCCGCGCGCATTTTTTTATGACAAAGTTACACCTCCCGGCGCGCAGGAGCCGCGCGGAGGTCTCACGCCGGAGCAGGCCGCCTCGATGGCGGACGCGATTGAAGTTCTCAAGGCGCAGGGGGCGGTAATTGTGGATCCGGCGGACATTCCGAGCGTGGTCAGCACCGATCTCGATCACAACTTCCTCGTGTGGGGCCAGTGTTCCGGAGTCGATGGGGCAAAAGGTCAGGACGCGGGTTGTTCCGTGGTTCTGAAGTAAGGGATGAAGCGGGATTTCAATAAGTGGCTGGTTTCGCTCGGGCCATCCGCGCCGGTCAAAACGCTCACGGAACTGCGTATCTGGAATATCACGCATACGAAGGCCGGAGCCATTAAATACGGCCAGTCGAACCTCGACATCTCCGATGAGATGGACGTGGATGCCGATCGCGCGCGTTACGAAGCGGATCGCGCGAAGGACATCGCGCTGAGTGCCACGCACGGCATCGACGAGGTGATGAAAGCGAATAATCTGGACGCCATTCTTTTCCCCGGACCCACCGGCGCGTCGATCGCGGCAAAGCCGGGATACCCGACCGTCATCGTGCCGTTCGGAATGGTGCCGAATACTTCACAGCGGCCGTTCCCGGACGGGTTCAACCCGAAGCCCGCGCCTTTCGGCGTAAGCTTTACAGGGACCGCGTGCAGTGAACCGCGCCTGATCGAACTTGGCTATGCCTTCGAACAGGCAACGAAACGCCGGGTGCCGCCGCCCTCGGTCCCGTAAGGCCGCCTTAAATGAATTCGTAGCCTTTGCGTGAAACGCCGGTGGAAATAACTTCCGTCGTGCAGCCGTTCATGGCGAAGATATTTCGGACCAGGTCGCAAACGCTGCCCGCTCCGCGTTCGTAGAACACCAGCACGGCGGGGCCGGCGCCGCTCAGCGCGCAGCCGAGGAGCCCGGGTTTGCGCAGCCGCAGGATGTCCGCCAGTCCCGGAACCAGGTGAGTGCGAAACGGCTGGTGCAGCCGGTCATCGAGCGCAGTCGGGAAGACGGAGGTGTCGCCGGTCGCGATCGCGGCGATCAGAAGCGCCGCGCGCTGCACGTTGAAGACGACGTCGGCAGGTACATAACAATCCGGCAGCACCGCGCGGGCTTCTTTCGTGGGAAGCGCAAAGTTCGGCACCACCACGGCGATTTCGAACTGGTCGGGCATTTCAAGGCGGATCGCGCGCGTCAATCCGGCGGGCTCGACGGCCGCACAGACCACCGAACCCAGCGCGCAGGCCGCGACATTGTCCGGATGACCTTCCAGCCGCACAGCCTCGTCCAGAATGCGGGAAGGCGTCCAGCCCAGACCCAGCAATTTTTCGGCGATGACCACGCCGGCGATGAGGGCGGCGGCGCTGGAACCCAGTCCTTTGCCAACCGGAATGTCGTTGTCGATGGCCAGTTGGATCGGGGGCAGCGGCTGATGGGCGCGGGCGGCGACCGAGAGCGCCGTCTGCCAGATCAGATTCTCTTCAGTGGGCGGAATCAGATGTGCATCCCGTCCTGTCACACGGATCGACAGGCGGGTGCTCGGCGAGAATCTGCATTCGAGATAGACCTTGAGGGCGATGCCCAGGGCGTCAAATCCTGGTCCCAGATTGGCGGAGGAAGCGGGGACACGCAACGTGCGGACGGAGGTCAATCTGCCATTATGCACTACGCTAGGGATGTGCGCCGCTATCTTTGCTCGGATCTTGTCGTCATGAAAACGAAAGACGGGGAATCCATCGTGAACCTGGAGGAAATCTCCGCCGAAGGCGCAGTGTTTGAGTCCGAGAAACCCGTGGAGAGCGGACTAAAGGTCGAGTTGCGGGGCGGTGAAGCGCGTTTCCAGGGCTTTGCGACTTCTGTGCAAGCCCACGAATTCGGATGGCGCGTGGAAGTGGACTTTTCGCCGCTGACTCCGTGGAGTCCCGCGCTCTATATGCCGAAGCATCTGCTGGACCTGCCGGAAGGAAACGGCGAATCCTAGCGGAGTTCGAGGATCTCTTTTTCTTTGGTCTTCGCGGCGGTGTCGACTTTTTGCATATAGCCGTCGGTCAGCTTCTGCATTTCATCGTGCGCGCGGCGGTCTTCGTCTTCGCTGATGGTCTTGTCTTTCGACAGCCGCTTGATGTGATCGTTCGAGTCCCTGCGGATATTGCGGACAGCGACGCGATGGTCTTCGGCAATTCCGTGAAGCTTCTTCGCAAGATCTTTGCGGCGGTCTTCAGTCAGCGGCGGGATCGGAATGCGGATCAGTTTCCCGTCGTTGGCGGGGTTGACGCCCAGGTCCGAAGCGCGGATGGCCTTTTCAATGGGACCGATCTGCGAGACGTCCCAGGGCTGAATCGTGATCAAGCCGGGCTCGGGGGCGTGAATATTCCCGACCTGATTGATCGGCGTCGGGGTTCCGTAGTAGTCCACGCGGACGTTGTCCAGCAGGTGAACGGAAGCACGGCCGGTGCGGATGGTGGCCATGGCGTGCTGCAGATCGGTGAGCGCCTTTTCCATGCGCTGGCGCGCGGCTGTTTCGATATCTTTGACGGTGTTCATGATATGAGAGTGCCGACCGGTTCGCCGGACACCATTCGCATTATATTTCCGTGCGTGTTGAGATTGAAGACCAGAATGGGAAGTTTATTGTCCCGGCACATGGCAATCGAGGTCGAATCCATCACCCCGAGCGACTTCGTCAGCACTTCGGTGTAACTGATATGGCTGTACATGACGGCCTCCGGATGCTTCATCGGGTCCATGTCATAAACGCCGTCTACCTTGGTGGCTTTGGCGATTACCTGGGCTTTGATTTCGAGGGCGCGCAGCGTCGCCGCGGTATCCGTCGAGAAGTAAGGGTTCGAAGTTCCGGCCGCGAAAATAACGATGCGGCCTTTTTCCAGATGCCGGATGGCGCGTCGCCGGATATAAGGCTCGGCCACCTGATGCATTTGAATGGCACTCATCACCCGGGTATGCTGGCCCATTTGTTCCAGCGCGTCCTGCAGCGCCAGCGAATTGATGACGGTAGCGAGCATGCCCATGTGATCGCCCGTGACGCGATCCATGCTTTTGGCCGCCAGGGCGATGCCGCGAAAGATGTTTCCGCCGCCCACAACCACGCCGACTTCCACGCCCTGTTGGGCGATCGCGGCGATTTCAGCAGCGAGGTCTTTGACGCGATCCGCATCGATCCCGAAGGACGCCGGTCCGGCCATGGCCTCGCCACTCAGTTTGAGCAGAATGCGGTCGTATCTGGGCATGTGAGAATACGCCGGGCGGCCGCTGTACTAGGCTTTGGGTTCCGCGGAAGGCGATTCGCCTTCGCCGACCTTAAAGCGTGAGAAACGGGAAACCGAAATATTCTCACCCAGTTTGGCGATTTTGGTTTTAATGAGCTGGTCGATAGAGACCGTGTTCTCTTTGACGAAGGGCTGCTCATACAGGCAGATCTCTTCGTAGAACTTGGCCATGCGGCCTTCCACGATCTTCTCGGCCACCTTCTCGGGCTTGCCTTCGTTGAGGGCGCGGGCCTTCTGGATTTCTTTTTCCTTCTCCAGAACGGCGGCGGTTACGTCTTCCTTGCGGATGAACTGCGGATCGGCGGCGGCGATGTGCATCGCGATGTCGCGCACCAGTTCCTGGAAATCATCCGTGCGGGCGACGAAATCGGATTCGCAATTGACTTCCACCAGAACGCCAAGCTGCGCGCCTGCATGGATATAGGAACCAACCACTCCCTGCATGGTGCTGCGGGAGGCTTTTTTGCCGGCGGACGCAATACCGCGCTTGCGCAGGACGACTTCGGCTTCCGCCAGATCGCCCTTCGCTTCGGTGAGCGCGTTCTTGCACTCCATCATTCCGGCTCCGGTTCGGTCCCGGAGCTGTTTTACAAGACCTGCTGTGATTTCGGCCATTTAATTTTCGAAAAACTAAACCTGAGTGGCTTCGGCTATCGGCGCTGCTGCCTGGGCTTCGCTGGTTTCCGATGACGGCCCCTTGCGGGCTGAAGTCACCGAGTCGTCGAGCATCAGGCTTTCCTGCATGATCTGCTCGGCGTACTTGGGATCCACGTACTGCGAATATTCCTCGGTGATTTCCTCGACCGTGGTGTCGTCGGTGACTTCCTTGTGCGCTTCGAAATCGTGCTCGGTTGCGAGGGCACGGCCTTCGATGACGGCGTCGGAAATTTTGCTGGTAAAGAGGCGAATGGCGCGCAGCGCGTCGTCATTGCCCGGGATGACCCAGTCGACTTCATCCGGATCGCAGTTTGTGTCCACGATGGCGACCACGGGAATCCCGAGGCGGCGCGCTTCCTTCACGGCGATCGCTTCTTTGTTGGAATCGATTACGAAGATTACGTCCGGCAGGCCGGGCATGTCTTTGATTCCCGCGAGGTTCTGATCGAGATGCTTGCGGTCGCGTTCGAGGCGGACGATTTCTTTCTTGGGACGGCCGCCGTAGGAGCCTTCCGCAGCCATCTGCTCGAGTTCCTTCAGGCGCTTGATCGATTTCTGCACGGTCAGCATGTTCGTAAGCAGTCCGCCCAGCCACCGCTGGTTGACGTAGAACATCTGGCAGCGATTGGCTTCCTCAGCGATAGCTTCCTGTGCCTGCCGTTTGGTGCCGACGAACAGGACGGTCTTGCCCTGTGCGGCCATTTCGACTACATACCGGGCAGCGTCTTTGAAAAGCTTCAGAGTCTTCTGCAGATCGATGATGTAGATGCCGTTACGTTCGCCAAAGATATACTCTTTCATCTTTGGATTCCAGCGCTTGGTCTGGTGCCCGAAGTGAACGCCGGCTTCGAGCAATTCTTTCATTGAGATTTGAGGCAAACTAGCTCCTTAATTAACAACCCGGACAGATGCGAGGCGCTTCCTAAGCGAGATTTGCGCCAGCAAAATACGGGCCAACAACATAGAATCGGGGCGCAAGTCGAAACCCGCGCCCCGCCCACCTTGAAACAAACTCTTTTAGCGCTTGGAGAACTGGAAGCGGGCGCGGGCGCCCTTCTGGCCGTACTTCTTGCGCTCGTGTTCCCGGGGATCACGGGTTAACAGCCCCGCTTTCTTCAGGGGACCACGTAATTCGGCGTTGAATTCCACCAGGGCGCGGGCGATACCCAGCTTGATTGCGCCCGCCTGGCCGGCGACGCCGCCGCCGTTGGCGAGGATCAAAACGTCGAAACGGTCGGCCATCTCCACGGTTGCGAGGGCCTGCCGGACCGGCGCCCGGCCGGCTTCGGTCGGGAAATAATTTTCAAATTCGCGGCCATTGATCGTGATTTTTCCCGATCCCGGCCGGAGGAACACGCGCGCGATACCTCGTTTGCGGCGGCCTGTCCCCAGATATTGTTCAACTTTTCTCAACGCCAACTCGAATACCTTCCTTAACTTGCGAGCGCCTGCGGCGCCGCGGGAGATCTTTTAACCACCAGGGCCGCGGGCTGCTGCGCCACGTGCGGGTGCTTGTCGCCCGCGTAAACCTTCAGCTTCCGGTACATCTGCTTGCCCAGTTTGGTCTTGGGCAACATTCCGGAAATCGCTTCTTCGATCATGCGGGTCGGCCGGGTTGCCCGAACCTTCGCAGCTCCGGTTTCAATCAGTCCGCCGGGATAACCGGTGAAGTTTCTGTAAATCTTCTGCTCGTCTTTTTTGCCCGTCAGCTTTACTTTGGCTGCGTTTACCACGATGACGTGGTCGCCGGTGTCGAGGAAGGGAGTCCAAGTCGCTTTGTGCTTACCCATTAAAAGACGCGCAGCATGGCTGGCCAGCTTACCCAACACAACGTCGTTGGCATCGATCACATGCCATTTTCTTTCGATCTCAGGCTTTGACGGGAATACCGTACTCATGAACACACCACTCCGTCCGTTTGCAACGTACCTATCTAGGCTAACACGAACCCGGCGAATTTCAAACCTGTGAAACTGCTTGGGAGGGGAGGTCCGCGGGTTTGTTAAGGGGCTGTCGGACTTAAAGGCGGTATTATGGCTTTATGGCAACCAGAAAGATGACGTTCAGTTTGCCTGAGTCCCTTGCGAGGCAGTTCCTTCGGCGCGTTCCCTCGCGCGACCGATCGAAGTTCATCAGCCAAGCGCTTGCCGCGCGCCTGGCCGAACGCGATTCCAGCCTGATTCGTGCGTGCGAAATCGCTAACGCAGACCCGGAAGTTGCCGAGATTGAAAAAGACTTTGACCAGATTCGCGACGAAATGACTGAGCCGTGGATCTGATTCCGCAGCGGGGCGAAGTCTGGTGGGTCGCCCTCGATCCGACGCTGGGTTCGGAAATCAGAAAGACCAGACCTTGCGTCGTTGTATCCGTGAATATCCTGAACGAGCGCCGCCGGACGGTTATCGTGGTGCCTCTGTCGAGTTCGCCAAAGGCAAGTCCTCCGATCCTGATACCGGTAACATGCTCCGGCGCACCGGCGGTTGCGGTTAGCGATCAGCTCCGCGCGGTGGCGAAGGAGCGGCTACGAACCCGCTTGGGTGTGCTCAGTGAAGAAGAAATGGCGTCCATCGACGACGGTATCCGCCAAATCCTGAATCTCGGCTAAGCGACATTCGGGCAATAATGCTGCTGGTAGAGATCGACAAAGCTTGAAATCGCCGGGTGCGACAATTCGGAAATGGTCCCTCCTTTAGCGTCGGCTCATTTAAATGATGAGGAATTTCTTGCCGCCTTTCATTCCTGCCGATTGAAAACTTCGGAGTTTCGCAATGCGGATCACTTTCGCCTGGCCTGGCTGCACCTTCATCGCGAACCTTTGAATATGGCCCTGGCGAACGTGGTCTCGGGGATCCAGACTTTCGCCGCTCATCACGGCGCTACGAAAAAATATCACGAGACCATTACGATCGCCTGGGTGCGGCTTCTCGCCACTCACCGGGAGCCGACCTTCCATGAATTTCTGGCCGCGAACGGGCACAGGCTGAACCTCGAACTGCTGCATCGTTTCTGGTCGCCTTCGCTGCTGGCCGGCGACGCTGCGAAGGCGCGCTGGGTCGAACCTGACCTTCGGGAGTTGCCGTGAGCATCCGGATCGTGCCCGCGGTTGAATCCGATGTTCCGCTGATTCTGGAAATGATCGAAGGCCTTGCGGAATACGAAAAGCTGAGCCAGGAGGTGATTGCCACCGGGGAGCGGTTGCGCGAAACGTTGTTCGCGGCGCGTCCGGCGGCGGAGGTTCTGCTGGGCTACCTCGATGGCGAATGCGCCGGAATGGCTTTGTACTTTTCGAACTACTCGACCTTTCTTGCGCGGCCCGGACTGTTTCTGGAAGATCTTTATGTGAAGCCGCACCTGCGAGGCAGGGGCTTAGGCCGCGCTCTGCTGGCGAAGTTGGCGGAAATTGCGGTGGAGCGGGATTACGGCCGGGTCGAGTGGGATGTGCTCGACTGGAATGCGCCCTCAATCGGATTTTATAAAGCGCTGGGCGCCATCCCGATGGACGAATGGACACGCTTCCGGCTCACCGGGGATGCGCTCAGACGCTTGGGAAATGATCGATAATAGGCGCTATGAAACGTACCGCAGACGCAAAATGGCAGGGAGATCTAAGAACGGGCACGGGCTCGATTTCCACTGCGAGTGGCACCCTTTCGAATACTCCGTATTCGTTCCACAGCCGGTTTGAGGATGGCAAGGGCACGAACCCTGAAGAACTTCTCGCGGCGGCGCATGCCGGATGCTTCACCATGGCGCTGTCGAATCAATTGGCGACAGCGGGGTTTAAGGCTGACACCCTGGAGACCACCTGCACCATTACGGTCGAGAAAACGGACGCTGGTTTCGCGATCACCGAAAGCCACTTGGAGCTGAAGGCGAAGGTACCCGGGGCCTCGCAGGAGGTCTTCGATTCCGCCACCCAGCAGGCCAAGGCCGGTTGTCCGGTTTCGAAGCTTTACAACACGAAAATCACGCTGGTGGCTCACCTCGAGAACTGAAAAAGCGGTAATCTGAAAGGCAAGGGAGGATTATCGATGGCTAAAGGTATGGACCGCAAAAAAGAAACGAAAAAGCCCAAGAAAGACAAGAAGTAAATCCCTGTTTGTGCCGGAGCGGTTCTGGCGACAGCTACCG
>DASZLO010000228.1:0-26702 GCA_035552315.1 Bryobacteraceae bacterium
GAACAGCGCAAACCAAAGGTTTCTCCACGGCTGTTTCCGGAGAGAAACCTTTGGCCCGCGCTTTCGCTCTTACTTCTTCACCTCAGTGATGTGCGGATTGACGTATCCGGAAGGAAGAACATGATCCGGATCGGGTCGCACGCTCAGATAAGTAACGTGATCTTTGATGCCCGTCCATCCATGAGCCACTCCAGGGGGGATGATGATGACGTCGCCCACGTGCACATCGCGGCTCACGAAGTCTCCGAAAGCCTGGCCGCTGCAGGAGGGGCCATTCAACACCTTGGTGACTTCGCTTTCAGGGCCCGAGCGACTGCCATTGAAGATGGTGCCGCCGGTGACGAGGGTACCTTCACCGGAGATGATCTGATAAGTCTCGAGTTCCTGATCGTGCGAGATCAGTCCGGGAGGGCTCAGCTTTGCGCCTTCCGGAGCGGTCGCCGGACCGCATTTCACCACGTTCGGATTGGGCGCCCGTCCACCGCCTGCGCGACCGGCAGGTCGTTCGACCGTCTTGCCGCGATAAATAACGCCGACAGCGAGGTTATATTTTCCGATGTCCACAACCCGCAACTGTTGATCCACAGCGGGAGGAGCAAACTTCAGAACCTGCTGGATCTGATCGGCGGTGATGTCGAATGCCTGTTTGGGGGGTGTTTGCGCCAACAGGGCGCTGGCTGATGCCGTGGCCAGTACCGCTAAACCCAGAACTGCCTTTTTCATTTGGATGTTTCTCCTTCTCAAGTCACGATGGCCGGTCGGACCGTGCGCGGCAGACCTGTATTAGCCATTCAATGCTCAACCATTGTATCCGCACCCGGCGCGAGCGCAAGTTGCCCGTGAGCGGCACTCATCTGAGGGCCAGCGCCCCGCGCCGGATGGATTCCGGAGAAGGAGAAATTATCGTGAGCCCTCAGGCGACTTTCAGGCCAGCGCGCGTTTTTCCGCTGAACTCTTCGATCGCGCGCCGGTTGAATGCCGGAATGTCGGAGGGTTTGCGGCTTGTGACGAGGCCCTGATCGACCACTACTTCCTGGTCCACCCATTTACCGCCCGCATTCCGTATATCGGTCTGAAGCGAGGGCCACGATGTCAGCGTGCGGCCGCGGACGACGTCGGCCTCGACCAGCATCCACGGGCCGTGGCAAATGGCTGCGACAGGCTTCCCGGTGTCGAAGAAGTCGCGCACGAAGTGAACGGCGGCGGGGTTGGTGCGGAGGTGATCGGGATTCATCACTCCTCCCGGCAGCAACAGTGCGTCGAAGTCTTCGGCCCGTGCCGAACTCAGTGGGAGATCGACTGCGACTTCATCTCCCCAGTCCGTGTGATTCCAGCCCTTAATCCTGTCCGGGACGGGAGAGATCACCATCGTAACGGCACCCTCGGCGTCCATTGCTTTACGCGGCTCGGTCAGCTCGACTTGTTCAAAACCATCTGTAGCTAAGATTGCGATTCGTTTTCCCTGCAGAGTTTGTGGCATGAGAACTCCTGGCTGAACGCGAGCAATTCGCGTGCCTGAGTCAGCCGCCTAACCACGGCCTCTATTCGTCTCGCAGGATCTCGAGAGGTTTTTGGCCAAGCGTTCGATAGCTCGCCAGCCATCCGGTGGCTACCGCCAGTGCGGCTGTCCCCGCGATCGATCCGAGTACCGGGATGATGTCCGGCGGCGTTTCGGCGTTCAGCAGACGATTCAGCGCGGCCCACGCAAAACCTCCAGCCAGAAGCCCGCCCATCAGCCCGGCAACCAGCCCGATGACAAGAAACTCCACGGAGAAAATGCGCCCGATCCGTTTGCGGGTGGCGCCGAGCGTCTTGAGAATCACGACCTCGCGAATGCGGCGGAACCGCGTACCGGCCACGCTGGACGCGAGGATTACTGTTCCCGCAAGAATCGAGAATGCCGAGATGAACCGCACGATCAGCGAGATCTGATCCACAACGCCCTGAATGGTGTCGAGGACCTCGGCCATGTTCACCACGGTAATGGTGGGGAACTTGTCGTAGATTGCCTTCTGGATAGCGGGAACCGCGGCGGGCGCGGCGCGAATTCCCGCATAGTAAATCGCCGGCAGTCCCTGCAGCGCGGCGGGCGTGAGGAAGAACTCGATGCGCGCGGAGAGCCGCACCGATTCGCTCTTGTGGATCGCGACCACCTTCGAGGGAAATGTCCGCAGAGGGGTCGTCCACACAATGGTGGAGCCTGTGTGCAGATTCAGAATCTTCGCGGCGGATTCCCCCACGGACAATTCCGCCACCGCCGGGTTATCGCCCGCATTCCACCACTGGCCCGCTACCATTTCCGTGAACGGAGGTTTCGTCGCTGCCGGCGAGACCGACACGGTTCTGGAATATCTCCGGGCGACGCCGCGAAGGTTTTCACGCAGGAACGGCACGCCGTCGATCGACTGGATCTGCGCCGAAACCGCGCCCAGCATTTCAGGAGTTCCCAAAACACCCGGCTGTGCGGATATCAATTTATCCACGGCCTCGCGGTTTGCGGAAGTCACGTCGAGCAGATAGACGTTGGGCATTCCCGGCGGCGCAGTGCGAATGATGTCGCGGAGCAGTCCACGCTGCACGCTCCAGATGGTGACGGTGAACATGACGCCCACGCCCAGCGCCATTACGGCTGCGCCCGCGTGATTGCCGGGACGATAGAGATTGGCGATGCCCTGCCGGATCACAGGACCGGCGCTGCGCGGCAGATTGCGGCTGACCCATTTCAGACCGCGCAGCAGGAGCCACGCGACCGCTCCGAGCAGCGCGATGCCACCGGCAATCGCCGCCGCGAAATAACGTCCCGTTCGCGCATTCTCGCTGAGCCAGGCGGCGAGGAGCCCAACGAACACCAGGATCACGACTCCTGAAATCAGCGAGCCAGCAATACGATTCCACCATTCCTTGAGTGTGGGAGGCGGGGTGGACATTTCCCTGCGGAAAATCAGAGCCGGACGAATATGCCGGATGCCCAGCAGCGGCGGAACCGTGAACAACAGAATGGTCAGCACGCCCACCGCAAGTCCCTGCAGAGCGGAAATGGCATCGAAGTGCGGGGCCATCGAAACCTGAAAGTAGCGCGACAGAAAGAGCGGGAAAGCCATCTGCACGAGACTGCCCAGAAGGATTCCGACAATGCTTCCCGCCACGCCCAGTCCCGCGGTTTGCAAAATATAAATTCGCAATACCTGAGAGGAGCGGGCGCCCAGGCACTTCATGATCGCGATGGAATCCATCTTCTGTTCCAGATGGGCCTGGATAGCCGTGGCGACTCCCAGCGCCCCGATCACCAGCGCGATCAGACTGACCAGGGAAAGAAAGGTGGTCGACTGGCGAAGGCCCTGTTCGATCAGCGGATGCGCCTGGCTGTAATCGGCGATCAGCGCATCGCGGAAAACTTTGTGCAGGTCTTCGCGGACGGTGGCGATTTGCAGGTTTGCCGGAACCCGGAACAGATATCGCTCGGCCGCGCGGCTCCCGGCAACCAATAAACCCGTGCGATCGATCGCGGCCCTCGACATCATGACGCGGGGGCCCACGTTGAGACTGCCCGTCATGCGATCGGGTTCGTTAGCGATCTCCGCGCTGATGCGAAACGGCTGTCCACCCACACGGATCGTGTCGCCCACGTGCGCATTGAGGCGCAGCAGAACCCCGTCCGCCACGGCAATCGTGTCGGGCTGCAGGGCGGTCTTGATATCCATCGGGGGATTGAAGGTTACCGTCCCGTAGAAGGGATAGACCGAGGGATCCACTGCCTTGACCGAAATCAGTACAGGCGTATCGCCGGCGGGCGGCAGCGCCATGGTCAGCGTTTCGGTGATCTGGGTGCGGTCGATTCCCTGCTTCGCCAGCGCGTTCATCTCATCGGTCTGAGGCTGACTTGCGGGCTGGAAGGTGCGGACGGAAAGATCGGCCGCCATGAAAGTGCGCGCGTCGCGCTGCAGCATGGTGTGGAACGCGCGCGAAAATCCGCGCACTCCGGTGAGTGAGCCAACACCCGCGGCGACGGCCAGTATCACAAAAATGAAACGACCTGAGGAGGCGCGCGTTTCACGCCAGGCAATCTTCGCGGCGGTCTTGTACGAGTTGGGGCGCGCCACGTTCAGCCCGCCGCTTTCTTCAAGCTGGTCATTACGTCACTGACAACGAGTCCATCGCGCAACGTGATGATGCGGTCGGCGTGTTCGGCCAGCGCAGGATCGTGGGTCACCATCACGAGAGTGGCGCCTTCCTGATGGTTCAGTTCGAGCAGAAGCTCGAGAACCTGCTGGCCGGTCTTGCCGTCGAGGTTTCCAGTGGGTTCGTCGGCAAGCAGGATCGGCGGTTTAGTTATGAACGCGCGGGCCAGTGCGACTCGCTGCTGCTCGCCGCCGGAGAGCTGAACGGGATAGTGATCGAGCCGGTCCTCAAGGCCCACCCGCGTCAGCAGCGCACGGGCGCGCGATGTCATCTCGGGACCCGCGCCCGCAAGTTCCGCCGGCAGCAGAACGTTCTCCTCAGCGGTCAGCGTGGGAATCAACTGGAACGACTGAAAGACGAAGCCTATTTTCCTGCCCCGGACTTCGGCCATCCGGTCTTCCGAGAGACCGGTAATGTCTTCGCCGTCGAGCAGGAGCGCGCCGCTGGTCGCATTGTCGAGACCGGCCAGAAGGCCCAGCAATGTGCTCTTCCCGCTTCCCGACGGGCCCATGATTGCGACGAACTGACCCCGGGGAATCGAAATGTCGATGCCGCGCAGAATTTCGACGCGGTGCGTTGGGGTTTGAATAGTCCGGGTCAGATGGATGACTTCGATGATCGGACCGGCCGAATGACTGGGACGGGGAATGTGGAACTCCTTTTGCCGCTCGAATTGCTATGACGTCTGTCATCATTATTGCAGTGCCGGCCAGATTGACAATTTGCCTCGCGATTGCGCTTACCGCGTGCGGCAGACACCAGAACTCCGAAGCTCCGGCTCATCAGCCCGCTGCTTCCCCGGCAGCCACGAAAGCGCCAGACACGCGAAAAATAATCGTCGCGTTTGGCGACAGCATATCGGCAGGCTTCGGGGTCGAGCCGGGCAAGAGCTTCCCTGACGATCTGCAGCGTCTTATCGACCAGGCCGGCTACAAATACCAAGTGGTGAATCTCGGGGTGAGCGGCGATACGACCACTGATGGAGTCGAGCGTCTGCCCGTCGTACTGGCGCTGCATCCGGCCATTGTAGTCGTGGAATTCGGCGGCAACGACGGATTGCGGGGCCTGCCGGTGACTGCATCCAAAGCCAATCTGGCGACCATAATCCAGGCTATTTTGAAATCCGGCGCGAAAGTCGTGCTGGCCGGCATGACGCTGCCCAGAAACTATGGCCCGGAGTACATTCATCCGTTCGAGCAGATGTATGTGGATCTGGCAAAGGAATACAAGGTCACGCTGATTCCTTTTGTGCTGGAGGGGGTAGGCGGCAATGCGGCGCTGACGCAGCCGGACGGAATTCACCCCACGGCCGAAGGCGCGGCTATCGTGGCGCAAACGGTAATGCGATACACGAAGCCTTTGCTTTAGCTTTTGCTGAAAACCTAGTTGGGAAGGTGGCCGCTCATCAGTTCCGGCGGCAGGATGGCTGCCGGAGTCAGAGGCGTTGTGACCCGCAGGAAATTTTTCGAAGCCAGTTCCTTATAGACATCGCCTGCGACAGTGGCCGCCATGGAACCGATCGACGGACGCCCGCCTGTCAGCATGACGACGACTACGAGCTTGCGCATGCCATCATCGTTGAACGATCCGAACCATCCGAGATGCGTCCGGCCCTCGCTGCAGGTTCCGGTCTTGCCCAGAATCTCGTCTTCCTGCCTGGCGCGCCGCGCGGTTCCGAAGTCGACCGCGCCCTTCATGCCCGGCTTGATCTTGTCGATGTATTTGCCGATATCGAGCTTGCGTTTTATCTGCGGCTGGAAATCGTTGATTTCAGCCTGCGACCGCGGATACTGGAGCCAGTAAAGCGTCCCGCCGTTCGCTACGGCGCCGATCAGGCCGGCAAGTTCCAGAGGCGTTTGGGAGATCTCTTCGCCGAAACTGGTCAGCATGCCCATGCCACCGTTCTTCGGGGGTGCGGGCGGGAAACTGCCGGGATGCTCGCCGTCGATATTGAGACCGGCTTTTTCGCCGTATCCGTACAGATGAGCGTAGTAGCTCATCCGGTCGTAGCCCAGCTTGATGCCCAGATTTGCGAAGTAATAATTGTTTGAATAGGCCAGCGCGTCGGTTAAATCCAGCGAACTTTTGCTGTTGAACCGAATGGGGCTGGTCCGTGCCACCAGACCTTCGTGGAGGGCTGCCAGCGCTACCGAAACTTTAACGGTGGAGCAAGGCTGAAATCCGCCGCTCAGCGCCAGTGGCTGATTGACGACCGTCAGAATCCGTCCGCTTGAGGGATCGGTTACGACGACAGAGCCGTTCAGGGGCCCGAGCGCGTCCACTGCCGCTTTGCGCACGATCAGGTCTTCCCCGTCGATTTTGTCGGCCGCGGTGGAATCCTTGTAGGTGGGTTCATCCCAGGTTTGAACCCACACCTTTTTTCTGGGAGCAGCCGCCGGTTTCACTTCGGCGACGGCTTTCATCGTGACGATGGCGCCGGCCGGCTTGGGATGAACGGTGGAAGCAGTCTTCTTATGCTGAACGGTTTTGTGCTGAACAGTCTTGTGCTGAGCAGGCGCTGTGGTGGTCGAGGTGTCCGCGAGGGCACTGGTGAGCAACCCGGCCGCTAACGCCAGGATCAGGGTTTGAAAGATCAGTGAAGAACGGTCCTTCATTGAATCGCCGCGGTAGCTGAATTTTCCAGACGAGTCTGCTGCATTCCGGGGAGCAGCCGGAAATCTTATTTTGCCGTGTTTACGGGCCTGGGTCAATTCAATTATGTTAATTTTTGTAATCTGCCCGATACTTTGAACCTGGTGAATCGTGAAATTGTCGCCTGCGAGCGGTGTCCGCGGCTCCGCAGGCATTGCGCTGAGGTCGCGGTAATCAAGCGCCGGGCATACCTCGATTGGGATTACTGGGGAAAACCCGTTCCCTCTTTTGGCGATTCGGCGGCACATTTGCTGATTCTCGGACTGGCGCCAGGGGCACATGGCGCTAATCGTACTGGACGTATGTTTACAGGCGACCGTTCCGGGGAGTTCCTGTATCGCTCGCTCCACCGGGCCGGTTTTGCTTCCCAACCGGAGAGCCTTCACCGCGAAGACGGTTTGAAACTTCAGGATGCGTGGATTGCCGCTGCAGGGCATTGCGCGCCGCCGGATAACAAACCCGAACCTGTTGAGCTGAGAAACTGCCGCCCGTTCCTCGAACGGGAATTAAAATTACTCAGGAATCTCCGGGTAGTCATTGTTTTGGGAAAAATTGCGTTCGATACCTATCTGTCGATCCTCAAGGATTCCGGGAAAATCGCGCGGCGGGCAGATTTTCAGTTCGGGCACGATGTGCTTTATCCGCAATTAAGCCCGGCCTTGCTCTGCTCTTATCACCCGAGCCAGCAAAATACTTCTACCGGGAAGCTCACCCAAGACATGCTGGATGAGGTCTTCATCCGGGCGCGCGATTTCATCCAATCCGCACAAGCTCCCGCTGCACCGCGCCGGTCGTCGCCGCCGAGCCGCGCGTCACGAAAACGTTGACTTCGGAACGCACGCCGAAATCTTCCAGATAAATTCCCGGTTCGACGGAAAAGAGCGCGCCAGGCAGAATGCGCCTTTCATCGTGGGTTTCGAGATTGTCCATATTCGCGCCCGAGCCGTGGACCTCGGTTCCGATGGAGTGACCGGTGCGGTGGACGAACTTGTCGGCGAATCCGCGGCTGGCGATGTAGGTGCGCGCCGCGTCGTCCACTTCGTAGCCGCGGATTTCGCGATTGGCGGCCTTGGCGCTGACCGCGGCCTCGATGGCTTTGTCGCGCGCGTCCCGCACGATCTCGAATACTGACCGGATGCGGTCGGGAGGATCGCCGCAGAACCCTGTCCAGGTGATGTCGTAGTAAACGGCGTCGGGCTGATCCAGCTTCGCCCACATGTCGATCAGAACGAAATCGCCCGGATGGATCTGGCGGTTGGTTTCGGGCCTCGGCTCGTAGTGTGGATTGCCTGCATTGCCATTGACGCCGACGATCGGACCGTCGTCGGCGATCAGGCCCGCGGCTTTGAACTGATCCCGCATCCAGTCGCGCACCTTCACTTCACTGACGCCGCCGGCCAGGTTGTCCCCGATGAACCGGAAGGCGTCGGCGCGGATGCGGTCCATGCGTTTTCCGGCTTCGATGTGAGTGGCGAACTGGGCTTCGGAGAGGCAGGCTTCGAATTCCTGAATGAGTTCCGCGGATGTTACGACTTCCACGCCCGTAGCGCGCACCAGTTCCACGGTGCCGGCGTCAACCATCGCGACATACGGGACGGCGCACTCGGGAGAGTATTGCATGGCCACGCGCTTCGAGCCTTTGAGCAACTGCGCCAGACCGGCGTGCTGTTCGCGCCAACTGGAATACTGGATCTTTTCTCCGGGCACGTCGTCGATAATTCCCGACTCAATGCGGTGGACGAGACCCCGCGGTTCACCCTGGGCCGGAATCAGGTAATACCAGCGCCTGGTCACGTGGCGCACGGGTTGAAATCCAAGAACCCGGTACGCCAGCGGATCGCGCTGGTGGTGATCGAAAAACAACCAGGCGTCAAGTTTTTCGCGCCGCAGCGCTTCCTGTATCCGGGCTAAGTCCATTCGATTCGAGAATAACGCGTTCGGCCTGCGCGCTTTCGATGCCTTCGATTTCGATGATCTTGAGCGGGCCTGTGTGGCCGGTAACGATGCGAATGCAACCGACGCGTACACCGAAAAGTTTCGCGAAGAAGCTGACGATCGCCTCATTGGCTTTGCCATCCACCGGAGGCGCTGCGATATTGAGTTTCCAGGCATCGCCGTGCTTTCCGGCAAATGCGGTTTGGCGCGCGCCGGCCCTCACCTTAAGCGTGAAGCGCGTCTTTGGCGTTTTCATTCGCGGCCCTTTTTCGCCATGCGATTTTCGCGCGCAGGTCGGCCACGCCCGCGGCCTGACGGCTGGAGATCACTTCGAATGCGATGACGTCGTCCAGCCAGTCGTGGCTGGATCCGTCCGCATATTGGGTCGCCACCGTTACTGTGTATTGCTGCGGAGTCAACCAGCAATCGAACTGGAAATCGATATCGAGTTCTTCGCCGGGCTGAAATGCTCCAAGGTCAACGTGCTCGATTTTCGTGTTGGTTCCGTAGATTTCCATGCCGATGCGATTGCGGATCAGGATGCCGACCATCGGCTCCACGTGGCGGCCGCGAATGGCCGTGCGGACGCGAATCGTTACAGGCTCGCCGCTGGAGACCACTCCCCGGGCGACGCCATTTTGATCCAGCAGCGTGACCTCGCGGATCTCGCTGGAACCATCGCCGTGCCGGTTGGTCGCGGCGGGATGCCGGGTGCGGTCGTCATCGGCAAAGGCCTTCTGGCGCTCGAGAACGACGGCGATGTATTTATCGATGACGTGCTTGGGCTCGCCCTGCGCCTGAATTTTTCCGTTCAGAAGAAAAATGGCGCGGTCTGAAAGTTGCTTCACCAGGCCCAGATCGTGCGAAACGAAAAGAACGGTGGTTTTCTTTTCGCGCAGCTCTTCGAATTTGCGGATGCAGCGGTTGGCAAACACGGCGTCGCCCACGGCCAGGGCTTCGTCGACGATCAGAATGTCCGGATTCACATGGATCGCGGTCGAGAAGGCCAGCCGGACGTACATGCCGCTAGAATATTCCTTAACCGGGCGGCGGATGAAATCACCGATTTCCGCGAACGCTTCAATTAAAGGGAGATTGCGCTCCATCTCGGCGCGGCTTAAACCCATCACTTCACCGTTGATGAAAACGTTTTCGATACCGGAAAATTCCGGGTTGAATCCCGCCCCGAGTTCCAACAGAGCGGCGATTCGGCCGCGGGTTACGACGCGTCCCATGGTGGGCTGAATAATGCCGCTGACAATTTGCAGCAGTGTGCTCTTGCCGCACCCGTTCGGTCCGACCAGACTAACGACCTCACCTTTTTCGACACTGAATGAGATGTCATGCAATGCCCAGAAGTCGGAATGCAGCGGCTTTTTCCGCAGCGGATTCAGTTCCCGAATCCGGTCGAACGGCGTCTTGTAGAGGCGATAAAGCTTCGAAACGTTCTGAACGAGCAGCAAACCACCAGTGTAGCGGCCTTATAGCCTCATAATGACCGTCAGGTCGCTCCCGGGATTGACCGTCCCTACACCGGTTACGTTAAGCGTCAATTTGTCGCCCGCATTCAAGGCGGGAAGTCCGAAACCGTCGACGACATTGGATGTCGTGGCCCCGGGGGCGAAAGTCAGCGTGACATAGGGGATCGAATTCCGATTCAACTGCAGCACGATGCCGGCTCCATTAGCGGCTGAGCCAACGAGCGCGTAAATGTCGCGAACCGAGCGGCTCGCGTCCACAATGATGGCTGGCGCAGCGCCCGTCTGCACGGCAAGAAAGCCGCTGATCTGCAACGAGAATTGTCCACCCGCCATGGTTCGCAAGCCGGAACCGATCGTGCCCGTGTAGGAGGTAACTGACGCCGCGCCCGGGCCGAGCGCGTTTGTCATAAATAATTCCACGCTGGCCAGGCGAACGTCCGGCATCTCGATGTTGAATTCCCAGTCGCCGCTGGCCGAACTCCCGAAGAAGTTCTTCACAAAAGGCACGATGAGAACCTTATCTGTAAGCGGGTAAGCCAGGCTTCCGGCTGTATGGTCCGCGGATGTGGTCGAGTCAACTCCGCGCAACAGCACCGAAGATCCATCATCGTTGGTGCCGGTTACCCGAACGATCTCCTGTTCGATTTGCAGGCGGCTTCCGTCAGAGAACGTGACGCCGAAATCCACGGTCGTGTCTGTGGACGCAAGATCCGCCGTCAGAACAATGGGGGCAGTTCCCCCAAGCTCGTCGTAATAGTGAAAGACGTATGTGCCCGCCGTGATGCTTGTTGTGTTCACTAGACTGGAAAACCCGATCGCCCCCAGATTCACTACCCCGCCCCGTGACAGCGAGACTGCGAGACCAAACGAAGGCGCGGGCGGAACATTAGAATCCGAAGCCAGCCCGCCGGACTGACCCAGCACCCATCGCGTCACCGGTGAAAGGCTGTATTCGGCTTCAATATCGGCTGCGTTCGCCGCCCGGGCTGACACTTCAACCCCCGCGCCGATCCGTTCCGGTATGTCGAGGGCTATCGGACTGCTGCTCCCAAGCGCTCCAAACCGCCAGCCATTTTCCGCGATCACGAAGGAACTCGTTGCATCGGGCTCGGAATGCCAGGGCACGTCGACAGTCAGAATCGTGGCAGTATTGCTGAGGATTGTACGCTCCTGCCCGGCGCCGGTTCCGCCCGTAATGCGAACCGTCGCGGACTGAAATTTGTTTTCGATCAACTGGAGAACAGAGTTGCCAACCGTTGTAGAAGAGTGGATGTCAGCCTGGGTGACCGGAAGCAATTCCCATCGCCAGTAGAGATTCAAATGATCGAATTGAGGGTCGGCAGGAACAACCGTCAGGGGAGGCAGTCCTGTATCTGTGAATGCCGGCGCCGGCGTCTGGCTGGAAGCGATTCGAAACATCAGTTCCGGATTCGCTCCACGATATACGTGGAAACTCGCGCCGCCAACTGGCAGGACGATGCCGTCGAGCACAACCGAACTTGTATTCCCGCCTTGTGCGGTCGTAGCCTGCGCGACAAATGAGAGCGCACTTTCCCCGCCCGCGCTGTCGACGGCGCTTACCGCGTAAAAGTAGTTGCGGCCGCCGGCAAGTGTTCCACCAGTCGCGGCGACCACCGGGGACAGCCCGATGAGCGGCGCCGCGAGCGTGCCGGTCTGACCTGACGGCGCCGTGAAGGAGACCGCCAGTTCCACATTCACCGAGCCATTGCCGTTGACAACTTCCGATTCCGAAATTCCCAATTGCAGGTTGCCATCGGAATCGACAACCGTTCCGGCCACGGGCGCGGGCAAACCGGAACCGCGCCCCGACTGCGTACCGAGTCCGCCGGTTATGCCCGTCGCGGCATCCGAATACCAGGCATCATCGTGAAGGCGCGCCGTGATGGTGGCGGTGCGAAAGTTATTGCCAGGCGCGACTTTAGTGATTCGAAACGGAACCCGCTGAAGATTTTCCTTTGCATATGTCACGGTGACCAGGTCGCCCGGAATCAGTCCCAGCGCCTTGACGCTCGATTGAAACTCGATTAAGAGATTGCCGGAAATACTCTTGTTGAGCGCGAGCAGCAGCATTCGCGAAGCCTGGCTGAATGTGGAGATGCCGGCGGCATCCCACCGGACCGCTACTTCCTGACCGCAGAGATTCACGTCGTCTTCATCGGCAAGAGACAAGCTGTCCTGCTGATACTGATTGAAGCTGTCCTGAAACTCGACCGACAAACGATTCGGCGTATCCTGCGCGCCTTTCCTGGATAGTTTCACGCTGGAGCTTCCGTCACTGGCGCGCGCAATCGAGGCCGCGTCGAATTCATACGCGGGCCAGCCCCCATTGAACGGACTCGCCGCATTGCTGCCAGAGGGAAGGACGGGTTGCTGCAGCGCGAATGTGTTCTCGATTCTGGCCTCCAGCAGTCCGCTGGAATTCAAAACAAGATAAACCTGAGATCCGTTGCGAATGGACCGGATCACTTCGCCCGCGCTCTGGCTGTTCTTCAGCGCGAAATTGCACTGGAACCTCGGTAACTGGACATACCCTCCGACCGGATCGTCAACCGCAATCAGCGCGTCGGCGTAAGCAGCCGCCCTGGCGAAGGACGGAGTATCGATTTCTGTCAGCGCATGCCCGCACCGCATCAGAATGTCCAGCAGAACCCACACCGGATTGCTGGAGAAATACTCGCCCAGAAGACTTCCGTTCACATCGAATTGCCAGAGCTTCAGCCCCTGCATCAGGACCTGAACGGCGGGGATACTCGTTCCGTCGTTGATCCGGTTCGGCACTACAATCGACAGGTATGCCATGCTGCCAAACGGATCCCCCAGCAGATTGCCGTGTCCGTCGGAAAAATTAAGGTCCTGTTGTCCGTTCCGCGTGCCCGGGGTAATCAGGTTGTACCAACCGGTCGAGGTCATATTGACTCCGGTCGCGCCTCTCGGAATCTGAATGTCATTTATCAGAACGCTGAGAATGCCTTCTATCTCGCCCATTCCCAACAGCACTTCCATGCGAGTCAGATTGCCGTCGTTCCTCGAAAACACGACATCTGGCACGTGCCACTGGGTTCCATAGATCAGCGGTACGAAATCGTTGTAGCTTGCGGTATTTTGCTGGACAGCGGACAACTGTGAACTCTTCTGTCCGGCGCCGCGAACAAGGATCGTCGGCGGGACATACTCGATGCCGCCAAACCGTCCGGTTGCGCGTCCGATGGTGTCGATCGTAAACATTCCGCGCTGGTCACAATCGGATCGCGAATAGGAACAACTGGTAAATGGAACGTTGCCGTTCAGATTGCCGGCGCCGCCGGTCTGATCGGGTGAATAACCACACCGGTAAAAAAGAGAATATTTCCCGCGCGCAGCGCCGCCATCGACAGCTTCGAGGCGGTTGGCCGCCGTGGCCGGAAATCGCCATGGGCACATGCGCTCCACTCGAATATTGGGAACGACCGTGCGCTGCATCGAGATCCGGTTCATCGCGCTCAGGCGGAACGTATTTTCCGTGATCGTGTCCGGAGGGTTCATCAGGCCGCGGAACACCACCGTCGCATCCGTCGTCGCGGATCCGGTTGTGAGATCGAAGAAGACCGACCGCACCATGAGCTGAGAGCCTTTGAATCCGGTCTGCTGTTCTATTTCCGAAAGCTCCGAGTCCGCGTTCGCCAGCTCAAATGTCAGCTTGGGGGCACCCCCGACCTGAGTCTCCGACGCCAACTGCGCCTCAAAGAGATTGTGGCGGAGCACCCGGCCCTCATATTGCGTGCCCGCCCACGAAATCGTCCGGCTGCTCCAGTGCCGAACGGTACCGTCCGCCATCGTGCAATCGAAGAAGAACAGCGGAGTGTCTGGATTGAGCTCTTCCTTGGCTGTAGCTATGCTTTGCATATTTCTCTCTTCAGACCCGGGACGTCAGATGGATGACGCAGGACGAGAGGCCCACGCCGTCGCTGGTGACATTCATTTCGTCAGCGGCGAAGTAAGTCTCTTCATAAATCCCCCGCGCCGCGGTCGTCGGCATATAGAGCGACGGATAGACCTGAGCCTCAACTTGTAATCCCCAGACGTCGATCGACTGTCCCGCAACAAGTACGATCGAAAACGCCGACTGCGCAGCGCCCGGCGTACCCCCGCCGCTAATCCAGATCCGGGTCCACGCCGGCTCGACCGCCGGGGAAACCTGATGCGCGTCGCGCTGCAAAGTGACAGTGCCTGCCGCACTGCTCCGTACATACAAACTGAAACAGGCGGAATAATCTCCCGAAATGCCCAGTGTCTGGCTCAAAGCCTGCGTCCCCGCGGTTCCGTTCGAAAGGGTCCATGACCTCAGGGTGCCTGCAGGGTCATCGACGCTGCCATGTTTCTGCAGAAGACCCGTCTGCCAGTCGGGCCGCGACAAGTCCTCGCTCCAGCCGAGCAGGTTCGCCAGCGGGTCAATGAAGGCGAAGGCTCCAAAACAGCCCTGTGATGAAGTGAATAAGTTAGTAAGGTTCAGAACTTCGGCGTCCGACAGATCCCGGTATGGCAGATACCAGTCAATTTCCCCAGCCGGGCTGTCCGGCAGAAGGATGCGTTCGCCGCTCTCAAGAGTATTTGAAATCGACCGCCATTTTCTTGAACGCTGCAAAGGATACTGCGCGATCGAGCCGGCGCCGATCTGCGGAAACCAGGTCATCCGACCTCCTCAATCAGCAGGGTCGCGTGGCCGTTCATTTCCCGTATCATTCCCGCCGCGAATTGTTCGCCCGCAATCGCACAGGCAGCAACCGCTTCGCCGTTCACCGGATCGTTAAACGTGAAAGTACCGCTCGCCTGCTCTTCCACGAAGGCGATTAGCGCGGCAAGTTCCGTTTCATCCAACTGCTCGAGAGCGACGGTCCAGCGACGCAGTTGGCGTCCGTGAAGTCGAAATCTCTGCCGGCTGCCGTCGATGAACCGCACGGACTGCGTCGCATAGCGAAGACCCCGAACCAGCGGATACTGCGCAATCGCTCCAGTCTTCAGAATGGGGAAATCAGCCATGGGATTAGAGACTCGAAACCACATCGTTGATGGGATGCATGTTCAGCATGGCCTCGCGGACGGCGCTGGCGATATCCGTGCTCCGATCCATGAACGACTGGCTGTCCATCGCATTCACATTCACAGTGACCTGCTGCAGGCCGGCGGGTTGACCCGCACTGGTCGCGTTTCCCGCGGTGGAGGCGGGGATCGCCGCAGAGTTTCCAGAGGCCGGCAACGCCGGTACGGCCGAGTTCAAGCTAGCGCTGATGGCAACCGAGGGCGGCGGCGTATAGAGCGGCAGCGGCGCCGGGCTGGAACTCCCGCCGAACAGGCTCGCGATCCCCGAAATCAGCGGCGATAGCAGCCCGAGCGCGCCTCCGAAGCTCGACGCCAGTCCGCCGGCCACACTACCGTCAGAGCGGCCGCTCTGAGCCGAAGTGTTCCCCTGCACCGCCTGGGTATTGGCGCTGATGAGGGCCGCCTGCTGCTGATAAGCCGCCTGCAGCTGCGAAATCTGCTGGCCCGCCTGGGACAGCGACGATGTCAGATCGCCGGTATCGCTGGTGACTCCCACACCTATCGCGGGCGGGTTCGGAATGCCCTTGCGCCCTCTCGGTTTGATTGCCTGAAACGTTTCTTCAATAGTTCTTCTTGACATCCCGCTCTTCGCGCTCCATTTCGTCCGCAAGAATCACAAATGCGTCTACCGTCCGCGCCGGCATCTCGGACGAATCGGGTGTTCCGATCCTTCGGCGCACGAAAAACTCTTCCACCATTGCCAGACTCTCTCCGGTGACCAGCGACTTTGGGCACTCTTCCGTCTGCACAAGTTTTCTGCCCCACACAATGCGCGGCTTGCCCCGCGTCTCTTCAGGGAGGAAACCGCAACGGCGCTTTTCTTCGAGACCCTGCTGCCTGCATTCACCGCAGTTCCACCCGGCCCGGTTCGAAAACTGGAAGTGGAACGCGGCGATCAGTTTTTTCTTTCTGTCTCGTTCAGGCCGCAGGCCTTTCTCACGGCCGCTAATGCTTCGAGGAACAAGTTCTCCGGGCCGCGGTCGATCAGCGATTCGACAGTGGCAGGGACGTGGTCGAGTTCTAACCCGCGTACTTCTTCCACGCCCCACAGGACATAGAGGCGGTCAATCTCCGCACCCAGGAGGCTGGCCTCCATGCCGTTCTTTGCATCCTGTCCCGCCTCGAAATACTCGAGCCGGGCCGCCAGATCGCGGACCCGCCGCATGAGCTCGATGCGCCGCCCGAAAGTCATGCGCGCAATAACGAATTCAACGCCCGGATACGCCGCGGAAGCTATGATTTCGCGGCTTGGCCACGATTCACGTTCCGAACCGCTGCCGCCTGACATGGTCGTCATCCGAATGCCACCACGATTTCGTCTTCCGCCGTTCCCTGCGCTTGCGTATCGGTGAACTTCCACAGCAGCCGCTTACTGCTGTCGTCGAACTGCGGTACGGAAGGCACCAGGCTCTTCAGATAAATGCCGGTCAGCTGGCCCGGCGTCTGTCCCATCTGGAACATCATGCTGACGGGAGACTGCTGCCGCGCTGCCTGGTAAAGTGCGGTGGTTGCCTCATCGTCCTGGCCGAACAGTTCCAGCGTTACCGCAATGGACCGCATGCCGGGAACGATCGCCCGAGGCAACATGGTGCCGAACTCCTTCGAGCGCGTATCCAGATCGTTCTGAATCTGAACCGAGGCGTCCGATACCGAGAGGAACTGGTTGGGGAAAACGCCGAGATAGACCTGGCCGAGATTTCCCGGGACCAGAGAGTAGCTGAAACTTTCGAGTGCCGGCTCGGCGGGGAACGCCGACGCCCCTCCCTGTCCGGCTGCGAACGAGGAGCTGTCAATCAGGTCCTGCGCGGTGCCCTTGAATTCGAACTGATGAAAATCGCCGTTAAGCTTGACCGTCATTTTGTCGACGGCCGCGCCGCTCAGCACTCGCTGGATTGCGGTCGAAGGATCCCAGTAATCGAAGAGGCTCACGCTGGGCAGTTGGGTCGCGAGACCGTAGGTTGCCGTTTGTCCTATCGGCGCGCCAACTGCCGGCGCAACGGAAAAAGGCGCGTTCAGGACAACGGTCGTGGCGTCCGCCACCGCCGCGACGAAACGGATCTCGCCCGCCGACGCGATTGCCTGGCCGGGCGTCAAACCGTGAGCTGTCGCGAACACAATGCTGGTTGCGGTCGAACCGGCCGCGGCCGCGTTGCCGCCCCAGAGCACGCCCGGCGCCCCCATTGCCGCCTCGATCAAAGGACCGTGGGAGGGCAGGATTGACGGGTCCGGCCAGTCTCTCATGTAAGAGACAAGGTCGAAGGTTGTCTGCAGGCGCATGCCCTGCGGCATGCCCTGGAACGTCCTGCTGCCGGTCTTGTCTTTGCGCTGACTCTTTTCCCGCTGCTGCTGAGAACTGAGCTTGACTGCCGGTATCCGGTTGGTGGCGGTGATCGACGGAATTTGTCCGAATGCGCTTTCCTGCCCGCAATACCATCTGTTCGCGTTCGATGAAACGTATGCCATAACTTACTTGCTGACCTCCACGTCGAAACCCACCTTTGCCCGTTGCAGAAAATTCTTGCCGCCGCGCGCCACCGGTTCATAGCTCACGTCATAACCGCCCGCGTACAGCGCGCCCGCGCCCCAGTCACCCCGCGAGTCGTCCAGCAGGGCGCACACGGCATCCACATAAACCAGGAGGTTCTCCTCGATCGCTTCCAGATGATCCTGCGAATGTCTTACTTCGATCACCATGTGGGTCTTGCCGGAAAATCGCCTGAACTTTTCCTTTAACGTGTTGGACAGTTTGTCGCAATAGACCAGCACGGACGGGTAAGTCACGTGCCCGGCCTTTTCGCTGATGTCCACGCTCGCGTTCAGCGCGACGATCGACCGGATGCCCGGCGCCTGCAGGGTCACGTCGGCCGCCTGAATTGCGCCCACGCGCACGTTAACTCCGTTGCTGACCGAAGTCAGCATTGAAACCACTATCGATGTCACCGCTCCGCTGATTCCCGCCATTGCATTAACCTCTGAGGAGCGTTCGCGCCATGGGCCGCACGAAGTCCGCTTTCTGGCCCGGTCCGGGCAGCGGGCCGTGCGTAATCAAGCCGGGAATGTACAGGCAGACGGCTCCGACTGGAAGGAGAACCTGATTCTGCAAGTACAGTGCGGCGAGCGCCGGACCCGCGTAAACACGGAATCCCGTCGCATTCGGAGGGGGATTGACCCCGCTAACCACCATCACGTTTCCGTCCGCGATCGTGATGGACGAGGCCGCCGAGGCAGCACCTTCCTGGCCGGCTGCGTTCACCCACGCGACGCTCGCGTAAAACGTCCCGCCGCTCTGGGGAGCGGGCGTCGAAGTTAGTGCGGGCGGCAGCGCCTGGGGAACGGGGTCATTCACCAGAGACATTCCCGTTGCGATAAAAGACTCCCGCGCGTCACGGGCCAGCTTGGCGTACTCCTGCCATTTGGCCTGGTAGCGGTCGACCAGTTGACTGAAGTAGGCATCGCGATAAACCAGCGCCAGCGCATGCATCGTCTCCCATCGCTTGAGCGCAGGCGTAACCACTATCTGCTCCACGCGCAGCGCCGGTATCCAAAGCGTCTCCAGCGTGGGCCGCAGTTTGAGAAGCCACAACTGCAGATCGGTCTTGATCTCGTCCAGCGCCAGACTCATCTTCGTCGTGACGTTGATGTCGTTGTCCAGCGCAATGTCCAGCAATGCCGAATCCTGATCGGTCAGGTCATCGATGCCGAAGGCGGGGCCGTCCACAAACAGCGCCATCTTCAGCCTCTGTCCCGCTTGCCGGCGTCGCTCCTGACGGACTCCGATTTCTTCAATTCCTGTTGCGGAATGACCATCACCTGAATGCGGCGCGCCGATTCCTGCTGCTCGTGCTTCAACCGGGCTTCGCGATGGGTTTCGTGAAACTCCTCCGCCTCTTCCGGCGTCGCGACTCTGGCCCGCCCCTCGGCGATTAGACGCGCGGCGATCTGGCGCGGGACTTCCGTGCGCACACCAGCTTTCCCGCCCTCGGAAGTCGCGAGGCTCACCATGATTGTGTGTTCCCCGGTAAGCGCCGCTTCCGCTTCACGTACCTTGCTGTAATAAACGCGTAAGTCCATCTGATCTCCCGTTCTGTGTAATGACTCGCCCGCGGTAACAAAAAGGGCGGACTGCCCGGATCGTGAAACCCGGACAACCCGCCCTGCTGTGCCGCCGATCGGCTCGGCCTAGCTGTTGACCTGCACTGCGAAGTTATTCCGCAGAATCGCGCAGCCGTACAGTACGTCCACCGTGAACTGCTGTGAAAGCGTGTTCGGCTGGTAGCTCATGGTGACGCGCATTCCGAAGTTGCCCAGTTCGGCGTATTCAGCGATGGCGCCGGTCCCAGGCAGCGGCTGAGGCAGCCGGCGGATTACCAGACCGATCGCGTCCTTGCAGAACGCGAGGTTGTGCGTGTTCGCCGGAGAGCTGCCGGTCTTCTGCACATATTGCGAACGAAGAACGAAGAAGTCTTTCAACTTCCCGATTGTTCCGTCCACCATGGCGCGCAAACCCGCCTCACCGGTGTTCATGAATTCGCTGAACCGCGGGATCTGGCGCATAGCGGAGTAAGTGTTGCTGTCCACCACCAGATACTTGGGTTCGCTCGACGGCACCTTCGCCTGAAACAGCGTGGTTTCCGCCTGATCGATGAGCGCTTCGGTCACAGGCGTTCCCGCTGTTCCCAAAGGCGTGTTCGCCGTAAAACCCGCATACAGATTCAGAAGGTCGCTCTCGATCTTCTCCGCGATCGCGACGACCGCCGGCTGCATGTAGATTCTCAGGAGATCCGGCACCGCGAGGACTTTCGTGACATCCGGAATCTGGAACGTCGCCTCGGCGTGGGTGTTAAGCACGATCTGCGCGTTTCCAAGGCTCGGATTCTGGGGCTGAACCGCCCCTCCCTCGGCGATGTTGTTGGCCACAAGCTGCGGCGCAATCGGCACATTCACCGTATCGCCCGCCTGTGCCAGTGTTGGTTCATAGTCGCGATTTACGAGGTTCCCCAGGACGAGGTTCCCCACCAGCGCCGGCAGAGCATCTGCCGCCACCAGCTTGACGATCGCGTTTGCTACGTTTGCTGACGTAATTGAAGGCATCGTTATCCTTTTGATTGATTTTTTTGCTGCTGTTCAGTTCGGCGGCGGCTGCACGGCGCAGCAGCTACCGGAGCGTCTGTGACGCTACCCGCAAGATTTCCTGCCGCACCCGGTCCAGTTCCTCTTTGCTCATCGAAGGGCTGATCCTGTCCAGATCCACGCCCCCTCCGCTCGACTGGGGTGCCGCCTTCTGCGTTCCCGTCATACCGGTGCCACCCGCGATTCTCGCCGGGAGGAACTCCGGATTTTCCTGCACAAAGCCCGCGAGAAAGTCTGTAAGCGGCTGCTCTCCGCTGTCTCCACGGGCGACCAGACGACCGTCGTCGGTGCGCACGATCCCGTCCTGCACAGCCCTGTACGCAAGGTCCACCTTCGTCACTCCCAGCTTCTGCAGTTCAGCCCGGATGTTCCCGCTGCGCTGCGCCTCCTCGGCTACCGCGCGGCTGCGTTTGTTCTCTTCCACAAGTTCATTGACCCGCTTCTCCAGCTGCTCGCGGCGGCGTCGCTCTTCCGACAACTCTGTCTTGTATGCGGGCTCCCGCCGCGCCGTGTCCTGACGCATGTATTCGTCCACGGCCTGCTGCACGATCGCCTGCACGTTTAATGGCTCGTCCATAGTGTTTTTCTGTCTGCTCCTTTGCTTCCGGGATCTATGCCGCGGCGTCGATTTCGGCGGCGATGCGTGACTTGATCTCCTGCCGCGCGTCGCTGAGATACTTCAGCGCCACGCGCTTGTGAATTTGCCGCTTCAGCGTCGGGGATGCGATTCCCATATCCAGCAGACTTTGGGCGTCGGCCGCTTCCGTGCTGAAGTTCGTGATGTCGAATTCATCCATGCCTGAGGCGTCGATAGTCAACCCGTCCTGCCGCGCTTCGGCGATGGCATTGAGGACGTTCCGAATCGAATCTTTGAACGTGTCCCCGTAGGCCCGCAGAATTTCCTGCGTGACGCTGAATGCCCACTGCTGGCTCAGGCCCGACTGATGAGCTCCGGAGCTGTCTCCGGCCTGCTGCATCAGATAGGCGACACGGTAGATCTCGTCCTTCAGGCGGGTCAAATTATCCGACGCGATCTGGAATACGTTGCCGCTCGGTTCCGTCCATCCGAATCTGTCGTTGGGCCCCAGCTGAATGTAGTAACTTTCCCCGGTGATCTGGTTCCACTCGCGATCCGAGTAAACGACCGGCATAGCGAATAGACCCATCGTCAGCGCCCAGGCAAGCGCGTTGGACTTATTAAAATGCTCGAGCTGAAGCAGCGCGATTTTATTCGTCAGCCACAGGCCTTCACTGACCCGCAGCTCGAAGACCGGCACGCGATTGATGCCGGCAAGTCCGTGGATGCCCTGCTCGACGAGCTCAGTGGTTCGGTTCTTATCGGTATCGCGCTGCTCGTAGATTTCGAACTTCTGCCGGTCGTAATAAATCCAGCGGGTTTCCTTCTTCCAGCCGAACGATTTCACGCTGTCCTGCTTCAGCCATGTCGTCCGGAGGACCACCCATTCGAGTTCCCCCTTCTGGTCGTGACTCCAGTTGATCAGTTCGTCGGCGCTGTAGCCAATCAGATAGGCCCTGCTTCGGCCGGAAGAATCCTCTTCCGCGCGCGTCAGGGCCGGACCGTCCGGCTTGGGAAAATCCACCGCGATGTATGATTTCCCGCAGATCAGCGCTTCAGTCATCTGCTGTTTGAAAAACTGTGTCAGCGTAGTTCCGCGCAGATCGCAATTGTCGATGAATTTCTCGAAGAACTCGCGGGCGCTTTCATTGGTGCCCTCGAAATCCAGCACCGGCTCGCGGCGGACCAGAGTCGCGGTATACCAGTCAATAATGGAACCGAGATAGTTCTCATAGAAGACCCGCCCCAATCGTTCCTGGTAAACTTCCAGCCCCTCCTTCTGGCGGCGCACAAGATACTCGGCGGCGTTCTGCCTGAACTGTTCCCCGCCGGCATAGAGGTCGCGATAACGCCGCCACACGCGCACACTGGCGGTATAGTCCGGATGTTCCTGCTCGATGTGTTGGTTCGTCATTAAAGCAAACGCTCCCCGCGTTCTCCAATCGATACTTTGTGCCCTTCCTGCCAGACCATGTACCCCAGTGCGTCCGACAGGTGAGTGCGCCTGCGATCCTTTTCCTTGTCGATCTGCCCCGAGTCTTCGTGATAGGAAACCTGCTCCAGGTCGTCGATCAGCTCCGTGCAGCCGGGGTCCACATAGAGACTGATTTCACCGCTGGCGTTGCATAACTTCGCATTCACCAGCGACACCCGGTCTCGGACAGGCGGGTTGGCCGGCGGCACTTTGTAAGAGACAACCGCCGTCCGCGCCGCGAAAAACCGGCGGATCACCTGGTAATCCGAAGATCCCGTCGTCTGCATAGCCGCTCCGGAAGCGTCTCCGTAAACCACCATGCCCAAACGCGGTATCCCGAATCTCCTCTCGAATTCCTCGCATGCCTGCTCCGTGGTTGCTCGCCGCAACACAATCTCCCCCAGCACCGAAATCTCACCGGTCCGCCCGATCTGGGCCACCACCGAGCACATCGGATCCACATTGAAATCCAGCGCCCAAATCACTTTGCGCCTCTGATCCAGGGTCATTGGCCGCACGTTGCTGTCCCGATGGAACGCGTTGTAGACCAGATTTCCCCGCGCATTCAGGTAGTCCCCCAGCACTTCCTGGCGAAAGAAGTTCTCGTCGTAGCTTCCCCGCAGCCGTTCGTAGAAATCCGGCACGTGCTCCAGAAGGTGCCGGTTCTCGTAAGGCGTCGCCTGAATCGCCTCATACCCCGGCGCTGCATGCGCAATGAATTTTCGGTAGACCCAGTCAAATCCCTTCGGGGTCCAGACCGCAAACCCGCAGAGCCGTGTCGCCTTCGGGTCTCTGAGCCGCCCCTCCAGACGAAGCCACGCCCCCTCGTGCGTGTAAGTCAGTTCATCCAGTCCGAACCACGCAAGGTTCGTTCCACGCAGCCGCTCGAACTCATCCATCGATCGCAGTAAAATGTGCGACCGCGGCTCCTTCATCAGAAGAACGTTGTCTGCCTTGTTCAGTTCATAAGGAAGCTCGTTCGACTCCAGAGTCTCCACCAGTGCGACCAGCGTCGCGTCCCGCAACATCGGGTAAGTCGGGGCTCCGATGAGTCCCGTCCGTCCCGGATTCAGGAAGGCAAGCCGAATCGCTTCATGGCACAGCGCCGCGCTCTTTCCCGAACCGATAGGTCCCGAAAATCCTTTGAAACGCGCTGTGGATTCATGAAATTTATGCTGGCTCGGCAGCGCCGAGTATTTTATATGTCGTTCGATGTCTCGTTGCACTCATCGACCCAGCGAACCGTAACATTGCCCGGCGTATCTCCGGCGAGCTCCTTTCGAAGCTGCAACAGGCGCACGAGATCTCCCACGGAACACTTTCCGCCCGTGCTGTCCAGTGTGTCCTCAAAGCTTCGGATAGCCTTATCTACCAGGCGCGCAATCCCGTCCGGAGTCAGTGGCCGCGCTTTGACGTCCGCCTTTCCGGAAGGCGCAGCCGGGGCCATCTCTCTCATAGGTTGTCGAATCTCCTTTTCGGTTCGGGTAAGTTGACGCGCTTCGTTTCCGATGCCAAACTAACATCGGACACAGTTCCGCCAACCCGCCGAAAAGGCGAAGTGTTTGATTACAGGTTAAATAGACTTCTTAATAAGTTGTGACCGTGAAAACGGCGGGGGCAATCCTACTTCAGAAACTTCAATAACTCGCGGTTGAAGACGTCAGGAACTTCAACATGCGGCACATGCCCCGCCCCGGGAATCAGCACCACCTGCCCGCCTGGAATAGTATCCGCAATGTGTTTCGCGCGCACCGGAAAATCCGGGCCGTCCTTGTCACCGCCCAGAACCAAAGCTTTCACTTTGATGTGGGACCAGTCGTCCACCACCGGATCGAGCGTCAACATCTGGCGGATGAGCGTCCTGACCATGGCGAGCCTCGGCCAGTCCGCGCTCAGACTGGGAGCATACAGGATCCGCACGAACTGGTCATATTCAGGCTTCCACGGGCTGGTGGCAAAGTATCGCTGGATCGTAGCCAGTGCGCTGGCATAATTCTGATCGTGCGATTGCGCCATCAACGCTTTGTATGCATCCTCCGTGCTGGTCCACGGGCCGTCCCAGCGCGAATCTGTTAATCCGATCGGGTTATAAAGCACCACCCGTTCTGTGACGTCCGGATACAAAGAGGCAAATCGCGCCGCCAGCATCCCCCCCATGGAATGACCCACCACCGCCGTCCGCGCAATTCCGAGGGATTTGAGCAGCTTCCGTGAATTGGCCGCCATGTCATGAAAGGTGTAAGGGATCACCGGCTTCGACGACCGCCCATAGCCGATCTGATCCGGCACCACGACCCTGAACCCCTGGTTGCGCAAAGCCTCGATCGGGCCCGCGAAATAAAATCCGCCAAAGTTATTCCCGTGAAACAGCATCACAGTTCGCCCGTTCGGTGTCCCGGCCGGTGGAACGTCCATATAGGCCATATTCACTTCCTGCCCGTAAACATTCAGAGGAAGGTAGGACACCGGATAAGGGTAGGCGACATCCTCGTTCGTAATACTGCCAGGTTTGATGTCCAAAGGGGCTTTGGGCGTTTGCGCAAGAGCAGCAGTGCTGAGAAGTAAACAGACAGCGAAGGGCCGGATCATCTCCTGTTTATAGCATCGCCAACGTGATAAACTCGCCAGCGCCGCCCATTCGGCATCCAAATGAAGATGAAGAAAAAAATTACCCGCCGCGTTTCTGTCGCTACCGGTATCGCGGCCCTTGCGGCCGCTCTCGCCTTCGGCTCCGCCACATTAAGCCGAAGGGCGGTGGTGCAGGCTGCCGGCGTGATGGCGCCAAAATTCGAAGTGGATCCGTTCTGGCCCAAGCCGCTTCCCAACCACTGGATCCTCGGACAGACGATCGGCATTTCGATCGACGCGAAGGATCACGTCTGGATCATCCATCGCCAGGGCTCCCTCGAGGCAGGCGAAAGACATGCCACCACGAACCCGCAAATTGCCCAGTGCTGCGCCCCCGCGCCGCCGGTGATGGAGTTTGATGCCGAAGGCAACGTGATCGGCCACTGGGGCGGTCCGGGTCAGGGCTATGACTGGCCCATTTCCAACCATGGCATCACCGTTGACTACAAAGACAACGTATGGATCGGAGGTAACGGGTCCGGAGCCGGAGCCGGGCGAGGCGCCGTCAATGGCAGTGACGAGGAGCCAGCCGCCGCACCAAAGAACGGGTTCAACGACAACATGATCCTGAAGTTCACGCAGGACGGCAAATTCCTCATGCAGATCGGCAAGGCCGGACAAAGCAAGGGGAGCAACGATCCGGACAATCTCAAAGGACCCGCGCAGACATTCATCGATCCCAAAACCAACGAAGTCTATGTCGCCGACGGCTACGGGAACCACCGCGTCGTGGTTTATGATGCCGATACCGGAAAGTACAAGCGGCACTGGGGCGCTTATGGCAAGGTGCCCAGCGATGCCAATCCCGGCCGTTACGATCCCAATGCGCCTCCGCCTCAGCAGTTCCGGAACCCCGTTCACTGCGCCCAGCTTTCCAACGATGGTTTGCTCTATGTTTGCGACCGCGCCAACGACCGCATTCAGGTCTTCAAACCGGATGGAACGTTTATAAAAGAAATGTTCATCGAGAAATCCACTCTCGGTTCCGGTTCAGCGTGGGAGATTACCTTCTCGAAGGATCCGCAGCAGAAGTTCATCTATCTGGCGGACGGCGAAAACGACAGAATCCATATCCTCGACCGTGAATCTCTCGAAGTCCTCACGACCTTCGGAGAAGGCGGACGTCAGCCCGGAGAATTTTACGGCGTGCACAGCATCGCCACCGATTCCAAAGGCAACATTTTCACCACAGAAACCTATCGCGGCCAACGCGTGCAGAAGTTCGTTTATAAGGGACTTGCCCCAGTTACGAAAAAAGATCAGGGCGTCGTGTGGCCAAAAACCGCCAGCAGCCCCAAGCTTTAGGCTGAGGGTTTTCTTAAATAAGCGTCATCGCCCCGGATCCAGTCTTCCCGGGCCGGCGTAAACAGGTCCGTGGCCTCGGAATCTTCCAGCGCTTCCACCCGATGGGGTGCGTTCGGGGGAATCACAAGCACGTCCCCGGCTCGAAGCACGAGCTGTGCGCCGGCCAGCTCAAACCGGATTGACCCGGTCTGCAGCATGGTCACCTGTTCATTGACGTGCTGATGCAACGGCACTATAGCGCCTT
>DASZLO010000229.1:0-43437 GCA_035552315.1 Bryobacteraceae bacterium
GCGAGTTGCTCTCCAGCAGAGCTCGCCTCCGCTTCCCCGGTTAAGAACAGTCTTTAGCCGGGTTAGGCTGGAAGGGTAGCAAAATACATCAAACGGGGAAGTGAGTTCATTCCTCGTGTCTCACCCAAGGGGTTCACCCCATCGATCGGTGTTAATCAGTGTTCATCAGTGGCCAATCAGCCTTTGACCATTGTGTCCCGTCCCCCGACCTGCTAAAACAAATCAAGGGAGATTTGTCATAGTAAAATTCTGCGTGCTGGCCAGTGGCAGTGCGGGCAATTCCGCCTTCCTCGCCACGTCGAAAACGCGCATCCTGATCGACGCGGGCCTCAGCGTCCGCGAACTGACGCGCAGGCTTGCCGAAATCGGCGAGAAGCCCGAGGATCTGGATGCGGTGCTCATCACGCATGAACATTCCGATCATGTTTCCGGTCTGGCGCGGCTGGTTCGCGCGCGGGCGAAGTCCAAGAACGCCAAACCGCTCCCGGTGTTCCTTTCGAAACTGACCGCGCCCACTATCGATTGGGAGGAAACCGCCTCGCCGCCCGTCGAACAGTTTCAGGCGGGCTCCGGCTGGATGATAGGCAATGTGGCGGTCCAGAGTTTTACCATTCCGCACGATGCCGTGGATCCGGTCGGCTTTTGTTTCCATGCCGAAGGCGTGAAGATCGGGATTGCCACCGATCTCGGCTACATGCCCGATTCCATCAAGGTCCACTTGCGCCGCGTGCAGGTGCTGCTGCTGGAATCGAATCACGATATCGAAATGCTGCGCGTCGGCCCTTATCCCTGGAGCGTGAAACAGCGTGTGCTGAGCCGCAACGGCCATCTTTCGAACGCCCACACCTGCGATTACCTCGAACAGGACATGGACAGCGGCGTGCAAACCCTGATCCTTGGCCATTTGAGCGAATTCAACAATCACCCCGAAATCGTCCGGATGGGCGCAGCGCAGTCGCTGCAGCAGCGCGGCCTTGCGCCTCGTCTGGTCATTGCCGAACAGAAAAGACAATCCGAGGTTTTCGCGTTTTGATTCCCCGTTATACGCGTCCCGCGATGGGCGCGGTGTGGAGCGACAAGAACCGGTTTCAGCAGTGGCTCGAGGTGGAACTCGCAGCCACCGAAGCCCTGGCCGAAATGGGTGTGGTGCCTGCGCAGGACGCCGCGCTGCTGCGCAAACATGCCGGTTTCGACGTCGGGCGGATTTTCGAAATCGAAGAGCTGACGCGCCACGATGTGATCGCCTTCACCACGGCGGTGGCAGAATCGATGGCGGCCGCGGGCCACGGGGATTCATCCCGCTGGCTGCATTACGGACTGACTTCCACCGATGTTGTGGACACCGCGCAGGCTCTGCAGCTCCGGCAGGCCGCGAAGATCCTGACCGATGGAATTAAGAAACTGCGTGAGACGCTGAAACGCCGCGCTCTCGAATTCAAGCACACCGTCCAGATCGGGCGTACGCATGGCGTGCATGCCGAGCCCATCACTTTCGGACTCAAACTCGCCATCTGGTACGAAGAGTTCGGACGGGATGTGAAGCGCGTGGAAGCCGCGGCGGAGGATCTGCGGGTTGGCAAGATCTCCGGAGCGGTGGGAACGTTCGCGCACATTGGCCCCGAGGTCGAAGAAGCGATCTGCCGCCGTCTGGGGTTGACGCCTGCGCCTGTGGCCTCCCAGGTGGTGCAGCGCGACCGCCACGCGCACTTTGTTGCGGCGCTGGCGACACTCACCGCGGGCTGCGAAAAGATTGCGCTTGAGATCCGCCATCTTCAAAGGACCGAAGTGCGCGAAGCGGAAGAGTTTTTCGCCAAAGGCCAAAAGGGTTCGTCGGCGATGCCGCACAAGCGCAATCCGATTACCTGCGAACAGATCTGCGGACTGGCCCGGGTGGTCCGCGCCAACGCGCAGGCAGCGTTTGAGAATATCGCCCTCTGGCATGAGCGCGACATTTCGCATTCCTCCGTCGAGCGCGTCATTCTGCCCGATTCGACAATCCTCGCCGACTACCTGCTGACCAAGACCAACGGGCTGGTGGACAAGATGTTCGTCTATCCTGAACGCATGCGGCGCAATCTGGAAATGACCAAAGGCCTGGTCTTTTCAGGCCAGTTGCTGCTCGACCTCGCAGCCGCCGGAATGCTGCGGGAGCAGGCCTACGCGGTGGTGCAAAAGCACGCCATGACGGCCTGGGAAAACGAAGGCGACTTCCACGCCGCCATCATGGCCGACCCCGACATCAACAAAATGCTGGGCGCGGAAAAACTGAAGCAGACTTTTTCCCTCGAACGTCAGCTCCGCCACGTCGATGCCATCTTCCACCGCGTCTTTGGGAGATCCTAATTCTTATCGGTGTTAATCAGTGTTCATCAGTGGCCAACCGTCTAAACTGAAGTAACCGTGGCCATTTGCTATATCGATGCGTTCTCCGGCCTGGCCGGAGACATGTTGCTCGGTGCGCTCGCCGATGCCGGCGCGGACACCGCCGCTGTCTCGCGCGCGCTCGACGCATTCGCCATCGGCGTCCGGACCGAATGGGAGCGGGTCCTGCGCCGCGGGATCTCGGCCATGAAATTTCGCGCCATCGTGGACGAATCTCCGAAACACCGGCACCTTTCCGGAATCCTGAAAATGATCCACGCGGCGGATATCCCGGCTACCGCCAAATCGAGTGCCGAGCGCGTGTTTCGCGTTCTCGCCGAGGCCGAGTCTTCCGTGCACGGCGTCGATATCGAAAAGGTGCATTTCCATGAAGTGGGCGCGGTCGATTCGATCTGCGACATCGTGGGCATCTGTCTTGCGCTCGACCTGCTCTCCATCGACCGGATCTACTGTTCTCCGGTCAACACCGGCAGCGGGACCGTCAATACGGAGCATGGCCTGCTTCCGGTGCCCGCCCCGGCTACCGCCCGATTGCTTCGCGGCAAACCGGTTTACGCACGCGGACCCGCCCTCGAACTCACCACGCCCACCGGCGCCGCCGTGGTGGCTGCGCTCGCAACAGAATTCGGCGCGATGCCTGCCATGAAAGTCGCTTCAATCGGCTATGGGGCGGGTGACCGCGATTTCAAAGAACATGCCAATGTCGTCCGTGTGATGATCGGGGAACTTTCCGGCGCTTCTGAAACCACTACCGTCTCGGTGATCGAAGCCAGCATCGACGATTCATCGCCGCAGATCATTGGCTACGCGCTGGAGCGCCTGCTTGAAGGGGGCGCGCTCGATGCGCTGGTTATTCCGGTCCAAATGAAAAAAGGCCGTCCGGGCGTAATCGTTCAGATCGTCGCGGCGCCGGAAAAGCGCGAGGAGCTGATCGCCATTCTTTCGCGGGAAACGACCACACTGGGAGTGCGCTTCCACAGCGCCGAGCGACGCGTACAGCCGCGCGAACTGACCACCGTCGAAACCGCGCAGGGGCCTGTCCGCATCAAATCCACCCCGGAAGGCTTTGCCCCGGAATACGAGGATGCGCGAAAGATCGCCGCCGAATCCGGTCTGCCGTTAAGGCAGATCCTCGCCGAAGCCGCCCAGTCATACTTGAAGAAAAAGCAATGAAATATTACCTGACCACGCCGATTTATTACGTGAACGCGGCCCCGCATATCGGCCACACCTACACCACCCTCGCCGCCGAAACCATCAAGCGCTTCAAGCGCATGACGGGCTTCAACGCCGTCCTCACCACCGGCACCGACGAGCATGGCCAGAAGGTCGAGCGCTCAGCCGAAGCCGCCGGCAAATCGCCCGAGGAATTCGCCACCATCGTTTCGAATGAATTCCGCGCGTTGTGGGACAGCCTCGGCATCCAGTACGACCATTTCATCCGCACCACCGATCCGCGTCATCTCAAAACCGTGCAGTGGCTTTTTCAGCGCTGCCTCGATAACGGCTTCATCTACAAAGGGAGTTATACCGGCCAGTACTGCGTCTCCGACGAGCTCTACATCAACGACGCCAAGCCCGGCGACCCGTGCCCCGACTGTGGACGCCCCACCGAAACCATCACCGAAGAGAACTACTTTTTCAAGCTCTCGGCCTTCACCGACCGCCTGCTGAAGCACTACGAAGACCATCCCGATTTCATTCAGCCCGAATCGCGCCGCAATGAAGTTCTGAGCTTCGTGCGCGGCGGTTTGCAGGACCTTTCCATCTCCCGCACCACCATCAACTGGGGCGTTCCGCTGGAAGGCCGGCACGTGGCTTACGTGTGGTTCGACGCGCTGATCAGCTATATGAGCGCCGTTGACGGCATCACGAACAAAGACGGAATGTGGCCCGCCGACCTGCACCTGATCGGCAAAGAAATTCTGCGCTTCCACGCCGTCTTCTGGCCCGCGTTCCTGATGGCCGGCGATATCGCGCTGCCGAAGAAAGTCTTCGCGCACGGCCTGCTGATTTTCCAGAACGAGAAAATGAGCAAGTCGCGCGGCAACATCGTCCGCACCGGACCCATTCAGGAAGTGATGGGCATCGAAGCCCTCCGCTACTTCCTGTTCCGCGAAATTGTTTTTGGACAAGACGGCGCATTCAGCACCGATGCGCTGGTGGGCCGCTACAACGCCGAACTTGCGAACGGACTGGGCAACCTGGCCAGCCGCACGCTCACAATGATTAAGCAGTATCGGGACGGCGTCATCCCCGCGCCTTCGCTCGCCGAAGATCATCCGCTCGCCGTCGCCGCCCGCAACACCATCGAAACGGTGATCCGCACGTTCGATGCTTTCGAATTTTCCAAAGGTCTCGAAGCCATCTGGACCATGCTCTCCGGCGTCGATCGCTTCATCGTGGAGCAGTCGCCGTGGAAGCTCGCCAAGGCTACGGGGGACGCCGAACGCCAGCAGCTCAATGACGCGCTGTACGCTTCCGCTGAAACGCTGCGCATCGCAGTGGCCCTGCTGCATCCGGTGATGCCGCAATCGACCGCCAATATCTGGGCTCAGCTCGGCATGACCGAATCTCTTGAAACCCTCCAGCTCGACAAACTGGCGTGGGGACAACTGGCCGCCGGTCAGTCGATCGGACAAATCGCCCCGGTCTTTCCGCGTATCGAAGCCAGAGTCGCCATCGACCGCATGAAGGCGCTGGAAGAAGCGGAAACCGCCCGCCAGCTTGCCCTGATGGGCCGCAACGCTCCACCTCCGGCCACTGAAGCCGCGCCGGAAGGCACGATCCTTCCGCCGTCGCCAAAGATCGACATCGAGGACTTCGGCAAAGTCGATCTGCGCGTCGGCCAGATTCTTTCCGCCGACCGCCTCAAAGGCGCCGACAAACTGCTCCACCTGAAAGTGGACATCGGCGAACCCGAACCTCGCACCATCCTCGCGGGCATCGCCCTCTACTACGAGCCTGAAAAATTAATTGGGCGCAAAGTGGTGATTGTCGCCAACCTGAATCCCCGCAAAATGCGCGGCATCGAATCGAACGGCATGATTGTCGCTGGCTCGATCGAAGGCGGCAAGCCCGTACTGGCCGGATTCCTCGAAGACATTCCGGTCGGCGCTCGTCTGAAGTAAATGTTCGTCGATTCCCACTGCCATCTGGACGACAAACGCTTCGCCGAGGACCTGAACGCCGTCCTCGATCGCGCGATGGCGGCGGGAGTGACGAAGATGCTCTCGATCGGCACCGGCGACGGCCCGCCGGGGATCGACTGCGCCGTCAAGATTGCCGACCGGTACGAGGCCGTTTACGCATCCATCGGAGTTCACCCGCACGACGCCGTTAAAGCGACGCCGCAAACCTTCGATGACCTTCGCGCGCTCGCCCAAAATCCGAAAGTAATCGCCTTCGGAGAAATCGGCCTCGATTACCACTACGATTTCTCGCCTCGCGAAGTCCAGCGCGAAGTTTTCGTAACTCAATTGAAACTGGCGCGCGAGCTGAACCTGCCCATCGTTATTCACACCCGGGAAGCCTGGGCGGACACGATGGAAATCCTCCGGCGGCACGGAAGCGCTCCCGGCATCATGCACTGCTTCACCGGCGATCCGGCGCAGGCGCAGGAGGCCCTGGATCTCGGCCTCCACCTGGCCTTCGGGGGCGCGGTGACTTTCAAGACTGCCGACCAGATCCGCGAGTCCGCCCGGATTACTCCGGCTGACCGGCTCCTCCTCGAAACCGATGCGCCGTATATGGCTCCGGTGCCCCACCGCGGCAAACGGAACGAGCCCGCATTCATGACCGGCACGGCCGCGAAACTTGCCGAACTGCGCGGCGCCACCCCGGAACACATCGCCGCGGTAACCACCGCCAACTTCGAACGCCTGATTCACGACCGTGAGCCGCGTCTGAGTGGGTTACACTGATGTTTCCGATGGAAACCGAACGAATTGGGCAGGTCCTTTCCGCGGGCGAGATTTTCGATCTCGTGCGCGAAGACCTCGAACTCGTCGAGAAGGCGATCGACGTCGAATCCCTGGCCTCCGTCGAAACCGTAACTACTATCGGCCGGTACCTGCAACAAAGCGGCGGCAAGCGTCTGCGGCCCGCTCTCCTGCTGCTCTGCGCGCGCTTTTCCGGAGGCGCCGGACAGACTGCGGTGCAGCTCGGCGCGGTAGTTGAAATGATCCACGCGGCGACCCTGGTCCACGACGATGTCATCGATGTGGCGCAGACCCGCCGCGGCCGTCCTTCGGCAAACGTACAGTGGGGCAACCACACCTGCGTGCTGGCGGGCGACTGGCTCTATATGCAGGCCTTTCAGGTCGCCCTGCGCGAGCGCAATTTTCATGTCCTCGATCTGCTCATCAGCCTCACGCAGATGATGGTGGAAGGCGAACTGATCCAGCTCGACCGCATCGGACGCATCGACATCTCTGAAGCCGACTGCATGGAAGTGGCGGATCGCAAGACCGCCTGCCTGTTTTCCGCCTGCGCCAAGCTCGGTGCGGTGGCCGGAGGCGCGGACACGGCCGCCGAAGAAAAGCTGGGCGAGTTCGCCTGGAACCTCGGCATGGCGTTCCAGTTAATCGACGACATGCTGGACTTCACCTCGCGCGAGCAGACGCTCGGCAAGCCCGTCGGCGGCGATCTGAAAGAAGGCAAGGTCACACTCCCGCTGATCTACGCGCTCGAGCACGCCACGCCCGCCGAACGCCAGCGGGTCGAGACAGTGCTGCGCGACCGAAGCTACGAGAACGTGCCGTTCGCCGAAATCTACGAAATCATCGAACGCCACCGCGGCATTGAGCGCATCCGCGAACGTGCCCGGCAGTTCACCGACCGGGCACGCCAACTGGTTGCCGAATTCCCCGACAGCCCCTGCCAGCGCGCCCTCTGCACGCTGACCGACCTGGTAACCGGCCGCGACCGGTAGCTTTCAAGCAACGCGCCATCTTCTACAAAAGTGGAATCTCCCGAAGCCAACTTTAATCTGCATAAACTAACAGATCGCCCGGAATTATTTTCGTACCGTGCATCTGACGCCCGCCTGATTTCGTAAAACGATCGAGTGCATCAAACACCACAATCGCGGGTTGGCGCGGCTTTCGTGCCCGTCCTCACTTCCGCGGTTCGCGTGGCATCCTGCGTGCTTGCAGAGGGCGCCATGCCCGAAACTGTCGTCCTGATGCCAGGGTCAAACCGGGATACTCATCGTGCACTGCATGCAGTCGCTGCGGACTTCGGCTGGACGGTCGACATCACGAACGACCTGAGCGCAATCGTGGCGGCGCAGAAGTTTCGGACAACTGTAGCAGTCTTCTTTGCGCAGGATGCGCTAGGCCCGGATTGCTCGCGGATCGAACAAATCCGGCAACTGAGCCGCGCCCTGCCGAAAGCCCGTCTGGTGATTTGCCGGGGTTTCTCGGAAAGCATCGACTGGACGGCGCTGAGCGATGGCGGCGCCTTCCATGAGTTATGGTTCCCGCTCCAGGAAAATGAAGTTCGCCTTTGCCTTGGATTCGTCTGGGAATCCGAGAAGCGGATGGCCACGGCCCGCGGCGCGACGGCAGTTCCGCCCCTGCCGCCGGCACGAGCCCGCGCTTCCCACGCACTCTCGGCTGCCCGCGCCGGGCGTTAATTACCCGCTCACACGGTCTTAATTCCCCTGCTGCCTCAAATTCCGCCGCGCCCGCTCCGCCGAACGCACCTGCAGTTCGTTCATTCCAAAGTAATGCGCGATCTCATGCCACACGGTGTCTTCTACCAGCTTCGCCAGATGTTCCCGGCTGCGCGCAGCGCGCACGTGCGGACCCTGGAAAATGGAAATACGGTCCGGCATTGCGAAGGAATCGAAAACGCTGCGGACGGTCAGCGGCCTCCCCTCGTACAAGCCGAACAGAGTGGACCCCGGAGGCACGCGTGCGCGCGCCAGTTGTGCGGCGCTGGGCTCCGGATCGATCACCAGGGCAATATTCTGCATCCGGTCCCGAAATTCGTCGGGAATCAAATCGTAAGCGGCTGAAACCAGGCGCTGAAATTCCTCGGGACTCACAGCTTCGGAGCTCACACCTGCAATTCTAATGCGGCAGTTTATTAAAATTGCCATGCATGCCATCACGCTCCCAAATCGCCCGGTCTTTGACCGAAGCCCTGAATCTTACGCAGCCTCCCGTCGCCATCTGTCTTACCGATGCCGTGCCGGCGGGCGTCGAGTCGTGGTCGGGCCATAGTCCCGCCGGATGCCGTTTCTGGCAGGAAGCGGCTACCCGCGTATTCGCCACCGCCGCCGCCGACCACAGCCTGTGCTCCATCGGCCAGTACACGCACAATCTGGAAATGACGCCCGCCGCGGGCAAAGATCTCGGCGACGCTCTCAAGGTTTTCGCCGACCTCGGCTATGTCCGCCCGCAGGACATCGCGCAGATTCCGGTCCTTGCGTCCAAGCCCGCCCACGTGATCTACGGACCGCTGGACGCGATACCGGCGGACCCCGACGTCGTCCTGTTATTCGTCCGCGCCGATCAGACGCTGATTCTTTCCGAGGCCGCCCAACAACTGGAAAACGGACTTCCGCCCGCCATGGGAAGGCCCGCCTGCGCGATCATCCCCCAAGCCAGCAATTCCGGCCGCTCCGCGCTAAGTCTGGGATGCTGCGGCGCGCGCGCTTACCTCGACGTGCTGCCCGATGACGTAGCGCTCTACGCCATTCCCGGAACGGCGCTCGAAGCCTTTGCCGAAAGAATCGCCGCGCTGGCAAAAGCCAACACCATACTTTCGAAGTTCCACCAGATCCGCCGCAAGGACATTGAAGCCGGGAAAAATCCAACCATCGAGGAATCGCTGGCCGCCTTGCAGGCAGCCGGTTAGCCCCGGGACCAATATTCGTATCTTTTCGTCCACCCAGTCCCTGTGACGGACCCTGGCGAAGGCCTGCGCTTCATCAAAGATTTGCGGGAATTGCTCAAAGACTGGTGGTTCCACCGGAGTCAGCGCCGTCGCGCGTCCCTGCATCGCCGCCTCGAAATCAGAACGATGCGCAGACTTCGGCACGGCCGTTGATTTCGCAACGGGCAAACAATTGCTCCCCGTTGAAATAAGATGGGGAATCGGCTGATCCGTCCGGCCCGGAGATGAAAATGCGACGTCCCCTCATCGCAGTCCTGATCGTGATTGCGGCTCTTGTGCTGGTAGTGTTTGCGCTGCCGCTCCTGTTCGATGCCAATCAGTTCCGCCCGGCCATCGAATCCAAAATGACAAAGTCGCTTGGCCGGCAGGTCAAGATCGGCAATCTCAAACTCAGCATATTGTCCGGTACGGTTTCAGCCGACGATCTCTCCATCGCCGGCGATCCGGCGTTCACGCAGTCGGACTTTCTGCGCGCCAAAGCCCTTAAGCTTTCGGTCGATCTCTGGCAGGTTCTGTTCTCCCGCAAGCTGAATGTCGACCAGATCACCATCGATTCGCCGCAGGCGGTGCTGGTTCAATTGCCCTCCGGGCAGTGGAATTTCTCAAACATGGGCGCGGCGCGCGGCACCTCTTCCAGCGACAACCTGGCGCTGTCCATGGAGGCGCTCAACATCAAGGGCGCCCGCCTGTCGGTTACCCAGGGCCACAACCCGCCGGAAGTACTCGAAGATGTGAATATCACGGTGAAAAAATTTGCCCCGAACACCGCCTTCCCGTTTACTCTGACGGCAAAGCTGCCGGGCGGGGGTACTCTCTCCATGGATGGCAAAGCCGGTCCGGTCAACGCCGCCGACACCTCGGAAACTCCTCTGACTGCTAGCCTGAAGATTACGAATCTGAACCTGGCGGCTTCCGGCTTTGTCGCGCCTTCCACGGGCATCGACGGCATCGTCTCGCTGGAAGGCAATATAGATTCGAACGGCCAGACTTTACAAGCGGCGGCGAAAGTCACCGCCGACAAAATGCGGTTTGCGGCGGGCGGTAGGCCGGCCGGCAGTCCCCTGCAGGTCGACACCGCTTTCACTGAGGATCTCAAACAGCACACCGGGCAGCTGACCCGCGGGGATATCTCGATCGGCGGCGTGAAAGCCGGTCTTACCGGAACATGGACGAGCGTCGGCGAGTCGCCTGTACTCAAAATGGCGCTCGCGGCGGCGGGTGTGCCGGTTCCCGGGCTCACCGGTCTTTTGCCTGCTTTCGATATCGTCCTGCCCTCCAAAACGACGCTCGAAGGCGGCACGGCCAGCGCGCAACTGGCGATTTCCGGCCCTGTTTCCGCGCTCGTCATCGCCGGCCCGGTGGATGTCCGCAATACTCGGCTCAAAGGGTTCGACCTTGGCGCGAAGCTGTCGCCGGTCGAGAAGCTCGCCGGTATCCGGTCCGATCCGAATATGGAAGTTCAAACCCTCAGCGCCAATCTCCGGATCACCCCGGAAGGAACCAGCCTGCAGGATATTCGTGTCGTGTTGCCCTCGGTGGGCGAGTTAACCGGCGCTGGCACCATCAGCCCCGGCCATGCTCTGAGCTTCAGGATGCGGGCCACCGTTCACCAGAATGCCGTGATTTCAGCCCTTGGCCCCGCCAATATTCCGTTCAGCATCGGGGGAACTTCCGCGGATCCGCAGTTCCGTCCGGACGTCGGCGCACTGGCCACCGAAGAAATCGATCGGGGACTCAACGGCGTCAAGGTTGGCGGGGTGGATGTGGGAAAGACGGCGGGTCAGGCCCTGCAGGGACTGTTCGGCGGAAAGAAAAAGAACGGGCGCTGAGGATGCCGCGCCCGCAAGAAGTAGAGGTCACTTCAATCGCGCGTTGTTAATCCTCCGAAACAGCGCGCTAATGTCTACAGTTGAACAGAGTTCTCTTTAAGCAAACAGGGGTAAAGTACTGGAACTAAAAAGGTTGCCTACAGTACCGCACGGCTGGCATCGACCTTGTGTTTCTTCAACAAGCCCTTGGCAATGATTAGCCGCTGCAGTTCGTTGGTGCCGCCGCCGATCACCACCAGCGGCGCATCCCGATAGTAGCGTTCCACCGGAAAGTCTTTGGAATAGCCGTTCGCACCCAGAATTCGCATGGCCTCGAACGAAACCTCAGCCGCCGTCTCGGTGGCGAAAAGCTTCGCCATTCCCGCTTCCAGATCGCAGCGTTCACCCCGATCCCGTTTATCGGCCGCCGAATAAATCAGCAGGCGCGAAGCTTCGATGCGGGTCGCCATGTCGGCCAGCTTGTTCTGTATGGTCTGGTGTTCGCAGATGGGTTTGCCGAACGTCACCCGCTGCTGCGCGTAGCGAATCGCTTCCTCAAAAGCCGCCCGCGCCACTCCCAGGCCGCGCGCCGCCACGCACAAGCGCTCGGCTTCAAGCCCCGTCATCACCTGCTTGAAACCGTGGCCCTCCACGCCGCCGATCAGATTCTCCGCAGGCACTGCAAAATTATCGAAATGCATCTCGCAGGTCTCGATGCTTTTGTAGCCGAGCTTGTCGATGTCCCGCCCCACGGTCATGCCGTGAGTCCCCTTTTCAACGATGAACGCGCCCATGCCCCGATGCTTCGGCTCGGCGTCCGGATCGGTCTTGGCGAGGAGCAGAAATGTATTGCCGTGGCGCGCATTCGTGATCCACATTTTCGAGCCGTTGATCCGGTACACGGCCCCGTCGCGCCTTGCTGTCGTCGTGATGCTTTGCAAGTCGGTACCGGCATTGGATTCGCTCAGGCAAATCCCCCCGCGTTTCTGGCCGGTCGCCATGCCTGGCAGGAAGCGCCGCTTCTGTTCTTCGGTCCCAAACCGCACCATGACGTCGCACATCACCGAATGCGTGCCGATCGCGCCCGCCAGTCCCAGCCAGCCGCGTGAAATCTCCTCGCAAATCATGACAAAGGTGGCGGTATCGACGTCCGCCCCGCCGTATTCCTCGGGGATGTTGAGCCCGAACCAGCCCATCTCCTGCATCCGCTGCACGAGCTCATGGGGATATTCATTGCGGTGTTCCATGTCCGAAGCAACGGGAATCACTTCCCGTGCCACGAACTTTCTGACTGTATCGGCGATCAGTTCCCGTTCGGAATTTGGCTTTGGCATTTGGATCACGCTCAATTCTATTGCGTTCGCAGGTCAATAAGTGGTGACGCATTCCTGTAAAATGCCCAAATGAATCTTGGTGATCTGTTGCGCGCGCGGGGACGCGAAAGCGCCAGCTCAACGGCCCTGTTCTGCCGGGATCGGGCCATTTCTTATGCGGAGCTGGACACTTCCAGCGAAGCGCTGGCCGGTTGGCTCCTCCAGCAGGGGCTACAGCCCGGCGATCGCGTGGCCATCCAGTGGCCGAATGAAATCGAAGCGGTGCAGCTTTACTTCGCCATCTTCAAAGCCGGACTGATCGCGGTACCTCTCAATCTGCGGCTCAAGCCGGGCGAGATCGCCTGGATCCTGGAAAACTCCGGGGCAAAGATCTGCTTCAGCCATCCCATGCTGGCCGAGGGGATGAAGCAAGCCGCCATCACCCTGTTCACCGCCGTCCCGGAAGCGCAGGCAGGCGGGAGAACACTGCCCGCAGTCCCGGAAGATTCCGTGGCTGTCATCCTCTACACTTCCGGCAGCACGGGCCGCCCCAGGGGCGCGGTCCACACCCATCGGACGCTGATCGAGACAACCCGCATCATGACCGGTGATTTCCTCGCGACTTACGGCACCGGAATAGAGTTCAGGGGCCTCATCATGACCCCCATGATGCACGCCAGCGGGGTGTACATGCTGCTGGGCTCCCTGTGGGCAGGCCAGCCGTGCGTACTGTTGCCGCTCTTCGATCCCGCGGCGGTGCTCGACGCCATCGAGAAATACCGCTGCGCCCATACCCTGACCCTTCCGGCGCTGATGCAGTTCATCGTGGAAGAGCAGGAAAGACGCCCTCGCGACATGAGTTCCTTGCGCATCATTTTCGCCGGCGGCGACAGCGTTCCGGTAGCCCTGCAGCAGCGCGTGCGCGAAGTGCTGGGCGTGGAAATGCTCGAAGGGTTAGCGCAGACCGAGACCGGCCCCTCCATCTCGAATCCGTTGTCCGGTCCGAAGCAGGGGTCGATCGGACGAGCCGTGAAGGGCGTCGAAGTGCGCGTTGTGGATGCGACAGGCAAAGACGTGGCGGATGGCGGGACGGGCGAATTGCTGGTGCGCAGCCCGGCGGTTTGCACCGGTTACTGGGGCGACGCCGCCGCGACCGGCGAGGCCATTCGGGACGGATGGTTCCATACCGGCGATCTGGTGACCCGCGATCCGGAAGGATACTTCTGGTTCCAGGGACGCAAGAAGGAAATCATCATTCGCGGCGGCTCCAACATTTCGCCGCAGGAGGTGGAGGAAGCGCTCTACCGGCATCCGGAAATTCTGGAAGCAGGGGTGGTGGGGATGCCTCATGCCGTCTGGGGAGAACAGGTGGTGGCATTCGTCGCGCTGCGCCAGGGAAGCACCGCTGGGGAAGAAGCCATCCGCACACACGCGCGCGAACATCTGGCCGACTACAAGGTGCCCGAAAAAGTGCACTTCAAGGAAGTTCTCCCCAAAGGCGCGACCGGGAAAGTACATCGCAAGGCCTTGAAGGACGAACTCCTGAAGCACCTCTGAAGCAATCCCATCCCGTACTCCCGAATACCCAGCCGGATCGAATCCGCACTCGAACCTCCGGCTCAACAGTCACGAACTTCGCCAAGCCGGTTAAGATTAGACAGAGATCATATGGCGCTAAGCGTTTTGAAGGAGATCCGCAAAATTTACTCGTCGGTGAATGCCGCTGAGATCCGGAATCAGGGGCGTCAGGACCTTCACGTCGGGCTCATGGCGACGGACGAAACCGGTTTCCAGCAACTGGAATCCTTTCTGGCGCCGGCATCTCTCCCGGAGCAGGCCCGCAACGAGGCGCTTTGGAAAATCCATCGCATCACCGGGACTCCAGCCGACAATGGTGACTTCATTCTCTGTGAGCCGGGGGTTGTCTTGCCGCCGGGCGGCTATACGCTGGACGTCACTAGCCCAGCCGCGGCGATCGCCCGGGTAGTGGCGGATCACGAAGACAAAGAGCTGACCATTGCAAGCAGTTTCCCGGCCTTCCGCAGAACGGTCGCCGATAATCTCATTCACCGGGTATCCGGCGAAAACGCGTTGTTTTCGCTGTTTACCGCCCTTCCCAACGTGGTTCCGAGCATGCTCGATCTGCCGTGGGCAGTGGGCGAGTTTGCCAGCGACACGGCTTTTCTGACGATGAATCAAATCCGCATGGCCCTGATGATGGCCGCTGCGCACAACCGCGTGACCGGTTACAAGGAACAGAAAATGGAAATCGCCGCCATCGCCGGGGGCGCGTTCGGATGGCGTGCGCTGGCCCGCGAACTGGTGGGCAAGATTCCGCTCGGCGGCGGTCTGATTCCCAAAGCCGCGGTGGCCTTTGCCGGCACCTATGTTGTGGGACTGGGTCTCGAAAAAATCAACCGGAACGGCGAAGGCCTCTCGAAATGGGAAAAGCGCGAAGCTTACGCCGAGGCGCTTGAGAAGGGGCGAGTCGTCGCCCGAACGCTGGCGACGCCGTTTATGAAACGCCCATGAAACGAAACTCACTTACAATGGTGAGTAGAGATTGAAGTGCGGGGTAGAGATTGCTGCAACCCAAACGGGCGTCGGCTCGTTCTTTAGATTAACGGAGTGAAAACCATGAAACTTGCGACCAAGGCTGTCATTCTTCTTTGCGGGACTGCTGCTTTTCTAAGCGCAGACACCCTGATTCTGAAAAGCGGAGAGCGAGTCGAAGGCACCTATATGGGCGGTACTTCCCGGCAAGTTCGCATGGACTTGAACGGGAATGTCCGCACCTTCGAAATCGGCGATATCCGTTCAGTCACGTTTGCCGATCAGTCTTATCAGGCGCCCGCGCCGCCGCCTCCACCCGTTGCCAGAACCTATGACGATCCGCGGCGTGACCGGGACCGCGAGGAACGCCCGCCGTCAATGGGCGTAATGATTCCCGCCGACACACCGCTCACCATACGCATGATCGATTCCGTAGACTCGGACAGGGCGCGGCTGGGACAGACGTTTCGGGCCAGCCTGGATGAACCGGTCTTTGTGAATGGCAATCAGGTCATCCCCCGCGGAGCCGATGTATTGACCAAGCTGGTGGCCGAGCAGCAGTCCGGCAAAATCGAAGGCCGCGCGGCGTTAACGCTCGCGATTTCGACCGTCACCATCAACGGACAACCTGTCGATGTCACCACCACCGATGTACGCAGCGAAAGCGGCTCACGCGGCAAACGCAGCGCCGGAGTGATCGGCGGAACCGCGGCGCTGGGGGCGATTATCGGTGGCATTGCAGGGGGCGGGAAAGGCGCTGCCATTGGAGCCGGTTCCGGCGCGGCCGTGGGTACAGGGGCTGAAGTCCTGACCTCCGGTCAGAAGGTCAGAATACCTTCCGAGACCCGTCTTACCTTCCGGCTGCAAAATCCGATTCAACTGTGAAATCTGGCCTGCTGCTTTTATTTGTCTTAAGCTGCCCCGTGCTGTTCGCAGGTCATAACGAAATGATCGAGGGCAACCCCAGGGGCAACGTCAGGGTGCAGATTTTCGAAGACCTGCAGTGTGGCGACTGCGCCCGGTTCGAGACGATGCTGCAGGACAAGTTGTTGCCTAAATACGGGGGCCGGGTGATTTTCGTTCATCGGGATTTCCCTTTGGGCAAGCACGAGTGGGCCAGGCCCGCGGCCATCGCCTCGCGCTGGGTTTACGAGCAGAACCCCGCGGCGGGTCTCGATTTCCGCCGCGAACTGCTGGCCGAGCAGAACAGCATCACAATCCAGAACTTGAAACCGTGGATGGTGGAATTCGCCATCCGGAACCATCTGGATGAGAAGGGCATCGTAAATTCCCTCGACGATCCGCGCCTCGCCGCTCTTGTGGATCAGGATTTAACCACCGGCCAGATCCGCGGGATTACCAAAACTCCCACGGTGCTGCTGGGGGGCCAGACCTTCGTTGAAACCATTGTTTACGAAGACGTTGCGGCCGCGCTCAACGAAGCCCTCAAATAACCTGTTATCCTGAACATTCCAAGTCTTTTTCTCCGAGGTAAATCCGAGTTGTCATTAGTGGAAGGTTGCAAGCACGAGCTTGAAATCTCGATTCCTGCCGAGGCAGTCGAGACCGAGACCGGGAAGGTCGCGAAAACAGTACAGGAAAAGGCCAGAATGCCCGGCTTCCGTCCGGGCAAAGTACCGGCGTCGATCGTTCGCAAGACGTTCGCCAGCGATATCCGGCAGAAGGTTCTGGAAAACCTGGTTCCTGTTTTCTTCAACGCCAAGGCGAAGGAAGAAGGGCTGCGGGTGGTGGGTACGCCCAGCATCTCCGACGTCCATTTCCATGACGGCGAGCCGCTGCGTTTCAAGGCGCATTTCGAAGTCTATCCGGAATTTACGCCCGCCGAATACAAGGGCGTCGAGGTGCCTTACCGGCAGCCCGAAGTCACCGATGCCGACGTGGAAAAGCGGGTGGAAGAGCTTCGCGAAAGCAAAGCCAGCTACATCAACGAAGATCCGCGGCCGATACAGGATGGCGACTACGGCGTCGTTTCGCTGGAAAGCGTTGCCGGGGCCGATGAGCCGATTAAATCCGACGAAGTCGTGGTCCTGATCGGCGGTCCCGAGACCCTCGCCGGTTTTACCGAAAATCTGCGCGGCGCATCCCCCGGGGATGAGAAGGAATTCGACGTTACCTATCCCGACGAATTCGGGCAGGAGAAGCTGGCCGGCAAAACGGTCCGGTTCCATGTGAATGTGAAGGGGCTGCGGCGCAAGGAGCTTCCTGAAGCCAACGACGATTTCGCCCAGGATCTGGGCGATTTCCGCACCATGGACGAACTGAAGGACGCTCTGCGCAAGTCAATCCTCGCGCAGCGCGAAAGCGAAGCCCAGCGCGAAGCCAAGGACAAATTGGTCGACAAGCTGGTGGACGCCAATGAGTTCCCGGTTCCCGAGGCTTTCGTCGAACGGCAGATCGAAAACCGCGTAAACCAGCGCCTGCAGTCGCTGGCCGAGCAGGGCATGGATCCGAAGTCGTTCAATCTGGACTGGGATAAGATCAAAGCCGCACAGCACGATGCGGCGCTGCGTGAAGTGAAGGCGTCGCTGATTCTAACCAAGGTTGCGGCACAGGAATCCATCGGGGTTTCGAACGAGGAAGTCGACCGCGAAGTGGAGCGCATTGCGCGCCAAAACCGCGAACCGCTGGCGACCGTCCGGAAGAAGCTTCAGGAAGACGGCACTATGGACCGGATTGCGTCCCATATCCAGACGGAGAAGACCCTCAACTTCCTGTTCGAGAACGCTACCAAGACCGAACCCGTCGAACCCCCGGCGGAGACCGAGACCAGCCCCGTCGCGGAGTAGTTGGGCTAAAGTATAGGTTGCCCGCTATTCCGCAGCCCGTGCTCCTGCATCCTTCGACAGCTGAAGAGTTGCGGGAATGCATCGCTTCGGCGAGCGCCTCCAAACGGACGATGGAACTGTTCGGGGGAAACTCCAAACGGCTGATGGCGGGCGGAATCGCGCCTGCCGAGGTGCGCATCAGCACTTCAAAGATGCGGCGCATTCTCCAGTATGAGCCGCGCGATTTAACCATCAGTGTGGAAGCCGGCATGCCCCTCACGGAGCTCAACGCTGAGCTGGCCCGCCACGGCCAGATGATTCCGCTGGATGGCGCTTATTCCGATGAGGCCACCGTGGCGGGCGCGATCTCCGCGAACACCAGCGGCGCGCGGCGCAGACTTTACGGAACAGCGCGCGACCTGGTGATCGGCATGAAGTTCGCCACGCTCGACGGGAAGCTGGTCGATTCCGGCGGGATGGTGGTGAAGAACGTTGCCGGTCTCGATATGGGCAAGCTCATGATCGGCTCGTTCGGTACGCTGGCGGCGATTGCCTCGGTCAATTTCAAACTGACGCCGCGCCCGAAGGCCGCACGGTCGGTGTTTTTCAGTTTCGAAGATCTGCGATCCGCCATGGAGGCGCGCAACGCGGCGATTCGCGGGGTGCTCAATCCGGTGGCGGTCGAGGTTCTGAACCCGGTGTTGTCCGCGCAACTGAACCTCAAAGGCTTCACGCTGGCGCTGATGTTCGCCGGGAACGAAGCGGTGATTGAACGGTCGGTTCGGGAAGCTTCCGGATTCGGCGCGGGCCGCTCGGTTGCGGTTGAAGACGAACAGCGCTTCTGGCAAACTTTGAACACGGTAACGCCACGTTTTCTGGAAAAATTCAAAGAGGGCGCGGTGGTGCGGGTATCGACAACTCTGTCGGAATGCGCCGCCGCTTTGGAATCCATCGAGGGCCCGGGACACGCGCACGCGGCATCCGGAGTGGTGCGCGGCTGGTTCAGCCGCCCGGAATCGGCGGCGCGATGGCTGGCCGCGGCGGTGAAGCGGGAATGGAAAGGCGTGGTGGAATTTTCGTCCGAATCCGCCAGGACGGGTTTGACGCTTTGGCCGCAGCCGGGCAACGATTTTGCCATCATGAAACAGATCAAGCATATGTTCGATCCGGACAATCTGCTGAACCGGGGGCGTCTTTACGGTCAGCTCTGAAAGCCAGCCCGCTGCCGGTGCCTCCAGTGACCCGGGCGACAAGCCGCAACAGGCGGACCTCGACCGGTGCGTCCACTGCGGACTTTGCCTGAACGCCTGCCCCACTTACAGGGAACTAGGCGTCGAGATGGATTCGCCGCGGGGACGCATCTATCAGATGGTGCAGGTCGCCGGAGGGAATCCGATTTCCGGATCGTACCGCGAGCACATTGACCTGTGTCTCGCCTGCCGGGGCTGCGAAACTGCCTGCCCTTCCGGCGTGCAATACGGCAAACTCGTGGAGGCGGCGCGCGCCGAAATCGAAACGAATACGAAGCGGTCGTGGCCCGCGCGTATCGTCAGGAATCTTGTTTTCCGCAAGCTTCTGCCTTCACCGGCATTGCTGACAGCGGCCGGGGCCATGCTGTATATCTACCAGATCAGCGGATTGCAAAGGCTGCTTCGCATGACGGGTCTGATCCGGCTGCTGGGGCCGCTGGGTGCGCGCGAGGCATTGGCGCCGGGCGCGCAGATTCCGTTTTTCTTCCGCCAGTTCGGACAGACGTTTCCGGCGGAGGGCCCGCGCAAATACCGTGTGGCGATGATGGCCGGCTGCATTGCCAACATTTCCTTCGCGCGTTTGAACGAGGCCACCGTGCGGGTGCTGCAGAAGAATGGCTGCGAGGTCGTGGTTCCGGCGGGCCAAAGCTGCTGCGGCGCACTGCACGTGCATGCCGGAATCCGGGATGAAGCGCGAAAACTGGCGCGCCGGAATATCGATGCCGTGCTGGGGGACGCGGAAGGTTTCGATGCCATCATCACCAACGCGGCCGGTTGCGGATCGACCCTGAAGGAATACGACGAACTGCTGGAGCACGACACCGAATACGCCGATCGCGCGCGGAAATTTAAATTGCTGATGAAAGACGTCACCGAGTTCCTCGCCTCCATCGAATTGAACCGGCAGATGGGCGCGATCGATGCCACCGTGACCTATCAGGACTCCTGCCATCTGGCGCATGGCCAGAAAATTCGCAATGCGCCCCGGCAGTTGATGCGGGCCATTCCCGGCCTGCAGTTCCGCGAAATGCCGCTTTCCGATATCTGCTGCGGCAGCGCGGGCATTTACAATGTACTGCACACCGAGCTTTCCATGGACATCCTCGAATCCAAAATGGCCAACGTGAAACTGGCGAAAGCGCAGATCGTGGCAACGGCGAATCCGGGATGTATGCTGCAGCTTGAGGCGGGCGTCCGTCGGTGGGGACGCGGTGAACGCGTGGCGCATGTGGTGGAATTGCTGGACGAAGCTTATAGAAACGCAGGCCAGGAGAAAAAATGATCGCGCATGAGATGACCACCGGGGCGTTCGAGATTCCCGCATACCGGATTGTAAGAAGCATGGGAATCGTGAAGGGCATTGTCGTGCGTTCGCGATCGGTCTTCGGAACCATCGGGGCCGGCCTGCAGACGATGATCGGCGGCGACATCACGCTGTTCACCGAACTCTGCGAGAAGACCAGGGAAGATGCTTTCAATCGCATGCTGCAGCATGCCGCCGGCATGGGCGCGAATGCCGTGATCGCGGTCCGCTATGACGCCACCGAGGTCATGAACGGAGTCACCGAAGTGCTTTGCTATGGCACTGCCGTTCACGCCGAACCGCTGGCTAAGTAATAGCGAACTGACAGCGTGCTGAGATCCCTTCGGTTCTGGTTCTTCGGCGCCGGAATCTGTGTTCTGATCCTTGCTGCCGGCTGGACCTTCCATTCGCAAATCCGCGCTTTTACCGGACTCCCGACCATGGAGGATCTCCGGCTGCGCTTCATTCGCCCGAGGGCCGCGCTGACCGATATCCCCGGGGGGCGGGTGATGGTTGTGCTGGTGACCGGCCAATCCAACGCGGGCAATTACGGGCCGCCGAACGTCTTTCAGGAGCACGCCGGACTTTTCAATTTCTATGCCGGCACGCTCTATCGCGCGCAGGATCCGATGCCAGGCTCCGACAACGCGGGGTCGGGGCCGTGGCTGGAGTTGGGGCGTCTGCTGATGGAGCGGGACGGCTACAGCAGCGTGATCTTCGCGCTGGCGGTGCAGGGCGGTACGCCCATTCGCGAATGGATTCCCGGCAGGCCCATGCAGCGCCGCGTCATTGAGGCAGGCCGTGGCCTGCAGGCCGCTCATCTGCCGCCCACCCATATCCTGTGGCAACAGGGGGAATCCGACTCGCGGGCATTTGACGGCACGGCGTCGGAAGATTACGCTAAGGCCTTTCATGCCTTCCTAGGGCCCGTGCGGGCTGCGGGAATCGATGCGCCGGTCTATGTGGCGCTTGCCAGCCGGACCGTGAAAGAGGGTCCGGATGCCGCGGTGCGGCAAGCCCAGCAGTCGCTCGTCAACGCCGGAGACAAGGTATTCGCCGGGCCGGATGCGGATCAACTGGGCCCCGAATTTCGCCACGATGGAACTCATTTCACCGCCGAGGGTTTGAGGCGTCTGGCCGCTCTATGGTATGAGAGCCTTGCCAGCCGCCCTTAGAACAACTTATATGATGGGAATCACCATGTCGCGCGCGATTCTACTGATTTCGATTTCCTCTGCCCTGCTGGTTTCAGCGGCGCTGGCCCAGGGTCCTGCGCACGATCACGATATGGCGCCGGAGGGTCTGCCCAAGAACTTCAACGATCCCATGCCGCTGTTTCCCAAAGCCCTGGGACGTTTCACACGGCCGATTTCCTCGAAAAACGCCGAAGCGCAGGCTTACTTCGATCAGGGCTTTCAACTGATGTATGCCTACGGCAAACAGGATGCGACGCGCTCTTTTCGAGAAGCGGAGAAGCGCGACCCCGACTGCGCCATCTGTTATTGGGGAGAAGCCTGGTCCTGGGGCTCCTATCTGAACGGCGCTATGCAGCCATTCGAATCTCCTTACGCCTGGGCGGCCGAACAGAAAGCGCTGCAACTGGCCCCTGCCCACGCTACGCCGGAAGAGAAGGCTTACATCGAAGCCCTGTCGGCGCGTTATGTCGAGCACTTCGATGTGAGCAAACGCCACGATCAGGACATGGCTTACGCCGAAGCCATGCGCAAGCTCAGCGAGAAGTATCCGAAAGACCTGGATGCCGCGACTCTCTATGCCGACGCGCTGTTTATCATGGAGCCGCGGCGCGGCTGGCGCGACATCGATTCTCCGAACGTCAAAAAGATTCAAGGCGTGCTGGAGAGCGTTCTGAAGGTGAACATCAAACATGTGGGTGCTTGCCACCTATACGTCCACCTCACCGAAGCCACTACCGAGCCGGGACTGGCCGAAACCTGCGCCGATACTCTCGGCGATTTGATTCCCGGCGCCAGTCACCTCAACCACATGCCTTCGCACACCTGGAATCAGCTGGGGCGCTGGGGCGATTCGGTGCGGGCCAATACCGAGGCCTGGCACTCCGATCAGAAAGCCGCCATCGGCGAGGGCTTTGCGATTTATCCCGACCACAATCTGCACATGCTGCTTTTCGCGGCGTCCATGGACGGACAGGGCGCCGTTGCCATTCAGGCCGCGAAAGATTACGAGAAAGTGAACGGCAGCAATATTTATTCGGTGCTCACGAGGGTCCGCTTCGGCAGGTTCGATGAAATCGCGCAGATCACCAAACGCCCTGACGAAGATATCCCCGCCGGGATCTGGGACTTCGGCCAGGGCTATGCCCGGCTGCGAAGCGGCGAGAAGGATTTCGCGCAGGCTTATCTCAACCGCCTGCTGGCATCCGCGGAGACATCGAAAGCAGTCTTCCGCGGGCATTCGGCGCGCGATCTTCTGGGCATGCTTGGCGGCATTCTCGAAGGCGAGATGTATCGCAAGGCCAACGATCCGGATAAAGCCCTTGCATCCTTTGAGAGAGCAGTCCAGCGCTATGACGTCATCGTTTACGATGAGCCGGAGCCGCTGCCGTTTCCGGCCCGTCACTGGCTGGGCGCGGAGTTGCTCGAAGTCAAACGCTTCGCCGATGCCGAGCGCGTCTACCGCGAGGATCTGAAGAGGCATCCGCACAACGGCTGGTCTTTGTTTGGACTGAAGGCCGCGCTGGACGGGCAGGGTAAACCGTCGGACGACGTGACAAAGGACCTTGCGGCCAGTTGGGCGCGTTCCGATACCTGGATTCAGGCTTCGCGCTTCTAAGCCGTCATTCTAAAACGCCCGCTGCACGAACCAGTAGACCGCCAGCACTCCGATGCACACGGAGACCGCGGGCTGCAGCCGCTTCCATCCCGAGCGCACCAGATCCTGCACCAGCGGGAAGATGAGCAGCACGAAAGTGACCTGTCCGATCTCCACTCCGAGATTGAAGGAGAACAATGACAGCGCCAGACTGGATCGGGGCATATCCATATCCCGGAGCACATTCGAGAAACCAAATCCATGCACCAGTCCGAAGAGAAAGGTGATGTAGTAACGCTTCATCGCGCGGAACTCCAGCAGATTTTCCGCCGCCACATAGAGGATGCTCAGCGCGATCACGGACTCGGTCAGGCGCGACGGCAGAATCACCACATTGAACGTGGCGAGGGCGAGTGTGATGCTGTGGGCAATCGTGAAGGACGTGATGATTTTGATCAGCGAGCCAAGACTCGCGGTGGCCACCAGCAGTCCCAGCAGGAAAGCCAGATGGTCGTAGCCGGTGAAAATGTGTTCGACCCCGAGCCGCACGAATTTCCACACGGTCTGCAGCCGCGTGGCTTCGGTGCCCGTAAACGTGGCATGCGGCGACGATGCATTGAGCACGCCTTCGTGCAGGGTGCCATTCAACTTAACGGTCAGCAGGTGCTGGTGATCCGGGGTCATCGCCTGATACAGAGTCGATGTCACGTCGAGGGTATTCACGGGATGATCGAAGACATAGAGGATCTCCATGTGGACCGCATGGCCATCGATCAGAACGTATCGTTGCAGGTCCGTGCGGGCGGGAACGTCAGGGCCTCGCACCATGTAATGCCGCTGGACGGAATCGAAGATCGCGCCGATATTGCGGGCGAGACCGTTCACGGTCATGTGTCCGCCGGCGTCGAAGCGCAGAGCCGGGTCGTGGAATTCGAGCAGATTGAGCGTGAGAACGGCGCGGACTTCCTCGCCGCGGACTTCGATCTTCGATTCGCTGCGGGCCATGTCGTGCGCCACGGCGGGAAGCAAAGCCGCGAGGAAAATGAGCGCCAGCCGCATGAATCGGAAATGCATCTGCGCAATTATCTCTCGTGGACAATAGCGCTGAAAATCTAACGGGGGATGTTCTTCCGGCGGGCCAGCAGCAGCAGCCCGGCAAGAATCAGAACGGGAGGGATAAGCAGAATCAGAATGCCATGGTTCAAGACCCGCGAACGCTCCGCCTGCTGGGCGGCGGCAGTCCGGTAACACATCACGCACTGCGACAGGATCGCGCTCCAGTTCATATGCCGCCCAAATCGGCGTTCGGGAAATAAAGCGTAAACACCAGGACGATCCACAGCAGGCACAGGAAATGCGAGAACATCGCCACCGCCGTCACATCGCGCTTGCGCGTGTTGTTGGCCACGAAGGTCATCCAGCACACTACCGCACATGCCGCCACCCAGTGCGCGCCGGTCAGCGACAAAAACGTCGCGCCGAAGGTCGTATCGGGTCCCAGACGTTCCAGATAGATGAGACGCACCCACTCCACCACTTCGAGAAAGAGGAACATCAGCCAACTTGAAACCGACACCGCGATCCATCGCACCGCGGGCTCCTGGTCATTTAATTTGGCCGCGTGCGCGCCCACTTCGCACGTTACGCTTCCGCAAAGCGCGAACATCGTCAGGGCGGCCACCATCAGCAGGGAAGGGAAGTGGAATGGCGACGGCCATCCCTCCGACACCCACCGCAGATAAAACATCGCGCCAAGCAGCACGGCGAAAAAAGCCGTGTTCGCGGCTATAACCATTAACGTGCTGCGGCGTGTTCGTGTCGCGAAGTACTGGGCGAAATATTCCTTCATGCCCAGAACACAAACAGTCCCATCAGACACAGCCAGAGCACATCGAGGAAATGCCAGAAAATCGCGCTCACATCCACCATGGTGCGGCGGCTCGGCCCCAGTTCATACCGCAGCGCCCTGTACTCCACATACAGCACGGCCAGCAGCGCCCCTACGACGTGCGCAGCGTGTGCCCACGTGAGCACATAGAAAAACGCCGTGCTGGGATGGCCGCTCACATAGAATCCGCGCTGTTCCAGTTGATTCCAGGCAATCACCTGGCCCAGCAGAAATTCGATCCCCAGAATTGTCGCTGCGGACCAAAGCCAGTTAAATCGCACACGCTTTCCGGCGCGTAGCGCACGGCGCGCGGCATCGATCAGCACACTGCTCAGCACCAGCGCCGCCGTATTCCAGTAAAGAATGCGCGGCAAGCCAACCGTGCTCCAGTCGTTATTTAATCCGCGCCGCACCACCATGGCGCTTACCAGCGCCGCGAAAGTCATGGTGCTGGCGCACATCAGTACGATAATTCCGGTGATGGAAGCGCCCCGGGTACTGCCTTTTTCAGGACGATCCCGGTCATGATTGTCACCGCCGCCGCTGGGGAGCGCGGGCTCGATGGGAGGCGGGGGGCCGATATTGGATTCAGTCAGCGTCCCGGGCATATTTCTAGTATCGCGCCTCAGTATTCATAGGGTCCCCGGGACGCCGCTCCGCTCGGTACGGTCCATTCCGCGCCCCGCCACTCGAAGCTGTTCGATGCCCACGGATTGGGCGGCGCAACTGCTCCGCGCCGTATGCTTCGAAACAGATTCCACAGGAAAATAATCTGCACCGCCGCGAGGCAGAAGGCGGCGCCAGTGATCCACCGCTGCAACGGCATCACCTGTGCAAGAAAGTCGAACGTCGTGAAATCCGAATAGCGGCGGGGATTGCCCGCGAAGCCGGCGAAGTGCATGGGGCCGAAGGTTGCGTAAGCGCCGATGAACGTGAGATAGAAATGCAGCTTGCCCAGGCGCTCGTCCAGCATGCGCCCGAACATCAGCGGGAACCAGTAAAAGGTCGCGGCGAAAATTGCGAACAGCGCCGCCACCCCCATAATCAGGTGAAAATGCGCCACCACGAAATAGGTGTCGTGGAAGTAAGCATCGAGATCCGGCTGCCCCAAAAACAGTCCGGATAGTCCCCCGGTCACGAAGACCGAAACGAAGCCCAGCGCGAACAACATCGCGGTGTTAAGTTCCAGTCTGGCGCCCCATATCGTTGCGATCCAGTTAAAAGTCTTTACCGCCGACGGGACCCCGATCGCCATGGTGATCAGCGAGAAGGCGATCGCCGAGTACGGGTTCAGGCCACTGATAAACATGTGATGCCCCCACACCAGCATTCCGAGGAAAGCGATAGCCACGGTGGCCCAGATCATCGACCGGTAGCCGAACAAAGGACGCCGCGAAAAGTTCGAAATCAGATGCGACACAATGCCCATGCCCGGCAGGATCGCGATATAAACTTCCGGATGTCCGAAGAACCAGAACAGGTGTTGCCAGAGCAGAGGGGAACCGCCGTTGTGCCCGATCACCTCGTCGGCAACCAGCAATCCGCCGGGAACAAAAAAACTGGTGCCCGCCAGCCGGTCCAGCAGGATCAGCATCAAGGCCGCCAGCAGCACCGAAAACGAGAGCAGCGTCAGGATCGCCGTGATGAACCAGTTCCAGCAGGTCAGCGGCATCGTCATCAGCGTTATGCCGGGGGCGCGCTCATCGAGAATGGTCGCAATCATGTTTATCGCGGTCAGCACCGAGGAGACGCAGAACAACCCGATGCTGAAGAACCAGAGCGTCTGGCCGAGTCCTTCGCCCGGGCCTGCGATCGCGCCCACAACGCTGAGAGGCGGGTAGGCAGTCCATCCCGATAACGGACCTCCGCCCACCGCGAAAAACGAGCTGAGAAGCAGCGCGAATGAGGCGGCCGTGATCCAGAACGAAATCATATTGAGACGCGGGAACGCCATTCCGCGCGCGCCCAGTTGTTCGGGGATGACAAGGTTGCCAAAGGCGCTCACCGGGGCGAGCGTAAGCACGAAGAACACCATGATGGTGCCGTGCAGAGTCAGCAGCGACAGGTAATACTCGGGCGTCAGCACGTCATTCCTGACCAGCGGAAACACGAGGTGAAAGCGCATCGCCAGCGAGAGCACCGTGCCCGTCAGCACAGCAAAGAGAGACAGAAAAAAGTACTGACGCGCGATCATCCGATGATTCGTGGTGAAGATTGCTCTAAGTGCTGCCGTCAATGCTGCCGCTTCCATCGGTCGTATTCATCCGCCGGCATCACGGTGAGGACGCTGCGCATCTGGCTGTGTCCCAATCCGCAAAGTTCGGCGCACGCCATTTCGTAAGAACCCGGCTGATTCACGTGCAGTTCGAGCGGAATTTCCATGCCCGGCACGATGTCCTGTTTGGTGCGCAGCTCGCGCACGAAGAAGTCGTGTATGACGTCGCGGCTGTGCAGCTTCAGGTACACGTCCCGTCCCGCGGGAATTCGCAGCGTCGCTGCGGTGATGTCATCTTTGCCCGCGGGGTCGGCCGGATCGATGCCGAAAGGATTCCCGCCGGAATCGCTGATGAACTTGAGCTCCGTACGGCCGAAGATCCCGTCCGGTCCGGGGTAGCGGAAATTCCATGCGAACTGGTGCGCGCCGACCTCGATGACTTCCTTCCCCGCCGGCCCGGTGGATGTCTGTGCCCACCCGTGCGATCCCAGGATCGACAGCGCGATGAAAACGATACCGGTCGCCGTGGTCCAGCCGGCCTCCAGACGCCATTGACTTTCCGGTGGAACGGCATTCGAAGCCTGTCCGCGCCGCAGGAGCGTGCGGATCAGCAGCAGATGCACGGCAAGGAAAATGAAACCGCAGATCCAAAGCGTCCAGATGAAATGGCGGTCCCAGGTGAAAGCAGCGGAAGTGACGGGAAGAGGAAACCAGACGGGCTTAAAGATAAAGAGGAGACACCCCGCGAGGGTGAGCAGCAGAAGAGTGACGCCGAAAAGCAATCTTAAGTATAGGCTCGCACGCGCGAGCACAAATCTTTATGCAGGACCTGGAAACGCGAAGCCGGATTTCAGAAGCGCCTTCTCCAGCAGCGCGATCGCCTCGGACTCCGCCATATTCCGCGCCAGCGAAACTTCCGAGATCAGCATGGTGCGGGTGCGGTCGAGCATTTTCTTTTCGCGGAAGGAAAGAGGCTTTTCCGCATGCAACCGGACCAGTTGCTTGAAGACCTCGGCAATCTGCAGCAGGCTTCCAGTCAGCATCTTGTCGCTGTTAACTTTGAACCGGACCTTCCAGTCGCAAAGGTTTTCAACTGACTGGCTGGAAAGATAAGCCAGAACCTTATTGACATCCGCTGTTTTGGAGAGTTTTCGAAGGCCGATGGTTTGTGCGTTTGAGAACGGCACCATCACGGTCATGCTCGAGCAGAACAGCCGGAGCAGGTAGAATTTCTCGGGTCGCATCTCGAAAAGTCGAGTGCTGATGTTTTCAATCGTCCCAACGCCTTGATTGGGATACACGACTTTTTCACCGACTGCGAAGGTCATCATACGGAGAATCCCCTTACATGCCAAAACGGTGTTACTGAAAATTAACTTGTACGAGCAACCCATAATAGGATTGGGTTAATCTTTTGTCAAGAGGCGACGACAAAAGGTTATGTGAAGGCCCGCACCCCCGGATTAAAGGGTGTCCGGCAGATTGAAATATCGGGGAAAATCGCTATTTTCCGGCTGTTTGATGGAAAACCCGGGGCAAGGTCCGTTCTTCCAGCAGGAGCCGGCGCAGCGAACGTAAATCATTCAGTATGCGGCGGCTGCTGCTCATGTGAGCCTGCAGCTTGTCTAACTTGAAGGCAACCAGTTGCAGGGCTTGTTGGCGGCGATCTGCGCCGTCGGCACCCGCGAGCGCGAAATCGGACTGAACCTCGGCGAGAGCATCGGCAATCGCTTCGGCAAGCAACGATACATATTCGTGTGAGTTTTCGATATTGTCGAAAGGAGTCTCAGAGTGGCCAATCATTTTTCGGACCTCCCCGCATTGGTGAACTTTATAATCTTCGCATGAATGGACGTTAATAATCGTGTGATTCTTTGTCAATCGATCTCTTCGGGGTGAGGCATGCTACCATTGAAAACGTCCCGCCAAGTGCGGGGACGTAGCTCAGTTGGTTAGAGCGCCGGCCTGTCACGTCGGAGGTCGCGGGTTCGAGCCCCGTCGTCCCCGCCACTTTCCTTCTTATCTTTTCAACAACTTCCAGATTTTTCGCTCCATCCGCGCTAACATTCGCTAACATCCGGTTCGGTTGCCGTTTGTACTCGGCAATCACCTTTGCCATTGAGTCGTCCCAAATCTTCGCCGCGGCCAGTTCGTCGGCTTCCAGAGCGTGCGCATAAATAGAGAGCGTGATGTTGGCGTTGGCATGGCCGAGGCGCTTCGCCACTGTCGGGATCGGAACTCCCTGACTCAGGAGCTCGCTGGCATGCGTGTGCCGTAGGGAGTGAAGGCTTACCCCTTCGAGCCCCGCCTTCTTCATCAGTTCGACCACTCTTGCGCCAACGCGATCCGGGCTGTAGTATTCGCCTTCCGGCCGGCAGAACACGAGATCATTTTCCCGATAGTCCTCGCCGAACATTTCCCGGTCACGGTCTTGTATCTCGCGATGCTCCGTGAGTGCGTCCAGTGCCGCGGCCGGAACCTTGAACCGGCGCGGCTTCTCCGACTTGGTGGACTTGACCCGCAGACCGGCTTTCGTTTGTTCGAGGGATTTTGTCACGCTCATGATACCGGTCTCGAAATCGATATCAGCCCATTGGAGCGCGAGCAACTCGCCGCGGCGGGCGCCAGTCGCCAGGCCGAGCATTATAAATGGATAGAGGCGCGTTTCCCGGGCGCGCGCGAGAAGGGAACTGACGCCATCCTTCTCAACTACTCTGGGGTCTTTCTTCGTCAGCTTCGGCAGTTCAATTCCGTCCATCGGGTTGCGCGCGATGAGTTGCCACTTAACGGCCTTTTCGAAACAGCCATGCACAACGCAGGCGATGTGCCGAACGCTCTTTGGCGACAGCGGCCGTCCGGCCGGATGGTCTTTCGTCTTTTGGCCGCCGTGGTCAAGCAGGCCGCCAATCACAAGTTCCATTTGCATCGGCCCGAACTTGTCGAGCGTGACCGCGCCGAGCGCGCATTGTTCGGCAGCCACTTCCACTGTTTGCCTGATCGCATAGGCCCCGAGCTCGCGATAGCGCTCGATCGTCTTCGGGGCGCACTTGCGCGTAGCGTGTTCAGCCATCCAGCGCTCGAAGAATTCCGCGAATGTCGGCAGCGCCGGGACGACTTCCGCCGGATGCAACTTTGCTTCGACGGCGGCTTCGTGTTTCTCTATTGCGATCCGGAGCTCGGCATCGGCTTCCGCCTTCGTTCGAAAGCCGGATTTAGTGAGTTGGATCCGTTTCCCGCTGACATCGCGGCCACCATCGAACACGTAACCCCATGAAGGCTTTCCGCCCTTGCGGGCGCGCTTTGTGACAGTGCCGTTCATTTGGATTTTTTCAAAGGGCCACGCCACGAACTCTCGGTAAACTGGGTCACAAATCGAGTCGCTCTTTTGATTTGTTCGTCACCCTCCAGCTTGAGAATCACATAGCCGTATTTGACGGCTCGGGCTGGCGTTACTGGATTGATTACCAAGTTGAATTTTAGGTTACTCATCACCTCGTCTAGGTATAGGCTGCGAAACTCATCGCGCAAGTCCAGTAGCTGGTTCTCGGCCGCTATATCCGCCAAGCGCAACAATACCTCGCCCCGCGGTGGGTGACTTGTTTCATATCGGGCGACGGTCGTAATGGCCGTGCCGAGAATTTCGACGGCAAAGGCCTGCTGTGTTTTGCCCATAGCCTTCCTTAAGGCAACAAAAGCTTGGCTTGCTTCATTTCGTGTCTTTTCGTGTTCCATTGAAAGATACCCTATCATGTGTAGGTTTTGATTGCAATAACATTGCTTGCCATAACACTTGGCACTATGTTATTCTCGGAACACATGAGAACGGCAATCGACAATAATGTTCGCGCCACTTACAAGGTGGCCGAGGCCGCGAAGGTGGCGGGAAGCGGCTCCCGTGCAATCCGAAACGGGATTGCGGCTGGAACTATTCCCCATATCCGACTCGGGAAAAATATTCTGATTCCGCGGTCAGCCTTCCATCGTTGGCTTGATTCGGCCGCTACCGCCTCGGGGGTTAATGTCCCCACCTAGCACACCAGCAAAAAATCCCGTATCCGCTGGGGCTGGTGTCCCTCGGAACCCGCCGACACAGAAGCCGAAGCCTATTGTAGCCGCGGCGAAGGTCAGAATCGTGAACTCCGTCTGTAATGAATCTGGGTTCATCCGGAGGCGGGATGCCGTTTTCTTTGTGCGTGAGGGGCGCGCGGTGGAACTCGACGTCAATCATATTCGCCTTATCGAATCACACCCAAAGAACATCGCGGCGGCGCGGGTTCCCTGCGCTTTCGCCGCCAGTGAAGAGCGGTCACCGTCTGGGGAAAAGAAATTCGGGCCGCGGGAGGATTCAACCGAGCGGCATAGGGTCACGCCGGGTAAACTTGCCGACGAAGATACGGGCATCGCAGGCTATGAGCGAACTGTGTCTTTCAGGGAGACTGGTTCACCCTCTATTCCCGGAGGGCCAATACGATCACATGGCGTGGTCGCGCAACGGCAACTTCCAGCACCGAGGTTTTATAAGGCCCCGCTGAAATCCGCCGCAGATTTAGCCTGAAGGACTTTTAGGACGGTAACAGAAAAAACAATGGCCCGGAACGCTCGCCAAAGCGTCTCGGGCCTTTTCCATGAAAGGAGGTCGACGGTGCGAGCGTCAACCAACAAATCAACTCTAATCGAAATTACACCCCGCGGCAACGTCGAATTGCTGCTCGCCGCGGATCGCGAGGCACTGCTGAAGCTCCTGCGCTCGCGTGGACCTTTGCGCGTGGACCGCGCCGGCCGGGCGGTTCTGATGACTCAACTAGGGGCCTCAAACCACGTCATCGAGACGGCGGTCGATATGCTCGTTCGCCTTGGCCTCGCCGTGGTCGGGAATCACGTTTTGCGCCTGGTGGAAGATCGGCAATCCCCAGAATGACAGCGGACACTCTCTCTCGCGCCTTGGGCGCGCGCCGATCAGGCTCTCAGTGGCTTGCCAAATGCCCCGGGCATGACGACTCAACAGCCAGCCTGGCTGTTCGTGAATCGAACGGAAAAATACTGCTTCACTGCCATGCGGGCTGCCCGCAGGAAGACGTTATCGAAGCGCTCAAAGGTCGCGGGCTCTGGGACACCGCGGACGCCGCGGCGAAGCCCGTTATCAGCGCGGAATACGGCTATACGGATGAGCACGGCGAACTGCTGTACGAGGTTGTACGCTATCAGCCGAAGAATTTCAAGCAGCGGTATCCGGATGGAAACGACGGCTGGATCTGGAAGAAAGGGCCGCGACAGGTTTTGTACCGGCTGCCCGAGGTCCTTGCGGCGCCGATCGTGTTCGTGGTCGAGGGCGAAAAGGACTGTGATTCGCTTCGTGCGCACAGATTCACGGCCACGACGAGCGCGGGCGGCGCAAACGCCCCTTGGCTTGCCAGTTTTACCGAGTCACTCGCTGACCGCGAAGTGGTTCTGATACCGGACAATGATGGACCCGGCCGCCGGCGTGTGCTGGCAATTGCGAAGGCGTTGATCGGCAAGGTCCAGCGGCTTACTGTGACCGAGTTACCGGCGGGCAAGGATGTCAGCGACTGGTTCGCGCTGGGACATGATGAGACCGAACTGGCGGCCTTAGTCGAGAAAGAGCCGGAGATTGCCTCCGAGGCTGACATCAGTCGGCTTGCCAGTCGCTGGGACGGATCGGAACCGAGGATCTACTCAGTATCGGATATCGAATCGGTTCGGAAATATGCGGCCCAGAAAATTGAATTTTTGGTTTCGTCGCTCATTGCGGAGCGGACAGTCACCCTGATTACCGGTGATTCAGGATCCGGCAAGAGCACTATTGTGACGGCGATTGGGAGTGCCGTCGAACGCGGCGCAGTATTCGCGGGACTCGAAACTCAGCGCCGGCCGGTTCTGTTTCTCGACCGGGAGAATCCGCTTCCGATTGTGGTGGAACGGCTCGACCGGCTGGGAATATCGGACTCACAGAATTTTAAGATATGGGGCGGCTGGGTACCGGAAGAATCACCCGCGCCGTGGGCGCCTATCGTAATCGAGTGGGTTGAGGCCTGCGAGGCCAAGCCGTTGATTATCGTCGATAGCCTTGTCGCATTTCTGCAGGGCGAAGAAAACAGCGCAACCGAGGTCCGGGCCTACATGCAGGGATTTCGGAAACTGGCGGACATGGGCGCAACGGTTATTATTCTGCACCACAGCGGGAAGGCCGATTCAGCCCGGGAATATCGCGGCTCCAGTGACATCAAGGCGAGTATTGACATCGGCTACCACCTCGCGAACTCCGGCAGCACTTCGGAATTGGGAACGCTGCGCCTGCGAGCCTTCAAGGCGCGTTTCAGTGTGAACCCTGAGGCAGTCTTCCACTACGAGACTGGACGCTTCCGCATGGATGCCCGTGCGCCGTTTGTGAGCGCTGGAGATTCGCTGGTCACGCTGCTCCGGAATAATCCGTTTGTCAGTAAAGACGCCTTCGAAGATTTGGCAAAGAAAGAGGGGATCAGCCGTACTCGCGCCCGGGACTTTCTTTCGTCTGGGCACCTCAACGGCACGGTTCTAATATCGACCGGAGAGCGCGGCGCAAAGTTCGTTTCATGGGCGCAAGACAGCCCCGAAGGGACGCTCTAAAACGCCCGAATTTGAGCTCGCGGTGGGGGGCGCGAACTGGATTTACATTTCAGTTCGCGGGTAGGGGCGCGAACTGACTAACGGCGAACTGTATAAGTATCTGATTCAAAGCAGCTCGCCAGTTCGCGGGGTGCCATTTTTGCTATCCGCGAACTGCCCAATATTCCAGTTCGCCGCCATGTCGCCCCCCTATAGGGGCGAACTGGCGAACTGAATGGGTTCAAATTGCGGTGGAGTGCCAAACTACTACCGACATAGTAGGGAGGGGTGCGTCCAAGAGCTGGCCATCCGCAGGCTGTGACCGTGTGTCACGTTTCTGCGTAAAAATCCGGGAATTTCCTAAAAAATATTTATGACGAAGCCACCATCGCATTTGACGGCCGCCGGGCGGAAGCTCTGGAAGAACATCGCGGCAGAAATCGACCTCGACGCCGCTGCGGTCCTGCTGCTCACAACGATGTGCGAGTCCCTAGACCGCATGAACCAGGCAAAGCGAATCCTGAAGCGCGAGGGCGTTGTTTTTCGGGATCGATTCGGGCAGCGGAAAGCGCACCCGGCTTGCGGGATCGAGAGAGACAGCGCCGCAACCATGACGCGCTGCTGGCGGTTGTTGGGCTTCGATCAGGTTCCACCAGTGGAGGGCCAGTAATGCCACGAATCAACCGACGACGCCGGCGGCGGCTCGATTCTCTGACGAGCGTACAGGAGCTCGCTTTGATAATTGGCCAGCCAGACGGCTTCGAGACGCCTGAAGCGCGCCGGGAGGCATGGTTCACCCATCGCGACCGGCTGATGGCTCTGATGGGTCCCGGGGTCCGCCCGCAGGCCTTCTGGGAGTACGAAGGCCACAAGAGGCACCGCGGCGAAAAGAGCGTGGATGCTCTTCGGCGACTCGGCTTGTTAACCGAGAACGAGGAACGAATTATTTCACTTTAGAAAAGGGGAACTATGGATTACGACGAAATCGTAGCGGCGGTCGGCCTGCTTCAACGGGCAGTTGTCGAGCTTTCCGAAGAGCAAGTGAAGCTGATGCAAACCATCAACCTGCAGTCAAAGGTGATCACTCTGCTAAACACCGCACTGAATGGCCACCAGAAAGCGATTGACGCGATAATCGCGATCGGCTCGACGGCTCCGGCTGCGCCCGTCTGTGGCTGGGTGAACTGATGCCATGGACCTTTACCCGAAAACAATCACCCGGCCGTTTCGCGGCGGAATTTCTCTTCGCGTCATTTACGCGCACTGGCCAGTGACGGATCGGCGCCAGTTTCGCCGCATACACCGCCAGGAGCGAATTATAGAAGCCACAGAGGCGGGCATACCGCTTTCAATGCTCCCTGATCTCTGTGAAAGTCCAAAGGTGCGCGCGAATCGCGTACGGTAGTTCCAACGAATTTGCAGTAACAACGGTAATCAGCAGCCGCGCACCGTGGCGTTGCACGCCGGAATCTTCTTCTGGATGTTGTTTTTTCAGAGTTTTTTCCACCTGATCAACGCACGACCGCTCAACGGCGACGCCGGGGGTTTCCGCCCCCACCTCTTGCTGAAGTAACAAGAATCATACATACAACAGGAGAAACGAAAAAATGTCTGTTAGCACAGATTTCCGCACGGAGATGGGGGAAATACTCCGAAACTCGCTAAGTCATAACTTGGCAAGGATTAACCAGCTCCAGGCCAAATTCAATGCCATTGAAACGAAGATCGGGAATCTCCCCCCGGAAGTGAAGAGCCTCGGAGACACGCTCCGGGAAAACCAAAGCGTCGCGAAGTTGATGAAGGAAAAGAAAGGCCAGGCGATCTTCACTCTCAGCGGTGCCGAAGCGAACGCGCTGCTGAGTCAAAAAACGGCTGTCACGAGTGCCGCGGTGGGGCTTTCTACCACCGGGGTGCTGACCATCGATCGGATTCCGGGGATCGTTCCGGAAGCCCGTCAGGCGCTGACAATCCGCGACTTGCTCTACAGCCGCCCCACGACTGGGCAACTCGTGGATTTCGTCAAAGTCAATTCGCCCATGTCGGCGGCCTCACCCCAGTTGGAGGCGGATTACATTCTGGAGAACGCCGTGGGCTTCACTTCGGCGTCGGAGCGGGTCAAGACAATCGCTTCTTGGTTGCCGGCTTCCGCTCAGATTTTGGATGATCTGGACGCCCTCAGCTCCTTTCTTCAAACGAGTCTCGTCTATCAGATCAATCGAACGGAGGAAGTGCAACTTCTGTCCGGTTCCGGCGCGGGAGAAAATCTGACCGGATTTATCACTGCGGCGACGGCATTCAATACCGGCTTGCTCTCGAATTCCTGGAACAATATAGACATTGTCGGGAGGGCCGTACAGCAAGTCACGATGGCCAGCGAAGTACCGCCGACCTTCGTGATATTGAACCCCAAAAATTGGTGGAACATGCGTTTAACCAAGGATGCCTACGGACGTTACATCCTCGGAGATCCGCAGACAGTCACGAATCCGACGCTCTTCGGTCTGGATGTCGTGCCGACCACCAATATCGCTGCTGACACCTTCCTGCTCGGCAACGGTACCGGCGTCTGCCAGGAGATCGTTGACCGGCAGGAAATCACGGTGGAAATCAGCACCTCGCACTCTGATTTCTTCACGAAAAATATGGTGGCCATCAAAGCATTCAAGCGTCTGGCGCATGTGATTAAGCGTCCGGGCGCCTACATCTACGGCTCCTTCACGAGCTCGCCGGCGTAAACCACCTCAGCACACTTTGCAGATTTCCGGCAGGTAGCCGCTACGCGTTCGATGGGCAACCATGATATGCGGCTCCCGGAAAATCTGCCCGAAGGCGGCGACCCCGCAGAACCGCCTTCGGTTTTTCTTTTCTTTGCGGCGCTACAGCCGCGTCTCTCGCCCGAACAAATCAGCAAAAGGAACCCTATGAAAAAACTCAATACGATCAATACCCCGAAAGGCATTCCCGCGACGGCAACCGTCGTCCTGGGGAATGCCAGTTACGGACTGGCCTACGACTTCGCCGCCATCGCGGACACGGAACGCGAGGCCGGTGTGAGTCTCCTTCGAGGTCTGGAGGATATCGGCAATCTGACCGCGCGCGAACTTCGCGGTCTGCTTTTGGCCGGGATCCGCGCCGTTGATCCCAGCTCGACGCTGACGATTATCGACGTCGGCAAGCTCATCAACGTCGGCAACATCTTCGCCGTCACCGAGGCGATTGCAAAGACGATCCTGGCCGCCATGCCGGAGAAGGTGGTCTAAAGCGAATGAATTCGGCGGCCGTGGCTGTCAGATCACATGCGGTGCTCACCGTCGGCGGTGATGAATACCGTCTGGTATTCGACTATGACGCCATCGCGGATGCGGAGCGCGTTACCGGTATTGATCTGCTGTTGTATGGTCCGGCCGCCGTCATCGCTGGCGGCAACGCCCGGCAATTTACCGGCCTGCTTCAGTCGGCGATAAGCCCACGAGTGGACATCCGCGAAGTCTACGGGCTGATGCATCCCGGTCAGTTCGCGGCAATTCGACAAGGCCTCAGATCGGCGTGGGAACTATCCATGCCGACGCCAAAGAAGGGGCAGCCCCGAACATCAGCCCCGAAACTGACCAATCGCGAATTGTGGCGGTTTTTCTGGTCAACAGCGATTTTCACCCTGGGCTGGACGATGCACAGTTTGGGCGGCTGACTCCGCTTGAATTCGAACTGCTCATGGACCGATATCGAGAGCGGACGGAAAAAGCGAGAGTGTTGACCGGGATAATCGCCTCAACCGTTGCGAACTATTCGGATCGCGCGCCTAACGAGCCGATTAAACCGATGGATTTCTTTGAGCCACGGAAACCTACCCGCGCGGACCACAAAGCAGACATGGAACGCACGCGCTTAGTTTTGATGGGGATGTGTCGCTGATGGACAACATCAGCGATCTAAGGGGCCTTCAGGACGACCTCGCTGGCCTTCCCGGCAAGATCGTCCGCGAATGCTTCCCGGATGCGCTGGCGGCCGGCGGCGCGGTCATGGAGGATGCAGTTCGGCGGCGCACACCGAAGGCCCCGAAAGAGACAACGAGCGCCAAAAGATACGGCTCTCTGGTCGATGATCTGGCGACATCCATGGCCGTGAATGAGCAGCAATTGAGCGGCTCAGCCAAAACCGGCTTCAGCGATGACGGATTTCCGGCGCGCTTCGTTGAATTTGGACACAACACCTCCGGCGGGTTCACCCCGGCGCAGCCATTCATCCGGCCAGCCGCTGAAGAGTCCACGGAAGCCGCCGCGGACGCCTTCGTTGAATCGTTGGCAGAAAACATGGAGAAAATATGAGCGCACCTGTAAGAACGATCTATATCGAGTTGAGAGCATCAGCGGAAAAACTGCGCGCGGACATGGTGGCCGCCGGCAGTCAAGTGCTGGTAGTCGGTGCCGCCGGCGAAAAGTCCGGGCACCAGATGGCCGCCGGGATGGACCATGCGTCCGTGTCGGTTCGCAAAGTCGCCGCCGCGGCGTCGGAAGGTGCCGTGCTGGTGGCTGAGTCCCACAGCGCTCTAAACGCCGTCGTCGCCCGTTATGGCACGACGGTCGCCGCCTCCGGTTCAGCGACTGAAACCCTCGTGGACACCTACCGCGCGCTGAGGCTGGCTCTGTCGCCAACTCCGTTCACGGTTGCGACCATTGCCGCTGGCATTCTGACCGAAGAATACATCCGCCTAATCAGTGCCCGCGCCAAGCTGATCGAACAACAGGCCCTTATTTCCGCGATCAGCGGCCAATCGATGGAGGGGATCGACTATATCCACGAAGCGACGAGCCTGTCGCACGGTAATGAGCAAACCGTTCAGGGTCTCATCGGCGCGGCGGGATTGCGCGCGGGCTCGACTGGATTCAATCAGGGCCTTGCGAAACTCGGGCTTACTCCTTCCCAGGCCGACACAATGGAGTGGTCTGATTTTTTCTCGCGCGTCGCTGAGGGATTCGATTCCATTCTCGACCCCGCCCAGCGCGCGGCCCTTGCCGTTCAGTTGTTTGGAAAAGGTCATGCAGCCGAAGCGCTTGAACAGCTCACACCGGCGTTTGCAAAGGCGAATCAGGAGATAAGCGATTTCGGGTTGGGACTGGATGAGGTTTCCCGCTCTCAAATCTATACGTTTAGTCGTGACATGCGGGACCTCAAGGCCTATCTCACGGACTGGTCTGAGCTGAGGGCGGCCGGTCACGCTGTACAGCAGTACATGGAGGTTGTCGGCGCCGCTATTTACGTTGGGGGACGATATGTGGTTACGGGCATCGCAGAAATACGCGACCGATTGCGCCGCGACTTACTCGGCGGACTTCCGGCAAGGCTAGCGACGGCCATCGGGCGCACCCTCCCGCTCATTGGCACCGGGCCGGGTGGCGATGTCGAGACGCGTAAGCTGAGCCATGCTGATTTGAGCAAGCGCCGCGACAACACCCAGGGCCTTACCGCTGATGATCTTTTTGCGGAGTCGCAAGGGGCTGCGTTCCGCCAGTCCCAGACTCTGGCTGGCCGGATAGCGGAGCAAAAGGAGGCACAACAGGCCGCAGATTCTGCCTATGCCACGCTCCTGCAGGACCAGGCGAAGCGCCACGAGAATCATAACGATCCTACATTAATGGGAGATCAACAGCGCTTTGAACTTGTGACCGATCAGCAGTCTAAAGCCTCTCTCGCAGCCACACTCCAGGAGAAAATTCGCGGGGCGCGGCAAGCCCCGGAACTAGTGAGCGGAAAGATTGCCGCAAATGAGCAGGAAACTGAATCCGCCCGCCAGGCGGTCGAAACCCAGATCAAACTCGCGCGGATGGGCGCACAAGCTGAGATCGATGCGATGCACGATCCGCACGCCCGGCAGGTTGCCGAAGCTGATGCGGATGTCACTACCGCACGGGAACGCCTTGCGAGGCTGCAGCCGATCTATCAGTCGGAGTTAAAGTCCCGCATCGCGCTTATTAACGAGCGCGCCAAGGCCGAAGGGGCCATGGAAGGCCCGGAGGATTCTGGCGCTGCCCGGATCCGTGCGGAACAGGAAATAACTGCGGCGCGCGCCCAATCGTCAGCTAAAACTACCGCCCTGATCGGCGAAGAGTCCGAAGCGGCGATACGTGCCAGCGGCGCACGGGCCACGGCATCACGCGAATATTCCGCCGAGTTCGATTCTCAAATTGCCCGCGGATTCGATGAGCTCGACAGGTTGTCCAACGAGGCGCAGGCTCGCTCCAACAACAGTCTGGAGGAATTAGGGAAAGTACAGACCAGGGCGAATGAGATAGCCGCAGAGGGAAACGGCGCGACGCGGGAACTGCAGGTCACCATGCAGAAACTGCGGCTGGAGCGGGACTACCAGCAGCAGATCGGGCATACCGGCGAACAGCAGATATCGTACCTGAACAAAATCATCACGCTTGAGCAAACCGCCCGCGCCGAAAAACTCGCAGGGTTGCAAGCTGCCCTGAAGGAGACCGAGGGTTCGGACGATCCGGCTCAGATCGAAAAAGCGGCCAGCCTGCAGGCGCAAATTAACAAGCTCAAGCAAGACCTTGCCAATGCCGGGATAACAGGGCAGACGCAACTCGATAAAGAAAAGCGCGGTCTGTCTTTGAAGGACAAGCTGACCGAGCGAACCGACCAGATCCCCGGACAGCTCGGGGGCGCGCTGGCCAGCGGGATCATGGACGGAAAGGGCATCGGGCGGGATATCCGCGAGTCGCTGAAGGGCATCGGCAAGGAAATGCTGGGCGATATCTTCACGAAGGCGATTGAGGAATTAATTATTGCCATCACGGGCCAGACGATTGCCACAAATGCCCAGATCGTCGCTACAACACTGTATACCTGGTGGCTGGCGATTAAGGGTTTCCTCGGATTCGCCGCGGGCGGCGATCCGCCTGTGGGAGTTCCTTCCGTCATCGGTGAACGCGGCCCTGAGCTGTTTGTTCCCAGGCAGGCGGGCACGATTATTCCAAACAACAAGATGGGCAGCTATCTCGCGAGGCTCGCAGCGATTCAGCAGCCCCAATTCGGCGGCGCGCGCATCGCCGGTCTGCCCGACATGGCACCTGCGGCATTGAACCAGCCGACGTTCAATAGAGCGCTGCTGGACATGGTGGAAGGCTCGATGATGGCGCCCGACGTGGCACTGTCCACGCGGAGTCACACCGACAACAGCGTCTCCGGAAACCACACTTTCAATTTTCACCTGCACGGTGTGAACGATCCGGATGTCCTCGCGGATATGGTCATGCGCAAGCTCCCCGGCCGCATCAAGTCAGCAAGTCCGGCTTTCAAAATCAACAGCAAATAAAAAGGCCCGGCAGAATCGCCGGGCCGAAGGGGGTGGGGGATGGAGTCGCCTGATTCGTTAGGCCGCGGGCTTACGTTTCTCCTTCCGGACGCTCTTTCCGGACGTCGGCACCCTTGGCGGCTGTTTCTTCTGTTCGATATCAGCCCGGAACGCTTCGTATTCCTCGATCATTTTTTCCCACGGTTGCGGCATTTCGTCGGAAACCAACCAGGGCCGGATACTTACGAAACATATCGCGGGCGTCCTGGAGACGAAAGATGATTAGCCCCTGATCGTCTCCACTCGATTTCAGTCCTTCGATCTGTTGCTGTTCAGTCCCGCAGTTTTCTCCCAGAACCAGATCCGGATACCGGCGAACGAACTGGCGGACCTCTTCGGTCATCATTTCGAAATTTTCCTTGAAGATCTCGACCGATTCCAGCGCAGATTCCGGTGTAATCGGGTTGCCGTATATATATAGCTGCTCACAAGCCCGGTAATGAACTCTTCGGCGGGCGTGGTAGAGCCGCGACCGTCGCCGAGGATCTCCGCAAATTGACTCAACTGCTTGCGCTCAAGATCCGACATCGCGGCGAGTTGGGCGGTAGTGATTGGCGGCTTCATCTAGGCCACGTCCTTTGATTCGACGGCCAGCAGCGCCTTTACGTAGTTTTCGACCTTCCCGGCCAGACGCCGCGGAACGTGGATATAGCAGCGGTCCCGCCCGATCTCAATCTCAAACGCACTGGCGATGTAGATTTCCCGTTCACCGCGTTCGGCTGGAGCGTGCCAACCGTCGCAGGTTCTCAGAACGTCCATAAGAAAGCGCTGTTCCTCGGGCGACGAATCGCTCATGAAGCTATACATATGCGCCCAGACAGCCTCGCGCGTGTTCGCTCGGATGCGATCGGTGATGGACTTCGGATCGACGGCCGGCAGTTCCAGACGCTCATGCTTCCGCCATCCGGTGATGAGGTCGTACTTCCAGTTGTCGAAGTTCTCGCGAATGAACTTCGTGATGGCTTCGCCCGTTTCCTCGGCCGTGCAATCGAACGGTTCGAAGGTCCGCCGGCGCGTGTGGGACATCGCGGCATGCAGCAGCGTAGTCACGTCGTCCGGATGGCCGCCAGTGGACAGGATGGCCGTCACGGCGTCAACGATGAGCTCGTGGGTGCGCGTGAGGTCCGCGGGCTCAAAGTGAGAGCAGGCGTGTTCGGTGCCGTGGATGGGCGCGCGCATCGCGGCGGCTGCGTCGAACCGCACGGCCGGCGCGGGCGTTGGCATTGTGTTTACGGCGGCGGCTTTCTTTGTCGCCGTGGTCTTCGTCTGATGGTAGCGTTTTGTCGGCATGGAGCTCCTTCTGTACTGCGTCCGGGCACACTTCGAGCGCTTACCCGGGGAGCGCGGATTATTTCGTCAAGGGTGAAACGCGGCGTCCGTTAAAGCACACTATCTGGTTAACGAAACCGCTTTAGCTAATTACGATTCGGATAATAACGAAACCGCTTTAGCTAAGTCAAGCAAATTTATTGACTCTGTGCGGCGAAAGCGCTTAAGCTAATGAAAATGAATAAAAAGCTTATCTCGGAAGTTATGCGCGAGATGGGCCGCAAGGGCGGAAAGAAGGGCGGAAAGCGCCGTCTCGAAACCATGACGCCGGAGGCTCGCTCTGCCGTCGCAAAGAAGGCCGCGGCTAAAAGCGCTGAGGTTCGATCCGCGAAGGCGAAAAAGAAGGCGCGGTGAATTCAAAATGGGGAAGAGAGCGATTTATCCGGAAGACGCTGCGGCAAATGGCGCGGCAGCGCGTCGGAATGATATTGCAACCCGGTAATGTATGGGTCATAGAGCGAGCGGTCCCCGCAGGCGAGCGCACGGCCGCCGCGCTCCGGACTTGTCATCTTCGTGGCTGGGTGGAGATCGTTGAAAACGCCATGCCGGCGGGCGATCTAACCTCCGATGGTCGTATCCCTGATGGTCAACTATTTACGCGCGCTGAGCCCATGTACCGCCTTACCGATTCGGGATGGGGCGTAATTCACCGCTCGCAAACGTGGGTTATTGCCACATTCCTCGTCGCGCTTTTGAGTCTTACCGCGACATTGGCGGCGTTGTGGTTTTCCCGAAGATAGCCCCAGCCCGCGCTAACATCGCGCTAACATGCCGATGAAACAGCCTGAAACAGGATGCAACTAACGGAATGGCCTGAACGCAGAATCAATCAGTTAACACTGATTACTACCCAGTAGAACGCTCTTTATCGGGTTCGAGCCCCGTCGTCCCCGCCATTTTCCCTCCCGTCAGAAATCTGTCCCGCGCCCGAATCCGTCAACCCGTGCGTCA
>DASZLO010000230.1:0-6716 GCA_035552315.1 Bryobacteraceae bacterium
GCCGTTCGGCGCCGTGATCCCGCCGCTCCGTCCGTCCTGGTTCACCGCCGAACCCTGAATCACTGCCAAAATGCGGTCGCCGTCGGCAAGCGCGTCGGAATGCCGCTTCAGCAGCACCATGCCGCAGCCTTCGCCACGCACATACCCGTCGGCCGCGGCATCGAAGGTCTTGCAGCGGCCGTTCTTAGCCATCAGGCCCGACCGCGAGAACATGATGGTGGCATCAGGCGCGAGCACCACGCTCACTCCGCCTGCCAGCGCCGCCCGGCACTCCCTCGCCCGAAGATTCAGACATGCCGTATGAACGGCAACGAGCGAGGAAGAGCACGCCGTGTCCAAAGACATGCTGGGCCCATGTAGCCCCAGGAGATAAGAGATGCGGCCGGAAGCGATCGAGTGCGACACCCCCGTCGCAAGGTACATGTCTAATTCGCTGGGATCTAATTCCGAGATCAGTCGCAGATGATCGTTACCGCAGATTCCGACAAAAACACCAGTTTTGGTCCCCGCTAATCTCTCCGGCGACTGGCCGGCATTCTCCAACGTTTCCCAGGTAACCTCCAGCAACAGACGGTGTTGCGGATCCATGCTGGCCGCTTCGCGTGGGGAAATGCCGAAGAAAAGTGGGTCGAACCGGTGGGGCGCGGTAAGAAAACCGCCATGCCGGGTGCAGGTCTTTCCGGGTTTCCCGGGCTCGGGATCGTAAATCGATTCCAGATCCCAGCGATCCGAAGGGACCTCCGAAATGGCATCCACGCCGTCGCGGAGAACCCGCCAGAACTCTTCGGGGCTATCAGCGCCACCTGGGAACCGGCAGCCCATTCCAACAATGGCGATGGGTTCCCGCTTGTCTTTTTCGAGGGCGTCTAACCGGTCCTGGAGCTCTTTGGCGAGCAGAGCGAGCTTCCTGGGGGAGAGCCTCGAAATCCTGTCGAGGAAATCGGTCATGGTTTTTCGTTCTTGCCGTTATGAAATCGCTTCTTCCTGGTTGTACATGCGATCGACTTCTTCTTCCGACAGACCCTCGATACGATCGAGAAGCCCGGCCAAGTCGTCTTCTTGCGGAGCGTCGATCTCAGGTACCGCGGCCTTCTCCCAGCCCAGGACCTCTTTGGCGAGATAGCCGGTGAGCGAGGCTATCGTCGGGTAGTCAAATACCAGCGTGGCGGGCAAGCTGCGGGACAGTCCGAGCCCGGCGCTCAGAAGGCTTCTCAACTCGACCGCCATTAGGGAATCGAGCCCTAAGTCATTCAGCGGCTGGTTGAGGTCGATCGGCTGTGAGGCGCCGAGGCCGAGCACCTTCATCGCCTGTCCCTGCACATACTCGCTCAATAAGTTTTGCCGTTTGGCAGCAGCGGCTCCATTCAGCCGTTCGATGAGTGCCTGAGACGGCTCTGTCTTCTCCCGCGGTTTCGGGGAGGCGGCTTTCGTCTTGCGGCTCAGCTCGGAAAGGAGCGCGGGCGCGGATCCGGTGGAAACGGAATCGGCGTATTTACTCCAATCCACCGACATAACGCCGATCCGAGCAGGAGCCCTTTGTACCAGCCGCTCCAGGACGCGGAATCCCTGCTCCGGCTGGATGGGTTGAAAACCCTTCAACTGCACACGCCGGCTCACGGTTCCCCGGGTCGCGGCACCCGTTTCGCCCCACGGTCCCCAGTCGATGCTCAATGCCGGCAACCCCAGCGCGCGGCGATAGTAGGCAAGGCTGTCTTCGAATGCGCAGGCAGCCACATGGTTGCCTTGTCCCGCCGAGCCCAACAACGATACTGCCGAGGAGAACATAACAAAGAAATCCAAGGGAAGGTTCCGTGTGAATTCGTGGAGGTGCCACGATCCGGCGATCTTTGGAGCAAACACTCGCTGGAAGCGTTCGCCGTTCTGATGTAGAAGGACGCCATCGTCGAGCGCTCCCGCCGAGTGGATCACTCCAGCAAGCGGTGGCCGGATGCCGCCGAATTTCGCAATGACCTGCTCGAGGTGGGTTCGATCCGAAACGTCGCCAAGTTCGATCACGACCTGGGCGCCTTGACGCTCCATGGCCCGGATCGCCTCCAGCGCCTGCGCGGAAGGTTGGCTGCGGCCCGTCAGGATGACGTACCGGGCGCCGCTCCGTACAAGCCACTCCGCCGCCAGCAGCCCCAGGCCAGCTAGCCCACCGGTGATCATGTAACCGGCATTCGGATCGAACATCCGTGCCTTCCTCGTCCCGGCGGCTGCTTCCCGCCCCGCGCCTACCAGAGTTCGATGCGTCAAGATGATTTTTCCGATGTGCCTGGCCTGGGCCATATACCGGAAAGCGCCGGTGACCTGTTCAATCGGGAAAACCGTCAGCGGTAGAGGTTTCAACCGGCCGTCTTCGAACTTCTTCATCAACTCTGCCAGCAAGCGCGAGATGAGCTGCGGGTCTTCCCGAAACGTCGCTGCGAGGTTGATCGGGTGATAGGAGATGTTCCGCGTCAACTGAGCGACGCGAGCCTGATCCCAGATCCCGGTCATACCAATTTCCAGGAACCGGCCGTTCTCCGCAGTGATGGAGAAAGTCTTGCTGATGAACTCTCCCGCCAGGGAATTGAGCACGATGTCCACGCCCTTTCCCTCGGTGCCCCGCATGATCTCAGCGGCGAACTCCAGCGAGCGCGAGTCCATGACGTGCGCGACGCCCAGCGCTTTCAGGTATTCGCGTTTGCGCGGGCTGCCGGCAGTCGCAAAGATCTCCGCGCCTGCCTGTTGTGCCAGTTGTACCGCCGCCAACCCGACGCCTCCGGTGGCCGCGTGAATGAGTATCCGGTCCCCGGCGGTAATTCGGCCCAAATGGCAAAGCGCATAGTAGGCGGTAAGAAATGCGCTGGGAATGCTTGCCGCCTCGTCATTGCTCAGAGATTCCGGGACAGGGATCACATGAGCAGCCGGGACCGTCACGTGGGAAGCGAAGCTCCCCGGGCCCATTACCATGACGCGCTGGCCCAAGTGGAGGTGGTGAACGCCTTCGCCCAGAGCCATTACGTTACCGGCGCATTCGTAACCGAATACTTGCGAGTCGCCCGGATATTGTCCCATCGCGATCAGGACATCGCGGAAATTCAGACCGGTCGCCAGCACCTCGACCTCTACTTCGCCGGCCGCGGGACTCCGGCGTTCCAGAGGTTCAAGCGCAAGACAGTCCAAGAATCCCGGCGACGATGACTGCAACTGGTACGCCCGCGCATTTTCCTGCGATTCCCGATTCTCCGCCGCCTGATCTAACCGCGCCCGCGTCAGCCGGGCGATATGGCGGCGCCCACGGCGAAATGCAACCAAGTCCTCGTTTCCCGCCCGAAGCTCCGCGTTCAAGGCGGTCACTTCATTTGGATCGCCGTAGGGATCGAGGTCGATTCTGGAACAACGCAGTTCGGGATGCTCCAGCGCGACGGTGCTGCCCATCGCCGAAACTGGGGCCTGCGCGAGGGCGGCCGGTCCGGCGGATGAATCCACCGTCTGCGCGCCCCGAGTCACAATCCATAAGCTGTCCGCCTTGACCGTTCCTTCCGCAGCTAGCGCTTTCACGAGATGCAGCAGGCTCTCACATCCGTATTGAACCCGCGAGTTCAGGTCGTCACATCCGGTGATCGAGCCGTTCGGAAGATCCAGCGGCCACAGATAAACGACTCCTTCGATCGCGGATCCGTTTGCGTACGCCGCCTCTTGCAGCACCCGCCGGAAGTCCTCGGGACGACGGGGGCTGATTTGGTAGCGGGCTTCGCCGATCGTTGCAAACTTGTCTGCCGCGATCACGGTCGCGCAACGGGCGCCCCGCGACATCAGCAATCTCTGCAGGCTCTCTCCGAGACCATCGCGGTCAGCGAAAATCATCCACGTCCCGTTCGCCTGCGGCGCCGGGATGGACGATTTGTTTTCAACAGCGATCCGCGGTGCTCGCGACACGATGACGGCCTGATTCGCGAAGACACCACCACTATCGGGGCTCACGGTTACGCGGGTGAAGCCGCAATCTTCCAGCAGCCCCTTCCATTTCCGGCTCGAAATCAGGGCGTGGGCAGGGCGAAGTTCGGTGTCCGTGAATCGCCACCAGCCTTCGGTCAACCCCACGATTACGTCGCCAAAACGGATGGGCCGTGTGCCTTCGAGCAACAGCAGCACACCTTCGGAAGCGACTAATGCCCGTACGTTCGTGAGCGTCGCCTTCAGATCCTCGGTCGCATGTAGCACGTTCGCGGCAATCACGAGATCGTACGACTGAGCCTCGAAGCCCTGCGCCGCCGGACTCTTCTCAATGTCCAGAAGCCGATACTCCATGAACGGATAATCGCCGAATTTCTCCCGGGCTTTGGAAAAGAACAGCGGGCTGGCGTCGGTGAAGACGTACTCGGTCCGGGCCGCCGGAAGTTCCGGCAGCACGGAGGCCGTGGTGCTTCCCGTGCCGCCGCCGATCTCGAGGACCCGCAGCGGCCGGTCGGCAGGCCATTGCGCGGCGAGCGCCCGAACTGCCGTTCCAACGAGTCCATTGCAGAAACGCGAGAACGGGGAATCGCGGTAGAGCTTTTCAATGTCCTCTGTAGAACCATCGGGAAAGAGCAGGTCCAGAGGCTCACACTCGTCCCGGATGACCGCGGCCAGATGCTCTCCGCAGCGGATCGTCATGTTCAGTTCGGCCGAGCAGTCCGGGTAGCGCCGCAGAAGCTGCTCCGCGGATAAACCGGAATCCTCCACCTGAAGAGACCCGCAGACCTCCCAACCCTCATTGCGCCGCTCGAGAATGCCATCCTCGTCGAGCATTTCCAACATTCTTCCGAACAGCCGACGGTATTTCTCGGGGATGTTCAGCTCGGCGGCCTTCGCTTCCGCCGTGAAGCGCTCATGTTCTTGCGTCGTCCAGCCCAACCGGCCAAGAGCCTGCAGCACATATCGCGTGCTCAAGGCTTCAAGCTGCGGAAAGAGAGACGTGAAATCAGCGAGCGCGTCGTCTTTGCTTTGCCGGACGGTATAAGTGCGCAACGCTTCGGCGATATCGGGCGGGTCGAGAAGAGAAGCAGTACCTGCGGGACCTTCCTCCGCGCCTAGTGACGCCTCTTTCCAACTCAGTTCGTAAAGCCAGTCCCGAAGAGGCTCCTCCTGCAGTTTCACCACCGCCTGCCGCTCCACTCGCCGCAGCGCGACTTCTCTCAACTCAGCAACCAGCGCGCCGGCGGAATCGAAAACGAACGTATCGACCGTTAGCGAGTTCGCCGATAGCGCCTCCCCGTTACCGCGCGAGACAACCACGTGGCTCCATACCTTTTTCCCAGGATCTCGGTAGACGGCATAGCTGCCGATGGCCACGGGCATGTAGATGGCGTTACCCGATGCGAGTTCGGCGGGAGTTAATGCCGCGGCTGCGAACGGCTGGAGACACGGATCCAACATGCCGGGGTGGATACAGTAGAAGCTCGCTTCCGGCGTGATCTCCGGCACCAGATGCACCTCGCCCAATATCTCGTTGCTGCCGCTCCATAGTTTTTGCAACCCTTTGAAGCTTGGGCCCAGATACATGCCCAGATCGAGAAACTGGTGATGATAGCTCTCGACGGAAATCTCCTGCGTACAGCGGGATCTGACCTCGTCGAGCGATTCGAGATGCGCCCGTTCTAGCTCCGTAGCGGCCGCGATGTGAACCTTGCCCGCGGCATGAACCTTCCATTTGGCGACGGTACTTGCTTCGCCCACGGCGACGCTCGCAATTTTGAACGAAGCTTGATCCTCGTTTTCGGGCCTGATGGAGATCTGAACCCTCCGGACCGTTTCGTCTTCGAGGATCATGGCCTCGCGTATATCCATGTCCCGGATGACGAAGGCGCGCGGACCGAGGGCCTCCTTTGCGGACGCCAGAATCATCTCCAGATAGCCTGTGGCCGGGAACACGGTAGCGCCGAAAGCCTGGTGGTCTTTCAGCCAGGGCAGAGTGGCTGCAGAAAGGCGCGCCTCAATAAGGACATCGTCAATAAACGGCGAATCGATACGGTGGTTCAGTAGCGGATGGCTCAGGGTCTTGTCTTGCGCCGCGGCCGTGCCGTTTTTTTCGGCTCCGCATTCAGGAAGATCGACCCAATACCGCGAGCGCTGGAACGGATACGTCGGAAGTACGACCGGACGCCGCTGGTAATCGCGGTCGAAGCCCTTCCAGTCCACTTCCGCTCCGCGTACGTACAGCGCCGCGAGGCTCGCCAACATCTGTTGCCAGTCGCCGCGCTCCTTCCGCAGCGATGGAAGCCAAGTCCCAAAGCCGTCGGGCAGGCATTTCGCTGCCATTCCCGACAACGTCGGGGCCGGCCCCAGTTCCAGAAACACCCGGCAACCCCTTTCCTGCAAGGTCTTCATTGAGCCGGAAAAGTTCACCGCCGCGCGCACGTGGCGCACCCAGTAAGCGGCGTCCGACATCTCCTGAGCAGACGCCACCTTCCCGGAGACATTTGAGATCAGCGGGATCTGCGGCGGATTGTATTTCACCTTCGCCGCAATACTTCTGAAATCGTCGAGCATCGGTTCCATGAGGGGCGAATGGAACGCGTGGGAAACCGTAAGCCGCTTGCTCTTGATGCCTGCGCGCGCGAACTTGGCAAACAGTTCCTCGACTGCGTTGCCGCGTCCCGAAATGACCGTGTTCGCAGGCCCATTGAGGGCCGCAATCGAGACATCGCTGCGATAGCCTTCCAGTTCGCGGGCGACCAGTTCTTCCTCGG
>DASZLO010000231.1:0-15097 GCA_035552315.1 Bryobacteraceae bacterium
TCACCTGGCGGAGCCGGTTGGGGTCGCCGATCAGGTAGCGCGGCACATCCGTCGCTATCGCCTGGTGAAGCCAGAGGGCTTTGGCGTTGACGCGGGCCTCGACGACCTCCATGGCGCGCGCGATGACTTCGGACAAATCGAAGCTGGTCATCTCCAGTTCGACATGACCGGATTCGACTTTGGAAAGGTCGAGGATGTCGTTGATCAGATTCAGCAGCGCCACGCCGTTGCGCTGGAAGATCTCGACAAACTTCTGCTGATCGGGGCTCAGTGGAGTCATGGACAGCAGGTCCGCCATGCCGATGATGGCGTTCATCGGGGTGCGGATTTCATGCGACATCGTATTCAGAAAAGCCGTCTTGGCGTGGTTGGCGCGATCGGCTTCGCGGCTTTTCAATTCGAGCTCATGGCCGAGGCGGAGAATCTGATCCTGCGCCAGTTCAAGATCGTGGGCGGCCTGCTGGTGAGCGAAGGCCTGGCTGGGAAGAGAACGCAGTGCGATGAAACGACGGTCCGCGCTGGTTGCGCCGAGAGCCTGGAGATAGATCTCTTTTTCGAGACGATCCGTATCGGTCCAGACGTCGGAGCAAACCTGCTCAAGAGGACGGGCTTCCCACATTTCCTCGCATTCCGGCAGAAAGGACTCAAGGAGCGGAAAGCGATCGAACAAATCGACAACGCCGTCGCTGTTTTTCCATTCCAGCGGCGGCATCCAGTGGGGCATCGGGCCGAGGGTCTGGAACAGGCCGTCCGGAAGCTGCTCGAAGACAGCCAGATCGAACAGTCCGAGGAGATCGCTAGTCGTCGTCTTCGTCCGCGGAGTCATCAGCCTGGGCTTTCAGGATGCGCGAGGAAAGGGCGAGGAACGCTTCTTCGACGTGCTGGCCGGATTTGGCGCTGGTTTCGAGAACCGTCCAGCCGGAGCCGGCGAGTTCAGTCCAGGTGGTTTCGGGAACTTCCCATGTATCGCGAAGATCCGCTTTGTTGACCAGAAGCAGGAAGGGGCGGGAACCGATTTCGTTTTCGATGCGCCGCTGAATGGAGCGGGCGATGTCGAGAGTTTTGCCGCGGGTGCCATCGGCTACGAGGAGATATCCGGAGGTGTCTTTAACCTGATTGAGTTTGACGGGCGCGCCGTCCTCTTCGCCGGCCATGTCCCACAGCATGAGCGTGAGTTCCTGGCCTTCCAGTGCGAGAACTTTCTTGTCGATTTTGACGCCGACGGTGGTGTGGTATTTATCGGCAAACATGCTGTGGACAAAGCGGGCGACAAGACTGGTCTTGCCGACCCCGTAAGATCCAAGCAGGCAGATCTTCTTCTTCAACATAGCGGCGTGGCGAGCGGGAGCCGCGGCGATCCGCGGCTCCCGCAACGCTTTTTCTAGCCGCCTGCCGCCCTCTCGATGTGGCCGCCGAATTTGTTGCGCATGCCGGACAGCATCTTTTCAGCAAAGGTGTGATCCTGACGCGAACGGAAGCGGGTATACAGCGATGCTGACAGAACGTCGCACGGTACGGCTTCTTCGATGGCGGCCATGATGGTCCAGCGGCCTTCGCCGGAATCCTGCACGTTGCCGGTGAAGCGTTTCAGCTCCGGATCTTCAATCAGCGCCATCGCGGTGAGATCGAGCAGCCAGCTTCCCACCACGCTGCCGCGACGCCAGACTTCAGCGATTTCCGGCAGGTCGAGAGTGTAGCGGTGTTCGGCGGAGACTTCCGGGGAATTGGCGAACTTCATGATGTCGAAGCCTTCGGCATAGGCCTGCATGAGTCCGTACTCGATGCCGTTGTGGACCATCTTGACGAAGTGACCGGCGCCTGCCGGGCCGCAGTGCAGGTAGCCGTCTTCGGCGGTGCCCTGTTTGGCCGGACGGCCGGGGGTACGGTCGACAGTACCGATTCCGGGCGCGAGAGTCTTGAAGATGGGATCGAGCCGCTTTACAACGTCATCCGGTCCGCCGATCATCATGCAATAGCCGCGATCGATTCCCCATACGCCGCCGCTGGTGCCGACGTCGACGAAGGTGATGCCTTTCTCTTTCAGAATGCCCGAGCGCCGGACGTCATCCTTGAAGTAAGAGTTGCCGCCGTCGATGATGGTGTCGCCTGGCTCCATGAGGGAGGCGAGTTTCATGACGGTGGCTTCCGTGGCCGCGCCGGCCGGGACCATAACCCAGGCAGCACGGGGTTTCGCCAGCGACTTGACGAAGTCCTCCATGCTGTTCGATCCGGTGGCGCCTTCTGTTGCAAGCGCGCTTACGTTCGCGGGGTTCAGATCGAACACGGCACACTGGTGCCCGTTGCGCATCAATCGACGGACCATGTTGCCGCCCATACGTCCTAAACCGATCATTCCTAGCTGCATAATAGGTTTCCTTTTCGAATCGAGTCTGTGGATCTTCCGCCGCCCTGCGGCCGCGGACACTGCATTACTTACGAAGCGCGGCTAATCTCTTCTTTGGCCGCCGAAACAATTGCTTCCGGAGTGAAGCCAAACTTCTTCTGCAACTCCTTCAGCGGCGCCGAGGCGCCAAAGGTCGTCATACCGATGTTGCGCCCGGCATAACGATTCCATCCCATCGTGGAAGCCTGTTCTACCGAAACGCGGGCCTTCACGGAAGGGGGCAGCACCGAGTCCCTGTACTCCTGACTCTGGTGATCGAACAATTCCCAGGCGGGCATGCTGACCACCCGGGCGCGCACACCCTGCGCGGTTAACTGCTCATAAGCGTCCACGGTCATGCCGACTTCGCTGCCGGTGGCGATCAGAATCACTTCCGGTTTGCCGCCCGCCGCATCGCCAAGTACGTAGCCGCCTTTGGCGACGCCCGCCGCCGAGGCATATTTCGTGCGATCGAGAGTTGGCATGTTCTGCCGCGACAGAATCAGCGCCACCGGCTCATGCTTGAGCTTCATGATGACCCGCCAGGCTTCCGAGACTTCGTTGGCATCGCCAGGACGCATTACGATCAGGCCGGGCATGGCTCGCAGGGACAGCAGATGCTCCACGGGCTGATGGGTGGGTCCGTCTTCGCCGACTCCGATGGAATCGTGCGTAAAGATGTGGATCACCGGAATTTCCATCAGCGCGCTGAGGCGGATGGGGCCGCGGGCATAATCGCTGAAGATCAGGAAGCCCGATCCATAGGGACGGACTTTACTCAGAGACATCCCATTCAGCATGGATGCCATGGCGGCTTCGCGGATGCCGAAGTGGAAGTTGCGGCCGCCGTGATTTTCCGGCGTGAAGTCGCCTGCACCGTCGAAGGTGAGGCGGGTCTTGGTGGAAGGGGCCAGATCGGCGGATCCGCCGATCAGCCACGGCACTACCTGCGCAACCGAGTTCAGGACTTTGGCGGAAGAATCGCGGCCACCCATACCCTTTGGATCGGTGGGAAAAACGGGAATGCTCTTTTCCCAGCCTTCTGGGAGTTCGCGATGCTGCATCTGAACGAGCTGGGAGGCGAGTTCGGGATACTCTTTTTTGTAGGCTTCGAGCTTTTCTTTCCAGGACGCGCTTAAGGAACTGCCGCGCTGCCCGAGGTGGGCCTTGAAGTTATCGTAAACACCGTCGGGGACCAGGAACTTCTCATCTTCAGGCCAGCCATAGGCCCGCTTCGTGAGTTTGATTTCTTCTTCGCCCAGGGGTTCGCCGTGCGCGGCGCTGGTGTCCTGTTTGTGCGGCGCGCCATAAGCGATGTGGCTGTCCACGATGATGAGCGTGGGACGGTCATTGGTGCGGTGGAATGTCTGGAAAGCCCTCTCCAGCATTTCGATATCGTTAGCGTCGCCGACGCGGAGCACGTTCCATCCGTAGGCGATGAACCGCGTGGCAACATCCTCGGAGAAGGCCCACGAGGTGTTCCCTTCGATGGTGATTTTGTTGTTGTCGTAGATCCAGCAGAGATTCCCGAGGCGGAGATGGCCGGCCAGCGAGGCAGCCTCGCCGCTGACGCCTTCCATCATGCAGCCGTCGCCGCAGAGCGCGTAGACATCGTACCCGAACATCTCGAAGCCGGGCTTATTGAAATGTTTCGCCATCCAGCCGGCGCTGAGCGCCATTCCAACGCTGGTGGCGACACCCTGCCCCAGAGGGCCCGTGGTGGTTTCGATGCCGGAGGTCCAGCGGTATTCCGGATGGCCGGGACACTTGCTGTCGAGCTGCCGGAAATTCTTGATGTCATCGATCGTGACGGACGGAGTGCCCAGTTGCTCGTAATCGGGATCGACCGATTTCACGCGTGCCAGATGCAGCGTCGAGTACAGCAGCATCGATGCGTGCCCGATGGAGAGCACAAAACGGTCGCGATCGGGCCAGATGGGATCGTCCGGATCGAACCGGAGATGCTGCTGCCACAAAGTGTAAATCACCGGCGCCATCGCCATGGCCGTACCGGGATGTCCGGAGTTGGCCTGCTGAACCGCGTCCATGGACAGCGTGCGGATTGTGTTGATGCACAGCTGATCGAGCGCAGCCGCTTCTTGTCTTGCCGTCGGAGAAGCCATACTTACCCCCTGCCGCTTTCCTGTTTCGATGTCAGACTCGCAGGCAATATTCTAAGCCCGCCAACGGGCCAGTGCATAGAATTATTTTCAGCGCGCTTGTCCCGCGGCGGATAAAATTCATGCGTTAATCCCGATGTAATACCGGTGTCACACGGGAGCACCGTATTTCACCGGACTCGAACTAAAACGCGACTAAGCTTCCTCGGCCAGTATGTTTTCCGCGGCTACGGCGACGTTGTAGCGGCTGGTCGCAATGTCCATGACCGACTGCAGAAACGCGGGACGCTCGCGAAGAACGCGGGTGAAATCGGCTTTATCCAGAAGGAAGCAGTCACAGTACGAATTCGCACGTACGGTAGCGGTGCGCGGCGCCGACATGAGGAGACTGATCTCGCCGAAGAAGGTTCCTTCGCCCAGCGTTGCGACCACATCGCCCCCGTCGCTGAGAACATGCACTTCGCCGCGCGTAATCAGGTAGAGCGCGCGACCCATGTCGCCCTTCTTGATCACGCATTCGCCTTCCTGAAAGACGACCGGCTTCAGGGCCATGACAAGAGAGCTGAGCAGAATCGCGTCCGCCCCGGCGAACAGCGGAATTTTCTGGAGCGTTTCACGGTTGAGCACACCGACCCACTTGCGGCCGTCGTTTTCGATCAAATCGAATGACGCCTTGGGGCCCCAGGTTCCAGCGGGATAGTTGGGGAAGTCGGCGGGCTCGGATTGCCAGACATCCAGCATGGGCTGCGCGATGCGCCAGGCGGTCTCCACAAGATCGGTGCGGGAGAACAGGGTGGCATCGCCGTTCATGCAGTTGTAAATCAGCACTTCATAGCCGGTGCCGCGCGATGCCGTGAAGGCCTGACCATAGTCGAAGCGCATATTCACTTTTTGCAGCGACATCTGCGGTCCGGGAGTCTTGGCCTGGAATTGCAGTTCGATGCCCTGATCGGGCTGGATGTGGAAGATGAGCCGGTTGGGATCGAGCGAATCCACCTGGGAATTGCGGAAGAGGACGTCCGGGGCGGCTTTCAGCTGGACAATGATTTCCGTCCCGCGCTTCCAGAGGCGCTTGCCGGAGCGCAGATAGATCGGCACGCCCTGCCAGCGCCAGTTATCGATGTAGAGCTTCATGGCGGCGAAGGTTTCCGTCATGGACTCAGGGGGCACGCTGGGCTCCTGGCGATATCCGGGAGCGGGCTTTCCGTCGGGGCCGTGACCTAGGCCATACTGGCCGCGCACGGTATTCTTGCGAACCCCGTCGGCATCCATGACCCGGACCGCCTCGAGCACCTTGGCTTTTTCGTTGCGCACGGCTTCGGGAGCGAACGAGGCCGGCGGCTCCATGCAGAGATAGGCCAGCATCTGGAACATGTGGTTCTGGATCATGTCGCGCAGAACGCCGGAGCGGTCGTAATAACCGCCGCGGCCTTCCACGCCGACCGACTCGGAGACACTGAACTGGATGTGGTCGATGAAATTGCGGTTCCAGAGCGGCTCAAACATGCCGTTGGAGAACCGGAAGGCAATAATATTCTGAACTGTTTCTTTGCCGAGGTAATGGTCGATGCGGTAGACCTGATCTTCACTCCAGTATTTGAGAATCTCGCGATTCAGAATGAGCGCGGAGTGCAGGTCGGTGCCGAACGGCTTCTCGACGATGATTCTTCTCCAGCCTTTGGAGGTGGTGCGCAGGCCCGCGCCGTCGAGCTTGGAGGAAATCAGGCCGAATACGGACGGCGGCGTCGCCATGTAGAACAGAACATTGCCGCCGGTCTGATATTCGTCTTCGAGTTTGGTCAGCAGTTCCGCGAGGCGTGCGAAAGCCGCATCATCGTCGAAGGTGCCCGGGGTGTAGTAAAGACGGTTGCAGAGCGAATCCCAGGGCTTCTGATCGAATTCGGCGCGGGTGGAAAATTGTTTGATGTCGGTGGACATCTTCTCGCGGAACGAATCCGTCGTAAGCGGGTCCATCGCGGTGCCGACGATGGCGAACTCTTTCGGGAGCAGCCCGTCGCAAACCAGGTTATAGAAAGCGGGCATCAGCAGGCGCTTCGTAAGATCGCCCGAAGCGCCGAAAATAACGACCAGGCACGGTTCCGCCTGGGTCTGGCCGCCGGTAACAGCGCCCTTAGGGCTTTGAAAATGACCGGCCTGACTCACGACGCCACCTCCGCTTTGAAGGATGCGATTTGCACATGACAAGCGAGATCGAAGGGCGTTGAAATTGCCCGGACTTTTCGTGAGGTCATTTGGGTGAGCTTATCACGAAGTACGCATATTGGATACAGCTATTCACTTAGCTGTTAAATTGGCCGGAATCCGTTGCCAAGATCCTTCTATTTGTGTTAACTATTGGCGTTGACTCAAAAGCTGCTCATCTTTTGCGGGTTGTGCTGCGGCGTGCTCGCAGCACAGGATGCCACGCAGCGTATTCCCCGCCAATCGATTCCCACAACCGGGGCAATTTACGGAATTATTCAGAATGAACAGCGCCTCGGACTCGGGGGCGCGGCGGTTACGGTTCAGAGCCTCGACACGAATCAGGCGGTAGTTGCCCATACTTCGGGAGACGGCGTATTTCGGGTTCTGAACCTGCAGCCCGGAAGGTACAGCGTACGCGCGGTGCTGGACGGATTCCGGCCGTTCGAGCGGGACAACCTGGTCATTCACGCGGGAGAGCTGATCGACCTGAGCGCGACTCTGAGTTTGACCAGCGCGCCGGAACGCAAGACCATCCCGGACGTCGATACCGGCCCGAGCTATCGCACGCTGCCGAAGACGCCTGAGGGAATCGAACTGCCTCCGGCGCCGCCGCTGCCGCCCGACGACAAAACCTATACGAGATTTCCCGACCGCTGGAAATTCGACTGGCCGGATTACCGGCGTTATGGCCCACTGACTGGAGTCCCGAACATTCCGACCAAATCGGAGGCGATGTACATCCCGGGCCATCTGTGGGATCCGTTCAACCGGAACAAGCTGAAGGGCGACTATCCGATTATCGGGCAGCAAACGTTTTTGTCCGTGAACCTGGTCAGCGACACGACTTCGGACATGCGAAGGTTGCCGGTCCCCAGCGGCAGCGATTATGTTGTCCCGGGGAGCTCAAATTTCTTTGGAAGATTCGGGCAGTTCGTGCTGGTGCAGAACTTCGAATTCACCTTCGATCTGTTCCATGGCGACACCTCGTTCAAGCCGATCGACTGGCAGATCCGGATTACACCGGATATTAACGTCAATTACGTCGCGGTGCGCGAAAACGGCATTCTGAACGCCAACCCCGCGCTGGGAAACACCCGGCTCGACTGGCATGCGAGTCTGCAGGAAGCCTTCGTTGAAAAAAAGCTCAAAGACCTGAGCCACAATTACGATTTCGTTTCGGCGCGGCTGGGAATTCAGACGTTCAACAGCGATTTCCGCGGATTTATTTTCTTCGATCAGGAGCCGGGAGCGCGAATTTTCGGCAATTTTCATTCAAACCGTTTCCAGTACAATCTGGCCTATTTCGCCATGCTGGAGAAGAACACCAACAGCGATCTGAATACTTTCGAGTACCGGCATCAGCAGGTAATGATCGCGAATGTGTATAAGCAGGACTTCTTCAGGCCCGGTTACACGATTCAGGCCAGCTATCACTTCAACAAGGAAGATCCGTCGATCCACTACGATGACAACGATTTCCTGGTGCGCCCGTCGCCGATCGGGGCGGTGTTTTCCCAGGGCAGAATCCAGACCAATGCGATCCGGGCGCACTATATCGGCATCACGGGCGATGGACACTTCGGACGTTTGAATGTGGAGCATGCGTTCTATGAAGTGCTGGGGCGCGACAGGTTCAATGTCATCGCAAATGCGTTCACCCCGCTCAATCGCTGGCGCGATATCAATGCGCAGATGGCGGCGCTCGAACTTTCCCTGGACAGGGACTGGCTGCGTTACCGGGTGTCGGCATTCTGGTCGTCGGGGTCCAAGCGGCCCGGAAGTTCCACGGAACGCGGTTTCGATTCGATCCAGGACAATCCCGATTTCGCCGGAGGATTTTTCAGCTTCTGGGTGCGCGAGGGATACCGGCTGCTGGGCACGAGCGTGGGACTGACGCAGGGGGAGAGCCTGATTCCGGATCTGCGCAGCAGCAAGTCCGAGGGACAATCGAACTTCGTCAATCCGGGCGTGTTCATTTATAACGCGGCCACCGACGTGAAAATCACGCCCAAGTGGAAAGGCGTATTCAACCTGAATCTGATCCGGTTCGATCATCCGGAATCTCTTCAATTAGTGGAATTTCAGAGCCCGATTCACGCGGGCGTGGGGGCGGACTCGGGTCTGGGGATTATTTACCGGCCGGCGCTCTCGGAAAATTTAACCCTGTCCGGAGTCTTTAATGCATTTATTCCGTTTCGAGGATTCAAGGACATCTACACCGGTTCAACGTTATACTCAGTGGCTGTCAATGTACGCTTCCGCTTTTAGACGTGTCGTGTTCGGTTTGGCGGCGGGAGGCTTTTGCCTGTCCGCCGGGTGGCTGCTTTTGCGGGCACAGGAATCAGTTCCGCCCGCGGCGGCGATTCAAACAACAATTCAAAAGGGCCAGTCTCAGGAAGCAGCGCGTGCGCGCAGCCTGGGCTGTATCTCGTGTCATGGCGAGACCGACTCGGCGAGCATGCACACCACCGGTACCGTTGCCCTCGCTTGCGTCGACTGCCACGGCGGACACGCCGATATCGTGAAGCCGGCAGGCGCGGAGAAGGGTTCGGCGGGTTATCAGGACGCCAAGACCAAAGCGCACCCCGTTTCCAGCAGCAAACTGTTTGCAAAGAACAGCGCGGCCAATCCGGTGGAGGCATACGCGGACTGGCTGAAGGTAGACAAGGAATACATCAAGTTCGTCAATCCGGGCGATCTGCGGGTGGCCGAGGAGACTTGCGGGAGCTGCCATGCCAAGCAGGTTCGCGCCGTCAGCACCAGCATGATGACGCATGGAGCGATGTTGTGGGAAGCGGCGCTGTATAACAACGGCGGCTATCCCTACAAGAACGCGCACTTCGGCGAGAGCTACGGACCGGATGGAAAGCCCCGGACGATCAGCATGTATCCGGCGCCGGATAAAGAATTGACCCGCACCAAGGGCGTGCTGCCGCAGTTGGAACCGCTGGGCCGGTGGGAAGTTTCTCAGCCCGGTAACATTCTGCGCGTGTTTGAAAAGGGCGGCGGTCCCCGCGGCGATCTGGGTGTTCCCAATCGGGAAGAAGATCCAGGGGCGCCGGACGATACTTTGAGCGACCGCGGACTTGGGACGCTGCTGCGCACCGACCCTGTATTCCTTGGTCTGCAGAAGACGCGTCTGCTCGATCCGCTGCTGTCTATGCCGGGGACCAACGACCATCCCGGCGATTACCGGCACAGCGGCTGCACAGCGTGTCACGTCATTTATGCCAACGACCGAAGCCACGTGAATTCCGGTCCGTATGCGGCCTCCGGCAATCAGGGCTTCAGTTCTCAGATCGATCCCACCATTCCGAAGACTGAATCGGGACATCCCATCAAGCACCAGCTCACACGGGCCATCCCCACCAGCCAGTGCATTGTGTGCCACATTCACCCAGGCACGAATATGGAAGCGACCTACCTTGGCTTTATCTGGTGGGACAACGAAACCGACGCGAAGCTGATGTATCCGGCCAAGCAGAAGGACCCGACGGACGAAGAGCGTTACAAGGCCTGGCTCGCCAATCCGCAGGGCGCCGCGGCGCGCGGGAAGTGGGGAGATCCGGCATTTCTGCAGCAGGTGGGTTCGCCTGAGTTCAACGCTCAGCTGAAGGATACGCAGTTCGCCGATTTTCACAGCCATGGCTGGGTTTTCCGCGCGGTTTACAAACGTGACCGGAAGGGCAACCTGCTGGATGCGGTGAACAAGATTGTTCCGGCGGAGAGCAAAGACAAATTCAAGGAAGCGGTTCATCTCAAAGACATTCACCTTGAGAAGGGCATGCATTGCGTGGACTGCCATTTCGAGAACGACAGCCACGGCAACGGTAATCTGTATGGCGAAACGCGCAATGCGGTGGAGGTCGATTGCATCGACTGCCACGGAACGATTAGCGCGAAGGCCACGCTGAAGACATCGGCGGCGGCGGCTCCGAAGGGCGGCAACGATCTGACGCTGCTGCGCACGCCCGACGGACAGCGGCGCTTCTATTGGGAGAATGGCAAGCTCTATCAGCGGCGGTCTGTGATCGACGGCGACAGCACTCCGTGGGAAGTGGTTCAGACCGTAGACACGATTACGCCCGGCAACAAGCATTACAGCGAGGCTTCGCATCTTGCCAAGACTCTCCAGAAGGACGGGACAACGTGGGGCCCGGCGGAAAAAGACGAATCCAAACTGGCGCATGCCAACAGCCGGATGACGTGCTACGCGTGCCATACATCATGGACCACCAGTTGTTTTGGATGCCATCTGCCGATGTATGCAAACGCGAAAAAGCCGATGCTCCACAACGAGGGGCTTGAAACGCGCAATTATACTTCGTACAACTTCGAAGTTCTGCGCGACGACATTTACATGCTCGGAGTAGACGGAACGGCGACCGGCCACCGCATCGCGCCGACGCGTTCCAGTTGCGCGATTGTTGTCAGTTCGCAGAACGCGAACCGCGACTGGCTCTACTATCAGCAGCAAACGATATCGTCTTCCGGCTATAGCGGTTTCGCTTTCAGTCCGTATTATCCGCATACCACCCGGGCCAGCGAGACCAAGGTTTGCACCGACTGCCACGTTTCGAAACAGGGCGACAATAATGCCTGGATGGCGCAACTGCTGATGCAGGGCACCAACCTGGTGAACTTCCTCGGGCGATATGTTTATGTTGCCGAGGGTGACAAGGGGCTCGACGCCGTCACGGTCGCCGAGCACGACGATCCGCCGGCAATCTATGGCAGCGATTTGCAGAAGGTGGCTTACCCGGCAAACTTCGCGAAGCTCGAAAAGCATGAGCGTGAACTCGACGAATCCGACCACCACCAGGGAAGTACGGTGCTCGATCTGCAGGCGCGCGGCGAGTATCTCTACGCGGCCATGGGCAAAGGCGGGTTCCGCGTCTTCGATATTGCCAACATCGACAACAAGAATTTCTCCGAGAAGATTACCAGCGCCCCCGTGTCGCCGCTGGGCCAGAAATTCTATGTAAAGACGAAATATGCGACGGCGGTGGGTTCGCCTTCGACACTCGCGGTAGATCCTCTGCGCGAGCCGATTGCCGAGAACGAAGAAACTCCCCCGGCCCTGTTCTACGGGTTCCTGTACGTTACGGATCTGGAAGAGGGACTGGTGATCGTAGGGGATCCGAATCTGAAGGCCAAGAGTCCCGGTGTGCTCACGCTGCTCGATGGCAATCCGCGGAACAACTTCCTCAAGAAGGCGGCTTCGTTCAATCCCGGCGGCATTCTGAACGGCGCGCGGCGAATTACCTTCGCCGGAACTTATGCTTACATTCTGGCGGATAAGGGTCTGATTGTGGTGGACCTTTCGAATCCTGCGGCGCCCAAGGTGACCGGACAGGTCAATGCGCCGGATCTGGTGGATCCGCAAGGCATCGCCGTGCAGTTCCGTTATGCATTCGTGGTTGACAAGGAAGGCCTCAAGACGCTGGACATCACCAACATGGCGCAACCGCGGCTGGTTCGGGGATCGACTGTTCCCCTCCCCGATGCGCGCAATCTCTATGTCGCGCGTACTTACGCTTACGTGGCCGGCGGCAAGCAGGGCATGGTGATCGTGGATGTGGAGAAGCCGGAACATCCGCGGATCGACCAGATCTTCAATGCGGGCGGAAAGCTCACCGACACGCGCGATATCAAACTGGGAATGACGGCGGCAAGCGCATTCGCCTACGTTGCCGACGGCGCGGGCGGCATGAAGATTGTCCAGTTGTTCGCACCCAGCGATAACTCCAACTATCTTGGCTTCAGCCCGAAGCCAACGCCGAAGATGATCGCCACGTTCAAGACCAAAGGACCCGCTCTGGCGATTTCGAAAGGCATCGACCGCGATCGCGCGGTGGATGAGAGCGGCAACCAGGTTACGGTCTTCGGCCGCCGCGGATCCAGACCGTTTAACAAGCAGGAAATGGAGCGCATGTACATGCGCAACGGCCAGTTATACACGGTAACAAACGAGCCGCCGGCACCACCCCGTTAGCCTATATCGACATGAATGAGTCCGTTGAGCAAAAGCGGTTAGACGAGACATATACGCAAATTGTGAGGCCCTGGCGAAAGTGGGGGCCGTATGTTTCGGATCGCGCCTGGGGCACCGTGCGCGAAGACTACAGCGAATACGGCAACGCGTGGGACTTTCTCCCGCACGACCTGGCGCGGAGCAAGGCATACCGGTGGGGCGAAGATTCCATCGGCGGCTTCTGCGACCGTTACGAACTCCTGGTGCTGGCGCCCGCTTTCTGGAACGGCAGGGACCCGATCCTCAAGGAACGATTGTTCGGCGTGCAGTCGAGCGAAGGCAATCACGGCGAGGATGTCAAGGAATACTACTACTACATCGATTCCACTCCCACGCACAGCTATGCAAAAATGCTGTACAAGTATCCGCAGGGCGAATATCCCTACGGATGGCTGGTCAACGAAAACCGCCGGCGCGGATCGGTGGGCACCGAGTTCGAGCTGATCGATACCGGCATTTTCGCGGAGAACAAGTATTTCGATATTTTCATGGAATACGCCAAGGCGGCTCCGGACGATCTTGCGCTGCGTCTGGAGATCCATAATCGCGGCCCTGAAGATGCCGAGTTGTGGGTACTGCCGCATCTGTGGTTTCGCAATACGTGGGGCTGGACCAACCCGGCCGGGCCTGAGCCGAACATCAAAGTCGTGAACGCGACGGGCGACTTCGTCTGCATTTGCGCCGACGACCGGAATGCCGCGCCCCTGGAAAATCTTCCGGTAGAGTGGCGTCTCGGGCCGAAGTATCTTTACGGTCCGGCGGGCGCTGAACTGCTTTTCACCGATAATGAAACCAACGGGCCGCGCGTGTTTGGCGAAGGCGCGCAGAGCCGTTCGGCGCACGTGAAAGATGCCTTCCATCGTTATCTGGTCAATGGTGAGCAGGACGCAGTGAATCCGGCGCAGACCGGCACCAAAGCATGTCTGTCCTACAAGCTGCGGATCCCCGCCGGCGGCAGCCATGTTCTGCCGTTGCGTTTCACGTCCGCGCAGTTGTCCAATCCGCTGGCGGACGTGGACAAGATTGTGGCAGCGCGCAAAGGGGACGCGGACCAGTTTTACGCCGCGGTCCAGCCGAAAAACGCCACGGCCGAAGAGCTCATGATCCAGCGGCAGGCTTTTGCGGGCCTGCTCTGGTCGAAGCAGATTTATTTGTTCGACGTGCATCGGTGGATGGAAGGCGATAATCCATTGGCGCCTCCGCCGCAGTCCAGGAAACGCGGCCGCAATAAGCACTGGCGGCATCTCAATTCGATGCGCATCCTGTCGATGCCGGATAAGTGGGAATATCCGTGGTTCGCGGCATGGGACCTGGCGTTTCAGTGCGTCACGATTTCACTGGTCGATTCGAACTTTGCCAAGGACAATCTCTGGTTCCTGCTGTTTGAGCAGTTCCAGCACGTGAACGGTCAGATTCCCGCGTACGAATGGGAATTTTCGGATATGAATCCGCCGGTGCATGCGTGGGCGTGCTGGCGGGTTTATCAGATCGAGCGGGATCAGAAGGGGAAGGCTGACCGGAATTTCCTCGAGCGCTGCTTCCACAAGCTGCTGATCAATTTCGCCTGGTGGGTGAACAAGGTAGACAGCACCGGGAACAACGTCTTCGAAGGCGGCTTCCTCGGGCTTGACAATATCACCGTCGTCGACCGCAGTGAAAAGCTGCCGGACGGAGCGGTGCTGGAGCAGTCGGACGGTACCGGCTGGATGGCTTTCTTCTGCCTCTACATGATGCGGATTGCGCTGGAACTGGCGAATGAAAACCCGGTATATGAGGGCCTTGCGACCAAGTTCTTCCAGCATTACATTTACATCGGTTCGGCCATGAAAAAGATGGGCGGACGTGCCTATCAGCTGTGGGATGAAGGCGACGGGTTCTTCTATGACATCCTGCGCTATCCGTCGGGCGAGTTCCACAAATTCAGGGTGCGTTCGCTGGTGGGTTTGATTCCGTTGTTTGCGGTCGAGGTGCTGTACGACGAGGATCTGAAGACCAAGCCGAGTTTCCTGCGGGATGTCGACTGGTTCATCAAGAACCGGCAGAATCTTGTGGGACACGCGTGCTATGCGTCAACCGTGGGCGGGGAGAAAGCGCATATCCTCTCGATCGTCGATCGGAATCAGCTGGAACGGATTCTGGAGCGCTTCAAGGACCCGAATGAGTTCCTGTCGGATTACGGGATTCGCAGTTTGTCCAAGTACCACAAGGAACATCCGTTCCACTTCGGCCACAGCAAAGTGAGCTACGAGCCCGCCGAAGAAGAGGTCAAGCTGAAGGGCGGCAACTCCAACTGGCGCGGGCCGATCTGGTTCCCGACCAGCTACCTGCTGATTGAAAGCATGTTGAAATTCGACG
>DASZLO010000232.1:0-37364 GCA_035552315.1 Bryobacteraceae bacterium
CCGTGTCAGCCGGAAGTACCATCGCCAGTAGGAATCCGTCGATCTTGTGGCAATTTCCTGCTCGGAAGCTTCGAGAAAACGTCTTACAGGCTCTGAGTAAGTGCCACCCGTATGAAAACCACGGAGACCGTCGATCTTCCCTGCCAGCCATGCCCGTCCGGCGCCATGTCGCAAGGCAACCATGCCCCACAGAAGCTGTCCGGCCAGAACAGGCCAGAACCATGCACGCAGCAATGTCGAATCGTAATTATTCGACACAAGTAGTAGTTGGTTGCGGGATATCAGCCGGACCACGCGCGGGTTCCAGCGGCCGAAAGTCGCGCTTCCCTCATGCCAAGCCATCGCGGAAGGAACATAGACTCCTGTGAATCCTCCGCCAACGCAGCGAAGCCCGAGATCGACATCTTCCAGATAGGATTCGTACGCTTCGTTAAGTCCTCCCAGTTGTTCCAGCACCTCCCGGCGAAAGAGGCAGGCGGTGGCCGGTGCGATAGCGATCGGCTTCGATGCCCCGCCTGCCGTTGGACCGGGCTCGCCATGGCCGGCCCGCCACGCACATCCGGCCCGGCTGACCAGGTCATAGGTGCCGTCCATGACATGGCGGTTCCCGGCATTGAGAATCAATCCCGTGGCAAAACTCGCGCCCGAAGCTTCAGCGATCAGATGCTCCAGCCAGCGTGAATCCAGTTCCACGTCGCTGTTGAGAATCGCAATCCAGCCTTCCGCGGCCGCCTGCCAGCCTCGGTTGACCGCACGCGCGAAACCGGCGTTTTCGCCCATCTGGATCACACGGCAGCCGCAGTTTTTCGCCACGTCGCCTGCCCCGTCGGAGGAAGCGTTGTCAACCACGATCGTTTCCGTGAACGGCATCGTCTGGCTTGCGATGCTCCTGAGCAGGCGGGCGAGCAGATCCGCCCGGTTGTGCACGGGGACGACAGCGGTAATGGCGACGGGCGGATTCAAGAGCGATACCAGGAAGTAAACTGTGATTGTAATGAAGCGCCATCCACTGGTGATCCTGTTCACCATAACCCTGCTCGCTCAATCGGCGGGCCTGCATCAGGTATATGTGCTGCCGATGGGCGGCGGCCTCGATCAGTATCTTGCCGACTGGCTAACCCGCGAAAAGGTCATGCAGGTGGTTACCGATCCGAAGGCCGCGGATCTGGTGATGACAGACCGGCTGGGAGAAGCCTTCGAGCAGCGGCTGGCGCAGATTCTCCCGCCTCCGGAGAAACCTGTGAAGAAGGGTGACAAGAGTGATGACAAGAGTGACGAAAAGGCTGCGAAGAGCATCGAAACCGGCGGGGCACCGCCTGTCCATAGTGCTTTTCGTTCCTCAAGCGCGCGCGGGACGCTCTTTCTGGTGGATTTGAAAACCCGCCAGGTGGTGTGGTCGGATCATGAAAAACCGCCGACCCCGTCCGATGCCAATCTGAATCGCGAAGCCGAGCGCGTTGCCAAAAAACTGCACGAGACTTTCGCCAAATAAAATCTAAAACGGCGGCCGCGCCAGTAACTCCATCGAAAGCCCGCGCCGTTGCCAGCGGCCGACTACGTGCATCGACAGTGCGGCGGCCACTTCTTCGGCCCGCAGCTCCGGGACATAGCCGTAATGCTTCTCGGCGAAGTTTTCGAAAGCCGGATAGGCCAGAAGTCCCAGCGGATCCCAGTCGCGGTGGCAGACCACGACCATGGCCGGATTCTGATTTCGCAGCTTGTCAATCTCCGGCTGGCTGAAGTTGTCGATGTCGATCACCTGACGCGGCGTATCGACAAAGCCCAGTTCGGGACGGCGTAAACCGTCGGTAACCGGAAAAACCGCGGCGACGGGCCCGGGACCGCGCAATTCCACGGCGCCTGCGACAGCGCGCTCCAGTGCGACGAAATCGACAAACGCCAGGTTGTTCTCGAAGGGAAAGGGATAGACAGGCTTCACAAAGTTCGCGGCTGCCAGACAGACGAGCAGTGCGGCGAGCACCCATCGGCGCATGAGCGGACGGAGCGCCTGGAGTGAAACCGCGAAAGCCGCATAGACGACCGGCAGAGCCGGCAGCAGATATCGCTCCAGCACAGCGCCGCCGAAGAGGCTGACGACCATAATCTGCGCCGCCACGAAGGCGCCGGCGATCCGCCACGGTCTGCTCCTGAGCAGCGGCATCCGTTTCCACGCCCACATCAGCGCGATGGTTCCGAAAATATGTCCGCTGCCGATAAACAGGTAGTAGATACGGCGGAAGAAGGCCAGCAGCAGATGCCAGGGTTCGAGCGGATAGCGCAGATTGTAGTCGCCGAAAGCCCGGCTGCCGAGCCAATAACCGGTGACGCGATGCAATTCCGTCAGCCAAAACAGCAGCAGCGGAACGGGCAGCAGAAACCACAGAGCGTCACGCAGACGGCGTTCATGGATCAGCCAGCCGGCGAACAAAGCGGGAACGACAATGCCGGTTTCCTTCACCGCCACCAGAACGACACAGGCGATCGCGCAGGCGCGAATGCGGTCCTGCAGGAAAAGCAGCAGCGCCAGCACCGAAAAACACATGGCCGGCATGTCGAGTTGAGCCAGCATCGACTGCGCGAAAAACAGCGGACTCAGACACAGCAGCGCGACAGCGGCAAAGGCGGGTGTTCCAGGCGCGCCGCGCGAGAGTTCGATGGCGAGCAGGAACGAAAGGAGCGCGCCCGCGGCCGCAAGCAGCAGCATTGCAATCCGCGTGGCCTCGATCGAAAAGCCGAAGACCGACCAGAATGCCGCGAGGTAGGCCATCACCCCCGGCGGATGAATATTCGGAACGGTTGAAACCGGTATCCAGGCGCCGGAGCGAAAGATGTCAAGCGATGCCGGCACGTACTGGCCGGCTTCATCCCAAAAGAAAGGAAGGCGAAGCAGGGGACCGTGGACAAGCAGCAGGAAAGCCGCCAGAACCGCGAACGCGAACGCATAGGACTGAAGCCGGACCGGCGGCCTGATTTCGTGGCGGGTCGGATGCGCCGCTCTCTGCCCGGGCATCCCGAAAATCCTCTTCTACTGAACGAACCCGGTGCCTGCCTGCGGTTCTAGGCGGATCTCGCCGAAGGCGGACTCGTACTGGCTCACATTCTGCTGCAGAATATTCAACAGCGCCTTGGCTTGCTGCGGGCTGACATAAACGCCCTGAAAATTCCGGATCTGAACCTGATCGGCGGTGGATTGATTGATGTTGCCGAACATCAGAAAAAAGTCCCAGAGGTTCACGCGAACCTGCACGCTGTTGGCATAGCCCTCGCGGTAATCGGGCGCTTTTTCCAGTACAAACCGGGGTTGGGACGGTGTCATCGCCCTACATGGTAACCTACCTCGTAACACTTGCTCGAAATACCTGCGAATTCTTGACTTTCGGAAACGCAGTGTTTTATGGTAGCGTTTCGTCTTACGCTCTCGACTGGTTTATGGCCGTGGATACAGGCGCGAAGAAAGTGCTGGATCAGGATTACCCCTCAACGCTCGAGAGTGTCGATCTCGCGGAGGGTGACATATTAAAGGCGGCCGAGGACGCTGGTTTCGATGAAGACGACCAGCATAAGATCGGGATGTCCGTGCGGGAATGCATGGTCAACGCCGTGGTGCATGGCAACCGGTATAACCGCAACAAGACTGTTCATGTCAGCGTTTCCACGGTGGCTGACAAATTCATGATCGGAATCACCGATCAGGGTGAAGGATTCGATCTGCAGGAAGTGCCCGACCCGCTGCACGACAACAATCTTTTGCGGCATTCGGGGCGCGGGCTGTTCCTGATGGGCGCATTTATGGACGATGTGAAGGTGCGCAGGGCGGAGCCTTCGGGTACGGAAGTAACGCTGGTCAAGAATATCGGACCGCAGGCCTGACGAACTTCAGGCCGGGTTCAACGAATAGATTCGTGCGAGGAGGCTACAGGCAGTGAGTGTTAAATTGACCACCCGTCAGGTGGGTGACGTGAGTGTGATTGATGTTTCCGGCCGGATTACTCTCGGCGAAGGATCGAGCGCCCTGCGCGACGTTCTTCGCGAGCTGACGGCCAAGGGCAACAAGAAGATCCTGCTGAATCTGGGCGAGGTCACTTATATCGACAGCTCGGGTATCGGTGAGCTGGTGTCCGGCTTTACGACTGTAGCCAATCAGGGCGGCACTTTGAAGCTGCTGAGCCTGACCAAGCGCGTGAAGGATCTGTTGCAGATTACGAAGCTGTACACCGTGTTCGACGTCCATGAGGACGAAGCGCACGCTATTCGCAGTTTCGAATAGGCATTCCGGCCGTAAAAAGCCGACCGAAAAGTTCTGTGCCACCGGGAAAACGGTGGCACAGGCTTTCGCCTGTGAAGCGGCTTTCTTTTCTACCCCCGCTTTTCTAGCCCCCGCCCACAAACTGTACGATTTCGATTTCCGCATCGGGGCCGAACTGTGTCCCGGGCCATAATTCCCGTTTCACAATCGAGCGATTCAATTCCACGGCCACGCGGTCGGGTTCGAGGTGGAGGCTGCGAATGACGTCGAGCAGCGTCGCGCCAGCCGCAAAAAGACGCTTCTCGCCGTTAACTGTAACTTCTTTTTCCACGCACGAACCAACCCGTGGATTATTATAGTCTTTGCCCACAACTCAGGCTGAAATCTGGTTTCCGGTTCTATTCCAGGCTGTGCTGGCGACGATCATCGCCGCGGCGCTTGTCACCCTCACATTCGTCATCGGAAGAAGAGTCAAGAACCGCGTCAAGGACATGCCTTACGAATGCGGCATTGCGCCCACCGGCGACGCGCGCCATCGCTTCAGCGTGAAGTTTTACCTGGTCGCGATGATTTTCATCCTTTTCGATATTGAAGCCATCTTCCTTTATCCGTGGGTCGTCGTTTACAAGCAGCTCAAGATGTTTGCATTTGTCGAGATGCTGATATTCGTCATTCTGATTCTGGCGGGATTTTTCTTTATCTGGAAAAAAGGCGTGCTCGACTGGTCGCATTCAACGGACGTAAACGCCCTGAACGTGAAAATGGATCTGCAGCCCCGCCAGGCGGAGAGCAGGTAGCAAGCGATGATCTCCGAAAGCCTGCAGGCCAACCCGGTAATTGCTGCGCTCGGCGATCTCGCCGTTGCCGCGAAGTTCGAATTCGAGGAGCTCACGGTTGAAGTGAGGCCCGAAAATATTCTTGCCGCTCTTGCGATAATCAAAGAGACGCTTCACTTCGAGCAGTTGACCACGGTGACAGCGGTGGACCGTTACCCCGCCGAACCACGGTTTGAACTCGTCTACCATTTGCATTCCTTCTCACAGAAGGAGCGGCTGCGGCTCAAGGCCTGGTTGTCAGGCGAAAAAGTGGAGATCGAATCGGCCTGCCCGGTGTACCGTTCAGCCAACTGGTATGAGCGCGAAGTGTTCGATTTTTTTGGAATACGTTTTCTGAATCATCCCAATCTTACCCGCATTATGATGCCCGACGACTGGGAAGGTTATCCGCTGCGGAAGGATTACCCGGTAACGGGTACGAGATACTGAGGAGCTTGAATCATGAGCCATCAAATCACGTCCGAAGCCGAGGTTGAGAAGGATTACGAGCAGCACGAACGTGCGGCCGGCTCCAGTGCTCCGCAAAGCATGGTCCTCAACATGGGCCCCCAGCACCCGTCCACGCACGGGGTGCTGCGGTTGCTGCTGGAGCTGGATGGCGAAACGATTCTGAAAGCCGCGCCCGATATCGGTTATCTGCATACCGGCATCGAGAAAGAATTTGAAGCCAAGACGTACCAGCAAAGCGTCACGCTGACCGACCGCATCGATTACCTGGCCCCGCTGTCGAATAATCTGGTTTACTGTCTCGCCGCCGAGAAGCTGCTGGGTCTCGAAATCCCGCCCATGGCGCAATGGATGCGCGTGATGCTGTCGGAATTGACGCGCCTGAACAGCCACCTGGTGTGGCTTGGAACGCACGCCATCGATATCGGGGCCATGAGCGTGTTCCTTTACTGCTTCCGTGAGCGGGAAGACATTCTGCGCATCTTTGAGATGTTTTCCGGCCAGCGCATGATGACCAGTTACTTCCGCATCGGCGGACTGGCGCTGCCTCCTCCGCGCAACTGGCAGAAGCGGGTAAAGGATTTTGTCGACGTCTTTCCGTCCCGTATCGATGAGTACGAAGAACTGCTCACGAACAATCGCATCTGGACCGGGCGCACGAAGGGAGTCGGCTTCCTCTCGCTTCCGGACATGCTCGACCTCGGCGTCACCGGCCCCATGCTTCGCGCCGCCGGCTTCAAGGTGGACGCCCGCAAAGACACTCCTTATTCGAGCTACGAAAAATTCGATTTCGAAGTCCCGACGCGTACTGAAAACGACGTTTACTCCCGCTATCTGGTGCGCATTGAAGAAATGCGGCAGTCAACCCGAATCATCCGTCAGGCGCTCGAAGGCATGCCGTCCGGACCCCATCAGGCGGAGGCGCCGGGAATCGTTCTGCCGGATCGCGAAAAGATGAAGACACAGATGGAAGCGCTTATCTTCCATTTCAAAATCGTGACCGAAGGATTCCGCGTTCCGGAAGGTGAAGTTTTCCAGGTGATCGAATCGCCGCGCGGCGAAGTCGGCTGCTACATGGTCAGCGACGGAACCCAGAAGCCTTACCGGGTTCACTGGCGCGGCCCCAGTTTCGGAAATCTGCAATCGACGTCGGCGATGATCGAAGGTACGCAGGTGGCTGATGTGATCGCGTCGCTGGGCAGCATGGACTTTGTTTTGGGCGATACGGACCGCTAGCAATGACGACAGAAAAACAGCGCGCAAGCCATAACGCGATCCGAATGAATACTGCGGCCATCGCGGCAGCGGAGAGTGCTTCCAGATGACCTTCTCGCCCGAGCTCGAAGCGCGCTTTGAAACATTCCTCGCTAAGTATCCCCCCGACCGCAAACGTTCGGCGATGATCCCGATGCTCATTTACGCGCAGGACGAAGTCGGCGCCTGCACCGATGAACTGGTGAATGAGATAGCCCGCCGCGTGGGCGTGACGCCGCTCGAAGTCAGCGAAGTTCTGACGTACTATTCGATGCTGCATCGCAAGCCGCTGGGCAAGTATCACGTGCAGATCTGTACCAATATTTCCTGCCTTCTGGTGGGCGGCGCGGAGCTTTGGGAGCAGGCGTCCCATAAGCTGGGCATCGGCCATAAACAGGTCACCGCCGACGGACGCATTTCTCTCGAGGAAGTGGAATGTATCGGCGCCTGTTCGTGGGCGCCAGCCATTCAGGTGAATTACGACTTCTATCACGATGTCACGGCGGAACAGCTCGATAAGCTCATTTCGGGTCTGGCCGCAGGCAAGAATCCGGAAGAAATCACCGCGGTGAAAAAGGTGAACGAATAATGCTTTACAACCAACCCAATCCGCTGGAAGTCCGCATTCTTTCGCGCCGGTTTGGTTTGCCGAATTCCCAGTCCATTGAAACTTATCTCGCCACCGACGGCTACAAGGCCCTCGAAAGAGCGATGGGGATGACGCAGGACGAAATCATCAATGAGGTGAAAGCGTCCGGTCTCCGCGGACGCGGCGGCGCAGGGTTCCCCACCGGAATGAAGTGGAGCTTCGTGCCGCGGCAGTCGCCCAAGCCGAAGTACATCATGGTCAATGCCGATGAGAGCGAGCCCGGCACCTGCAAGGACCGTCTGCTCATCGAGTACGATCCGCACCAGATGATCGAAGGCATTCTGATCGCGGGTCTCGCGGTCGGGGCGGAGCAGGGATACATCTATATTCGCGGCGAATATCGCTATCTGATCGACATCGTGGATCGCGCCATCGACGAAGCTTACGCGCACGGCTACCTGGGCGATAACGTGATGGGGCGGGGAACGAAATTCCATCTGGCGACGCACACCGGCGCCGGCGCCTATGAGTGTGGCGAAGAATCGGCTCTGCTCGAATCTTTCGAGGGCAAGCGCGGTGTGCCGCGAATCCGGCCTCCGTTCCCGGCTGTCGCGGGCGCCTACCAGTCGCCCACCGTTTTAAACAACGTTGAAACTTTCTGTTCGGTGCCTCCCATCATTCTGCAGGGCGGCGCTTACTTCGCGGGCCTCGGCACGCCGAAGAACGGCGGCACGCGATTGTTCTGCCTCTCCGGACACATCAATAAACCTGGCGTTTACGAGTTGCCCATGGGTTTCAATCTGATGCGGATGATCAATGAGGTCGGCGGTGGCATGCGGAACGGCCGCAAGCTGAAAGCGGTGATCCCGGGGGGCTCATCCTGCCCGGTCCTGAAAGCCGATGAATGCGATCTTGCGATGGACTTCGACACCCTTGCCAAAGCCAACTCAATGCTGGGCTCGGGCGGTGTGGTCGTCATGGATGAAGACACATGCATGGTGAAAGCGGCTCTGCGGATCATGCGCTTCTATGCCCATGAGAGCTGCGGCTGGTGCATACCCTGCCGCGAGGGTACCACTTGGCTCAGAAAGCTGCTGACCCGTTTCCACGAAGGGCAGGGGACCAGGAGTGACATCGTGCTGATCGGCGATCTCGCGCGCAATATGCTGGGCAGAACGTTCTGCCCGCTGGGCGACGCAGCGGCCTTGCCGACCATTTCCATCGTGGAGAAATTCACCGATGAATTCGAGGCGCATCTGAACGGCGAGCCCTGTCCTTACGACAGAACCTCGCGCCTGGTGACCGCATAATGGCTGATCCGGTTAAATTCACCATCGATGGCCACGAGGTCGAAGTTCCGGCCGGCACGCTGGTTATTGAAGCGGCCAAACGCGCGGGCATTGAGATTCCGTCCTTCTGTTATTACGAAGGATATTCGCTGCAGGCCGCCTGCCGTATGTGTCTGGTGGAAGTCGAAAAAATGCCGAAGATGCAGGTGGCGTGCACGCTGCCTGTCGCGCCCGGCATGGTGGTACACACCAACACCCCGCAGGTCGCACAGGCCCGCAAATACACGCTCGAATTTCTTCTGACCAATCACCCGCTCGATTGCCCGGTCTGCGACAAGGGTGGCGAGTGCGAGCTTCAGGATATGGTCTTTCGGTATGGCGCGGGCGAAAGCCGTTTTACCGAAACGAAGATCCACGTTGATGAGCAGCAATGGTCGCCGGTGGTTTTCTACGATGCCCCGCGCTGCATTCTGTGCTTCCGCTGCATTCGCGCGTGCGACGAGGGAATGGGCGTGGGCGCTCTCGGCGTCGTCAATCGCGGTGCGGTCTCGCTGATCGCCCCCAACGAAGGCGATCACCTGAGTTGCGACGAATGCGGCCAGTGCATCGATATCTGTCCGGTTGGCGCGCTCACCAGCGGTCCGTACCGGTATCAGACCCGGCCCTGGGAAATGGAGCATGTCGGCACCATCTGCACTCATTGCTCCAACGGCTGCAAGACCACTCTCGGGGTGCGCAACGATGCTGTTATTCGCGGCAACAACCGCGACCGCTCGGGCATCAATGGTGAATTCCTCTGCATCAAAGGCCGCTACGCGTTCGATTTCAACGATCATCCGGAACGCATCACCTCGCCGATGGTGCGCGTCGACGGCAAACTCGTGGAAACATCGTGGTCGAAGGCGCTGGCAACCATTGCCGCGAAGTTCAACGACTTCAAGGGACCGAACCGCAAGTTCGGAGTCATCGCATCGAACCACACCACGAACGAAGAAAATTACTACCTGCAGAAATTCGCCCGCCAGTGCCTGGGCACCAACAATATCGATCACCATCGCACCGGCGATGTCGTGACGCTGGTCGATGCTCTGAGCGGAACTCAGGATCAGCCTGGCGGCCACCTGGCGACGACGCAGGATCTCTACGAGCGCAAGGCATTTCTGATCCTTGGCGCGGACCTCGCGCTTCAGCAACCCTTCCTCTCTTTCCAGATCCGTGCGAACAAGCGGCATCACGATGCGCAGATTTTTGTGGTCACCCCGCAGCCTGTGCGCGAAGACGAATACGCGGTGAAGTCCATCCGCAAGCCCGCCGGTTCGGAGCTCGAAGCTCTCGCCGAAATGCGCGAGGCTCTCGCCGGACAGCCGGATCTCGTCATTCTCTTTAACGACTCCATCAAAGGCCCTGCTATTCGCGAGCTGGTTCAGTTCGGGCAGTCACTGGGGATTCCGGTTAAGTATTGCCCGCTGGTCGATTATTCCAACTCGCGTGGCGCCATTGATATGGGCATGGTGCCGGAACTTCTTCCTGGCTACAAGGCTTCGGGACAGTCCGGGATGACCGTCGAAGAAATGCGCACTGCGGTCCACATGGATGCCCTTTGGGTAATCGGCGCTAATCCACTCAAAGCCGGTCCGCTGGCCGCGAAGTTTGCTTTTGTCGTCGTGCAGGACATGTTCATGACGGAGACCGCCATGCGGGCCGATGTTCTGCTCCCTGCCGGCAGCGCATATGAAAAGAACGGCACTGTGACCAATGTCTGCGGGGAAGTGCAGCGCCTGAAGCGCGCCATTTCTACCCTCGGCGCCAAGCCGGACCTGGAAATCATCGGACTGATCGCCAAAGAAATGGGATTCGCGCCGCAAATGGGCCCTTGGCTTCCCGATACCGTCTACAACGAAATCCGCCGCACTGTAAAAGGGTATGACATCCCGCTCGCCATGGTTGCCATGGGTGCGCAGCAATCGATGCCGGTCAACGGCCGCGTCGGTGTGGACACGCGTCCCGATCTGATCTGGTCGGCGCACGACAATCTCTTCACATCGGGAACCCTCGGACGGTATTCTAAAATACTGAATTCAGTTATCGAGAAACGGTCCGATCCCGGCAGTGACTGGAGTCACTCCGGAGGCGATTTGAAATCGCCCGACAAAGAGGAGACCGTGCGCCAGTAATGGAATTCATCATTATCACACTCATCAAGCTCGCGGTCATCGCTTTCGTCCTGCTGACCACGCTTGCTTATCTGCAGTGGGTGGAGCGCAAGGTCATTGCGCATGTGCAGGTTCGCATGGGTCCCTATCGCGTCGGGCCGCACGGACTTCTCCAGCCTTTGGCCGACGTGGTCAAGCTGATCACCAAAGAGGGTGTTCTGCCTCCGCACGTGAACCGCTTTTTTTATTTGCTTGCGCCGTTTTTGGCTGTACTGATGGCGCTTATCCCGATCTCTGTAATTCCATTCGGTACCAGCATCACCGTGTTTGGCTATACGACGAACATGGAACTGGCTGACCTCAATGTTGGAATTCTCGTGATCCTGTCGCTCAGCGCGCTGGGCGTATACGGCATCGCGCTGGCGGGATGGTCTTCGAACAATAAGTACGCGCTCCTCGGCGGCCTGCGCAGTTCGGCCCAGATGATCAGCTACGAGCTGCCGATGAGCCTCGCCATCGCCTCGCCGCTGCTGTTGGCAGGCACTCTCAGTCTTCGGAAAATCGTGGATTCGCAGGCCGGATATAACCTCGGCATCATTCCGAAGTGGGCGATCTTCGCTATGCCCGCTCCGCAGATCTTCAGTTTCATCATCTTCATGATCGCGGCATTTGCGGAGACGAACCGCATTCCGTTCGACTTGCCTGAGGCGGAAAACGAGCTCGTCGCCGGTTTCCACGTCGAGTACAGCAGCATGTCGTTTGCGGCCTTCTTCATGGCCGAATACGCCAACATGGTGACTGTCTGCTCAGTGGCAACGCTTCTCTTCCTGGGCGGCTGGCATCCCCTCTGGCCGGCGGCTTACGGATCGAATTTCGTCGCCCCCGCCATCCTCCTCATCGCCGGTGGCCTTTGCCTCTATCACGGGCTCAATCCCGCCCGGCCCCTCGATCGCTATACTCTGCCGGCTTTCGCAATCGTCTTTTTCGGACTGGCGGGTCTGATGCTGTATCCGCCCACAGTACCGGTTTTGACGCCGTTGTTCTGGTTTCTCGCCAAGACCGGCTTCCTGCTCTTTGTCTTTGTCTGGATCCGCGCCACCCTGCCGCGTTTCCGTTACGACCAGCTGATGGGATTTGCCTGGAAGTTCCTTTTCCCGGTGGCTTTGGCGAATCTCCTCCTTACCGGTTTTCTGGTGGCACTGGTTCCCTAGAGATGAGTCTCTTCTTTTTCCTGCTGTTCGCGACCATCGCCGTAGTGTGCGGCGTAAGCGTGATTCTGCAAAAACATCCGATCGCCAGCGCCCTTTCTCTGGTCGGAGTAATGGGCTCGCTTGCGGTGTTCTATCTGATCCTTGGCGCTGAGTTTATCGCCCTCGCCCAGATGATCGTATATGCGGGCGCGATCATGGTGCTGTTCATTTTCGTCATCATGCTCCTGAACGCCGGAGCGGAGGAGCGCCGCGGCCGTTCGTGGATGGCGCAACTGCTCGGAGTCCCCGTGCTGATCGTATTCTTCGCCATCATCGGCTACGCGCTGCAGGGCCGCTTCTCCGGCGGAGAGCCTGTGAGTTTCGGCAGCTTTACCGGCGGCACCGCCGAGGCGGTCGGTTACGCGCTCTTCACCGATTACCTGCTTCCGTTCGAAGTCACCTCGGTTCTGATTCTGGTCGCCATCATCGGAGCCATCGTTCTCGCCCGAAAGGAGATGGACTGATATGGGAAATCTGCCCGAAGGATTGAACAGCATCGGGGCCACCCTCAATGCGGGCGTACCGATCTGGTGGTATCTCGCGCTCAGCGCCATCCTCTTTACGCTGGGAGTCGCCGGATTCATTTTCCGCCGCAACATCATCACCGTGTTCATGTGCATCGAGCTGATGCTCAATGCCGTAAACCTCAGCTTCGTAGCTTTTGCAAACCAGCACAAGCAGGTCAGCGGCCACATCTTCACATTTTTCGTGATGGTGGTTGCGGCCGCCGAAGCCGCCGTTGGCCTCGCGATCATCCTGACGGTGTTCAAGAACCGCGACACTCTGAACATCGATGAAATCAATTCGCTGAAAAACTGATGCCGCAGAATCTCTGGATCATACCCACCCTCCCGTTCATCGGCTTTCTGATCAACGGAATCTTCGGCCGCAAACTGCCGAAAGCCCTGATCAATGCCATCGCGGTCGGCAGCGTAGTTTTGTCGTTTGCCTGGGTCATGAAGGTTTTCCTGACGGCAGGTAATCTTGCGGCAACCCCGGTAACCGAGCACTACTTCACGTGGATCAAAAGCGGCGAATTCCAGGTCGGCTGGGATTTCACGGTCGACAAACTGACGATGATCATGCTTTTCATCGTGACCGGAATCGGCTCTCTTATCCACATCTACTCCGCCGGATATATGGCGCATGAAGAAGGCTACTACCGCTTCTTCGCCTACCTGAACCTGTTCATGTTCTTCATGCTGAACCTGGTTCTGGCCGCCAATTATCTGATCCTCTTCGTCGGCTGGGAAGGCGTTGGTTTGTGCAGCTATCTGCTCATCGGCTTCTACTTCGTCAAGAAGAGCGCCACCACCGCGGGCAACAAGGCTTTCATCGTGAACCGCATCGGCGATTTCGGCTTCTCGCTGGCGATGTTCCTGATCGTGATCAACTTCGGCACCCTGAACTTCACGCAGGTCTTCTCGGCGGCGCCGGGCAAACAGACGGAAACACTCACCGCTATCGCGCTTCTGCTGCTGGTGGGCGCGTGCGGCAAGTCGGCGCAGATTCCGCTGTATGTCTGGCTGCCGGACGCGATGGAAGGCCCCACGCCGGTCTCCGCCCTGATCCACGCCGCCACCATGGTCACCGCCGGAGTATACATGTGTACTCGTTCGGCCGCGATCTTCACTCATGCCCCGGCTGCCATGGAAACCGTCGCGGTGATCGGGCTCGCCACCGCCGTGTTTGCCGCGACCATTGGCCTCGTGCAGAACGATATCAAAAAGGTTTACGCCTATTCGACGGTGTCGCAACTCGGCTATATGTTCCTGGGAGTCGGCGTCGGTGCATTCTCCGCCGGTGTCTGGCACCTGATGACGCACGCCTTTTTCAAAGCCCTGCTCTTCCTTGGCGCGGGCAGTGTGATCCACGCCTGCCACGGCGAACAGGACATGCGCCACATGGGCGGACTCTGGAAGCACGCCCGCTGGACGGGCATCACCCTGGTCTGTGCTTCACTGGCCATCTCCGGATTCCCGTTCACCTCCGGCTACTTCAGTAAAGACGCGATCCTCGGCGCAGCTTATGCTCACGCACCGTGGATGTACTGGGTCGGCGTGATCACCGCCGGCATGACCGCGTTCTACGTTTGGCGCGCCTTCTGGATGACCTTCACAGGCGAATACAAAGGGCATGGGCATCCGCATGAATCGCCGCCCTCCATGCTGGCCCCGCTCATTATCCTCGCCGTTCTCTCGATTGTCGGCGGCTTCTTGTTCAACGTCCCGGAAATTCTCAAGGACATGTTCCCTCTGGCGGAAGGCGGCGATGATTTTACGCTCACCGCGATCTCGGTGGCCTTCGGACTGGCCGGTATCGCGCTGTCCTATTACATGTACGTCGTGAACAAGGAACTCCCCGGTAAAATCGCAACGGCTCTCGGCGGCCTCTACACGCTGGTCTACAACAAGTACTTCGTGGATGAAATCTACGACGCCACCATCGTGCATCCGATCATCGGCGGTTCCCGCGACGTTCTCTGGCACGGCGCCGATCAGGGCCTGATCGACGGCATTGTCAACGGGGTCGGTTCACAGGCAAAAGGAATCGGCGAATGGCTGCGCCTGCTTCAATCGGGCAGCATTCGGAGTTATGCCACATGGGTGGTGCTCGGCTCGGTCGCTCTGCTGTTTATTATGGGCCTGGCTTCAGGAGTGGTTCGATGAATCTTCTGACTCTGCTCATCGCACTCCCGGCTGTCGGCTTTGTCCTGACCCTGCTGATTCCGCGCGCCCAGGAGCAGGCCATCCGCCTTTTCACGCTGGCGGTATCGCTCCTCACTTTCGTTCTCTCGCTGGGTCTGGCCACCGGTTACCAGTCGGGCCAAACCGGCCAGCAGTTCGTCGCGGATATGGTCTGGATCGCCAACCCGGAAATCCACTGGCACGTAGGCATCGATGGATTGAGCCTCTGGCTGATCATCCTTTCCACCTTCCTAACGCCCATCGCCATCCTGATTTCCTGGCGTTACATCGGCGACCGCGTCAAAGAATTTTTTGCCTTCCTGCTGCTGCTGGAATTCGGACTGGTCGGCGTTTTCTCCGCTTGGGATCTTTTCCTGTTCTACGTGTTCTGGGAAGTGGCGCTTGTCCCGATGTACTTCCTGATCGGCATCTGGGGCCACGACCGCCGCATCTACGCCGCGGTCAAGTTCTTCCTGTACACGATGGCTGGCTCGGTGCTCATGCTGGCCGCCATTATCTTCCTCTATCTCCGCGCGGGCACCTTCGATTACGCGGTGATTCTCGACGGGTTCTCGTCGGGCCGAATCTCCCTCACGCATACCGAAGAAACGCTCTTGTTTCTGGCGTTCTTCGTAGCATTTGCCATCAAGGTCCCGCTGTTCCCTCTGCATACCTGGCTGCCTGACGCGCACGTCGAAGCGCCGTCCGCCGGTTCGCTGATGCTGGCGTCCGTCATGCTGAAAATGGGCACCTACGGAATTGTCCGCTTCTGTCTGCCCATGTTCCCGACAGCCGCCCGCGAGAACGCCGGCTGGATTGTCATCCTTGCCATCATCGGCATCATCTATGGCGCACTGGTTGCCATGGTCCAGCCGAACATGAAAAAACTGGTGGCCTATTCATCGGTAAGCCACCTTGGATTCGTGGTGCTCGGCATTTTCTCGTTCACACAGCTAGGCCTCGATGGCGCGGTCTATCAGATGCTCAATCACGGCATCTCCACTGGCGCGCTCTTCATTCTCGTCGGCTTCCTCTATGAGCGCAGGCATTCGCTGGCCATCTCCGATTACGGCGGAGTCGCCACTGTCGCGCCGTGGATTTCCGCGATGTTTCTGATCACTACCCTGGCCAGCATCGGGCTGCCCACACTGAATAATTTCATCGGCGAATTTCTGATTCTGCAGGGCTCTGCCCAGGCCCATTTCACCTGGACCATCTTCGCCGCCCTTGGCGTCATCCTCTCCGCCTGCTACATGCTGTGGATGTACCAGCGGGTGTTCTTCGGTGAGACGCACGACGAGGTCCGCCATCACATATCCGACTTCAATATGCGCGAATGGGCCTGTGTCATCCCGCTGGTCATCATGATGGTCTGGATGGGCATGTATACCCAGACTTTCCTGCCGCCGGTTTCAGAGGCCAATTCAAAGATTCTCGATCAAAGCAAGATGAACGTACCGCTGCGCGTAGCGCTCCCCAGCCACGGCCTTTCCGCTCAAAGCTCAGGAGGCAGCCTCCATGCCCGTTAATTTCACGCCCAGCAGCGACGATCTGTTGCGTTTTGCGCCGGAACTCGTTCTGACGGTCGCCGCCACGATGATCATGGTGCTCGATCCGTTTTTCGCGAAAAAGTCTCCACGGCTCTTCGGACATTTCTCGATCGTCGCGCTCATCGTTGCCCTTTTCGCCGCCGCGGGGGCCAACTCTGTCCCCGGGCCTGCATATTCCGACCTTCTTGTGATCGATGGATTCGGAACCTTCTTCCGCATCCTTGTGATCGGCATCGGCATCCTCGCTGTTCTTTCTTCTTACCGCTACCTCGAACGCGAGAAAGCTGAAACCAGCGAATTCCACGCCCTGCTACTGTTCTCCATCGTCGGCCAGTGCGTCATGGTCACAGCCAACGACCTCATCATGATCTTCATCGGTCTTGAGATCTCCTCGATCGCCACCTACGTGCTGGCCGGCTATCTGCGCGATGACAAACGAAACAACGAAGCCGCACTCAAATACTTTCTGCTCGGGTCCTTCGCCACGGCGTTCTTTCTCTATGGCGTCGCGCTTGTTTACGGTATTACGGGCAGCACGAAGCTGGATCAGATCCGCACCGTGCTCGCCGTGCCGGAAAGCGATGCCTTCGCGATGGTCAGCGTGGCCGCCGCCCTCATGTTCGTCGGACTGGCCTTCAAGGTTTCCGCCGCGCCCTTTCAGATCTGGGCGCCCGACGTTTACCAGGGCGCGCCCGCACCGGTCAGCGCATTTATGGCTACCGGACCCAAAGCCGCGGCATTCGCCATCTTCCTGCGCATCTTCCTCACCGCCTTCCAGAGCGTCGCGGGTGGATGGGAGCCGGTCATCTGGATTTCGGCGCTGCTTTCGATGACCATCGGAAACTTCGCGGCCCTGACGCAGAGCAACCTGAAGCGCATGCTGGCCTATAGCTCCATCGCGCATGCCGGCTATATCCTGGTGGCGCTGGCCGCAAGATCCGAAATCGGCACCGCCGCCGCCATGTTCTACCTCGCCGGCTACGCTTTCATGAACATCGGCGCATTTGCGGTTGTCATTCACATCTCCGGCAAAGGCGAGCGCAATCTGAAGATCGACGACCTTGCCGGCCTCTCCCGGCGCCAGCCGGTAACCGCCGCGATGATGACCGTGTTCCTTCTGTCGCTGATCGGCGTGCCGCTGACCGGCGGCTTCTTCGGGAAGTTCTACATCTTCCGCGCCGCTCTCGATTCTCATCTGGTCTGGCTGACCGTCCTCGGACTTCTGAACAGCGCCGTGGCCGCGTATTACTATCTCCGCCTGCTGGTCGTGATGTACATGCACGAGCCCGGTGAGGTGGCGAATAACGTCGAGCCCCTCGGTTTGGGCCTGCGTATGGCTCTTGCGCTCTCGGCGATCGGCACTTTCGCGCTTGGCGTCGTGCCCGGAGCGGTCGTGTCATTCGCGCAACGCTCGGCGATGTTTGTACGCTGAGCTGGGGCTTGTGCGCTAAGCTGGCTCTTTCAGCCATGCGAAAAATCTTCATCCCCGCTCTTGCAGCTATTTTCTTAGTGATACCCGCGCTCGCCCTCGCCAAGCCGGGGGAAACCGCCGACCGACTCGATGCCGCCACTGACCTTCTTACAGACATGATGAAGGCTTCCGACAAAGGCGTTCCGCAGGATTTGATGAACAGGGCCGACTGCGTGATCCTTGTGCCCAATTTGAAGAAAGCCGCTTTCCTCGTCGGCGGGAAGTACGGACGTGGTTTCGCCTTCTGCCGCCGGGCGGGCGGAACCGGCTGGTCCGGGCCCGCCGCCATCCGCATCGAGGGCGGCAGTTTCGGCCTGCAAATCGGGGGCTCCGAGCAGGATGTGCTGCTTCTGGTTATGAATCAGACGGGTATGAAACGGCTTCTCGGCGATAAATTTACCCTCGGCGGGGAAGCCTCCGCCGCAGCCGGACCCCTGGGTCGCGAAGCCAGCGCGCAGACCGACGCCGCGATGCGCGCTGAAATGTTGTCTTATTCCCGCTCGCGCGGATTATTCGCGGGGCTATCCCTGCAGGGCGCAACGCTGAGACCTGACGCCGACACCAACGTCGACCTTTACGGCCACGCTGTTTCGAACAGGGAAATTCTCACAGGTGGCGCCACGGCCCCTCAGTCTGCCGCAAAGCTTGAATCGCTTTTGAACAAGAATTCCAGCCGCCGGAACAACTAAGCCCGGCGGCTGTATGTATTAGTACATTGGTCCTGCACGCGCAAACTTCTAATCCTGAAAAGGAGACGCGTGCTTATGCGTTCTACATTAATAACGATCTTGGCAGTTGCGGCACTCAGCCCCATCGGACTGATGGCGCAAAAAGAAAGTGGAGCTACGGACAGACTTCACGAGGCGACGGATGTTCTCGCCGATATGACGCATGAAGGGGACAAGGGAATTCCCCAAGACCTTTTGAACAAGGCCAAATGCGTTGTAATCGTTCCAAACATGAAAAAGGCCGGCTTCATTTTTGGTGCCAAATACGGCCGTGGTTTCGCCATGTGCCGTAAGCCGAGCGGCGCGGGCTGGTCGGCTCCCGCGGCAATGCGGATTGAAGGCGGCAGCTTCGGTCTTCAGATTGGCGGTTCGGAATCCGACGTCATTCTGCTCGTGATGAACGATGGCGGCATGAAGCGGCTCCTCGAAGACAAGTTCACCCTCGGCGGAGACGCTTCCGTCGCGGCTGGCCCGGTTGGCCGCACCGCCTCTGCGCAAACCGATGCGCAGATGCATGCGGAGATGTTGTCGTGGTCCCGCACGCGTGGAATTTTCGCGGGGCTTAGCCTTGAAGGGGCGACTTTACGACCCGATCATGAGGCCGACAAAGAACTTTACGGCCGCGACTACAACAACCGGCAAATCCTGATGGGGGATGCCAAAGCTCCTGCCGCGGCGGAACCCCTGATGCATGAACTGGATCGTATCTCGATGGCGAGAAACCGCTAGACTCCGCTCACGCGCTCCAGCCCGGAGGCTCGGTAATTTCCAGAAAATCCTGTGGCGGGATGGCCTGAATCGGAAGGCCATCCTGCCAGAATGAGAGACGGAAGCGATTGAGATTCGCAGCCGGGACGGAGAGTTCGAGAACCGCCGAATAAGCGGCGTGGCCGGTTCCGCTGATGATCCTGGCAATGCCCGATTCCAGCGCGACCGCCAGTTTATTCACCGCAACATTCCCGTTAGGCGGGGCGAGTTCCACGAAGATCTGCAAATCCCGCAGGGCTTCGGCATCCTGCTCAAAATTGACGCAGACGAAAATGTTGTCCCCGCCAGCCCCGTAGCGGACATCCTTCACCAGAGCGCGTTTTCCATGCATGGATCCGGACCGCTGATCCACTTTGTAAGTTCCCGCGCCCAGCCATTCGAAGTAGGAATCCACAACTCCGTTTATGGTGGGCTCGATGGGCCCGAAAGGAGGCGTCAGGGTTTCATCGGCCTGCACTCTGAGGATCGGATGGGAAAGCTCGGGAGGCGTCGGAAGCCCAAGCGCCCTGTAGACATTTGCCAGATGCTCACGGTAAATCTGATCGAACTCAATGCGATTCTCTGAATCGTGCTCCGGACCGTACCACCAGTTCCAGTCGCTTCCCTCGGCGATAAATAATTCCTGCCGCGCCAGTTCCCGCTTCGCATCGGGGATAACCCCGGGGACCGCGGTCGCTTTGTCGAACGCCTGATGTGCGTCGAGAAGCAGTCTCCATGATTTGTTGTCTTCCTCGGCGCCGATCCATACGTCGAAATTCGCGCCGATCCAGGAACCGGGGAACACATGATCGAGCGGCTCTGCTTCCATCCGTCGGAATGCCTCACTGACAGTGATTGCTTCCATCGTCGGATCGTCCTGAATGAGTCTGTAAAGCTCACGGAAAAAAGGGCGGCCGTTATGGTCGTAGTATTCCCATGCGTTTTCGCCGTCCAGAATGATGGGGACCATCGCGTCGCGGCCGCTGGCCAGCAGTCCGCCGCAGTTGTCGCGAATACGGTGCAGGAAATCCTGCGCGGCATCGCTCGCGTTCACTCCCGAATAAACGAACCCGATCAGATCGCTCAGTTGATGATCCCGGAAGATCATCCCCATCCGCTTATCCTGTTGCATCCATCTCCACGGCCGGTAAGTCACGTCCGGTCCGGCGGGACGCCGCAGTGTCCTTTCGAGAACGCCGTTGTCCGTGGCGGCCCATTCGAAACCGATGGAAGCGGCTATGTCCAGAACGTGATCCGAGACTGAACCTTCGGATGGCCACAATCCGACGGGCGCGACGCCGAATGTTTTGCCGATGTAATCGCGCGCCATTTGCAATTGCATCCGCGCATCGCCGGGATAGCAGAACCGGGGCGGCAACGGCACGTGCGGATGTGAAACCGACGCAATATCGCTGTCGCAAAGCAGCGGCAAAATCGGATGGTAAAACGGAGTCGTCGAGATTTCGATCTGGCCCGACGCCGCCAGTTTCTTGTATTCGGGAATTACCGCGGCGCAAATTTCCCTCTGCTTGCGCCCCATCAGCGCCTGATCGTCAAGACAGAACTGCGAGCCCTTCTCAACCAGCGCTTTCACCTCGGGATCATGCGCCTGGAATTCCTCATCGAACCAGGCGAGCTGCGAGAGCACCTGCAAATCACGGAACTCCTGGGCGCCGAAAACGCTGCTTCCGCCCTTCAGGTTTTTGCGGGCCTGCCAGGCATTGTAGAGTTCACCGTAGCGCGGATAGCGATAGATCATGCGCTCCGGATTCGCCATGAAGAAATTTCGCAGGATGAACGTCTGCTCATCGAAGGTCAGGTTTTCTGCCGGCTTCAGGGCGCAGGCGAGAAACGGATCCTTCGCCTCACCGGCCGCGTACTCTTCCACCTGCACAATCATTGACGGCACCAGATTGAAGGTCTGCCGGATGTGCGGAAACTCTTCGAGGATCTTCACCATCCCGTAGTAATCTTTCAGCGCATGCATGCGCGTCCAGGGCAGACGGTATTCCCCGGATACCAGATCCTTGTAGAAAGGCTGGTGCATGTGCCACAGAAAACAAAGATTAATTTTCGGCATGCCTAGCGCCTGCGGCCTGTGCCGCCGGCGTAGTTTTCGTTAGCGCGCAAACCGGCTCCTGACGGGCACGGGCAATGGAACGCCGGGGCCTTTTATCGCTGTCCAGAGGATGGCGTTCAACTCATCGTCGTCCACATCGTCCGCCTCTTTGAAGTTCATTCGCCCGGACCGCTCTGCTGACGCCGTGTTGGCCGGATTGCGCGTATCGAGCGGCGTTTGCGGCTTCTCCAGCACATACCCTCCGGCTGAAATCTGTTCGCCAAACACGCTGAACATCGGCCGCGCCCCGGCATCGTAAGTGGTCATCGGCCGCATCCCGAGAATAATCTCCATGGTTCTTAGCACCGAAGCCTGGTTGTACATGGTGCTGTTCACGGTGCCCCGCTTCACCCAGGGCGAGATCACCCAGGCAGGCGACCGGTGTGAATCGACGTGATCGGGGCCGTCCTGCGCATCGTCCTCGATGACGAAAATTGCCGTCTCATTCCAGAACCGGCTTTTCGAAACCGCCTCCACCAACAGGCCGACCCCCTGGTCGTTGTCCGCGGCCGCCGACAAGGGAGCGATCTTGCCCGCGGTAGTTCCCGAGGTATGATCGTTGCCCATCCGCATAATCAGCAACTGGGGCATCGATCCCGATTTTTCGAACTGGCCCAGATCGTCGATGAATGCCCGGGCGCGCTCCACATCGGGATAATCGAGATCCCAACCGCGATACTTCACGTCGGTAACTTTTATGAGAACCGGGTCGTGTACGGCTTCCAGTTGCGTGCCGTCCGGGTCTGCCTTCGGAAGGTTATCTACGAAATAGCCGTAGTTGCGCAGGGTAATTCCAGCCTGACTCGCATTGCTCCAGATGTAGCCGGCGGGAGGCGTATTTGCCGGTTCCTGCCCCTCGTAATCCGATTTCAAGCGGCGTCTTGCATAGCTGTTCGGCCACAGGCGCTGCGTATAGTCCGGCGCGATCGCGGCGGTGGCCCAGTTGTGCCCGTCGGCGCTGACGTCGGAGTTCACGTAGAAGTTGTCCAGCAGCACAAAATCCTGCGCGATCTTATGGAGATTCGGCGTGACTTTTTCGCCGAACAGGACGAGCGAAGGATCGCCGTTACCCTGCTTCATGTCGCCCAGCACCTGATCGTAGGTGCGATTTTCCTTCACGATGTAAATGACGTGTCTGATCGGTCCGTTGGGGCGCACAGGGTTATTGGGCGGAATCCCCGGATCGTCCAGCTTCTCGTCGCGGTACGGCGAATTGGCAATGACTTCCCTGGTGTAATCCTGGAGTTTTCCTGTGTCCGCGATATCGACCAGTTGCACGGTGCCGGTCTGCATGTGTGCGACGTATTGCCCGACCTTGGTCCCTTCATGCGAGACCTCCGGGACCAGCATGGGATTTGGCCCTTTGAGATTCGCATAGGATTGTTGACCTTTCCCGTTCAGCACGCCCATGCGTCCGTCCGGCAACCCGAAAGCTGCCGTCGGATACCAGCCCGTGGGAACGAATCCCAGCACCGCGCTGCGCGGCCCCGCGATATCCACCACCGCCGCAGCATTGGCGTCCGAACACGCCACCAGCAGCTTGTTGCCGTCGGCCGACAACGCCATACCGCTCGGCGTCATGCCCAGCGGCTGCCGCGGCGTCAGCGCCAGACTGATCGTCTCGAGCGACGAAAGATCGTTCGACTCCGAAACCCCGAGCGCATAAACGTTATTGGTATTGCTGGCCGCTACAAACAAGCGCGCCTTCAGATCGGGATGATCCTCCACCTCGCCATCACGCCAAACCATATCGGTCGGATGCGGGGCAACCCGCGTCGTGGCAAGCTTTCCGCCTGTATTGACGTCGTAAGTACCGACCGTTCCATCCGCCCAGTGCGAGACGTAGAGGTTCTTGCCCGAAGGATGAAACAGCAGCCGGTAGGGCCTGCGTCCGGTCTTGAATCGTGAAAGGACGAGGCCGGATTGCGGATTCACCACTACCACGGAGTCGCGATAAAGATCGGCTGCATAAAGCAGGTGCCCGTCGGGCGAGAGTTTCACGTCGCCGATAAAGTCCTCGGGCTTGCGGTCCTTGTCAGCGACAACCGGGAAAACGCGCGAGGGCTTCAAAACCCCGTTCGCGAGGGTGAATTCGTATATCGCCGCACGCGAACCCCCGCCCACATAAACGCGGTCGCCGGCTTTGGTCATCGTCAGGCCCAGCCATCCGTCCGGCAGGGGAGACCGGCTGAGTTCCTTTGCAGCCGCGATATCGATTACGCTGACGCTGGGCGGATTGTAGCCGCCATTGAGAACCAGTAAATACTTCTTGTCAGGTGTGATGACGGTCGACATCGGAAAGGTATCCACGGGAATTTGCACGCCCGCGGGCTTGATGCGCCAGCCGCTGCTGAGCAGGAAGCCACCATCGGCCATTTGTCCGACCCGTTCACGTACGCCGGTTTGGGAAACAAGAACAGCGCCGGCGGCCAGCGCGCAAACGATTGCCCAGGTGCGGAATCTCATAGCTTCCAACTGCTCCCGTATTTGTATTTCACAGGGTTTCGGTATAACGCTGCGCGATGGGAAAACGGCGGCCCATGCCGAACGCTTTTGAAGTCACCTTGAGGCCGGGCGCGGCCTGCTGCCGCTTGTATTCGTTCCGGTCTACTTTCAGAACCACGTCCTGAACCAGCTCCACAGGCAACGACAGTTCCAGTGCGATTTCCCTCACCCCCAGAAACTCTTCGACGTACAGCCGCAAAATTCCGTCAAGAATATCGTAAGGCGGAAGCGAATCGCTGTCCTTCTGGTCGGGACGCAACTCGGCTGACGGCGGTTTTTCGAAGACCGATTCCGGAATCGCTCCGTTATGCCGCCGGTTGGCGATGCGCGAAAGCGAATAGACCATGGTCTTGGGCACGTCGCTGATCACCGCCAGGCCGCCGCACATATCCCCATACAGCGTGCAATAGCCGACAGCGATCTCGCTCTTGTTGCCGGTCGTCAGTACCAGCGCCCCAAATTTGTTTGACATCGCCATGAGGGTCAGACCCCGCAGGCGCGACTGAATATTCTCTTCTGCCACGTCCGGCCCGCGGCCCGCGAAAACCGGCCCGAGCGTGCGCAGCATTTCTTCGTAGGCGGGAGTGATCGGAATAATGTCGAAATGAATTCCCAGCCGTTCGGCAAGTGCGCGGGCGTCAGTGACGCTGTGCTCGGAGGAAAACGGTCCGGGCATGGCGACACCCCGCACGTTCTCCCTGCCCACTGCGTCCACTGCGATCCCCGCGGTCAGGGACGAATCGATGCCTCCGCTCAGCCCGATCAGAACGCGATTGAAACCGCACTTGCGGATGTAATCGCGCGTCCCGACTACCAGAGCCTCATAAACCGCGTCGCACTCGTCCTCGAGGTTCGCGTGCTGGTCGCCGTCGCCGGTTTCGGTATCCGCGAGGACCAGATCTTCGCTGAACGATTTCGCCGACGCAATCACGCAGCCCTCGGCATCCATAGCAAAACTGGTGCCGTCGAAAAGGATCTGGTCGTCGCCGCCCGTTTGGTTGACAACGATAACGGGGACCCTGTGGCGGCGCACGATAGCGCGAAACATATCGCGGCGCAATTCGCGTTTTCCCAGTGCGAACGGCGACGCGTTGATGCTGACAATCAGATCCGCGCCCTGCTGCATCAGTTCTTCCACCGGATCGCGCCGGTACAGTTGATGGGGCCAGAACTTCTGATCGTTCCATGCGTCCTCGCAGATGGTTAGCGCGATACGCCCCAGCGGGCCGTCCCATACCTTTTGCTGCCGCGCCGGCATGAAATTCCGCGCCTCGTCAAAGACGTCATACGTGGGCAGCAGGATTTTTGTTTGCCGCATCACGACTTTGCCGCGGTGAATGATCGCCGCCGAATTCGTCGCCTTCTTGCCTGTGGTTTCGCGCGACCGGCCCGCATAGCCGGTGATGATCGCGATATCGCCGAATCCCGCGGTCTCGGCCGCGAGGTGCTCCACTGCCGCTTCCGAACGGGCGAGGAAGCCGGGCTTTTCCACCAGATCCCGCGGCGGATAACCCGTCACCGAAAGTTCAGAAAACACCACCAGGCGGGCGTCCCGCGCAGCCGCCTCGCGGGCAAAACGAACCATCAGCGCGACATTCGCGTCCAGATCGCCAACCGTAGGATTTATCTGCCCGAGGGCAATCCGCATAAGAATCTCTATCTTACCGATGCGGGCGACTCCGCCTTCGAAAATGCGCTTCCCGATCCGAACAGACGCTGGAAGAAACCCTGTGTCTCGGCTAGCACCAGATCGTCAATGAGCGCCATCTCGCGGACCGCGTCCACATCGCCTGAAGGCGTAACGGCCACCCGATCGCGTTCCTTTTCGAGGCGCATCGCGGTGACCACTGAATCGGACCACGCTCCGCCCCATTGAAACGCCTGTGACACGCCGCCGATCATAGCCATCCCCGAAGCCAGCAGCGGAGTCAATACAGCGAACGCAACTGCAAGGCCGCCTGTCACAAAGTTCGCCGACGAGAGCGAAGAAATCAGCGTCAGCAGCGCGCCGAGAATGGTCAGGAGATAGCGCGTTCGCTTATAGGCCTGCGAATTGCGCCGGCTCACTTTCCAGTAATAAGCAATGCGCTGTTCGTACCGGCCCAGCACCTGAGCCCTGGCATCCCGGTCGGTCGGACTGACTTCAATTCCCATCGGACCTCCTCTTGAAAAATTTGCGGGGCGAGGCAGTCGCAAAGGACTGCCTCTTATGCCGCCGCGAGTTTTGATAAACCTCTTCAGGTTTATGCCGGACGATTCCGGATTGCTGTCATAACACGCTTAACCGCTAACTACAGCGCGAAGGGAGGACTGATGATGATGATCGGATCGTCACCCATGTGTGAGCTCTCTTTCTGTCCCCGTCACCGTGCCGGGAGACGAGCCCACGCTAGACCGGCGATCTGCAAATCTTTGCCTTTCGGGAGCGCAAGTGTTTGAAAGAGAGACTCAAAAAAACCTCATTATGCAGATCGCAAAGCACTACAATGGTGACGTCATGCCGGTGCGCTTCGCGAAATATTTCAGAGTGGAAGAAAGCGCGCGCGCTTATCTGGAGAGGGAGCGCTGGCCGGAAGGCGCGATATGTCCCGGTTGCGGGGACAAAGGCCGGCGGTTGACGCCTGCGCAGGGTGCGGCGACTCATGCACGCGCGGGTCTGCATCAGTGCACAGCCTGCCGGCGCCAGTTCACCGTAACCGTGGGAACCCTCTTCGAGGATGCCCATACGCCACTGCACAAGTGGCTGCTGGGGATTCATCTGGCGTGTTCTGCCAGGAAAGGTATGAGCGCTCTCGCGATCCAGCGCGAACTTGAACTCGGCAGCTATCGTACGGCGTGGCTGATGTGCCACCGGATCCGCTGGGCACTGCAAAAAGCCCCGATGACCGGATTGCTCAAAGCCAGCGGCGGGTATATGCCGGCATCGTCAAGGAAACCGCTGCGGATTCCTCTTGCCTGGGATCAGGCCGTTCGCGGATTACTGAAGGTTGCGCAGGAACCGCGCGTAAGACTCAAAGGCGATCGGAAGATTGGCGCGAAGATGGAGCGCCGTTAGAAGTTCCCGAAAGAACCGTTATTCTGGCCCGTTCAGGCGCTTTCCCGCGAGAGATCGGACTGCGATGGCGTGAAGAGCGAACTATACCCTCCAGCCGTGCGATTTCGCCATTCACCCGCGTATGTTCGGCGAGCAGAATTTCGATATATTGATCTATGCGATCCATGTCTTCCCCCACAATGGAAACATTATATGTTTAGCGGTCCTGTACTGTCTAGTACCAAAATCCGCCGGGCCGTCCTCGCCCTTGTGGTCACAGGTTTTTTCGCCGCAGCCGCGGAAGTTCCGCGCAAAGCCACGGACTTCGCGATCCAGACCGGACCCGGAAAATACATCTGGGTAAATGATTTCAGCGGAAAAACCGTGGTGCTGGGATTCATCCTGACTACCTGCCCGCACTGCCAGTTCACCACTGGAATCCTGAATCGCATTCACAAAGACTACGCGGACAAAGGTGTCGTGGTTCTTGAGTCGGCCATTGAGCCGATGTCGTCTCTCCACGTTCCCGATTTCCTCAAGAAGTTCGGCGTGTCGTTCCCGGTGGGATACGACGAACAGAATTACGCGGGCAAGTTTCTGGGTAAAGCCGAAAACGAACCGATGATGATGCCGCAGGTGGTTCTAATCGATCCTTCCGGCACGATTCGCGCGCAGTACGCCGGAGACGACCTCACGTTTACGGAAGGAATTCAGGAAACCACTCTGCGCGACGCGCTCAACGAAATCATAAAAAAACAGGCGGCCTCGAAGCCGCCTGCTCGTAAAGCTCCTTAGTATTCAGGGTTTCCGCCCCGAACTTTACTGCCGGAGACTAGCGCTGTTGGGGTCGATCGGTTGCCCGATTACGTCGCCGCTGACCACCATTTCCACGCGCCGGTTTTGCTGCCGGCCGGCTGCCGTGTCGTTCGACGCAACAGGGTCGGCTTTACCCAGCCCGGTGGCCGTCACGTTATTGGCCGCAATACCATTGGTCGTCAGATAATCGCGAACCGAATCCGCCCGCCGCTGCGAGAGTTTCAGGTTGTAATCGTCGGTTCCAATGCTGTCGGTATGTCCTTCGACCCGCATCTGCAGGCTGGGATAAGCCAGCAGGATTCCGGAAACTTTAGCCAGCTTTTCTTTGGCCTCTGGCCGCAAGGTCGCCTGATTGAAATCGAACAGCACATCGGACATGTTGACGATCAGGCCGCGCGCGGTATCGCGGGTTTGCAGAACCAGATTCAGCTGTTCACGGAGACGTTCACGCAGCGCTTGTGCGTCCTTTTCAGCCTGCATGCGGGCACTTTCGGCGCTCTCTTTGGCGGCTGCCAGCCTTTGTTGCTCAGCCAGTGCGGCCTGGCGCGCAGCCTCCGCCTCCTGCTGGGCGTTGCGGGCATTGTTCATCGCGATTTCAGCTTCGCGCTTTTCGCGTTCGGCCTCTGCTTTTTGAGCATCTGCTTTCGCCCGCAATTCGGCTTGCGCCGCTGCTTCGGCGGCCGCAGCATTGGCTTGGGCACGAGCATCCGCCTCGCGGCGCGCCGCCGCTTCACGTGTCGCCTGCTCGGTTTCCTCGCGTTCCTTGGCGATGCTGATGCGCCGCGCGTCTTCGGCTTCCTGAGTGGCTTCGCGCGCATTCGTATTCAGCTCTTTTTCGTTATGGCTTGCATAGAATCCATTGGCGTTGGTCATGTTCACGGCGACCTTCTGCATGACGTCCGGCGCATAACGGTCGGAGCCCTGGGCTTTGGCGATCGCCACGGCCAAGCGGGCCTCACGCAGCTGGAGCGGAATCCGCAGGTCGGTGGCGATCGGCGCCAGCGCGTTCTGGTCGATGTTCATCGTGTATTCGCCGCGTTTCAGCAGTTCATACTTCGCATCCACGGTTTCGAGAGTACCCGCGGTGTCGTGACGAATAAAATTCTCCATCACCACAACGTCCGACGGCTGGCTGACAGAGAAATAAGGTTCCGCTGTCACGATCATGCCGAAGGACTGCAAATCCGTAGTGGCATAGAGTTCGGCCGAATGGGAATCGGGATCTTTCAAGGTAACTTCGCCCAGCCGCTCTGCGCGGCCTTCGGGAGTCACGGCCCACAGCACATAGGTCAGATATTCGGGCCCGAACTGTGCGGGGTTGGTTAAACGATCGAAATGCAGGGAAATCCGAGTTGCGCCCGTGTTCGCCGTGACGCTGGCGTCGCCGCGAGCCTGCGGCATCAGCGACGTTCCGACGAAATTGATCTTCGTCGTTCCCTGTCTGTTGTGATAGTTCACCGCGCTGATGGTTCGGGATGTAACTTCCACGCGGAAAACAGGGACGGATCCGTTTACGCTTTGCGTAACTCCGGTCTGAACCGGATTCGGCGCCTGGGCTCCCAGCGCGCCCGCGAGTAATAATGTAAGTCCGACAAATTTCATTTAATTAACTCCTCCAGCGGGCGATAACATGCACTTCGAAGACCAGGGCGCTAACATCAAGCGATGACTCAGGTTGCGCAGCCGAAAATTCTGGCGGTGATGAACGATCTCTTCTTCTCGGTAAAAATTAACGACGGTGCGAAACGCCTCGGCATGACCGCCGAATTTGTGAAGGACAAGACAATCGCACTGGAGAAAATCAGGGCCCGTCCCCCGCTGATTATTTTCGATTTAAACTGGGCCGGCGCCGAGCCGCTGGAATTGATCCGGGCCGCCGCGGGTATTCCCACCATCGGGTTCGTTTCACATGTCCAGACGGATCTCAGACAGCAAGCCGTCGAAGCCGGCTGCGGACTCGTGGTGGCCCGTTCCGCCTTCGCGCAAAATCTGAATGAAATGCTGGAGGCCGCCTTGGGCGCCGGTTCAGGCGGTAACGTCGCGTAATTTCTGAAGCCTGCGCGCGGCCGCGCCGGAATCGATCGACTCCGCCGCCCACTCCACCGCGTCTATCAGTCCCCACTCCGGTTTCGCCGTATGCAGAGCCAGAGCCGCATTCAGCAAAACGATCTCCCGCGCCGGACCTTTCTCGCCTGCCAGAACCGATTCGGCGATCGCCTTGTTCCGATCGATATCGCCGCCGCCAATACCTTCAAGGGAGCGAATCTGAAATCGGAAATCCTCGGGAGAAATCGTCTGCCGGTCGACTGCTCCGTCATGGATGTGGAACACCGTCGACGGTCCTGTGATGGTCACTTCGCCCAGCCCGTCCGACCCGTGAACCACATAGCCGCGCTTCAATCCAAGCCGCGCCAGCGCCCCCGCGATCTTCGCAGCCGCGTCGTCGGACCACGTGCCCGCCACCTGCATCTCGGCACCCGCAGGATTTGTGAGGGGCCCCAGAAAATTGAAAGCGCTCCGAATCTTCAGCTCCAGCCGAACCGGCTGGACATGCCGCGTCGCCACATGGAATGCGGGCGCAAACATGAAGCCGATTCCCACTTCTTCAATCGAACGCTTCACCACCAGCGGATCGACATGCGTCCGCACCCCGAGCGCTTCCAGTACATCGGCGCTCCCGCACCTGCTGGCCAGCGAACGGTTCCCGTGCTTGGCAACTCTCACTCCGGCGCCCGCTACCACGAAGGCAGCCACGGTGGAGATATTGAAAGTCGAAGCCGGATTTCCGCCGGTCCCGCAGGTATCGAGAAGGGGCCGGAATTCCGGGCCGATGTCCAGCGGTACCGCAGCCGCGCGCATGGCGCGCGCAAACCCGGTCAGTTCGTGAACCGTCTCGCCCTTCATGCGCAGCGCCGTCAGGAAAGCCGCCATCATCACCGGCGTCGTTTCGCCCGCCAGCAGACTGCGCATCGCCGTTTCCGCCTGCTGTTCAGTGAGTGAGTGGCCTTCCGCAACGGTATGGAGCAGTTCGAGGGTCATGATAAAGTTGAAGGTTTGGGCGCGCGCGTAATTTTAACCGGGAACGCGCCGCACAAATTTCAAGCATAGTCGCTGGCAACTCCAAAATGAAAATTCACGAGTATCAGGCCAAGACAATTTTGGCCAAGTACAACGTCCCCGTGCCCCGCGGGGAGGTGGCGTTTACCGTCGCCGAAGCTGAAGCGGCGGCGAAGAAAATCGGCGGCAGTGTCGTCGTGAAGGCCCAGATCCACGCTGGCGGACGCGGCAAAGGCGGCGGCGTCAAAGTCGCCAAAGATGCCGCTGAAGCCATGGCGCTCGCCGAGAAAATTCTCGGCATGACCCTGGTGACCCATCAGACCGGGCCCGAAGGCCGTCTGGTGCAGCGCCTGCTCATTGAAGAAACCCTGCCGATCGACAAGGAGCTTTATCTCGGCGTGGTGCTGGATCGCGCAGCCGGCAAAATCGTATTCATGGCGTCCGCGGCCGGCGGCATGGAAATCGAAGAAGTCGCAGCCCACACGCCCGAAGCCATCCTCAAGGAATTCATCGAGCCCGGCCTCGGTCTGATGCCCTATCAGGCACGCAAGCTGGCCTTTGGAATCGGGATTCCGGCTCCGGCCATTAACGGCGCGGTGGGGGCGATGATGGCACTCTCGAAATGCTGTCTCGAGATGGATGCTTCGCTGGCGGAAATCAATCCGTTCATGCTTACGAAGGACAACCGTGTCTTCGCGCTCGACGCCAAGATCACCTTCGACGACAATGCTTTGTTCCGCCACAAGGACATCCTGGAACTTCGCGATCTGAATGAAGAGGATTCTCTGGAAGTGGAAGCGTCCAAGTTCGGCTTGAATTACATCAAGCTGGACGGCGACATCGCGTGCATGGTGAACGGAGCGGGCTTGGCGATGGGGACGATGGACATCATCAAATACGCTGGCGGAAGTCCCGCGAACTTCCTCGATGTCGGCGGCGGCGCCAATGCCGAGCAGGTTAAGAACGCTTTTCGCATTCTGCTTTCCGATCCGGCCGTGAAGGCCGTTCTGATCAATATTTTCGGCGGTATTCTGCGCTGCGACACACTGGCAACCGGCGTAGTCGCGGCGGCTCGCGACCTCGGCATCAAGGTGCCTATTGTGATTCGAATGGAAGGTACCAACGTGGAGTTGGGACGTAAAGTTCTGGAAGACTCGGGCTTCAATTTCACCGTTGCGGACGGTATGAAGGACGCGGCTGAAAAAGTGGTGGCGCTGGCAAAGAAAGTCACGACGGGAGCCCGGGCATGAGCGTTCTCGTCGATAAAAACACTCGCCTTCTCGTGCAGGGCTTTACCGGTAAGGAAGGCACTTTTCACGCTCAGCAGGCGATCGCTTACGGGACAACCGTGGTCGGCGGCGTTACGCCGGGCAAGGGCGGGACATCGCATCTGGAGCGTCCGATTTTCGATACGGTGGCCAAAGCGGTGAAAGAAACCGGGGCGAATGCGACGGTCATCTTTGTACCGCCTCCGTTCGCGGCCGACGCCATTATGGAAGCCGCCGACGCCGGGATCGCTCTGATCGTCTGCATCACGGAAGGCATTCCCGTGGTTGACATGGTGAAGGCCTGGAAGTTCCTGCAGAGCAAGTCCTCGCGGCTGGTGGGCCCGAATTGCCCGGGCGTGATCTCGCCCGGCAAATGCAAGATCGGCATCATGCCCGGCCACATCCACAAGGAAGGCAATGTCGGTGTTGTGTCACGGTCCGGAACCCTGACGTATGAAGCGGTGGGTCAGTTGACAAAGCTGGGTATCGGGCAATCGACCTGTATCGGTATCGGGGGCGATCCGATCATCGGGACGACGTTCCTCGATGCGATTAAACTGCTGGATGCCGATCCGGACACGCACGCCATCGTGATGATTGGCGAAATCGGCGGCAACGCGGAAGAGACCGCGGCAGCCTATATCGGCGCCAATGTGAAGAAGCCGGTGGTCGGATTCATTGCAGGGCAGACCGCGCCTCCCGGCCGCCGCATGGGCCACGCGGGAGCGATTATTTCCGGCGGCTCAGGCGCGGCGCCGGACAAGATCCGCGCCATGGAAGCGGCCGGCATCACCATGTGCGCATCGCCCGCCCAAATCGGCGAAAAAATTCAAATGAGATTGAGCTAATGAAAACCTTTTCTATCATCAAACCCGATGCCGTGGCGACCGGCAAGAGCGGCAAAATTCTTTCCCTGCTTGAAGATAACGGATTCCGCATTGTGGCGCTGCGCAAAGTGAAGCTGAGCCAGGCGCAAGCCGAGGGCTTTTATGCGGTCCACAAAGACCGCCCTTTTTATGGCAGCCTGGTCAAGTTCATGACCGAAGGGCCGGTTATCGTGATGGCTCTGGAGCGCGAAGACGCCGTCAAGAAGCTCCGCGACGTGATGGGCGCTACCAACCCGGCCAACGCCGCTGAAGGCACGGTGCGGAAGCTGTATGCCGAAAGCATCGAGCGCAACGCCATTCATGGCTCCGACGCGCCCGAAACCGCGGCGGAGGAATTGAAATATTTCTTCACCGGCATCGAACTGAACGAACTCTAAGGCCTGATAGCAGGGCGGGCCGCCGGGTCCGCACCTGCTGCCCGGGTCCAAACCTGCGTCCGGCCAAGTATCGCCAATCCGATATACCCGCGAACCGTCGTCCGGTTCCCGTCCGCGCTTATCGTGAACCGGCAGCGATACAAACTTCCCGTATCGGGATCCAGAATATCTCCGCCGCTGTACTCCGCTCCATGCTTCTTCATGCCCCGCAGAATAACCATTCCGATCACTGGCCGATCCTTGCGTTCGCCATCGCATTTGTCGCAGCGCTCCGAGCGGTCCGCCGGGTTGAAGCTGGAAACAATCTTTCCGAACCAAAGGCCATTCTCGGAATAAATCCGAACCGTCCCGCGAGCCTGGTGGGTTCTATCGTCCATCGTCGTCCAAAGCCCCGCCGGAGAGATCTCCGCGCACCACGCAGACGCCAGACTCAGGGCGCACAGCAGGAAAGGCCTTAATATTGCTCTACACTGTGAGTTACTCGACATCCTGATGAAAAAAAACGGCGGTAAACTCGATGGCAACGCCGTCTCCACAGCCGGCAACGGAGACCTCTTCAATGGTTTCTTCCAGCGCGGAGCTCCCCGGAAATTCCAGAAAGACCAGCTGATCGATGGACGTGCCCGCCGCGTCTTCGAACTCATGGGGCAAGCCTGCGACTTCGGTGTTTATCCGTACCAGCTTCCCCTCGAGAGCCGCTCCGGTCCCTGGGTGACAGCCGAGGGGCGCAGGTTCCTGATGCTTTCATCCTACGATTATCTCGGGCTCATAGGCGACGCGCGTGTCGACGAAGCGGCCATCGCCGCCATTCGAAAGTACGGCACCAGCACCGGCGGGGTGCGTATGCTGACCGGCACGATCGACCTCCACCACGAAATGGAGCGCGCCATCGCCGATTACAAAGGCATGCCCGAAGCGATCACATTCAGCTCCGGGTATATGGCCAATCTGGCCGTGATCGCCACCCTGCTCGCCCCTCAGGACCGCGTGATCATGGACGCGCTTTCCCATCGCAGCCTCGTCGATGCCTGTCATCTTGCGGGCGTGCCCATCCAGCGCTTTCGCCACAACGATATCGATTCTTTGCGCCACGAACTGAAGAACGGCGCTGCCGCCAACCGGACTCTCATCATCGCGGACGGCGTTTTTTCCATGGACGGAGACATCTGTCCGCTGCCGGATCTGGTTGCCACGAAGCAGGAATTCGGGGCGTATCTGATGATTGACGAATCGCATGCTTCCGGTGTCCTCGGGCACCGGGGACGCGGGACTGACGAGCATTTCGGAGTCCCGGCGGAGTCCGTGGATATCTGGAGCGGTTCGCTCGCCAAGGCCATTCCCGCGAATGGCGGCTTCATTGCTGTTTCCGAGGAACTGGCGATTTTTCTGCAGCACGCCGCCGCCCCGTTTATTTTCTCGGCGGCGTTGAACCCGCCCTCCGTGGCGGCCGTCATAGAATCGCTGTCCATTCTGGAAAAAGAACCGGAGCGAGTGACGCGCCTGCACCGCAACGCCTGCCGTCTTCGCGGAGGCCTGCACGAACTGGGCTACGACACAGGCGGTTCGGAAACCGCGATCATCCCGGTAATTCTTCGCGATGAAACCGAAGCCGCTCTGCTGTCGGGGCGTCTTCGCGAACTGGGAGTTTTGGCGACACCAATCATGTTCCCCGCAGTTCCCCTGGGCTCGGCGCGCCTCAGAGTTTGCGTCACTGCCGCGCACTCGCCGGAAGACCTGGATTTTGCTCTACAGGCGTTCCGTCAGTGCAGATGATTACTCAGGGGCCGGTGCGATCGAATCGACCTCAATTACGTTCTTCTGCAATTGACCGCTGATTGTGACGATCTGTGGCGATTGTTTGCGGAGGCTGCGCATCATAGCGGCGGCCTTCGCGTTTCCTGCGGTATCGAGGCGCAGGGCCGGACCTTCCCAGGGTACGAGCGCGAAGGACCTGGTCTTTGCGTTGGCCGTGCAATAGCGGACCTCCAGCGCTCCGTCGCGATCCACGGAGGTTAAGGTATCGGTCGGGTTTACGTTGCGCTCTTCGCTTTCATAGCATTTGGAATCGACCAGCGCTCCCGACCAGTACTCCGCGAAGACGAGCGATGATGAAAGGCATCCCAGCACGGCGAGGCGGATTGTGGAACTCATTTAAGCCTCCACAATCATTGTGATCCAGGAAAGCGGCGGTGGCTATGGGGCGGCGCTATTGCGGTTCCGCTGGAGGCGAGAACCGTTTCGTTAAACTGTAAGGAACTGCTCTCGGGCCCTTAGCTCAATGGTTAGAGCAGCGGACTCATAATCCGTTGGTTGCAGGTTCAAATCCTGCAGGGCCCACCATCAAATTTGGCGCCGATCCCCGCTAGGCCTGGTAGACCGTATTGCCGCCCACCACGGTTCGGACGATCTCCAAATCCTTGATTTTGTCCTTGCTGACGGTGAAAAGATCGTCCGAGAGCACGACGAAGTCGGCGAGTTTACCCGGCGTGATGGAACCCTTGATCGCTTCCTCATGCGAGTTGTAAGCGCCGTTAATCGTATTGACCCGCAGCGCCTCCTCCACGGTGATTCGCTGATTGGCGCCCCACGTCTTGCCGTCCCATCCGGTGCGCGTCACCATCCCCTGAATCGCCATACGCGGATCGAAGGGACCGGGACTGAAGTCCGAACCTGCCGAAACCATAACGCCGGCGTCCAACAGCGAGCGGAACGCCATACAGTGCTTCATCATCTCCTCGCCGTAGTACGGGAACTTGTCGGAGTTGTAGTAGGCGTAGGTCGTGAACAGCGCGGGAACAACGCCAGCCGCCTTGATGCGACGGACCAGATCGTCATTAACCAGCGTGCAGTGGGTGATTTTGGGGCGAACGTCGGCGCGCGGAAACAACTTCTGCGCCCGCTCGAACGCGGTCATCGTCATCTCGATGGCGACGTCCCCGTTGGCGTGGCAATTGGGCTGAATGCCGGCCCGGTGCACCCGCTCAATCCAGGCGTTCAGCGCATCCTGCGTCTCCGTGATGTTGCCTTTGTAGGGCGGCGTCACGTTCGGATAAGGCGTGCTCAGCGCCATGGTGCGCTCGGAGAACGATCCGTCAACGGTATGTTCGGAAGTGGCGCCGAACCGGATCCACTCGTCGCCAAAGCCGGTTTCAATACCCCCGGCGATCATGGAATCCAGAACCTTGCCGCTGGCTTCGTAGCTCACCCGGTGCAGCAGATCGCCGCGCGCCCGCACCTGCTGGAGCGCGAACAGATCCCCGCCCTCGTGATGGACACTGGTCACTCCGTAGCGGACGAACTGCTTTGAAATATGCGCCAGACCGTCGCGGCCGCGTTGCTGCTTTTCGGCGTCGGTGTATGTTGTGCGCTTGCCGACGCGGCTAAAGGCCCTGCGTGCCTGATCGGTGACGCGTCCGTTGAGGTCGCCGTTGGCGTCGCGATCGAACGTACCGCCGGGCGGATTGGGCGTGCTCTTGTTGATATCCGCCATCTCGAGAGCCTTGCTGTTGTAGAACGATGTATGACCGCCGCGATGTTCCACCACAACTGGATGATCTTTAGAAACCTGGTCGAGATCATGGACGTTGAGCATGCGGCCGTCCTTGACCTTCGTGTCATCGAAGAAAAAGCCTTCCACCCAGGTGCCGGGCGGGGTCTGCTGCGCTTTTGCCTTCAGCTTGGCTACGATGCTGTCGATGGTTACGAATTCGACGACGAACGGATTTCCCACCAGGACGTTGTACAGCAAAACTTCGCCGGGCGCATGGTTGTGGCAATCGATGAATCCCGGCACGATGGTCATCTGCTTTGCGTCGAAAATTTGAGTGCCCTTGCCGGCGAGGGCCTTCATTTCCGCCGAAGTGCCGACCGCGAGGAAACGGTTGGCTTTGACCGCGAAGGCCTCTGCTCTCGGCACGCCGGGATCCACCGTGTAGACCCGCGCGTTGACGACTACAAGATCGGGATCTTTCCCTTCCGCCGCGTTCAATCGCCGGCCCGCCGCAAGACCGGCAATGCCGGCTCCTGCAAGGCTCATAAATTCTCTACGGCTGCG
>DASZLO010000233.1:0-10003 GCA_035552315.1 Bryobacteraceae bacterium
AAGCGGCGCGGATTGCCGCGCATTGCGGGTCACAAAGCCGGGGTCAGCGCGGTTCGCACAACCGTCGAAAACTGCGCGAGGATGGGCGTTCAGGCCCTCACTCTTTATGCATTTTCCGCGGAAAACTGGAAACGCCCGCGCGCTGAGGTCGATATGCTGTGGCGTCTGCTTCGTTTTTACCTCCGCCACGAACTCGAGGACCTGCAGCGCAACGATATCCGCCTGCAATCGAGCGGCCGCGTGGAAGCGCTGCCGGGGCGCGTGTACGACGAGCTTCGGGCCGTTGAAAAATCCACCGCGCGCAACCGCGGCATGCGTCTGAATCTGGCGATCAATTACAGCGCCCGCAACGAAATCGTGGATGCCGTGAACGCCATCGTCGATGAGGCGCGCATCCACGGCCGTCTCGACGATCTGGTGATTGACGAACAGGCCATCGCCCGCCACCTGCATACCTCGGAACTTCCGGAGCCGGATTTGCTGATTCGCACTTCGGGCGAAATGCGCGTGAGCAATTTCCTTTTATGGCAGATCGCCTACGCAGAGCTGTACGTTACGGAAACGCTGTGGCCCGATTTCAACCGGACGGAACTGCTGCGCGCCGTGCTGGATTTTCAAAAGCGGGAGCGGAGGTTTGGCGGACTCTCCGCGGCCTCGCAGCCGAGCATCTCCCGAAACGAGAGCTTCCTTGAGGAGATCGCCGTCTCCTCCTGATGAAGCGCGCCGCTACCGCACTCATTCTTCTCCCCATCGCCGTTTATTCCGTTTTATTCGCTCCGGCGCCGGTTTTTCTCGCTGTCGTGGCGCTGGTGGCGCTCCTTTCCTTCCGTGAATATGCGGAAATCACGGGAATATTCGCCCCCGCCGGCTACGCCGCCGGACTGCTGATCCTGCTCGCGCCCGCGGGCGGGCTGTTTCCGCTGTTCGTGGTGTTCACCCTGGTGGCCATGTGCCTTCCGCTGATCTCCACCAGCCTCGAGCAGGCGTTCATTCGCGCTTCCGCTCTGGTGCTGGGAGTGGCTTACATTTTCGGCGCGTGGCGCACGGGCGTGATGCTGCACCAGATCAGCCGCCACTGGCTCATGTTCGGACTGATGATTAACTGGGTAGGCGATACTGGCGCCTATTACATTGGCAAGAACTTCGGGCGGCACAAACTGGCGCCCCGCATCAGCCCCGGCAAGAGTTGGGAGGGGGCGGCAGCTTCGCTTGCCACTGGCGTCCTGTTTGGCGTGATTTACCTTCCGCTCGCCCTTCGCGGAACGCCCTGGTGGAGCGCCGCGCTGTTCGCCATCGCCGCGAATGTGGCAGGGCAAATCGGCGATCTCGCCGAATCCGCCATCAAGCGCAGTGCGCAGGTGAAAGATAGCGGCTCGCTCCTGCCCGGCCACGGCGGCATGCTCGACCGGTTGGACAGTACGATGTTCGCGCTGCCTGTTCTTTATGCGCTTCTCAGTTTCTGGCCGTAGGCCCTACGCGTTCGGGTTCCAGATATCGACGTGCCATTTCCACTGGCTGTTTTCCCGGCGCCAGTAAACTACGTACTTCACCTCCATGGATGGTCCGGCCTCGGCCGTAATCGTGGCCTTGCCGATTTCAACAGCAGCATCCCCCGCGGCCATTACGTCAGAAGACTCCAGCACCGCCGATTTGATGTTTCCGCCCTTTACCAGATCGCGCCAGAAGCCCCGGATGGCCTCGCGACCGGATATCATGGGTGCTCCGGGCGGAAGAATTCGGGCGTCCTCGGTATAGATTTGATCCAAAGCGCCGAAATTTCGTTTGCCGATGACCTCCACATTGAAAAGATCGTTCACCTTCGCCATGGCCGGCTTCAGGTCAGCTGCCAGGGTTGTCTCAGGGCTTGCCATGCGTCGGAGCATAACAGGATTTTCGGGCCGCGCAGTTTTTCTCACGCTCGGTGGCCTCGGCATCGCATTCGCCGCCACGGCCGCCGAGCATGACTGGCCGGCTTACGGGGGCGGCCCCGAAGACATTCGATATTCGCCGCTGAAACAGATCGATCGGGATAACGTCTCGCGGCTCGAGGTGGCATGGACCTACAACACGGCCGATGGCGCGGGCGATCCGCAAACGCAGCCGATCATGGTAAACGGCGTTTTTTACGGAGTGACGCCGGCGCACAAAATCGTCGCGCTCGATGCCGCAAGCGGCAAGCTGCTCTGGAAATTCGATTCCGGCATTCGCGGGCGCGGGCCCAATCGCGGTCTCGCGTATTGGTCTGAGGGCAGGGACCGTCGCATCTTCGCCGACGTGCAGAGTTTCATTTACGCGCTGGATGCCCGCACCGGTGAAAAGATCCCAGGCTTCGGCGTGGACGGCCGGATCGACGTTCGCGAAGGCCTGGGGCGGGATCCCGCGAAGCAATCGATCGTCCTCACCAGTCCGGGGACGGTTTATAAAGACCTGCTGATCGTCGGCGGGCGGCTGCCGGAATCGCTCCCCGCCCCGCCGGGCGACATTCGCGCTTACGACGTCCGCACAGGCAAAGTGCGCTGGTCGTTTCATACTATTCCGCATCCCGGCGAATTCGGCTACGACACCTGGCCAAAGGACGCCTGGACTTATACCGGCGCAGCCAACAACTGGCCTGGCATGGCGGTGGATAGCAAACGAGGCATCGTGTTCCTTCCTACGGGCTCGGCAGCCACCGACTTCTACGGGGCCGATCGCGTGGGCAACGACCTGTTCGCCAATTGCCTCCTCGCGCTCGACGCCGAGACGGGGAAACGCATATGGCACTTTCAGGCCGTGCGGCACGACATATGGGACCGTGATTTTCCGTCGCCGCCCAGCCTGGTGACCGTGAAACGCAATGGCAGAAACGTGGATGCCGTGGCGCAGCCGACCAAACAAGGCTGGCTCTATCTGTTCGAGCGCGATAGCGGCAAGCCGTTGTTTCCGATCGAATTTGCCGGTTACCCGCCGAGCGACGTGGCCGGCGAAGTGGCCGCGGGTACGCAACCGCTGCCGACCAGACCCGCGCCTTACGCGCGTCAGCGCCTGACGGAAGACCTGCTCACGAATCGAAGCCCGGAAGCCCACGCGTGGGCCGTGGAGCAGTTCCACAAATTCCGCAGCAACGGGCAATTTGTTCCATTCACCATCGGCAAGGAAACGGTCATATTCCCCGGTTACGATGGCGGAGCCGAATGGGGTGGTTCGGCGTTCGATCCCGAATCCGGCCTCTTCTACATCAACGCCAACGACGTGGCATGGACCGGCAGTCTGGCTGAGAACAAGCGCGACAACACCGCGCGCCGTACATATCTTTCGAACTGCGCCACCTGCCATGGCGATGATCTGAGCGGAGCGCCTCCGCAAATCCCGGCTCTGACCGGGATCGGCCGCAAGCTGAAGGCGGAGCAGATCGTTTCCTTCATTCGCCAGGGCGCAGGTCGTATGCCGGGTTTTCCGAATTTCACCGCAACCGAAGTGAACGCTCTGGTCGATTATCTGCTGCACGGCGAAAACAAGGAACTCGCGAACGATGCGCAGCCGGACCGCGGGAATCAAACGTATCGGTTCACCGGCTACCACAAATTCCTCGATCCGGACGGTTATCCCGCCGTCGCCCCGCCGTGGGGCACCCTGAATGCGATCGATCTCAACACCGGCGAATACGCCTGGAAAATACCGCTGGGCGAATATCCGGAACTGGCGGCGAAAGGCATGAAAGATACAGGGACCGAGAATTACGGCGGTCCGATCGTTACGGCCGGGGGTCTGGTTTTCATTGCCGCGACCAATTACGACCGCAAATTCCGCGCTTTTGACAAAGCCACGGGCAAATTACTTTGGGAAACCACCCTGCCGCTCGCCGGCAATGCCACGCCGATTACCTATGAAGCCGGCGGCCGCCAGTATGTGGTGATCTATGCGAACGGTGGAAAAGCGGGAAAAGCCGGAGGACAATCCGGCGGAATATACGTCGCCTTCGCCTTGCCGAAATAATTGGGCTGCGTTCCGCGCTGTGCCGTTAAGCCGCCGCTCCGAACAACACCGCAGGGGCATTTTTGCCGCAGCAGCGCTTGTATTTCTCGCCTGATTTGCAGGGACAGGGAGCGATGAACAGTGGCGCTAAACGCGGTATGTGGATGGCGGTGAAGAACTGTATGACGAGAAAGCCGATCCCAACGAATTTCACAATCTGGCGGCGAACGCTCAATATCGTTCCGTGAAAGAGCGCCTTGCCCGTTTCGCGCCGGAAAAGAGCGCCGCGCCGAAACCGGAGCGTTCCGCTTATGATTTCGATTTCGAACATTACGAGTTCCGTCTCAAGGCCGCACCGCGCAGGTGAAGTGAAAATGTCCGGAAACAGAGCTCGTCGATAACTCTGGAGGTCGCCTTTTCACCGAATAACGCGCAGGCGATCTGGGCCGTTCGAGGTCCAGTTGCCGCATAACGCCCGGCCGTTCCGGTGGCCACGTCAGCGGCGAACCTTCAAGGTGCGGCGGCGGTAAACGCTACACCGTTGATCGCGGGGAGGCCCATTCGGCCGGTCCAGGGCCCCCGAAACCTGGTGAGAAATGGCGAACGGTTTCGCGCGTATCCGGCACTATCCGAATCTTCACGTGATAGACTTCGCGGAGCATTCGATGCCACTCCGGGCAAAGAGACAGCCCGGCGTTGTGTGACGTTTGCAAGGAGCGGAGATGCAAACCGGCAATGCCGTGACGCGCCGCAGGCTGCTGCGCAACGTTGCTCTCGGGACCACCGCGCTTGCGGCGGGCGCAGACAATGTGTTTGGGCAGCGGTTTTCCGGATCTCCGAACGTTGTCTTTATAATGGCCGACGATCTCGGTTACGCCGATCTATCGTGCTACGGGCGACCCGATCTCAGCACACCGAACATCGATCGCCTGGCAATGCGCGGCGCGCGATTTCTGCAGGCATATGCAAACTCCGCGGTCTGTTCAGCAACGCGCACCGCGCTGATCACGGGGCGCTATCAGTACCGGCTGGCAATTGGGTTGGAGGAGCCGTTAACCGGCCGCGATGTTGGTTTACCCCCGGACCAGCCCAACCTGGCATCGTTATTGAAGAAGGCCGGCTACGGAACGACTCTCGTTGGAAAGTGGCATCTGGGCTCGCTCCCGAAATTTGGTCCTTTGCAAAGCGGATACGATCATTTCTACGGATTCCGCGAGGGCGCTTCCGATTATTATGACCACGATACGAATCTGTGGGACGACGACGTACAAGTGCACGAAATGGGCTACCTGACGGATCTGCTCGGCAGCCGTGCCGTGGACGTTGTCAATGGTTATGCGAAATCGGGTCGTCCGTTTCTGATGAGTCTGCATTTCAACGCGCCGCACTGGCCGTGGGAAGCGCCGGGTGACCAGGCTGAGTCGAACCGCCTCCGCTCAGCGGGCGGAGGCCTGAGAAGCCAATTCGATGTCGACGGCGGGTCGCAGAAGACCTATCAGCGAATGATCCAGGCAATGGATCTTCAGGTAGGCCGCGTTGTTCAGGCACTGAACGCGAATGGTCTGGCAGAGAACACGATTGTAATTTTCACGAGCGACAACGGCGGGGAACGATTCGCGGATACCTGGCCTTTCACCGGCCTGAAAACTGAACTTCTGGAAGGTGGACTGCGGATACCGTCCATCGTCTCGTGGCCTGCGCGCATCCCGCGAGGTCGAACGACCGAACAAGTCGCCATCAGCATGGATTGGCTGCCGACGCTGCTGGCGGCCGCCGGCGTCTCACCCGATCCGGCATTCCCACCCGACGGCATGAACTTGTTGCCGATGCTAACGCAGAACGCAACGCCCGTTGAGCGCAAGCTGTTCTGGCGCTATAAGGCCAATGCACAGCGCGCCGCGAGAATCGGGGACTACAAGTATCTCAAGGTCCTCGACAACACATTTCTCTTCAATGTCGTTGAGGACCCCATGGAGCGGGCCAATCTGAAGGTGCGGCGTAAGGATGTTTATGACCGAATTGTGACGGAATGGCACGACTGGAATGCAACCATGCTGCCGGAGATCGATGAGAGTTCAACCAGTAACTTTACCGGTGATGTGCTTGCCGACCATATCGGCACGCCCAAAACGAGCGGCAAAGCGGATAATCCCGAGTCGCCCAAAAGACCGCTGGCACAGGCTCACTGAAAGCCAGGAGGCCGGTCCCGCTGCACCCTGGCATCATTTGAGATCGGCAGGACGGTAAGGCGACGAGGAGACAGGCTCTCAGGTTGTCCGGCTTCGGTACACAATGCATGTCGGCTGGCGGTTCCCCGCAATCAGCATCGGGCCAGGCTGGAAGTGAACGCCGAAATTCAGGCTTCGACGATATCGGCCTCGTAACGTTCAAACATCGACAAGAACTCAGTCTGCTCCTCGCGGCGGACGCCGTTTTTCCCAAGCGCCTGCTTCGTCAGCTCGAGATTCGCATTCCATTCCGACCCGGAAATCTTCAGACCCATCTGCGACGTTCTCATGTCACGGCCGATGTACAAACAGGGACCTCCAGATAACGCGCAAAGCTGGTCTACGATCAGTTGCCGCGTTCGCTTATGGGAGTCCATACTGCGGCCGGTTGCGAAGCGTGCGAAGCGATGATCCGCCCGGATCAGCGAGAATATATCGTCCACAATCGAAGCGATCACGTCGTATCCTCCAAGCCGGCTGTACAAGGAGGGACCTGAGGACCTGTCCGCTGCGTTCATGGTCTCGATTATCGAATATCACGAAGGTCACTGGACACGGGCCATCCGGAGATTGGGCCTGGCTCCCGCCGGCCATCGGGTCCAGTGGGTCCAGTGTACGAATTGCGACTTATGGGCAATCATTATCACAACCGCGAGATGCCCATTAAACGTCCAAGTGGATCCGAACTCAGGGACGCTCCACTTTACTCATGACAAACCCGCCGCGCGCGGCTCCAGGTAACAGCGGCGGCGCCGGGAGCGGGATGTGTATACTTCTCAGATTGTGCGTAAAGCCATTAGCCTTTTAAGCGCCGCCTTAGTGCTGAGCACGTTGAGTGAAGCGGACAATACCCTTATCCGGGGAGCGCGCGTTTTCGACGGCGAACGAATGTTAGGAATCCAAAATGTGCTGATTGAATCGGCAAGGATTTTACGAATTGCCTCTAAGCTTAAGTCACCAAAGAAGACTCACGTCATAAATGCAAAGGCGGCACGCTGCTCCCGGGTTTTTTTGATTCCCATCAGCACATAGATGACGGGCGCTATACCCTCGCCGTCGATGCTCTGTTTGGCATCTCGACTGTCATCGATCTGTTTACTGCGGGCCCTGGGAATACACCACGGGAAATCCACGAACGAGTCCGCAACACCAGGCCGGGCGATTCTGCGGATTTCCTAAGCGCCGGAATCTGCGTCACCGTTAAGGGCGGACACGGAACAGAGTTCGGCATAGCTATTCCGACACTCGATGGCCCAAAGGACGCCCAAAACTTTATTGACGCGCGCATCGCGGAAGGATCAGACGTAATAAAGATCATTTATGAAGATTTTGGAGGCAAAATGCCGCGCCTGCCTAAGGAGACAATGGCGGCGGCTATTAACGCTGCACATGCACGGGGTAAGCTTGCCGTGGTTCACGCGGGTGAGGGACCTGATGCCATTTGAGATTCGATAGACGCCGGAGCTGATGGTATAGCGCACCTGTTCGTCAATGGAGTGGCGGATCCGAACTTCGGGCGAATGTTTGTTTCACACGGCGCTTTCATCATTCCTACGCTCACCGAACTCGTGAACCTCTGTGGGCTTCCTGACAACGCGGCGCTTGGACGCGATTGGCGCATCGCGCCGTGGCTCCCTGAGGCGGAGGCCGCGAGATTGAAGACCTCGGTGGGAAAGCCGAACCGTCACTACGACTGTGTCGGCGCATTTGCTTCGCTGCCGATTCTCGCAAGTGCAGGCTCCTCGATTCTGGCTGGTACGGATGCGGGAAACCCTGGCGTATCGTACGGTGCGAGCTTGCACGAAGAGCTCGAAATGTTGGTACGCTGCGGGCTGTCTCCAGTGCAGGCGTTGAGGAGCGCGACATCAGTGCCGGCGCGCATTTGGCGGATGTCTGACCGCGGTCGCGTCGCTCCCGGCCTTCGCGCCGATCTCGTACTGGTGGATGGCGACCCGTCCGTGGATATCTCGACCACGCGCAATATAAACCGGATATGGCTGGCAGGGGTGCTTGTTGACCGTGCATCTCTGCTACTCAAGGCCAAAAATCTCCAGTCCAAATAGCCCCGCAGGCCTATGTCAGGTAGCCTAAACTCTGGACTTATGCAGCTTATAGGATGCGTCTCAAACGCGCATCACTAACTGGGATTCCATTTGGCTCCGCACAACGCGGTGTATCATCTGGTCGCTGCGTGTCCTCGCGACGTATATTCGGATGGCTTCGGCAAATAGCTGGAATTCGCGGATAGGATATTTCCGTCGATTCCCTGCGAGCGCCTCTTCAAATTGATCATGCCGACCTTAAGGGATAAAGCGAGCCGATCTTTCTCCGCGTCACCCATACCGTCACGAACGATTCTATGCGGAAAGAGCACACACTGACGCGAAACGGCGTTCGACGAGACGAGACGTCGCCCCCCGCAGCCATTCCACGCTTCCTCCCACGGGACTTCGGGCCCCTATCGAGCGCGTATGTCAGTGGGATGCCTTTGCCTCGCTACAAATGCCTTTTCTGGTCGGGCGTCCTCGCCAGCACGCGACGAATCACCGCGCTGAGTTCCGGCATCGTCCACGGCTTCGGAAGAACGGCCTCAAATCCGTACCTCGCAAAGTCGGATAGAACCGGTGATGCGGAGTATCCGCTCGAAACGATCAGCCTGGACGACGGGTCAAGCTCCTTCAACCTGGCGGCTGCTTCAACTCCGCCCATGCCCCCGCGCACCGTCAGGTCCAACAGCACCGCGTCGAAGGGACTCGCTGTCGCTTGCGCTTTTTCGTAAAGCGCTATGGCCTCAGCTCCGTCTCGAGCGGTCTGGACTTCATAGCCGAGTCCGCGGAGGGCAGATTCCAACAACTTTCGGATTGGCTCTTCATCGTCCATTAACAGGAGGCGTTCAGTACCGGTCTGCGTCTTCGCGGCTGCCGGAGCCGTTGCAGCGGGAACGTCGTACGAGGCCGGCAGATCAATGGTGAACACGCTCCCTAAACCAGGAGTCGACTCCACCATAATGTTCCCGCCGTGCCTGGAAACAATCGCGTAGGCGGTCGCGAGGCCGAGGCCGCTACCACCCGGTTTGGTTGTGAAATATGGATCGAAGATCTTCGGACGGACATCCGCTGGAATGCCGCAGCCGTAGTCCCGAATCGCGATCCTCACGCGCAGGTCGCGATCGCCGTTGTCAGCGTGGATTGCGTTCTCCGCCCGAACTTCGATCATTCCGCCACCCCGCATCGCCTCGCGAGCATTGAGAAGAATATTGTGGAGGACCTGGCCAATCTGTCCCGGGTCCACCGAGGCAAACAGAAGATCCTCGGCAATGTCGAGGGTGACGCTGGTCGACGATCCCGCCCGAACAAGTTGAATGGCCTCCATGACCAGCTTCCTGATGGAAACCAGGCGCCGTACCGGAGCGCCGCCCTTCGCGAACGTCAGCAACTGGGTTGACAGGAATGCCGCGCGCCGGCACGCCGTCGCCGTTTCGTCGAGGATTTCCTGAACCGCCGTCCCAGGGTTCAGACGCCGCTGCGCCATCTCGATATTTCCCTGAACGATGGTAAGAAAGTTATTGAAGTCGTGGGCGATGCCCCCTGCCAACACTCCAAGCGATTCCAGCTTGCGGGCGCGCAACAGCTCCTCCTCCGTCCGTTCGCGGTTCGCGATCTCACCCAGCAGTTGTTCCGCGGTCTGCGTCAGTTCCGCGGTGCGCTCCTGAACTCTACGTTCCAGCGCTTCATTCAGCGCTTCGGTCTCACGCGTCGCCGCCCGCAAATTCTCCACCAGATCCCGGTTTTCAAACTGCAGCCGCAGCGAAGAGTCCAACG
>DASZLO010000234.1:0-5633 GCA_035552315.1 Bryobacteraceae bacterium
GGAGAGTGGGCCCCAAACCAACGAACTGCCGCCGGATGAAGACGTGCGCGAAGCTCCGAAGCAGTACAGCTTCAATCCTCTGCAATCGAAGAAGGAGGTGAACGTCGGGAATTTCTATTTCAAAAAGGGCGATTTCAAGGCCGCGGCCGGCCGCTTCCGCGAAGCCACGAAGTGGAACGACGGCAACGCCGAGGCATGGATGCGGCTGGGCGAAGCCGAAGAGCGGCGCGAGAACGCGAAAACCGCGCGCAACGCGTACAAAAAATTCCTTGAGTTGCAGCCCAACGGCAAGAACGCCGAGGAAGTGAAGAAGCGCCTCGAAAAGCTCAAAGGCTGAGCGTCTGATAATCTCGGCGCATGCTTTTGCGTTTTGCCCTGCTCGCCGCCTCACTGGCGCTCTTTCCGGCCACGCCGCTCGCGCTTCAGGCGGCATCTCCGGTGACTGCGAATCCAGGCAAGGCCGGGCTAGATCCTGAACACCTCGCGCTCATTCCGGCGCGCATGAAGCAGTTGGTCGATCAGCATCTCGGCGCGGGAGTGGTGACGCTGGTAACGCGCCATGGCGTGGTGGGCGAGTTTGACGCCGTGGGCTGGCAGGATATTGAGGCGCACAAGCCGATGCGCACTGATTCCATCTTCCAGATCATGTCGATGACGAAGCCGATTACCGCGGTGGGCGTCATGATGCTGGTCGAGGAAGGCAAGCTTGGCCTGCATGAGCCGGTCGAGAAGTATCTTCCTGAATTTCGCGGCCAAATGCTGGTGGCGGCGCGAAATCCCGACGGAACCGTCCTGTTGAAAAAGCCTTCTCGTCCCATCGTCATCCGCGATCTGATGACGCACACTTCGGGACTGCCCGGCGCGCCGCCTCCCGGCATGAAGGAGCTCGATCAGAAAATGGACCACACCCTGGCCGAGGCCGTACTCGCTTATTCGCAGATGCCGCTCGAATTCGAGCCCGGCACAAAGTGGAAATACAGCAACTCCGGAATCGCAGTGCTGGGGCGGCTGATCGAAGTCACTGCGGACGAGCCATACCAGCGCTTTATCGCCGAGCGCATTCTGCAGCCGCTCGGCATGAAGGATTCCTTTTATTTCCCCCCGTCCGACAAAACGGATCGCATCGCCATGGTTTATCGCCATCAGAACGGCAAACTGGTTCGCGCCGGCGCGGAGATTCTCGGCGGCGATCCGGCCTTATATCGCAAAGGCGCGAAATACCCGGCGCCGGAATTCGGCCTTTACTCGACCGCTGAAGATCTCTCGCACTTCTACCAGATGATGCTGAACGGCGGTACTTACAACGGCCGCCGCTATCTCTCTCGCCAGGCCGTCGATCTCATGCGCGAAGTCCACACCGGCAACATCGCTCCCGCCGGCTGGATTCCGCTCGGTGGATCCGGTTATGGACTGGCCTGGGAAGTCATGCGCGATCCCACCTCGCAACTGATGATGATGCCCGCCGGCACCTATGGTCACGATGGCGCATTCGGCACCAAAGGCTGGATCGATCCCAAAGACGATCTGATTCGCGTGATGATGATTCAGGGCGCGAACGGAACAGATGATTTCCGCGACGCCTTCATGCAGATCGCGGGCAGCGCGGTTGTCGATTGACCCTTCTGGCATCGACTGCGCTTATGGACGCGAAATCGATAGCGGTTACTGGCCCGCTTTGCCGGCGCTAAGGAGATTGGCAAAGATGCGGTAAGCGCCGGGAACGCCCGCCGGAAGCTGGCGAAACCAGGAGTATGCCGTAAATACGTAAGCGCCCTTGCCGTAGCGTGTGTAGAGCATGCCGCCCGGAAGCTCGTGTTCGCCTTTATCGTGGGATTCGATGACCGTCTGATAGTTCTTGTCCCATTTGTCAGCGAAATAAAGGCCGCGCTCCTGCACCCACCCGGCGAAATCCTGCGCCGTGATTTTGTTCGGAATATTCAGCAACGGCGAATCCGGCTTGAGGATCTTCACCGGCGCATCTTCATCGGTAACGCGGGCGTTATTACCTGCAAAACTGAACGGATACGGCCCCAGGTGATCGAAGGCGAACGCCACCGACGGGCTGATCCGCCGATCGCCGTTGTTGTTGTATTGCACGATAAGGTCGCCGCCGTTTTTTACGTAATCGAGAAGGCGCTGCTGGTTGGCCCGCAAATCCGCTCGCACGGAATAGGCGCGAACGCCGGTCACAATCGCGTCATACGCGGAAAGATCGGCTGAATTCAGGTCTTTTTCATCCAGCAGATCGACGTCGCAACCCATTTGTCGAAGCGCTTCGGGCACCTGGTCAGTCGCGCCCATCACGTAGCCGACCTTGTGGGCCAGCAGTTTCAGGTTCGCCGAGGACATGCTTCCCGACGAAGCTTCGAAGACAGTCTGGGCAGGGATGTGGGAATAGTCGATCACATCCACTCCGTTTCGAACCACGGTACCGTCCGCCGTACGCGCGATGGCGTGAAATTCACCCGAAGCGGGGGTGCCGGGCGGCGTCAGACGGAACCGCAGTTCCTGCGCCGAGCCGGTATCGGTCAACTGAAACAGAACGGACGCGGGCTCCACTTTCCAGCCGGCGGGCGCCTCGAAGCGCGCCTGGCCGGATTGTTTCGGCGAAAGAGCGCGAATCTGGATGCTTACCTCGCGCGGCGTTCCTTCCGGGAAAACGAAATTGGCGGCCGGCAAGTCGATGGCCACCGGCGGCTCGACGGCAACCGGGCGAACGAACTGGTCCTTCGACGGATCGGCATAGCGGTAATGCAGTGGCTGCTCGATCGAAAAGCGTTTATCGTCAAGCGCGAAATCGAAACGCGCGGTTAATTGCGGCAGGATGTCGGCGCGGCCGATCAGTGTCTGATCGGAAATCTCGTAGTAGTACGCCGGATGAGGTGAAACGAGCCAGAACGGCTGCGAATACGCTTCACTGGCGGGTACCTTCACCGACATCTGGGTGTCAGAGAGCTTGTTGTAATCGAGCGGCCCCGCCTTGACACTTGCGTCCTCATCGGTCCAGCCACTCAAATGAACGCGCTGGATCGTAATGGGGAGATGCGAACGGTTGAGCGCCGTAATGTGCAGTTTCTCGGTCCCGCCCGGCGTCACCACCGGCGCATCGGCCTGGAGTTCGGTATGCAGGCCCGCACAGAGAGCGATGGTGGAATCGATCTCGTCGAGCTTCCATTTCGCCCACTGGTCAGTCTCTGCAAGGTTGGCGACGAGCGAGCGGGCATCAAGCAATATCGGGATGGTTTTTTCAGGGTGGAGATCATCGAAGTCCCGCTCGGCCCGCGCAAGTAGTTCTCCTGCGCGCTGGCCACCCCGGACCCGGTTCCAACTCACGTCAATTCCATCAAAAATATCGTGTTTCGGCGCCTCGCCTTTCACAAGGGCCAGGCCGTAGGGCGCGGCTCCATAAGAAAGAATCGAAACCATCGCCTGACTTTTGTGGTGATTGCGGCTCAAAGTCGCAATCTCCCGGTACGAGTACCCTGTCACCGGATCGAAATCGCCCGCCGGAATTTCCAGAATGGGTTCGTTTGGTAAAACCGGCGCGGTGCGACGCTCCGTAGCGCCAGGAGCCGGAGCTGATGCGACCCTTCCTCCGGGACCGGGTCCACCACGGCCGCGGCCACGTTCATTCAGCGGCCGGAAATTCGAACGCATCAGCCGCGATGCGCGCCACGGCTTCACCCATTTTAACTGCTCGGGAAAACGGGACGGGTCGGCCGCGGCATCGAAAGCCTCTTTTCCCAATACTGCCGACGCCTGGTGCTGGCCGTGACCGTCGGCCGGCGTTCCGCTGAAACAGAGGATCACCACATCCGGGCGCTGCTGTCGTATCACCCAGACCATGTCGGACAGGATTCGATCATGGCCCCACTTCTCCTCCGCTTCGGCTTCGGTTTTGGTGAAACCGAAGTCGATTGCGCGGGTGAAGTATTGGACCGCTCCATCCACGCTGCGAGCGCCCAGCAGTTCCTGGGTACGGAGCACTCCGAGCAAAACGCCCTGCTCCGATCCGAGCAGGTTCTGCCCGCCTTCGCCGCGGGTACAGGAAAGATACCCGGTACGGGCTTTTCTGCCGCGCGAGCACCAGGCGAGAACAGCGTTATTTTCGTCGTCGGGATGAGCGCCGATCATCAGCACGCTGCCGAGCACGTTCAGCTTCTCGAGGGAGTAGCGAATGGCGGGCGTCCCGTTCAGAAAGGGCTGTTCGGCCGCGAGCGGCCAGGAAAGAAGCGGCAGCGACAGACAAAACGCGACTCCTGGCGTCAGGAGACGCGGCCCGAATTTAGCCATTTGGGTTCATGGTATTACGGGCGCTTCAGCGGGGCAGATAGGCCTTCACCACCGGATACGCCGCCTGCACGAAATCGAGCGCAACCTTTTCGGCGCGGGCGCGCTGCTGGCCCTCGACCGGCACGACTACGCGCACCAGAGATGTGTCGCTTCGATGCTTGCGGATCGAATCCGCGATCAGGTAGAACCGCGCGGCGAACTCATCGGCGATTACCCGCCCCTGCGATTGATACCAGTAAAAAACCACGCTCTCCTCGCCGCCCTTTGACACCACATATCGATTGACGCGAATGGTGTCGCCTCCTGCGGAGACGTTCATGCGGCCGCTTTCGCTCGAAACAGGTTGCCACCCGGAGCCCGGCAGACAATTCTTCGGCGAGTGCGGCGATTGTCCGGTCCGCTGCGTTTTGAAATAGGCAATGAAGAGATTGGCCCCGCCCTCCGGACTGGCATAGAAACGATTCAGCAGATCGTCCGCCCTGAGAGCATCCACCGTCTCCTTTTCAATCACGCCTTCCTGCAGCATGTGCCAGTCGCCAAAACTATAGGGAAACGCAGAAAGAGGCAACGCCAGCGGCGTGCTTTCGCCATGCGACGCCGAGTAGAAAAGCACCGCCTGCGCGGCCAGCGCCACAGTGAGGACGCGCAGGTACTTACCGCGCAGGAGAGATGTGAAATTTATCGCGGGCATGGAAGAGATTAACCGTCCGTACGATCAACTGGTGCGCAATGGCCAGCAGAGCAAACGCCGTCATGAAAATCACCCAGCCCTGCGCCTCGTGAAACATTCCTTCCGCCCATTCCGGCTTGAACTGGGCAATCATTCCGGTAATGGTTACGCGCCCTGCATTCGCCACCACCGCGATGGGGATTGTCAGAAGGAAAAGGGCAACCCGAATCCAGGTTCGCTTTTCGGAGAAGTACCCGTAGACAAGGGATAGAAACGTGAGCGTGAGCAGCGAACGTATTCCACTGCAGGCTTCAACGACGTTGAGTTTCTGATTCGCGAGCTCGAGAACATTGCCCTCCCGGATTACCGGAATCTGCAGCAGCGAGATGGTGTTTTCCGCCGCCCGACTGGCGATCAGTTGCAGCGGGAAAGTGATCTCGTTGTACAGCACTCCCGGAATGGGAATCATGAAACAGAGCACAAATAGCGGGAAAGCGAAGATCCTGAGGTAGTCCACTCCGCCCAGCAGCAGGACGGCCCCGACGAGGCAAATGATGAAGGATGTCCGGGCCAGAAACAGGTCCGCTCCGAGGGTTGCAAAGTAAAGCTGAAATCCTGACCAGATCACGATCGCAAGCCCCCACCAGTTCGGCCGGGGGACTTTGCCCGC
>DASZLO010000235.1:0-11313 GCA_035552315.1 Bryobacteraceae bacterium
CAAACCGGTAATTCATCACCAACTGGCGGGCGGCAATATGCGGATTGATTCCTTCCCAGACGATTCGGTTCCCCTCATCCTGATTGAAACCGAGATGCACAAAGCTGCGCAGAAAATTGCCTGACTGCGAAACACCCTCGCTCACTCCGAATTTGATCTGCTTTGCGACCGGATTTGGCGTGCCCGCGCTGTCTTTGTCCGAATAGCGCAGGAAAGAATTCAAATCGCGCGTCGCCGCATAGCCGATCCCCATTACCAGCGGATCCTTGGCGGTGAAAATCAATTCATAGAGGTTGGCCGGATCGAAACCCGCCTTCGTACAGATCTTCGACGGATCGGGCGTGCCGGGAAAAGGAACCTTGGAGCAATCCGCAAAACCCCAGTCTCCATTCGCAATATAGTTCCGTGTTCCGTCTTCCGAACTGCGCCAGCTAAGCTTCGATTTCGACGTGTCGAGACTTACCGGGCGTTGATACGCCAGCGAGCTGATCGCCGTATTCAGCGCCAGTGTCGTAGCCCCTGCGGGCGAATTGATGAACCGCGCCGTCACCGGGCCTGTAAGCGGCGAGCCGTCCGGATTTGTCGCGACCGGCACCGAGATCGTCTGCGCCCTGGGCCGCACCGCCACGTCACCCTGCCATCCGCTCACCACGCTTACGTGTCCCTCGGGCGAACCCGCCGCCGCGCCATTGCCGCGATTCGGCACGCTGTAGAGCAGCACGCCGCTGGACTTCGACATATCGATTGGTTTCGCGATTGAAAATGTTCCGGTGTATTCCACCATGCCGCGCGCGTTCTTCGGCGCCAGCTTGATGTCGTTGATCAGCGCGTTGTGAGGATCGGCGGGATTCAACTCCCCCGAAAAATGGCCGCTCAGGACTTCGTACTGGCCGGCCTTTCCGAATGACTTGCCCTCGAACGCGGGCGATTCCCGCTGCTCAATGACAATCTTTGTGACGCCCGCCCAAGCGGAAGCCGAGCAAGCCAGCGCCACGATGGCGAGAACAGAAGACCGGTAAATCATAGGCGTTATTATATGCCGGAACCCCCGGTCTGTTTATTTCAGGATTTCAGGCGCAGCAGAGAATCCCCGGCAACCAGCAGTCCCGGCGTGATCACGCGCGCATAAAAACCGCCGTGCGCCCAGTGCGGCGCACTGAAATCTCCCGCCGCGCATTGCGCATCGTAGAGTTCGTCGCCGATATAACGGCCATACTTAAAGAGGTTGGAACAAGGGGTCCGCAGCTTCGTCAGCTCGATCACCGCGTCTTCCCCGATCCGGTATCGCTGGCCACCTCTCCAGGCGTGCGGATCCATGCCGCTCACCGTCAGATTCTCCCCCAGCGCGCCCGCATAAACCGGATACCCCCGCGCCTTCAGGTCGTCCAAAATTTCCGACGCAATCATCAGAACGGCCTTGTGCGGTCCGCCATGATGTATCAGATCGCGATGCCGATCACCTTCGATTCCGGACGCGACCAGCATCACCGGCTCGTTGACCCGAACCTTAGGCACGCCGCCCAGTGACCGGTTTACCTGCTCGACAATCCCGTTGACTGGCAAACATTCAGCGTAACGCGCTAATCTCTCTGATTGGATAACCTGACGCATTCCCTGGTCGGACTGTTTTTGGCCAGAGCCGGGTTCAAACACGTGACGCCGCGCGGCACCGCCATCCTGATCGTGGCGGCCAACGCGCCAGACTTCGATACGCCCTGCTTTTTCTTCGGCCCAGCGGCCTACATACACTGGCATCGCAACATTACGCATTCGCTGATCGCCCTTCCGTTCATGGCGTTGCTGTCCGTTGCGGTGGTGCGATGGATCAGTCGAACCAAAGTCCGCTGGGTGCCGGCTTTCTGGATTGCAACCCTCGGCGTGGCATCGCATCTGATTCTGGATCTGACCAACGCCTACGGAGTCCGGCTGCTCCTGCCGTTCTCCGGCCACTGGACTCACTGGGATCTCACGCCGGTGGTCGATCTGGCCATTTGGGCAATTCTGCTGCTCGGTGTCGTCGCGCCGTGGTTCGGGCGCCTGGTGGGCTCGGAGATCGGCGAAACCCGGCGCGGCGGCGGTGGCGGCTGGGCCGTGCTTTCGCTCCTGCTTCTCACCGGTTACGATTACGGACGCGAAGTGGCGCATGACCGCGCGGTGGCCACGGTGGACTCCCGGATCTATAACGGTCTCGCTCCACGCCGCGTGGGTGCCTTTCCCAATGACAATCCGCTGGTCTGGAAGGGCGTGGCTGAGTTAAGCAATGCTTTCGTCGTTGTGCCAGTCGATCTGCGCAAGGAATTCCGGCCCGAAGACGGCATGACTTTCTTCAAGCCTCCGCGCACGCTGGCCATGCAGGCGGCCATGATTACCCCCGCCTTCCAGGCCTTCCTCGAATTTGTGCAGTGGCCAGTCTGGGTCCTCGAGCCCAATCAGGTTCGCCTCGTCGATTTACGTTTCGGCACACCCAACGCACCGGGTTTCGAGGCCACCGCCGTTCTAGACAACTCCGATCACGTGGTGAGTTCAGTATTCGGCTTCGGTCCCGTCAGCAACTCAATCCAGCACCGATGACGTCGCGGACTAAAGCTGGCGGCTGGATCAAGCCTTCCGAAATCGAGAAAGGACCTTCCGGACGCCCGCTGTGCCGCTGGTGCCGCGCCGAAGCTCCCAAAGGCCGCCGCACCTTCTGCTCCGACGCCTGCGTGCATGAATGGAAACTGCGCACCGATCCCGGTTATCTGCGCGACAGAGTCTTCGAGCGCGATCACGGCGTCTGCGGCAAGTGCGGGATCGATACACTCGCCGTGCGGCGCGACATGCGGAAGCTCGACTATGCGGCGCGCAGGCAACTACTCAAAAAATGGGCGTTACGTGAAGGCAGCCGCAAATCCCTTTGGGACGCGGATCACGTGCTGCCAGTGGCGGAAGGCGGCGGCCAGTGCGACCTTTCGAATATGCGCACGCTCTGTCTGCTTTGCCATCGCAAAGCAACGGCTGCGCTAAGACAAAGACTCGTGGGACGTATTATTTCCTGAAGAGCCGGTCGAACGCATCCCGCGCATCGCTGGCATTGCGGGGCGGCGGTGTGTTCAGAGTTGCCGCCGGGCGGCTGCCCTGCACCTGCGTCGAGGTCGCCTCACGCGCCACGGTGACGCGCGGCGAAAACAACGCGCACTCATTCGCCTGATCCTTCACCGCAATGCGTAACGGAATCGGTTTATTGCATTGGAAACGGGTGGAGGGTTCGAAGTGGGAGCATTGCTTGCAACAATGCAATGCGGTCCCGCATTTGGGACACGGGCCATTGAACACAGTCCCAGGCGGCAAAGTCGTCGAACAGTTGTAACAGCGCGATGCTGTTACCGCCTGAACGAGGCGGGGGAGACGCGGACCGGTTATGTCGATGGGCGGTCGCGGGCCCGCGGGTTTCGGCCTTGGGCCGTTGCCGTTGCTATTCCCGTTTGGTGAACTGCTGCTGTCAAAGTAGCCGTGTTGGCGGTACTTGCGATCGGAGTCCATGCGGAATCGAAAAACTCCTGTAGTTAATTAGTTTGTGCGCCTGGTGCGGACAGGGAGATCCCGGCGTCCTTTTAGTACTGGATGACAATAGGAAAGTCTGTTGCGGCCTCCGGAACGAGACGCGCGGTAGCGGTTCTCGCTGGCTGCTACAACTCATTCTTACCACGAAATGTTTCGGCTGTACAATCAACATTTTGTGAAAATCATTATCTTTGCCGGCATCTGAAGAGTCGAAACCACCTCAAGCAGGGGTATTTTCAGTACCTTATCGCCGGTAGAAGCCACTCCGGAAGCCCGCGCCTGAAGCCCACTCTTCCATACGCAAGTAATGGCGCATCGGATGCATTCTTACGCGCCGGAGGTTTTCGATATGACATTGACGCCGTTAGTTGTCGCTTGGGCTGTACTGGCCATTGGGGTGATCGGACTGGCCATTTTCCGGAGCATCGCTGGTCTCCACGAGGACGATAATGTTCACCTCGCCGCGGGTGAACAGGATATGATTCCAAAGCAGATAGCCTTTTTCAACACCATGGAGAGGATTGATCGCTGGGGTAAATCGCTGACCGTCGTCACCGCCGCTTTCGGTCTGGTGCTCGCCTCGATCTATATCTATCACAGCCTGCAGGGACGTTTTTAAGCAGCGGCCCGGAGCGTGTAAAGGCGCATAAGCCAGAGCGTGATCGCGCGGGCTATGCGCCTTTTCTTTTTTCAGGCGTTATTCCAGCGCCAGGTAAGCCAGCCTTTGGAACTGCGAAGCGGAAGTCCGCTCCGGAGGCATCATATTGATGAAGTAGATGCCCACCATGTGTTCTTTGGGATCGATCCAGAAACTTGTCCCCGCCGCGCCGCCCCACCAGTAAGAACCCTCCGAAGCCGGCTCGCCGGACTTGCCCGGATCGGGATTAATCGCAAACGTCAGACCGAAATTGGCATAAGCCGGGAGCGTACCGCCGATGTGCGGACGTCCCTCCAGATCGTCCGTATGCATCATTTCGACCGACTTCCGGCTGAGAATGCGCACGCCATCCAACTGGCCGTCGTTCAGCAGCATTTGATAGAACCGCGCATAATCGTCCAGCGTCGAAGTCAAACCTGCGCCACCCAGCAATAAGTTCTGTTTGTGTTTGAAGCTCTCCTGCGCCGGCGAGGTCGATTTCTGAATCCCTTTCTCGCCGCCCCGCTTGGGCGCGTACAGAGTCGCCAGCCGGCTCCACTTTTCCTCGGCCACATAAAAAGCGGAATCCTTCATGCCCAGCGGCCGGAAGATCTTCTCTTCGAAGAACTGATCCAGCGTCTTGCCCGACAAAACTTCCACCAGCCGCCCTAGCACGTCGATGGAATATCCGTACCGGAACACCGTGCCTGGCTGATCGTTCAGCGGTACGCTCGCCAGCCGCTTGGTCGCTTCCGCCAGATTGAACGAAACCAGCGGCGCGCCGCCCATCATTTCGATCTTCTTGTAAACGTTGTCGCCCTTTTCATCCTTCGGTCCGGTGTAATCGAGGCCCGTCGTATGGCGGAACAGATCCTTCACCAGAATCGGCCGGTCCGCCGGTACCGTATAGAAGGTGCGTTTACCCGCCGCATCCACGCCATCTTTGCCCACCCGCATATTCGTGAATTCCGGCAGGTATTTCGAAAGCGGATCGTTCATCGAATACAGCCCGTCCTCATAGAGGATCATCGCCGCGACGCCCGTGACCGCCTTGGTCATCGAGTACATGCGCACGATGGTGTCGGGTTTGTATTCTCCCCATGCGCCGCGAAACACAACCTTGCCGTTGCGGATGATCAGCCCGGAGGCGCCATTCAGTTCCCCGGCGGAAATATGTTTCTCCATGGCGGTGTTGATCCTGGCCAGCCGTTCAGCCGAGAAACCGTTTTGTTCAGGCGCGGCGACAGGAAGGGAAGCCGCGAAAACCAGGCATCCGGGCAGCAAACAGGCGAGCACAAGCTTTTTCATAGCCCTCGGATTGTATCAGAGCTTTTCGCACACCTGCCACGGGTAGCGTCCCCTCGGAAAACTGACCAGGCGTTCAACACTTGTACTTTTTTAGGCATTTTTTCTGTAGCGATGTAAGGTTCAGTACCTTGCAATGAACTTCCGGTAATAAACCTTACATTCTCGGGCCTTACATCCGTCGTTAACTGTAATCTTCGGCATGCATACTCGCACAAGTGTGTCGGGCAATGCACTCCACCGGAGAAAACAAATTATGCGGGTCGGAACCAAACAAACTATCTCTGCTCTGGTCGTTGTCACGGGGCTCTTTTTCGTCGCGACAGGAATCGCGCGCGGTCAAAGCGGGCCGACTATTAGTCCCCCCTCCGGCACACAGCCTGCCGGGCAAGTAAGCCAGCCCTACACGCTGGCCCTTACCGCTTCGAATGGCTCGGGCAATTATCAATGGTCGATAGTTTCGGAAGATGACGGGTTGAATCTCTCGCTGACGTCCACTACGGGCGCCAATACCTCTCTCACCGGGACCCCAACCCAGGCAACCAGCGAGGGGGGGCTGAGCATCACCGTAATGCTCAGCGACGTGTCCGGGGAGTCCAGCACCCAGGCTACTTACACGATTCCAGTCAACCGCTATGCGCCCACCGGTACCCAGCCTCCGAACACCGCCGCATACGTTCTGAACGAGGATGGATCTCTTGTATCGGTCGTGCCCGGTTCTCCCAATTCAACCGCTACATCACTCGCGCCTGCCACCGATTGTTACTACTGCTACGACATGGCGCGCGACGCCGCCGGCAACTTCATCATCGCCGCCGGAAATCAACTGACCCGATACACCGGTACCGGCAGCCCCATGGCCCCGATTACGGCACCGGAAGGGGTCAATTTCTTTTCCGTCGCGGTCGACGCTTCACGCGGCGGCAATTACATCGTGACCGATAACAACGGAGGACAGGTTTTCAGTATCCCCCCCAGTGCGACAACGGCCGATCCAGAGACCCAGGTGATCGGCACGTTCACCACGACCTTCGACGCCTATATTCGGGTGGATGCGTCCAATAACTATGTCCTCGCCACGGATGACTTTGGCCAGGATGTCAATACGCCCCAGCTTTTCCTCTACAGGATTCAGCCAGGCACCTTGCCGTTTACGTGCAGCGCGGGACAATCCACGCCGAACTGCACTTCGATTTCCATCGGCAACCCGTCAGACGGCCCTCTTCCCGAGAGCGTCGGCGGCTTAACCCTCGATGCGAACGGAAACTATATCGCAGTCGACTGGTACCAGGATTATATTTTCCGGATCACCCCCACCGGTTCAGCGACGGTCCTCTTTTCCGATCCCAACGGGATACTGAGCGACCCGGAGGGAATCTATCGCGATCCCTCCAGCGGCGATTTCTTCCTGGTTGACGACAACAATAGCGCTCTCTACACACTTACTCCCGATGGATCCTCGCTGCTCCAGATCTTGTCGGGGGGCTTGCTAACCAGGCCGGGCGCACTCATCGTCCTCGACACCGCTCCGCCTCCGCCAGCCTACCCGCCGCTTTCCGTCAGCGGTCCCGCTAACCTGGGTGAGGTTGCGGTTGGCCAGAACCTTTCCGCCACCTATACCGCGTCGGGTGGCGTGACTCCCTACAAATGGGCTCTGGCACAGCCGATTCCGCCGGGACTCTCGATCGACTCGCAAACGGGCATCCTGACCGGTGCGCCACAACAGCCCGGCGCCTACAACTTTTACGTTTTGTTGTATGATGCGGACCCGAGCGGCGCCACCAGCCTTCAGGTAGCCGTAAACGTCCTCGGAATCACCACCCCTGCGTCTTTGCCCGGAGCGAATTCAGGTCAGGCTTATACGCAGGCATTCAGCGCGTCGGGCGGCTCGGGCGCTTACACGTTCTCGTCTCCCGGCGCGCCCGCCGGACTCGCCTTCGCCGGTTCGACGTTGAGCGGCGTCCCCTCCAATGCCGGGACATTCACATTCCCGGTCCAGGTTTCCGACGGCAACATTACCGCGACTTCTTCGTTCACCCTTGTGGTGACTCCGGGGCCGCTGTCGATTACCAGTTCCGGAAACCTGGGTGAGATATCCCTCGGCTCAAGCGTTACCGGCACCCTGACAGCGACGGGCGGCAAACAACCCTACACATGGTCGGCCAGCAGCCTGCCCGCCGGCGTTGCGTTGAATCCCTCCAGCGGCGCTTTCACGGGAATTCCCTCGCAGCCCGGCAGCTACAGTTTCACTGCTCAGGTCGCCGATGCGGAAACCCCCGCTCTTACAAAAAGTATTCCGGTAACCTTGCAAGTCCTCGGACTGACCACTTCGGCCACATTGCCGCCGGGCTCGACGACAACCGCCTATTCTCAAACCTTCAGCGCCACGGGCGGCATAGCTCCCTACACCTTCTCGTCCCCTGCCCCGCCGCCAGGTCTGAGCTTCAGCGGCGCGACCCTCACCGGCACTCCCTCTACTGTTGGAACCTTCAGCTTTCCCGTCACCGCCAAGGACGCCGCCGGCTTCACCTCATCCGGACAGTTCGGCCTCGTAGTCACAGGACCGCCGTCACCGATCACGATCAGCGGCGGCCCGCTCAGTGGCGGCACACTCGGAACAACGTACACCCAAACCCTGACAGGCACGGGCGGATCCCCCACCTATAACTGGACGGTCATCGGAGGGGCTCTCCCTCCGGGACTTTCTCTCACCGATTCCGGTGGCACCATCGCGGGCACGCCGTCCGCACCTGGCACATACACCTTTACGGCTCACGCCATCGATACCGCAAGCTCTGCCTCATCCGGCGTCTTCACAATCACCATCGCGCCCAAGCCGCTCACATTGACCGGTCTGCCGTTCCCCAACGGCATCGCCGGCGTGCAATATCCTCTGCAGGTTCTGAACGGCGCCGGTGGCACCGCGCCCTATAGCTACGTGGTGAGCAGCGGATCGTTTCCCCCCGGGCTGACGCTTGCCAACGGTCAGATCGCAGGGACTCCAACCACCGGCGGGACATTCAGCTTCACAATCTCCATGACGGATTCCGGAAACCCGGCCCTGAACCTGAAAACCGCGGCTCAAATTGTCATCACCCCGGCGGGGACACCCAATCTGCTGCTCTCCTCCGCATCCCTGGGATTCAATCTCGCCAGCGGTTCCTCGGGTCTCCCGGTGCCTTACAGCGTCACCGTGCAATCGAGCGTTGTGCAGACGCCTCTGACGTATTCCGTTGTCGCAACGCCCGCCGTTTCATGGCTTGACGTCACGGGAGGCGGGACCACGCCCGGCAGCATCGGTATCGCGCTCGATCCCACTGCCGTAAATCTCGGCGCAACGACGACTCCGCTGACGACATCGGTTATAGTCACGTGCCTCGCGCCCAGCCCCTGCGCCGGCATGTCCCAGACAATCGGAGTTTCGTTATCGATCACAGCGGTCTCGCCGTTCCTGACAGCCATAACGAATATGGTTGCGCTCAATACCACCGCCTCGGTGACAAGTCCCGTGTCGCAGCCAGCCACCATTGAGAATATCGGCGGCGGCTCCGCCGTCATCACTTCGGCGACTGCCGCCGACAGCTGGCTCACCATCACCGGCGTGCCCGCCTCCGTCCCTGCAAACTTACCCGTGGACATCACTCTCACGGCGAATCCCTCGGGTCTCACTCCAGGTTTCTACCGCACCACGGTGACGATCCAGTCGTCCGGCGGAACGATCACCATCCCGGTGACTCTGAATATCGCGCTGTCTCCGTCCCTGACCTTAACCACTTCCGGCGCGCAGTTCCAGTCGACCATCGGAAGCCCCCCTCCTGTAACCAGCGGATCGTTCCAGGTTGGCTCAACCGGCGGTACAGTTTCGAGCTTCAACGCGTCCGTGCAGCCAGGCGCTCCGTGGCTTGTGCTCGGCGGCGTTTCGACGACCACGGGGATCGTCAACTATTCCATAGACCCGGTCGCCGCCGCGGCTCTGACGCCGGCGCAGGCCTATTACGGAACCATTCAGATCACGGCGAACGGCGTTACCAATTCGCCGCGGAATTTCATCGTCATCCTCAATGTGGCGTCCGCAACCACGCTGGCGGTGCCCGATCCCGAGCCGGCCGGCCTGCTCTTCCAGACCACCGTTGGCGCCAGCGCGCCCCCGCCGCAAACCGTAACCGTGTTCAGTACTTCGCCCTCTGCCATCGCCTGGTCGGCCTCCGCAAGCACCATCTCGGGCGGTTCGTGGCTCACGGTTTCACCCGCCGCCGGCGCATCGTCCGCCACGTCGGCGGGCTCCTCCACCGTAACGGCCTCTCCCGGAAAACTCGCCGCCGGAATTTACACCGGTTCCGTGAGCTATCAGTTCTCGGGGGCCGCTGTCCGCAGCGTCAACGTGACGATGATCGTCGCGTCTGCCGGAACCCCGGCCGGTACATCAGGCGAATTCACCACTTCGGTCTTGCGGCCTGAAACAACCGTCACGAGCTGCACGCCAAATCAACTGGTGCCCACGCAAACCGGTCTGGCGGGCAATTTCGCTCAGCCCACCTCATGGCCCACGCCCCTTTCCATCAAACTTGTCAGCAACTGCGAAACATCGGTAGCAAATGGCCAGGTGGTCGCAACTTTCTCGAATGGCGATCCGCCGCTGGCTCTCGGTCTCGTTAATGCGGCCACGGGCATCTACTCCGGTACGTGGACGCCACGCGCCACCGCGGGGCAGGTAACGGTCACGGCAACTGTCACAGCTCCGGGCTTTACTCCGTCAGTCGCCAGAATCACCGGCCAGGTGGTTGCCAATGCCGCTCCCGTGCTCGCCACCGGCGGCGTTCTGCACATTTACGATCCGCAAGTTGGCGCGGCTTTGGGTCAGGGAACCATTCTGCAAATCTACGGATCCAACCTCGGGGCCGCTCCGTCGGTGCCTTCAACGCTGCCCTTGCCAACCAAACTAAATGGAACGCAGGTCATTATCGGAGGCATTCCAGCGCCGCTCTACTATGTGAGCTCCGGACAGATCGATGCGCAGTTACCGGCCGCGCTCACCCCGGGCAACAACTACCAGGTCATTGTGAACGCCAATGGCGCGCTCAGTACGCCCGGCTCGATTCAGATCACCGCGGCCACCCCTGGCGCCGCTGCATTCCCCAGCGGCCAGATCGTCGCGCAGCACCCCGACTACTCTCTGGTCTCGGAAACGTCGCCCGCCAAGCCGGGTGAATATCTCGTGATTTATCTTTCCGGACTGGGACAGACGAACGACACCATCGACGATGGCGCGGCCTCGCCTGCCGATCCGCTTGGGCGTCCCCTCGTCACTCCCATACTGACGCTGAACGGAACCAGCATACCGATCTACTTCTCCGGCCTCACGCCCGGTTACGTCGGTTTGTACCAGATGAACTTCCAGGTACCGCTCGACACACCGAACGGAGACACGCAGCTGGTTGTATCGCAGAACGGGCTATCGGGGAATCCGGCCATCCTGCCCGTGCATAACTGATCGCGCTCGATTTCGCGCGCAGAGGAGGAAGGCCGCCCGCGAGGGCGGCCTTTTCCATTCCTGTGCTTTCTCGTCCGGCGCGTTTTCAGACTCCGCGTATCCCGGCCCTGCGCTCTCCGGAGCGGCTCCGGACGCGGCGATGCTGGCAGGCCGATTGCTCCGCCCTGTGGCATGACGTGTTCAGCCCGTTCACGAGAAACGTAACGGCGGCACAACGGCGGAGAGCGAACTATCGGAAAGGGATTCATGAAGCGACAGCAAGGCACGATCGCTGGTTTTGTGGCAATCCCCTGGAATAATCCTCTGAAGCGCGGGTCTCAATGGCAGATGTCCGTTGCCG
>DASZLO010000236.1:0-14239 GCA_035552315.1 Bryobacteraceae bacterium
CCTTCGTTACGGCGGGGCGCTCCCTCGCGAGCAGAAACCGATGCTCTTCTTTGAGGCGCTGCAGGCCGCCCGGCGTTATGTAGTTCTTGCCTTGCGGGCCGGACTCGCTCGCTTGTGGTTTTCGCGTAAATCCTTTTCGCACCTCGTCGTCCTTCCTGCCCAGCGCGAATCCCGCGGATGCCAAAGAACTACCCATCGACCACCCGACCGAAATGGGGCGTCTTGACAGCATTTTACCGTCGCGAAAGGGATAAGATTTTACCGCCGCCGGAAGCCTATAAACGTGCCGCGCATTTTTTCATGACCATTCAATCAGGCCGGTCCATTTCCGCGCCAGTTTTTGGGGGCGGCTCGGCCTTTCCGCTTTTAGGACTTGGTTGCGTCGGCGCCTCAGGAATGAATGGCTGGCGATCCGGCACGGGATTCGCTGCTCAGAGGAGGGGTGTAAGTGGTCCGTTGTCCCGGGTTTTCGGGGTTTTTATTACTGAATGGAAATGAATGCTCCGCCTTGCGATTGTTGTCCGCTGCTGGTCGTCGCAATCACCGCGGCGTCGCCCGACGCAGCCGTTGCAGGCACTACGACGTTCAACTGATAGAGACCCGGTTCAACAAGCCCCGCGTACGCCACTGTCGCCGGAACGCCGCCAACAGTAACAGCGGGCGGCGCAGCCAGTGTCAGCGCGGCGGCAAGCAGCGAGCCGTTTGGCGTGGCGGGTGCTGTCGCGCCAAACCCGGTCCCGTACAGAACGACGGTTTCACCCTTCGTTACGGGCGTTGTCTGACCGGTGATGAGCGTCGCCGGACCGGTCAACGATCCGTTCGCATGCGTGGCCGCAATGTATTTATTACCCGTGAATGTGAAGAATGCAGGAGCGGTGGCCTGGGCGGTCATGCTTACGGCCGCACTGACTTCACCGTTGTTATTGATTTGCACCGTAACGGGTCCGGCAGGAATGTCAGAAGGAATCAGAACGTTCACCTGGTTCGGACTGACGTAACTAATCGCCGCCGCTTCGTTATTCACCAAAACGGTTACTCCATCGATTACAACCGGCAGTTTGGTACCTACGAAATCGGTGGCCGCCCACGACCGGATCGTGGCTGCCAGACCACCGCCAAATATATCGACCCAGGTATTGCCTGCAATTGATGGTGCAAAGCTTCCGCCATTCACCACGCTCAGGTTCGTGAAGGACGGTACCGCCTGGATACTGCCAAACAGGCCATGTGACTCGGCATCTTCGCCGTAGGGCCCCGGAATTCCGGCAGTGAAATACAGTGTTCCTGAATCGCCGCCCCTGCCGCCATTCCCGAAGGACAGCGTCCACACCCCCGGAATCGGAATGGCATGTCCGGTGTCGTCTTTCAGCGTTCCCAGCGGTGTCCCTTTTACGGAATCGAAAGCATTGATGGTTCCGTCGCCGAAGTTGCCCACCAGCAGGGCTCCGCCGAACGCGCCGAATGTCGCGGGCGCCTTCGCCATACCCCACGGTGAGTTGAGCACCCCCTGCGAAACCAGCCGTCCCAGCAGATTGCCCGACGCGTCGAAGGCGTCGATAAATCCATTGCCGGCGCCGGCAACATCATCGTGCTTTGCCGAATCCTGTTTCGCGTATGAAACGTAGATATTCCCTCCGATAATCGAAAGGCCGAACGGAGCGAAACCGGCCGGGATCGTCGCATCGGTGAACGCCGTGCTGCTAACGATGGGTTTGAAAGAACCGTCGAACATATCGACTGCACCGTTGTGAAAATCGGTCACATAGAGCACCGGCGCCGTGGCAGTGCCGCCCGCCGCGCAGGCTTTGAAGACCGAACCGGCCGCCGACTGGTTCACGGCGATGATGGCGTTGGTTGCGTTGACGGTCGGACTCCAGCCGGAAATGGTGCCGTCCTCCGTGCAGAAAATAAATGACGAGGCCTTGGTCGTGGCACCGCTCGTCACCGGAAACGACGTGGTGGAATTCGACACGACACCCGTCACAGCGCCGCCCGTGGGTACCGTGGGCGCGGGGATCGTAACGACCAGCGCGTTGGCGGTTCCATTTGTGGTGTAGAGCGTCGAGGTGCCTGTCCCGTTGTTACCGATCCAGAATGGACCAGTCGCCGACGCGGCAACGCCCCAGGGATTTACCAGGTGCGTGTCCTGAAAATCGGCCGTATCGGGGAGATCCGAAACAAGGTTATGGACCAGATAGGTGTTGGGGGAGGTCTGCGCCGAAAGGAAAGTACAGCAGCTCAGTGCCGCACCGAGGATTAGCCGGGCCAAAGCGATGGTCGAGGTCTTCATGGATACGTCCTCCGTCAAGCTTGCCGACAACTGCGAAGAGGGTTGTAATGCGCCGGTAAATACGATGTAAAAATCTGAATTGACCCGGGGTTTCGTGTGCGATCACGGACGAAAGGTACATACTTTCGGCACGATGTCGCTCGTTGAGAGGCTGTTTACGCGGCTTGGCTACCCGCTTTGGCTACCATGGGCTGATGGCACAAACTCTCTTCATCACAGGCGCTTCCACCGGAATCGGGAAAGCGACGGCGCTCCATTTCCGTAAGCAGGGCTGGAACGTCGCGGCTACCTTGCGCAATCCTGCAGCAGACACTGAACTGGCTGACGCCGGCGTCCATACTTTCGCCCTCGATGTAACGGACACGGCCACCATTCAGCCGGCGCTTGATGGCGCGCTCAAGGCTTTTGGCCGGATCGACGCGCTGGTCAACAACGCAGGCTACGGCACATTCGGGCCATTTGAAGCCGCAACGGACGATCAGATCGAACGCCAGTATGCCACCAACGTCACCGGACTGATGTTGGTCACACGGGCTTTCCTGCCGCATTTCCGCGCGAACGGGGCGGGCGTCATCGTCAACATCTCCTCAGTGGGCGGAGTCGCGACCTTCCCTTTCTACTCGCTCTACCATGGCACGAAGTGGGCGATTGAGGGGTTTTCGGAATCGTTGAATTTTGAATTGAACGGCCTGGGGATCCGGGTGAAGCTGGTCGAGCCAGGGGCCATCGCCACCGATTTCGGCGGCAGATCGCTCGATGTCCTGAAGAAGGAGGGCCTCGATGCCTACGATGCGCTTCTCAATAAGTTCATGGAGACCTGGGCCGCGGGACGCGTTCGTTCGACGCCCGAACTTGTCGCCGAAGTCATCTGGCAGGCGGCCACCGACGGCTCCAATCAGCTTCGCTACATTGCCGGCGACGACGCGAAGATGATTATCGAGGCTCGCGGTAAGGCAACCCAGGCCGAATATTACGCAATGATTCGCCAGCGGCTTGGCGTATAGGCCATGCACGTTCCGGATATTCCCTTCGGAATCACCGACTGGGACGCGATTGAGCCGGTAGCGCATCAAGGTGAGCAGGGCGTGGCTTATTGGCGCACGCGCCAATTTGGAGAGATTCGCGTCCGCATGGTGGAGTACCCACCGGGGTACGCGGCAGATCACTGGTGCGATAAGGGCCATGTGCTTTTGTGCCTGGAGGGCGAACTCCACACCCGATTGAAAGACGGCCGCGAGGAGATTCTTCGTCCCGGGATGAGTTATCAGGTGGGCGATGGAAGCGAAGCCCACCGCAGTTATTCGCCCAAGGGCGCCAAACTGTTCATCGTGGACTAAGTGGGGCAATGATACGTACATGCAGGTATAAGTGATCGCTGTCCCGGGTTTTTTAAAAAGCAAAATATTGCCGGAACCAGCCGATAAGAACAACAGGAGACAAACTATGACGATTAACTCGGCATCCAGCCCCGTTTCGAATCTATCCGATACAGGGGCGGCCCGGCCGTCTCAGCCTCGGCCCGCGGCCCAGCCGGCAACCAGCACTCCTCAGGATACGGTCCACCTGAGTCACGCCGCGCGCAGCGCCTCCGGCGACGTTGACCACGACGGCGACTCGCACTAGGCGGAGCTGTTCAGGGCCTTCAGATCGGTCCGGCTGCTTCGCGCCGGGCCAAAATCGTCCGCAAATTTTCAATCGGGGTCCAGTCCGGCCCGGAAAGCCTCCGGGAAGCTACTTCATCTCGCCTTTGATCACTTCAATGGCCTTCTCGATCTGCCGATCGTGTCCGGCAAGGAAATCCGGCGGCGTGTTGTCGACTACATAGTCCGGAATGACGCCGTAGTTTTCCATGTCCTCTCCGCGGGCGGTGCGAACCAGTGAGCCGGGCGTGCGCAGGACTTCGCCGTCGAGCAGCATGTATGCGCCGGTCCCGATCACCGCGGACATTGTGGGCATTCCGACCAGTTTGCCGAGGCCGAGCGCCCGGAAGCCATCGGGGAACATCTCCGCGTCGCTGGCCGAGCGCTCGTTCTGCAGCACGACCATCGGGCCGAAGAAGGCCTCGGCGGGACGCTGGACATCGAGGCCGTCGCGCGTGCGCGTGGTTTGGTACGCCTTGCGCTGGTTCAGGATCTCGAGTAGTTCCATATCGATGCCACCGCCGCCGTTGAAGCGCTCGTCGATGATCAGCGCTTTCTTGTCCTGGTTATCCAGCAGATCGCGCTGGAATTTGGCGAGGGAGGGCGCGTCCATGGCCTTGATGTGGAGATAGCCGATCTCGCCGTTCGACAGCGTCTTCACCATCGCCGCGCGATCGTCCACCCAACGGGTATAATCGAGATCGCTTTGCCGCGCCGCGCTAAGCGGTTCCAGCCTGACGGTCCACGAGCCGTCCATGGAGGGCTTCGAATTCACCGTAAATTCGAACTTCTTCTCCGGCATGATGTTGAAGAGCTTCCAATAGTTATCGCTGGCCTTCAACGGCGTGCCGTTGACCGCCAGGATGAAGTTACCGGGCGCGAGATTGACATACTCGTGATCGGCCGGGCCTTTGCGGAAGATATAAGTCACCTTATAGAAGCCCGACGGATCGGCGGACATTTCGAATCCGGGATAGCGGGTGGCGATGTGCTCGGCGGCAGACCGGCCGGGCAGGCGGGACCCGCCGGAGATGCCTGTATGAGAAGAGTTGATTTCGCCGATCATTTCCATGATGACGTTTTGCAGTTCCTCGATATCGCCGATGTTGGAGAGCAGACTTTCGTACTTATCTTTCGCCGCGGCCCAGTTCGTGCCGTGCATGGCGGAATCGTAGTAGCGGTTCTTCATCACGCGCCACGCTTCTTCAAAGACCTGCCCGCGCTCGGCGGATGTGTCGATGACCATGCGCACGGAGAAGTCGATGCGCCGCGGTCCGGTGGCGGTGGAAACCGCCGTCGCGGGAGCGGACGCCGCGCCCCCTCTTCCTGCCCGGCCTGGCCCGGCCGCGGTACGGGCGCCAGGGCTCGGTGGGGCGCTGACCGGAAGCGTGTAGAGACCGCCGCCCTGCAATAAATAAATACCGCGGCTATCGCGCGCCCATTGCGGCTCATTGCCGAACCCGCCGCCTCCGCGCCCGCCGCGGCCGCCGGCATCCGTCGGCGTCGTGTTGAGGCGCGTGAGCGCCGTGCCGTCTTCGGATACGGTGTAGTAGGCTGGGCCGCCGCCCGCTCCGGGGCCGGGGCTCTCTCCCGCTGCGCCGCCCGCCGCGAGGAAGAGATACATCCTGCTGTCGGGCGAAGGAATGACAAAGGCCACCGGCCCGGCCATGCGGGTGATCTGTGCGATGCGGCGATCCAAACCGTCCCAAACGATCTTCACCTGCACATTCGGATTCGCTCTTGCGCCCGCCCCGCCGCGCCCTGTTCCGTTTGCGGACGCATCGGCGGCTTCGGCCTGCGCTTCGGTGTCGATGTCCGCCGTGTCGGGGTCCTTTTCGGCGGGAACAAGCGAAACGGCATACAACTGCGACGATCCCCGTCCACCGGTGGAAGCGATGGCGGCCACGCTGACGCCCCCGAGGAAGAGGAGCTTCTTGCCGTCGGGCGTCCACTTCGCGCCATTCGATGAGAGGAAATCTTCGCCGCCCACTTCGTGCTCCTGGCCGGTGGCGAGCTCCTTGACCCAGACATGCGGGCGGCTCAGCTTGTCGGGCTTCGAATACGAGATGTAAGCGCCGTCGGGAGAAAACTGGCCGCCGCCGATCTGGCCGGCAGGAATCGAAACCAGCTCTTCTGTCTTGCCGGTCTCAACCTCCGCGCTGCGCAGTTTGTGATCGGAGCCGTTGTACATGAGCCATTTCGAATCGTTCGACCAGACCAGGCCGCCTTTGTCGGAATCGAAGTTGCTCAATTGCCTGGCATTCTTGCCGCTTTCGTCGGAGATGTAGACCTCCTCGCGTCCGTTGCGATCGGAAATGAAAGCAATCCATTTGCCGTCGGGCGACCAGCGCGGGCTCTCCTCGCGCCACGGCGTATCCGTGACGCGCTGGATTTCGCCGCGTTCGGTGGCAATGGTGAAGATTTCACCGTGAACGGCGATGGCGGCGCGCCGGTTCGACGGAGAAACGTGAAAAGCTTCGGCATCGTTGGCGAGCGTGACGAGCTCGGCGTCATTGTCCTTGGTTTCCGATTCGATGTCGACGCGGATCTCGCTGGATTTTCCGCTGGCGACGTCAAGTTTCCAGATGCCGAAGTTGTCTTCGTACACGATCGTCTTGCCATCCGCGGAAATGCTGGGGAAATACAAGTTGCCATCGCCGTGGTGCGTAACCTGCACAGGCTTCCCGCCGGTTTTGTCGGAGATCTTATAGATGTTGTTGACGCTTTTCATGACCTCGGCGCCGCCGGCCCTGACGGTCTTTTCATTGGGCAGGATGTCGGCCACGAAATAGATTTCATTGCCCGCGTACATGGGCCAGAGATAGTTGCCTTTATAGTCGGGGTCGCCGAGCTTTGTAAATCTTTTGGCGCCTAGATCCTCTAACCAAAGGTCGACGGCGTAGCTGCCGCGGTAGTGCTTGCGCGACCAGACGCCCGGGTGCCGCGAAAAGACCATCCTGGTTCCGTCCTGCGAAAAGCTGGCGGATGAGCCCCAATCCGTTGCGATGGGAGTTTCGATCCCTCCCGCGGCCGGAACCTGCCAGAGCGTTGGGACGGTGGGAAACGCGCCATTGCCGCGCGCGGAGGAAAAAACTATGTTCTTGCCGTCATTGGTCCATCCGACAACGTTATCGGAGGCGGTCTGGAAGGTCAGCTGTTTCGGCTTGCCCCCGGGTGGAGGGAACGACGAATACGTCATAATTGCCGTCCCGGTTCGAAGAGAAGGCAACCATCGAGCCGTCGGGCGAGAAGCGCGGAAATTGTTCCCGCGCGGTGTTGTCCGTGAGCCGCTGCGCGCCCTTGCCGTCCTCATTTGCGATCCAGATATCGCCCAGATAGCTGAACGCGACTTTGCCTTTGGAGTAGGCTGGATGCCGCAGTAGCTTCACCTCCGCCGGCAGGAGGACTGGCAGCAAAACCACGGCCGCCATGAGCAGAGCTTTTCGCATATTCGCACCTTCAGGTAGAAATTATTGCAATGATACAGCGAATCGCCCGGTTCATGGGCTACAGTTCAGCGCCGGACAATTGCCATCACGGGTTAAGCGAAGCAGTGTAGGCAACGATATCAGTCATGTCGCTTACGCTGAGATTCTGTACGGTCGTTTTCATCAGCTCAGCCCAACTACCCCTGCGCGTACCCAGTTGCATATCGTAAAGTTGCCGCATGAGGTAACTTGGTGAACGCCCCGCCAATCCCGGTACCGGGCCGAGGCCCTTGAGGTCAGCGCCGTGGCACGAACCGCACTGGCTGGTTTTGCCGCCGCCGGTCCTGACTAATGCTTCGCCTCGTTTGACACTGCCCACCGGGGCGTAAGCGATGAAAGCGGATCGGGGATCGCGGAGCGTTTCGGTAGCCGCTGTGTTAACCGGTACTTCAATAATCCGATCGCCGAGCGGCTCTTGTTCGTTACCGTCGAGGGCCAGGAACAAACCGCCTGCGATTCGGGTTTTCGGAACGCTGTTCGTCTCGACCACTTTAATCCAGGGAGTCCATTTCATTGAGCCAAAGTACATCGCCGAGGCGTTGATCTCTTCGTCAGTCATGCTCTTCGCAATCGTGATCATGATGTTCGTGTTTGTCTTTCGGGCGTCGGCGCTTTTTCGGTTGCCGTTGCGGAAATCGGACATCGTGTGTACGAAGTACTCGACCGGAAGACCGGCCACACCGGCATTCTCCGCGCGACCCTTTCCGTTGGGGTAATGGCAAAGGGCGCAGGCGCGAATGTCGGGCTTGCGTCCGTGGGCTACGACAGGGGGCATCTGAGGATGATCTTCCGGAAACCAATCCGCCGGGCCAAAGCCATCGCGAATTTGCGCGAGCGTGAACTGTAGCGTGCTGCCGGGTAATGACTTCAGGCTGGCGTCGGCGGCGGGCGCTGTGCCTGCACTTCGGCCGGCTGGCCGCGCCACCGACTCAGCCGCGGCGGCCTGTGCCGGAAAACCATAGGCCCAGGGCGGCGGATCGGCTGCGAAAGCCACACTCGCCGCGAAAATGGGCGTGAGTGAAAAGAAACCAGTTAAAAGCCTGCTCGGCATCGAATCTCCTTCAACGTTTTACTAAAGGTCTGAACAGCTGCGCGGGAGCGTGTCCAATCTCAGTCGACGGTCGAGGTCGGCGCCAAGACAATGTTACGCTACGTCGTTTCGGGATTTAGAAAGCGGTTAAAAAAACGGGACAGCGCGTGCGCTGGCCCTACGCACCAGCGAACCATTGGGTGAATTGCTTCAGTTGTTGAGCGGCGGCTTCGGACAGCGGCGTCAGATTGGGGCCGGCTTTTTGCTTTCGTAACTCGACCGCTTTTTTGATGACTACCGGATGGGGGAATTTTTCTGTCCAACCGATGAATTCGCTTAGCTTCTGGTTTTCAACCCGTGTCCGAAATAGTTCTACCAGGAGTTCCGGGACCGCGCTGGCGGCTCCGCTGACGATTCCGTCGGCTCCTGCTTTCAGAGCCTCGACCGCAGTTCTCTCGTTCCCGGCAAGCACCGCGAAAGGGCCGGTGCGTTTTAATTCCAGCAGACCGGTCAAATATCGGCTGTCTCCACTGCAGTCTTCTATGCCGGCGAAGTCGCCGGTTTCGGCCAGATTGCGTACGGTTGCAATGTCGATCGGCGAAGTGAATTTCGGCTGGTTGTGGATCAGAACCGGCACGCCGCCCCGGATCTCTTTCGCGAAATCAAGATAGAACGCTTCGATTTCGGATTGTTCATATCGATAGAAGTACGGCGGCATCAGGAGCAGGGCATCGGCGCCGGAAGTTACGGCTTCATCGGCAAGCTGGATGGCTCCCGCCAGCGTGGAATGGGAGACGCCGGCGATCAGGGGGACGCGGCTGCGTTTCACGCCGAGGTAAACCAGGCGCTGGCGCTCGGGAAAGCTGTAATTAAGAAACTCTCCGGTGCTGCCGAAGATGCTGATGCCGTTTACGCCGCCAGCGGCGAGGAAGTCGAAGAGGTCGAGGGCGGCGGAGAAATCTACTTCCGGGCTGGCATCACGGTGAGGAGTGATGGCGCTGGCAAAGACTCCCTTGAGTTCGATTTGCCGGCCTGTGCGCGCCACGTCAGGCTTCTTTCCAGAAGATTTCGGCGTCGGATCTGCGGACGTAATTGGCTTCTATCGCGGCTGGATCTTTGGGCTCGGAGCAGAGGGCGATTCGGGCTATGGCTCCGGCGATTTCTTTCGGAGCTTCGTAGATTTCGCTGCCTGCGGGCGCGTACATTCCCAAGCCTTCCGAGATCCATTCTATGGGCCCAAGGGGCAGGAGAGTCAGAAAGGTTTTCAGAGGCAGGACCTGTTCTTTTATGATTTCGATACCTTCGGCGTTGTAGACAGCTGCGAAGATTTCTCCTCTTTTGGCGTCGATTATGACGGCTCTGGTGTTGGTCTTGCCCAGCGCCGCCAGGGCAGCAAGGTTTGAGACCGCGACTACCTTCTTTCCATTTACTTCGGCTAACCCTTTCATGGCGGTCAGGCCTACGCGGACTCCAGTGAAGGAGCCGGGTCCGCTGGCGCCCGCATAAATGTCTATCTGCTCCAGGGAGAGATTCTGACGAGCCAGCAGCGACTGGATTTCTCCGAAGAGCACCCGGCTGAAACCTTCGGGGGCGTGGACCGGCGTCTCTTCGCGAACCCCGATTTCGTCGTCGGCTATAGCTATACTTCCGTGTTCGTTGGTGGTGTCTACCGCCAGGGCGAGGGTCATTTGGTCAGAGTTTCGTTCCGGTCCAGTGTATAGGCTTTGCCCAGCCCGTTCAGGGCCGTCACCTTTATATGCAGACTCGCCGGATAGTTTTTCGCGATGTTGGCCGGGATCTGGAAGGTTCCCTCAGGGCCCGTTCCAATGACTCGGTAGCCCCGGCCGTCTACCGTGACTTCGCCTGTCCATTCGTACATCATGTTCTGCATCGCCTTCGACTGGCGGGTCAGCTTTACCGAATAATGCGGCATCGTTATATCGATCGTGAAAGGGATTTTTTCGGGATTGCCTTCCACGGTCTGCAGAATGATTTCCTGCGAATCGAACTTGTAACTCTTCAGCATTCCCGCCTTAGTGCCTTCGCGCGAGAGGCGCAGAACCCAGTCGTGCGATTTGTCGGGCGGCTCGCCGGTGAATGTTTCGCCCTTCGCGTCCTTGATCTTTGTGAACTGGCCGGTGATGGGATTGAACCACGCGGCATCGTAGCCGTGGCTTTCCATGTGCACCGTTACCGGGCCGGGCTTTTCGACGTAGATCAGATATTCGATGCCGTTCAGGGCGAGGCCGCGCCCTCCATCGACGTCGAAGAAAGGCTCAAGTTCCCAGTGGCGGCTGGCGCTGAGGAGGTCATACCAGTTCTTCATTTCTTTCGCCGCCTGCTCGTTCGGAATCGCGGCGGACGGGTACTGTCCGCTCATAGTTGCGTTCCAGAGGCGGTGGCGGAACGTCTCGGCATCGGCAACGCCGGCCGAGAAATTGTTGACAGCCGGGTATTGATAGACCTGCTGCTCGACGGCTCCGATGGCCGCGTCTCCGGTTTGATAAGACCGGTAGCGCAGCCAGCCCTCGTCGGAGAGCGCTCCTGTAGCGGTGAGGGTGCGGGTGGAGCGAGGGTGTTTGTAAGGATCGAGATCGGTGAGATATTCGGCGATTTCTTTGAGGAGATCGCGGGCATTGTCGTAGGTTTCCCAGGCTTCGATACCTTGCCAGGTAACATCGAATCCGGCGAGGCGGGAGAGGGCATAGGTGAACCACGTCTTGCGGTCATCGCGGGTGGGGAGCAGGCGATTGATCAGGCCGTCGGGACCGAAGAAGGCGATGTCCACGATGATGTCGTGCCGATTGGCGTACTGGAGTTTCTCTTCGGCGGAGCGGAAGAATTCGGGGGCTTTGAAATTCGCGGACGCCGGGGTGCTGTCGACCAGGGTGATGCCGATGTGGTTGAAGTGCGCCGCGGCGCGGGCGTCGATCAGCTGTTTCCAGCGAGCCAGGTCCATGGAGGCGAAGTCCGGTTCCACGGAGCCCATCCAGAGGTGTGGAGTCAGTTTGTTTTCTCCGTCCACGAAGGCGAAGTGATGGACGTTGGCGGCGCGCAGCCAGCCGGTCTTGTTATTGGCTGTGGCGGTGAACTGGCCTTCTTTCCCGTTGCTGAGTTTGTAGGTGTAGACGCCGGCTTCAGATGGAGTAATGCGAATGATCCAGCGATTGCCTCCGTCAGAGAAGGCTTTGGCGATGCCGCTGTTGAATCGGGGAGAGCGGAACTCGGCCTGCAGACCGGAGGAAGGAGTGTCGAAGACAAGATCGCAGGGGGTGTATTGCGGGGTGGAAGGACAGATGGTTTGGGCGTGAAGGGCGGCGCAGAACGTCAGGGTGGAAAGAAACCGAACGATCATACTTTCACAGTATCCCGCCGCCGGTGTTATGGCTGGGATTCGCGCACTCAAAAGCGAGTTTTAGCCGGCCCGGCGTTTATTTGCCGACCGCGGTACCGGTACCGCATCGCTAGAAACCCAGGGTGATTTGGCCGATACCGTAAACGTGCGCCCGCTCAATCACATTCCTTCCGAATCCATAGCCGGTTCTCCAGCCACAATCCTGCTGGTGGACGACGATCCTATTGTCAGCCGGTTTCTCCATGACTTCCTGTCGCGGGACGGACACCTTGTAACAAACGCGGCGGACGGAGTGGAAGCCTTTGAGACCCTCGCCCGATCGCAAAGCAAGGTGAACCTGGTGATCACCGATATGGTGATGCCGGGCATGGGAGGCAGTGCAACTATTTCCCGACTGCGGGAGAAATATCCTGAAATCAAAGTCATTGCCATGTCGGGAAGTTTTTCCGGCGATGTGGCTGGGCTCGCGGCTCACCTTCAGGTTCACAGCGTTCTAAGAAAGCCGTTCAGACCGGCGGATCTGCTTTCGACCGTACGGACAGCCGTCGGGGTCTGAATCCTGATCCCGATCAACACGTCACCGGCCTTCAATTCGATCTTGCGTGCGCCGGCCGCCAGTCCGCCGCAGCCCGGACCGTTCGGTCCGCCGTCAGCATTTCCACATGTTCCCCGCATGGGATGACCTGGTTCCATGCTCCAGCCGTCGGGTTCACCGTCGAGCCAAAACTTCGCCGCGGCTATTGCACGGGTACATATTCATGTACCTGCTCTTTAGTGCGTCTTTTGTTACATTCGCCAGATACGGTTGTCTCGGACAGAGCGGCTCTACGGAGGAAATGAATGAATACAAGACTTTTAGCAGCGATGGCAGTCACCGCGCTGGCGTTAAGCGGAGTAGCGCAGGCAGCGGATATCGTCATCACCGAAGCGTTCGACGGCTTTATGAATTCCGGTTCGCTGGATAACGCCAACCTCTTCGGAGAAGGCGCCGGCGCCAATATCGGAGGGCAGGCTATCCACCTCACCCTGACCTACGATCTCACCAGCTTCAATACCTACGCGGGTTACGCCGGAGCGCCGGCCTGCGGCCCAACGCCCGTCGCGCCATGCACGAACTCGTACGGCGAGCCCGGGTATTACGGGGACGCCAACGGCGAGTCCTGGACGCAGAATGCGACCGATAACAACTCGCTCACCATAAGCTACGAAGTCAACGGGCATACCACGACAATCTCGAATTCGCCGGGTTCGAATATGGAAGTCGATATCGCCCTCGGCGGAAGCCCGGCGGGCTTCGAGGCCAACATGTACGGGAACAGTGGCGGCGGCTTCTCGCAGCCGAACAACGGATGCTGCTTCAACTACAGGGAATTCTTTAACGGTACGACTCCGTGGGTGCCGGGTAGTATCGACACGCAAGCGGGAATGGACGCCTTTGCGGCAACGGTAACCAGCGGCAGCTTTTGGTATGTCCCGTCTCCGCAATTTAGCTCTCCCTACGATATCCTCAGCTTCAGCAATGTAACAAGCGCGCAGCAGGAGACGTCCGCCACCCCCGAGCCGGGCACGATCGGTTTGCTGGGTTCCGCGCTGATCGGCCTCGGCATCGCGATTCGCCGCAAACGGCTGAACTAAGAGTGGAACCGATCGCAGGCTGGCGGTCGATTGCGACCAACAGCCCGCGGTTCGGTTCTCGTTCGGCGGTCGTGCCGCGCCTGAAACTCAAGCACGGCTACTTTGGGGGCATTCTGCTCCGTCTTCGGAGCGCCTGCGAACTCGACCTGGCTCGTCAGCAGCACGGCAGAGAAATTCAACGCATCCCGAAACGCAACGAGATGGCTTCGCCTGGGCCGGCTGCCTGAGAACTGATTCAGGGGATATGGCGCTCAAGCGTCTGCGGGCCTAAGGTTCGCCGCCCGAAAAAGGGAAGGCGGATTTCCAGCACTCGCTCGCGGTCGCGCTCTTCCTGAAGATTCCGGACGCGCGCGCCCAGCAGATCCTGAAGAGAGACCATCCCCATCAGCTTGCCGCCCGGGCTCTCGACGACCGGAAGCCGCGTCAGACCCGTTTCCGCCATGCGCATAACCACCACGCGCAAGGGCTCATCCGGACGCGCCGTCACGGGAGCGTGAACCATTTCGCTCAAGCTGAGACCCGCCGGTTCCGTGTCGATCAATTCTCGCAATTGCCTGCGGGTCACCACGCCGGTCAATTTCTGTTCCTGATCGACAATGGGAAACAAATGCTGCCCGCGACCCATCGGCGGGCGCAGGGCGAAATTCCGCAGTTCCTCCACCGTCGCTGCGGCGGGCAGCACGGCCAGTTTCGTCCGCATCACCTCGCGCACAAATAAAATTTCGAGAGGATCGATCGCGTATTCACGGGTGAGGTGAAATCCGCGGCGCGCGACTTTTTCAGTCAAGATCGATCGCTTCA
>DASZLO010000237.1:0-15302 GCA_035552315.1 Bryobacteraceae bacterium
CGGGCTCTTGGCCGTAATGAGAGGCTCGAAATCGGGATCGAACAGCGACTGCTGCAGCGCATCTACTTCGGGGGCGAGGTCATTGCGGCCGGCTTGTTCGAGCGCTTTTTTCAATTCGGCCGCGGTGAAGGCGGGCATAACTTTCTGGGAAGTCAGCTCGTTGTGATTCCCTTTGTTGCCCCAGAACAGCTTTGTGAAATCGAGAATCTTTTTATAGATCTGCGGGTCAACCTTCGCCTGGTTCACAACCACCGCTTCGAGCAGTCGCTTCTGGCGCAGACCGAAGCGCGACTCCTGATCGTAAATGATGGGATCGATTGCGATCGAGGCCTGAGACAGCCAGTAAGCCAGCGCCTGCTGCTGCGGGGTCAGGGTCTTGAAACTGTCGGCCTGCACTTGAATGAACGCGGTCTTATCCACGCGGTCCACAACAGAGGATGCGGCGCAGGCTGAAGCCGCTGCCATCAGACACACAATAAAGGCTTTCACGAAATCAAGTTTCCCACGAAGGGCACGGCGTTTGCAGACTCGGGCGCCTCGATGAAATATCGCGGAAATACGGGATAATAGCCGGGATGCTCCGGCAACTTATTTTGTTCCCTCTTCTGCTGACTCAGCTTCCGGCGGCTGAGGCCATTCATGTCGACCTGGTAAAACCCGAGGGGATTCAGGCGCGGCTGGAGCGCGGCGTAGTGGATTCGAAGTTTCGTCAGGCCACGATCCACAAGCTGTTTGAAGAGGCCGGCTGCGCGCCTGAGGAACATCCGGTCTTCCGGAAAGTGGCCAACGTGATTTGCAGGTTGCCCGGCGAATCCGACTCGACAATCATCGTCGGCGGCCATTTCGATTTCGCGGAAAAAGGGCAGGGAATTCTGGACGACTGGAGTGGGACCGCCCTGCTTCCCTCGCTATACGAAGCCCTCAAGAGCGAACCCCGCCGCCATACGTTTATTTTTGTGGCTTTTGCCGAAGAGGAGCTTGGCCTCCTCGGATCGAAGCAGTATGTGAAAGAGATGAGCCAGGAGGAGCGGTCGAACGTCAAGGCCTTCGTCAATCTGGAATGCCTTGGAGCGGGTTCGACGAAGGTCTGGGCGCACCGCGCCACCCCTGCGCTGGTGTCGCAACTGGTGGCGGTGGCGAATTCTCTGCAGATTCCATTGGGCGAAGGGAATGTGGAGAAGATCGGAGACGACGATTCTCATCCGTTCCTGTCCGCTCAGATGCCGGTGATCACGCTTCATTCCCTGACGCAGGAGACGCTAAAGATCATGCACAGTCCGCAGGACAGGGTGAAGGCCATTCATACCGAAGAGTACTATTCGAGCTATAAGCTGGCGGCGATTTATTTAGGTTTTCTCGATCGCCTGAATTACTAGAGTTGTTATCGCTTCTGAATATCGCGCAGATACTGCACCAGATTCTCGATCCGGGTACGGCCGAGATCCCGGTCCGAACCTGCTATTGAGAAAACCGGTCCCCAGACGGGCATGTCCTGGCTGCCGTGAGCTCCAAAAGCCACACCCTCCCCGGAAATGATTTTGGACACGCGGACGTCGGGAAACACGCCGCCGTTGCGGGCAGAAATCCGGGTCAAATCGGGAGGAGCTGATTTCAGGGATTTCGAAACCGGGCCGCCGCCCCGTCCATCCACTCCGTGGCACGATGCGCAATAAGACCTGAAGAGCGGCGGACCGTGAGTGGAATGGAAGGAATCGTCCGCTGTGAAGCCGCCTGCCAGCAGCGCTCCAAATAGAATTGAGCCGAACAGGATGTATCGCATAGGGCCTCCGGTTTCAGGGGTGCAATTCAATGACCCGGATGCGCCGCCGTCCCGTGAACGTTGTCTCCGGAGCGGTGCGTTCTATGGCGCATTTCAACCCGCCAAAAGGCACAGAACTGAGGTAGGCTAGATCCTTATGCCATACACGATCAGTAACGGGGCGCGAATCTATTGGGAAGAGTCCGGCGCGGGTGAGCCGCTCCTGCTCATCATGGGGCTCGGGTACTCGCACGAGATGTGGTTCCGGACTCGTCCGGTCGTGTCCGCCCGTTACCGCACGATCGTGTTCGATAACCGGGGCGTCGGGAAAAGCGACGTGCCGCAGGGCGCTTATCCGATCGCCCAGATGGCCGCCGACGCTGCCGCTGTGATGGACGCAGCGGGCGTCCAAAGAGCACACGTGCTCGGAATTTCCATGGGGGGAATGATCGCCCAGGAGTTTGCAATCAACTATCCGGAGAGAGTGAACCGCCTCGTGCTCGGCTGCACGGCGTGCGGAGGCCCCAAGTCCATTCCGGCGGCGCAAAAGGTTCTCGATATCCTCATGGCCCGGGCCACGATGACACCCGATGAAGGCACTGTGGCGATGGTGCCCCATATCTACGACGCAACCACGCCGCGCGAGAAGATCGACGAAGATCTGATTATCCGGCGTCGCACTTACCCGGAAGTCGCCGGCTACGTCGGCCAGGTACAGGGGATCATGGCGTGGAGTTCGTTCGACCGTCTATCGCAGATCAAAGCCCCGACCCTGGTGATTCACGGCGAGACCGATGAACTGGTGCCGCCGGGAAATGCCGGCATCCTGGCGGGAAATATAGCCGGCTCGCGCCTCGTGATGCTGCCGCACGCCAGCCACATCTTTCCCACCGACCAGACGGAGACGTCGCACCGCGAGATTTTGAGCTTTCTGTCCGGCGAGTAGTTATTCGTTGCGAAGAGCAGTGACCGGACTCACGGCCGTAGCGCGCTGCGCCGGCAGCCAGGTCGCGACGAGCGATACCAGTATCAGTGCCGCCGCCATCGCGACGAACGTAATTCCGTCGAACCGGCTGACCTGAAACAGCAGGCCTTCCAGGACGCGAGTCATTGCAATCGCCGCGAGGCAACCGGCGGCCGCTCCGGCGAGGGCGAGGATTACACCTTCGCGAAGGACCAGTCCGAGAATATCGCCCCGCTGCGCGCCCAGCGCGATCCGCACTCCAAACTCGGACGTTCGCAGCGCAACGGAATAGGAAATCACGCCGTATATTCCGAATCCGGCGAGGAGCAGCGCCAGGCTCGAAAAAACGGTGAGCACCAGTGCGAGGAATTTCGGCTGCGATTCCGTCGCCGCCATCACGTCCTGCATGGTGCGGATGCGCGAAACGGGAACGGTCGGGTCGACCGCCGCAATGGCTTCCCGCACTGCGTTCGCGGCAAGTTCCGGGTTGCCCGTCATCCGGACAATCGCATATGCCCCCTGTCTCGCGTTTTCTCCCTGCCGGGCCGGAAGGAATAGCTCGGTGGCTGCCGGCTTTGACATCCCCCCATTGCGGATGTCCGCCACAACGCCGATGACCGTGCGGAAGTCCTTCTGACCACCGGCGCGAAGGCGTCGCCCGACGGCGCTGGTCCCGGGCCAAAAGGTTTTCGCCATGGTCTGGTTCACGATCACGACGGGGGGCGCGTCAAAGGCGTCTCGCCGATCGAAATACCTGCCTTCGACGAGGTGCGCTCCCAGAGTTTCAAAGAAGCTATCGCCAACGCTCTGATAGAAAGCGACCAGTTGAGCGACACCCGTGGGGTCATTCGCATATCCCTCAATGAAGGTGGTGTTGTCGTTCTCCTGACGCTCCGGAGGCAGGCCCGCCGCCAGCGTGGCGGACACTACGCCCGGTATTGTTTTCAGCTTGTCATTCGCGGCGATCCAGAACTGGCGAATGCGGACTGGATCCCGAAACTGCTCGCTTGTGAGCGACAGCCGCGCGGTCAGCAGATGATCCGGCTGCAGGCCCGCATCCACGGCCTGCAGCTTCCAGAACGCCCGTACCAGCAGCCCCGAGCCGATCAGCAGCACCAAGGCCAGGGATATCTCAGAAACGACCAGCGATGCGCGAAACCGGCTCGACTGCCGTGAGCCTGCCAGCCGGCCGCCGCCCGCCCGGAGCGCGTCGTAAACGGGTTCGTTTAAAGACTGAAACATCGGCGCCATGCAGAAGACCAGTCCGGTAAGGACGGCTACCGCCACGGCAAAGAGCAGGACCCGTGTATCCAGATTTGCTTCCCGGATACGGGAGACGATACCGCCATTGGTCTTGACGATGAAGCGAACTCCGATCCATGCGAGTCCGCTGCCGAGCAGCGCACCTGCCGCCGAAAGCATGAGGCCCTCCACCGCGAACTGGCGGATCAACTGAGCACTGCCCGCGCCGATCGCCTTGCGTACGCCGATCTCGCGGCGTCGTGAGTCCGATCGCGCAAGCAGAAGGTTCGCCACGTTGACGCAGGCGATCAGAAGGAAGAAAGCGACGGCGCCCAGCAGCATCAGCATCGCGGTCCTCACCTTTCCGATCACCTCATCCTGGAAGCCGTAGATTGACAGCGGATGGTTCCGTGGATCGATGGCATGGTTGTTGGGAGAACTCGCTTTTCCGAGTTCACGTTCGATCCCGCGCAGATCCTGCTCCGCGCCGGACGGAGTGACGCCCGGCCTTAAATGCGCGAGAAGGGACAGGTAGTGGCTCCCCGTCTGCTGCATCTGCTGAGCGGTTATTTGCAGCGGGGCCCAGGCATCTGCGGGTTCCGTCAGGCCGGGAGGAAATTCAAAACCGTCCGGCATCACACCGATAATCTGTGCTTTGCCTCCGTCCAGTTCTACCTGGCGTCCTGCGACTTTTGGATCGCCGCCGAGCGCGCTCATCCAGAGGGCGTGGCTGAGTACGATGGCCGGCTCAGTTCCGGGATCGTCATCGGCGGGGAGAATCGGGCGTCCGATGCGCGGGGTCGCCCCCAGCATGGACATCATGCCGCCACTGACATAGGCGATATTGATACGCAAAGGCCGGTCGCCTCCCTGCAGAGAGGCGCCACCCATCGTCCATGCTTCGACCTGGCTCCACGAGAGATTGAATCGCTGTATGTTGCGGAACTCGGGCGCCGAAAACCAGAATTTGTTCAGATGCTGCGCCGGGAACTCGGTATAGACCCGCGCGTAGCTAGCCGAGTCACGGTAAGGCAGGGGCCGCAGCAGGACGGCATTCACGATGCTGAAGATCGCCGTGCTGGCGCCGATCCCGAGAGCAAGGCAGACGATCGCAGCGGCCGTGAACCCTGCCGATTTCCGCAGCGACCGAAAGGCTTAACGAATGTCCCGGAGTAATATGCCCATCTACAATCAATACTGCGCCCGTGGCAGATTGTTACACGGCGCCGCCCTGAAAATCACTTATAATCTCGGACAGCAGCACTGAAAGGAGATCCACGATGCCGGAAACCATCACCCGAAGAGATTCTCTAAGAGGAGCGCTCGCCGCGCTGGGAGCAGTTGCACTGATTCCGGAATGGGCTTATCCGGCTCTGGCCGACGGCGACACGGACGTTCCTTTCACGGATCTCCCGAAGGTCTTCGCGCCCGGCCTGAACGCCGCGGGAACCACGCGTACTCTGGACATCCGCAAGATTGACGGCCTGATCACACCGGCCAATCAGTTCTTCTTCATCCAGCACAAGAACCAGCCCAAGATCGATCCCGCTACTTACAAACTCAAGATCAGCGGGCTGGTGAAACAGCCCGCCGAGTTGTCGCTGGCCGATCTTAAAGCCATGCACACGGTGGACCTGATTAACGGCTACGAGTGTTCCGGCAACAGCCCCCGCGGTATTCAGGGCTTGTCATCCTGCGGGCGCTTCACCGGTGTTCCGTTGAGCGCCGTGCTCAAGAAAATCGGCGTGGATGCCTCGGCCCGCGAGGTGGTGTTGTTCGGAACCGACCGCAGCAAAGAAGACGTGGTTTTCCGGGGCCAGACCTTCGGGGTCGACCAGCAGTTTGCCCGCAGCATGACGGTCGAGAACGCCCTGAAACCGGAGCCGATACTGGCGTGGAATCTGGACGGCGAGCCGCTGGTTTATCAGCAGGGCGGTCCTCTGCGGCTGATTATGCCGGGCTGGTATGGCGTGGCGAACGTGAAGTGGCTGGCCGAAATTCATCTGCAGGAAGAGCGGTTCCTCGGCAATTATCAGGCGCGCTGGTACCGGTCGCTGGTGGGCATCGGCGGCAGCGGCCGCGATACCGATACAGACACGCAATGGGTGGAGAACGAGATTACGAAGATGCACCTGAAGTCTGCGATTGCGCGGGTGCGCAAAACGGGCGAGAGCCACCAGGTATTCGGGTTCGTCCTCAACGACGGAACGCCTCTCAAGTCCGTTGAGGTCAAGGTGGACGACGGCCCGTGGCAGACGGCAAAACTCGATCCGAAGAATACGCGCTATTCCTGGAAGCTGTTCACTTACGACTGGAAAGGCGCGACGCCGGGCGAGCATACGCTGGTATCGCGCGTGACCGACGTCAATGGAAAAGTGCAGCCGACTTTGGATGAACTCAAGACGAAGAAGACTTTCCTGCAGGACAATTCGCAGTTTCCGCGTAAGGTGATGATTTCCTGAATTGGCGAGCCCTGCATACCCGGTTATGAATGCCGGGTGATATGTTTGTTTTGAGCGGACCCCGCCTGTCTGTCGCTCTTCCCGCCGCCTGATCCCCGTCGCGGCCCGATGTTTTGTGAGCCACGATCCTGTGCTCATCTGGCTCCCCGCCTGGCGCCAAAGAACCATTCGAAACGGCTTTTCTGGTTGCTTAAATCTGGTTGCTCAAATAACGAACAGGAGTCTCATTATGAATCTTCGATTCTCCCTCCCCGGCATTGTGGCGGCAGCGCTCGCCCTGCCTCTTGCAGCGCAGAATCCGGCGAAACACCCGGATCTGCAGGGGAACTGGACCAACGCCAGTCTTACCCCTTTGGAGCGTCCGCAGACGCTGGCCGGGAAAACCGTCTTCAGCGACGCGGAAGCCGCGGCATGGGAAAAACAGACGAAGCAGCAGAATAACCGCGACCGGCGCGACCCGAACCCCGAAGCCGACGTTGCCCGCGCCTACAACGAGCTTTTTTTCGACCAGGGCTCGCACCTGGCCCGGTTCGAAGGGGTCATTAGAACCTCGCTGGTCATCGATCCGCCGGACGGCAGAATCCCGGCTCTGACAGCCGAAGCCCAGAAACGCCAGCAAGCCCGGCGCATGGAAGCGCAGAGCCATCCCGCCGATGGACCTGAGGACAGATCGCTTGCCGAGCGCTGCCTCTTCTGGGCAACGGCGGGGCCGCCCATGCTGCCCGGGCCTTACAACAACAACTACCAGATCGTGCAGACGCCCGATTACGTGCTGATTATGTCGGAGATGATTCACGAGGTCCGCATTATTCCGCTGGACGGCCGGAAGCACGTATCCTCCGATGTCCGTCTGTGGACCGGGGATTCCACCGGACACTGGGAGGGAGACACCCTGGTGGTCGAGACCACGAACCTGACCGGCAAGACCAGATTCCGCGGTTCAGGCGAGAACCTGCATGTGATCGAGCGATTCCGCCGTGCGGATGCGAACACGATTCTCTATCGATTCACGGTGGACGATCCAGGCACTTTTTCGAAACCGTGGACCGCGGAAGTTGCGATGACGAAGGCGAGCGGACCCATCTACGAGTACGCCTGTCATGAAGGAAACTACGCGCTGACCGACATCCTGGCGGGCGCGCGCGCGGACGACAAGAAGTAAACGGCGGCCGGAGCGCTAAACCGGAAGCGCCAGCATCTCTTCGACCTTGCCGATCAATTCCTGCGGCGCGAAAGGCTTGGGGAATACGTGGATATTCTGGAGAGACTCCCGGTCATCCAGCCGGGGATGCTCCGGCAGTCCGCCCACCATCAGGACGCGCATGCCCGGGCACTTGGTCCGCAGATAGAGAGCGGCTTCATGGCCCGACATGCTGTGAATGTCCGGACGGATCAGCAACAGATCCGGTTTGAGTTCCTTCAAGCGGTCGATGGCGACCCCGATTTCGCTGGTGGGTATGACCAAATACCCTTCCCTTGTGAGGATATCCCGAATAATTTCCCGCACCGCGGTATCGGAAATCAGCAGCAGAATCGTCATCATCGATTTGGATTCACTCATCAGGACCGGCCTCTTTCCCCAAAGACTCCCCTGAATGTTATCACTCGTACAGACAGTTGTCGTATCTTTTAGAGCTTATGGCCGGCTCTTTTTATAACCGGGATCCCCGGAGATTGAGTGATAGACTGAGCGGCGATGAGGTTCGAGGCGATGGCGTTTTGATGGAGGCAAAAATGGGGCTGATGAAAATTGCAGCGGTGTGCGTTCTGCTGGCCGCGATGGCGAACGCGCAGGAAAGCGGGATCCACGTGCGCGGCATTCGAGTTCTCGCGGCCGACCCGGAAGCGATCGCGGTGTTTTACGAGAAGGCTTTCGGGATGTCCGAAACACGGCGCGCGGCGAACTCGGCGACTTTCAAGGAAATCATCATCAACTCCGGCGCTTCAACCGAAAAAGCCAAAGCCGCTATGACTGCGCCCATCGTCATCGCGACGCGGCCGAAGGATGCTCCGGCCGGCGCCATGGCCTCGCTCATCTTATGAAGTGCCGGATCTCAACAAAGCGATTGAGTCGGCTAAAGCGGCCGGCGGCACGCTCTTCCGTCCACCGAACAAGTCCGGCGAGGGGCTCAACTACGCGTTCGTAAAGGATCCGGACGGCAATCAGATCGAACTGGTGATGACGCCGAAGTAGCCGCGCCGGCTGCAAAGCTTTTTCAGGAGACGGCGGGTTCGTGGGAGAACCGCCGGTCACGTCCGCGAAACCGGTGTTTGCAAATCAGACACCGATACTTCCTGCAATTCGTGACAAAAAAAGATGAGACGCTCGACGCCCGTGAGCGCCCGCACTGTTAGCTGATCCGAGCCACACGCTGTGCATTTCCGATATGTGTCCTGCATCTGGATTACTCCACCCGCGTTCAGTTCAACAGATCGGGTTTCGCAAAGCGAGCAAAACGGTACTGGAACCGGGCGCGCTCAGCCGACCAGGAAAACGGCGGTCTGCCCCAGCAGGTTGGGCAGCATCTTTATCTTGCGGGCTCCGGCAAGAAAATCCCTGCGTTCGATCCGGAAACCGTTCTCCCGGCAGAGATCCTCGAAGTCGTTGATGCTGAGGAAGTGGATGTTCGGTGAGTTGTACCAGTTGTACGGAAACAGCTTGGTCTTCGGCGCCTGGCCGGTGAAGAGCATCGCTGCCCGCACGGTCCAGTGGCCGAAATTGGGGAACGAGATAATGGCCTGGCGGCCCACCCGCAGCATCTCCTTCAAAACCTGCAGCGGCGAGCGCGTTTCCTGCAGGGTCTGGCTGAGAATCACGTAATCGAAGGCCTTGTCGGGATAGTCGGCCAGGCCTTCATCGATGTCGCCCTGATAGACCGAGACGCCGCGCGCAATCGCCTTGCGGACCTGCGCTGGCGATATCTCCACACCGCGCGCGAGCACGTTCTTGTTCTCGACCAGCCACGCCAGCAATTCGCCTTCGCCGCAGCCCAGATCGAGCACGCGGCTGCCTGGCTGAATGATCTCGCCGATAACGTGAAAGTCAGGCCGTTCGGTAAGCGTCACTGGATGATGCACCGTGGACTGCAGCCGTGCAACCGGGGTTCCCGCACTCACGCTGCCCTCGCGATGCGCGCGGTGCTGGCCAGAAACCCGCGCACGATTTCGCTCTGCTCGGCGATGTCCACCAGGAACGCATCGTGGCCATAGTTGGACTGCAGATCGCAATAAGCCACATCGCCGTTGATACGCCGCAGCACCCGCACGATTTCCTGCGACTGATAGCTGGGATAGAGCCAGTCGGATGTGAAGCTGATGATCAGAAATCGGGTGTCAACCTTCTGGAATGCGTCAGTCAGTCTTCCGGTACCGTTCGTCAGATCGAAGTAATCCTCGGCCTTTGTGATGTAGAGGTATGAATTGGCGTCGAAGCGCGAAACGAACTGATTGCCGCGATAGCGCAGATAGCTTTCCACTTCAAAGTCCACGCCGAAGTCGAAGCCGACCTTTTCCTTGTCACGCAGCTTGCGGCCGAATTTCTCGCGCATCGATTCGTCGCTCATGTAGGTGATGTGCCCGACCATGCGCGCGACGGAAAGTCCGCGGGCCGGCGGTTTCTTGTCGTAGTAATCGCCGCCGCACCAGTCGGGATCGGCCATAATGGCCTGCCTGCCGACCTCGTTGAAGGCGATCTGCTGCGCGCTGTGCCGCCACGTGGTGACTAGCGGAATGGCGCACCGGACCATCTCCGGATAGCTGACCGCCCACTCCAGCGCCTGCATGCCGCCCATGGAGCCGCCCGCAACGCAAAGGAGCTTCGAAATCCCAAGGGAATCGATCAGCATTTTCTGCAGCCGCACCATATCGCGAATCGTAATCACCGGGAACGACATGGCGTAAGGGAGGCCGGTGGCCGGGTTGATGGAGCCGGGGCCGGTAGTTCCCTGGCACCCTCCCAGCACGTTGGAGCAAATGACGAAATAGCGGTCGGTGTCGAAGGCTTTGCCGGGGCCGATCATGTTGTCCCACCAGCCGGGCCGTCCGTTTTCATGGCTGATTCCGGCGGCATGGGCGTCACCCGTGAAGGCATGGGTGATCAGGATGGCGTTCGAGCGGTCGGAGTTCAAATGCCCCCAGGTTTCGTAGGCGATCTCAACGGGGGAAAGGGACGCGCCGCTTTCGAGTGCGATAGTCTCGAATTGGGCGGACTGGATTTCAACAATCACGATGAAATCTCATGGTAACAGGATGAACCGGAAAGGCTTAAAGCGTGACGGCTTAGTCTGGTTGGCTGCGGTCTCAATGCTTCTCCCTTTGCCGGCAAGCCCCGCCGGTTTCACCTGGCGCGAAGCGCTTCCCGGGTATGCTTACCAGTTTCCGCGCGATCATTTCGAGCATCAAGACTTTCGCACGGAATGGTGGTATTACACGGGCAATGTGACCGGGGCGGCGGGTGAACGGTACGGCTTCGAGCTGGTGTTCTTCCGGCAGGGGGAGAATCGCGCGGCGCAAAGTAAATCCGCCTGGGCTGTTCAGGATGTCTATCTCGCCCATGCCGCTTTGACGGATGCCAGGGGCAAAAAGTTCTGGTACGAAGAGCGTTTGAATCGCGCGGGGCCGGGGGTGGCGGGCGCCAGTTTTGAGCAGCGCCGGATCTGGAACGGCAACTGGCAGGTGGCTTGGAACGGCGAGGTCCAGACTCTGGATGCGGTAACCGATCACTTCAAATTTCACCTGCAACTCCTGCCAAAAAACCCACTTGTCATTCATGGCGAAAACGGGGTGAGCCAGAAAGGGGAAGGGGAAGGGCGGGCGTCGCACTACGTTTCGTTTCCGCTGCTCGCGGTGGCCGGGACCATCGACGGCAAAGCGGTCACGGGCCGGGCGTGGATGGATCACGAATGGTTTACCGAACAGCTTGCCCCGGATCAGGTGGGCTGGGACTGGTTCAGCATTCAGCTCGACAACAACACCGAACTGATGCTCTTCGAACTGCGCCGGAAGGACGGGTCCATCGATCCACATTCCTCGGGGACTTTCATCGATGAGAAGGGCAGGGAGCGACATCTGACGAGACAAGACTTCTCGCTGCAGCCGGTTTCGTACTGGCACAAATATCCGGTGCAATGGAAGATTCAGGTTCCGTCCGAACACATCGATATCGTTTCCCACGCCGTGCTCCCGGACCAGGAGCTGAAAAATCCCAGCTACTGGGAGGGCGCGGTGGATTACACAGGCACGCGGAGCGGGGCCGGGTACATCGAGATGACCGGCTACGATGGGCCTGTTAAATTTCAATGATGACTCCTGAACGCATACTCCAGCTTGGTCTCGGCTTTTGGGGCGCCAAGACCCTGCTCACCGCCGTAGAACTGAATCTTTTTACGCTTCTTGAAACCGGCCCGCTCGATGCCGCGGCCATCGGCGAGAAGCTTTTTCTGAACGGGCGCGGCGATCGCGATTTCCTCGATGCGCTGGTCGCCCTGGGGATGCTCGAGCGGGAGGACGGCCTTTACCGAAATGTGCCGGAGGCGGCTGTGTTCCTCGACCGCAAGAAGCCTTCCTATATCGGCGGGTTGCTGGAGATGGCGAATGCGCGGCTTTATCCGTCCTGGGGTTCGCTCACCGAAGCGCTGAAAACCGGACGCCCGCAAAATCCCGAATCGGACAGCACTTTTGAAACGTTGTATTCAGATCCGGCGCGCCTGCGCCAGTTTGTTTCGGCCATGACCGGCGTGAGCATGGGTTCGGCGAAGGCTCTCGCGGCGAAATTTCCGTGGAATGACTACCGGACCTTTGTGGATGTGGGCTGCGCGCAGGGATGTGTGCCGGTGCAGGTGAGCCTGGCGAATCCGCATCTGCGGGGTACGGGATTCGATCTGCAGCAGGTGGGTCCGATTTTTACGGAATACGTCGCCGGCTTCCATCTCTCCGAGCGGGTGGGATTCCAGCCTGGCAGTTTCTTTACGGATGCGCTGCCTTCAGCGGACGTGATCGTCATGGGGCACATCCTGCACGACTGGAATCTGGAAACGAAGAAGATGCTCCTGCGTAAAGCGCACGAGGCGCTGCCGGACGGCGGATCGCTGATTGTCTATGAAGCGCTGATCGACGACGATCGCCGGCAGAATGCGTTCGGACTGCTGATGAGTTTGAACATGCTGGTCGAAACCGAAGGCGGCTTCGACTATACCGGCGCCGACTGCAAGGAATGGATGCGCGAAGCCGGTTTCCGGGAGACGCGGGTGGAACACCTGAACGGACCGGATTCGATGGTGATTGCGATCAAGTAGGCGTCTATTTCAGACCAGCGCCGGCGGTGATGACTTCCGCGTTCAGGTAAGGCCGCAGCGCTTCGGGAATCACGACGCTGCCGTCCTTTTGCTGATAGTTCTCGACGATTGCCACCCACGTGCGCCCCACGGCCAGCGCGCTTCCGTTGAGCGTATGAACCAGTTCCGCCTTCTTTCCGCCCTTGAAACGAATGTTGGCCCGGCGCGCCTGAAACGCTTCGTAATTGCTGCAGGAGGAAATCTCTTTGTAGCCGTTCTGTCCCGGCAGCCAGACTTCGATATCGTAAGTTTTGGCCGAGCCGAAGCCCATGTCCCCCGTACACAAAACCATCGTGCGAAAGGGCAGGCCGAGCCGCACCAGAATATCTTCCGCATCCGCCGTCAAACGATCATGCTCTTCGTAGCTCTTGCCGGGCTCCGCGAATTTCACCAGTTCGACTTTCTGGAATTGATGCTGGCGGATGATGCCGCGCACGTCGCGTCCATAGGATCCGGCTTCGCTGCGAAAGCACGGTGTATACGCACACAGGTTAACCGGCAGCCGTGAGCCCTCCAGCGTCTCGTCGCGGAATAAATTGGTGACCGGAACTTCGGCGGTGGGAATCAGCCAGTAATCGGTTTTCTCCAGCTTGAAAAGATCGTCTGCGAATTTCGGCAGTTGTCCGGTGCCGTAAAGGCTGGCCGAGTTCACCATGAACGGCGGCAGAACTTCGGTATACCCATGCTCGCGCGTGTGGGTATCGAGCATGAAGTTGATCAGCGCCCGTTCCAGTTTCGCGCCCAGGCCACAGTAAACGGCGAAGCGCGCCCCGGTGATTTTGGCGGCGCGGTCGAAATCGAGGATGCCCAGGTCCGGCCCCAGGTCCCAGTGGGCTTTGGGTTCGAAATCGAAAGCCGGCGGCTGTCCCGAGGTGCGAACCACCACATTGTCGTCGGCAGATTTCCCTACAGGCACCGACTCATGCGGGATGTTCGGAACGCCCGCAAGAAGCTCACGGTAAGCCGCATCGATTTCTTCCACACCTTTGGCGAGTGCGGCGATGCGGTCGCTGGCTTCGCGGGATAGTTTCTGCAGTTCAGTGGTGTCGGAACCCTCTTTGCGCAGCTTTGCGACTTCGCGCGACTGCGCATTCTGACTGGCCCGCAGGGTTTCAGATTCCGTGATGGCAGCGCGGCGGCGGCGATCAAGTTCCTTGTATTCTTCTACCGGCAGCGACAGTCCGCGTGTGGCGAGACGCTCGGCGACTGCGTCGAGATTGGCGCGGAACCACCCCATGTCATGCATATAAACGTATGCTATCAGGCGCTTTGGGCGGCGCTGAAATGACAGTTGAGGCGATGCGCGGGAAGTTAGTCTTCGTCAGCCTCGACTGTCACGGGCTCAAGATCTTCGGCTTCGAAGATTTGCTTGCAGTCAAGGCATTCCACGTAATCTACCCCGTCGCGGCGGGCGATCATAACTGTGTTTTTGTGTTCGCAGGCGGTCTGCATGGTCAGAAGCTTGGGATACAAATTATTCTAACTATTCAAAAAGCGGTGTCAAGGGCACGGTTTGGAAACCTTGAGAGACCCGCATTCGAAAATTATAATCCGTTGGCGGGAGCTTTGGAGCGATAAGGGACGGTAAAATCCATTCAAATGGCTTATCCAGTCCATCGGCCCCGCCGATTGCGCACCACGGAGGCGATGCGCCGCCTCGCCCGGGAAACCCGTCTCGACCCGGCCGGTTTCATCCTGCCGCTATTCATTTGTCCGGGCGAAGGGGTACGGAAGCCGATCGGTTCCATGCCGCCGCATTGCCAGATTTCGATAGATGTGGCGGTGGAGGAATGCCGGGAGGTGCAGTCGCTGGGAATCGGCGGCGTGATCCTTTTCGGGCTGCCGGAATCGAAGGACGAACAGGCGTCGGGCGCCTATGACGACAACGGGATTGTCCAGAAGGCAATCCGCGCCATTAAACGCGAGACCCCGGAATTGCTGGTGATCACCGACGTGTGCAACTGCGAATACACCAGCCACGGACATTGCGGCAAGGTGGTGGACGGGTATGTCGATAACGACGCCACGCTTTCCTGGCTGGCGGCGGGCGCGCTCTCGCATGCCCGCGCGGGCGCCGACATTGTGGCGCCGTCGGACATGATGGATGGACGCGTGGAGGCGATACGCAAGGCGCTCGACGGCGGCGGCTATATCAACACGCCTATCCTGGCTTATTCGGCAAAATTTGCTTCGGTGTTTTACGGCCCGTTCCGCGAGGCGGCTGAGTCCACGCCTCAGTTCGGCGACCGGCGCAGTTATCAGATGGATCCCGCCAACGGCCGCGAAGCCATGCGGGAGATCGAGCTCGATCTGGAAGAAGGCGCGGACATGATCATGGTGAAACCGGCCATGCCGTATCTGGATTTGATCCGCCAGGCGCGCGATCGTTTCGATGTGCCGGTGTCGGCTTATCAGGTGAGCGGCGAGTATTCCATGATCATGGCGGCCGCGCAGAAGGGCTGGATCGAGGAGGAGCGGGCCATGATGGAAAGTCTGACGTGCATCCGCCGCGCCGGGGCGGATTTTGTGATTACTTATTTCTC
>DASZLO010000238.1:0-10374 GCA_035552315.1 Bryobacteraceae bacterium
TTTCAACGTGAGTTTCTTGCCGATGGTCCAGCTGTCTTCCACAAACCCGGCATTGTAGCGGGTATCCACTGCAATATTCGGATTCGAGTAGTTGCCGCGCAGCAGGCTCAGCACGATCGGGCTGGCCGGGTTGGAGGCCACCTGGTGGGTGCGGCGGAAGATCGCGCCGTAAACCGTCTGGCCCGAACCGGCGCCGAGAGCAGGGTCCGTGGGAAGTACGAAGTCGGCGCCGCTGTAACGGTCGATTTCCGTATAAGGGACGTCTTCGAATTGATAGCCCAGATCCAGCGTATGGCCGCCGAAGAAGTTGAAAAGATGGGTTCCGATGACGTTCAGCTGATGGCTCTTCGATGAAGTGTTCTGCAGAAGGCCCAGCCCGTTATAGGTTGTGCTCGAACCCGGCGGTACTTCCTGGGTGGGAGCGATGTTGCTGATCTGATAACCGTTGAACTGCGGCGTTTCACTGACATGGCCGGTGTAATCGCTATAGGTGACGGTCAAGAGCCAGGTAGGCCCGAACGCGCCGTTATAGCGGCTGCCCCAGGTGCGGCTGCCAAAGTCGAGGCTGCTGGTGGAAAGGTTGTTGTTCGACGAAAGCGAACTGATCCGGACGTAATTGGTCGGGATGATAGCCGGGTCGGAGAACACCGAGCCTTCCAGCTGATGGCTAGAAGAGATATTCCAGTTGAGCTTGGCAGCGTAGTTCAGGGTCCGCGTCTGCACGTTGATCACGCCGAGCGCTGAGTTCGTGTAGATAGCATCGGCCTGCCGGTAGCTTTGGCTGTACGTCGGGTTAAAGCCGGCATAAAAGAAGAGTTTGTCTTTCTTGACATATCCGCCCAGGTCGCCGCCGAAGTCATAACGACCGGTGGTCTTGATGTAGGTGGTCTTGGACGTCGTCACCAGATCCGGATTCGGGTTATCGGCCGTGAACTTGTCGGGCTGAAAATAGCCGTATGCGTCTCCGTGGAACTTGTTCGAGCCGCCCTTGGTGATGATGTTGACCACACCGCCGAGCGCCTCTCCGTATTGAGCTTCAAAGCCGCCGGACTTTACCTGGACTTCCTGAATGAAGTCGAACGTAATGCCCTGGCCGAGCGATCCGAATACGGCGTTGTAGTTCCCAAATCCGCCGTAACCGGGATCGGTGACATTGGCGCCGTTGATGATGTATTCGTTTTCGAGGCCCGAGGCGCCATTAATGGAGGGGTTCGATGCGCCGGCTCCGCCGCTGCTCGTAACGCCGGGCGCCATCGCGACCACTGAAGAAATATTTCTGCCCACCGGGACATTCTTATAGAGGCTCTCGTCGATACTGGCGCCGATAGTCGTTGTGGCAAGATCGATTCCCGAGTTGACCGTTTCAGTAACCTGAACAGTTGATGTCGCGGAGCCAACGGTAAGAGTGACGTCGACCGTGGTTCGCTCATTAACGCCGACCACGACGCCACTCTTTTCCGCCGGCGCGAAGCCTTCGTGAGTAGCCGTTATAGCGTAGCCGGAGCCGACCGAGAGATTGGCGAACGCGTAGTTGCCTTCCGCATCGCTCATGGTTGTTTTATCGCCAAACGGACTGGTAAGGGCGACTTTCGCGCCACTGACCACCGCACCGGAAGGATCTTTAACCGCCCCGCCGATTGAACCCTTCGTAATATCCTGCGACCACGACAGAGGAGCCATGACCGCCATTGCCACAAACATTGGCAATAAGATTCGCGTCTTTTTTAACAAATGCATGACGAGGACTCCTGCAAGTTCGCATCCAGCAGTATTCCGCCATAAACCATTGAAAATACAAGGTATTTATGGACTCAATAAAGGCAGAATATGAAAAACGGTAAAAAACGTACGTTTGGATGGCGAAATAGCTACTGAAACCAGTAAAGCTGCGTCCGGAAAGTCAATCCAATTGGGGTGAAAGGGCAACGGAAAGGACGCTGGCATCGCCGCCGCGCGGACTGATAATCTGCAACCCAATGGGCAATCCGGCTACAGGTAAAGGGACTGATAAGGCTGGTAAGCCCAGTACATTGAATGGTCTGACAAATTTTGTAGAAGCGAAGCGCACCTCCTCGCCCTCCACGATTTCCTGGCCGATCAAGGGCGCCTGAATCGCTGCCGTTGGGGTGAAAATGACATCGCATTTTTCCCAAACGGCTTCCCAGGCCCGCTGATAATACATCCGCAAGCGCCTGGCTTTGATGTATTCGACAGCGGCGACGTGCCTGCCCTGATCGAGAAGCGCCAGCACATCCGTGCCAATGCTTTCGCGATTGTGCATGTGCGGCTCAAGTTGCGCCGACGCCTCACTGAAAAGAATCGTGCGGCCCGCCGCGTTGATGGCAGCCGGATCCGGAACCCTCACCGATACAGTTTTGAACCGCCCGATGACAGCTTCATACGCCTTCGCTACCGGCGCGGACAGGCCTTCGTTGAAGAAATTCTCGGGCACCCCGACGCGAAAATCTCGGGCCGAAGGTTTTCCCATCGAAGCCGGGACAAGTGCATTCATCACCAGCGCCACATCCCCCGCCGTGCGCGCCATCGGGCCCGCATGATCGAGCGTCACGCTGAGCGGCATCAGGCCGTAGCGGCTGACAAGATCGGCTGTCGGCTTCAGTCCCGCGCAGCCGCAATAAGCGGAGGGCACGCGGATGGAGCCGCCCGTGTCCGTTCCCATGGCGAAGAATACCAGATCGGCCACGACCGCCGCGCCCGAGCCGCCGCTGGAGCCGCCGGGGATTCGATTGACGTCGTGCGGATTCCGGATCGCTCCGAAATGCGGGTTGTTGCTGGTGATCCCGTAGGCCAGTTCGTGCAGGCCTGTCTTGCCCATGAGGACCGCGCCGGCTTCGGTCAGCTTTTTGTAAACAGTGGAATCGTAGCCAGGAACGTAGTGCTCGAAGATTCTCGAGCCTGCGGTGGTGCGGATACCCTTGACGTGGAAAAGGTCCTTGAGCCCGTACGGGATCCCGTGAAGCGGTCCCCGGTCGATGCCGCGGGCCAGTTCCCCATCGGCGCGCCGGGCCTGTTCGATCGCCAGATCGCCCGTGATTGTAATGAAAGAGTTGAGGCGCGGCTGCTGCTCGTGAATGCGGCGCAGCGACTCCTGCGCAAGTTCCACGGCGGATACTTTACCGGCCCTTAGATCGGCGCCGGCTTGTTCAATGGTTAACGGCTGAGGCACTTCAGGCACTACTATAAACGAGTGTGCGATCTGCTCTTCGTTTACGGGACTCTGCGCCGCGGCTTCGATAATCCGCACGCCAGTCTGCTGCATGCGCGGTCGGAATTTATAGGAGAAGCGACCGTACGCGGAACCACCTGCGCGGTGGGCGACCATCGGGCTTTCCTGCCCGGTACCGACGGCGAGGTGCACGGCGAGCTCTATCGTCTGGAAACTCCGGTAGCGACGCTGGCGGCGCTGGACGATTACGAAGGCGATGAATATGAACGGGTGATCGTCGACGCGAGCGGCCAGCCGGCGTGGATCTATCAAGCTCGGCGATGAAGTTCTCCAGCAGGCTTCCCCATGGCATTCAGAAGAATGAGTTGGCGGAACTGCGCGGGGCGAAGCGCGAGATTCTCGATTTGACGGAGTCGAATCCGACTCATGCCGGAATTGTTTATCCGGGACACTTCCCCGACTACGAGCCGGAGCCCTTCGGACTGCTTTCAGCGCGGGAGACCATCGCGCGCGAGTTCGGCGCGCCGGTCGACCGGGTGGTTTTAACGGCCAGTACCAGCGAGGCTTATTCCTGGCTGTTCAAACTGTTCTGCGATCCGGGCGATGAAGTTCTGGTGCCGCGCCCTTCCTATCCTCTGTTCGAATATCTTGCCGCGCTGGAATCGGTGACAGTGCGGCACTACAGCCTCTTCTACGATCATGGCTGGTTTATCGATTTCCATACGCTTCGCAAGGCTATTGACGAACGCACGCGCGCGATCGTCCTGGTGAACCCCAACAATCCCACCGGGCATTTCCTGAAGCGGCATGAACTGGAGGAACTGGTTTCGTTCGGATTGCCGATCATTTCCGATGAGGTGTTTCGGGCCTATCTTCTTGATCCCGCGCCCGACAGCGTGCGGACTCTGTATGGCATTGACGATGCGCTGGTGTTCACGCTGAACGGACTGTCGAAGACAGTGGGGTTGCCGCAGATGAAACTGGCGTGGATGATTTCGAGCGGCCCTGCAACCGAAGCCCTGGAGCGGCTGGAGTTGATTGCGGATACCTATTTATCGGTGGGATCGCCGGTGCAGCTTGCCTTGCCTGAATTGCTGGCGCTGCGCGAACCGGTACAGCGGCAGATTCGAGAACGCACGCGAGGGAATCTGGACTTCCTGCGCGGGTCGGAATTGCGGGTTCTCAACGTTGAAGGCGGCTGGTACGCCATTGTCGTGCACGATGAGAATGCCGCGGTGGGACTGCTGCGCGATCACGATGTTCTGGTGCAGCCGGGATACTTCTATGACTTTGAGCAGTCCGGCTATATCGTCGTGAGCCTGCTCACGCCTCCGGAAGTTTTCCGGGAAGGTATTGCACGACTTCTACGCGGCTGAAGCCTTCTTCGATCGAAGGCGGGATGAGCTTCGCGGCCATCAGGTCGAGCACGTGGGCGGGGACATTGCGGTGTCTGGCAGCATTGCGCGCTTTGCAGATTTCCAGCGGGATATCGAAGAAAATGGCTTCGGCCTCACTGCCGGATTTCAGCCATGGACGGCGATCGCGCCGGGTTAGATTCGTGGCGTCAATGTAAGTCACCGGCCGCTGCAGGGCCCTGCGTTTTTCCAGCAGGTAACGCATGGTGGCGAAGACCTGTGAATGAATCGACTGGTCGTTTTCGTCGTCGGCAAGCTGCAGCCGTATCGCATCGCTCGACAGCGGATGCACGCCGAGGTTTCTGAAGTAAGTGGACTTGCCGGAGCCCGGCAAGCCGACCGCAACAATAATTTTCAAAGCTAGACTACGTAGCGGCCGGCGGCAAGCAGGCGCTCGGCGATCCGGTTGCGAATGGCGATCTCATCGATCGGATCGAATTTCGCGAAGCGCCGCAGTATCGCCATGTTGGTGCGCAGCGCGTCGCCCTCCGAGCAGGCGGCCAGCACGGGGCGCGCAAAGGTTTCGATGCGGCCCATGGAATCCTGCAGCAGCACGGCAACCATATCGGCGCCCATACCGTGTTTCTCGGAGCGCAGTTTCGCCGACTCCATGGCGAACGTTTCCATCATGACGTCGGCGATGCCGGCGACGACTTCCTGATGCTTCTCGAGGTCCACGCCGAATTTCTCGAAGGCCAGCCCCATCAGCAGGAGCCCGACCTTCTTCGCGTTGGCAACCAGATCGCCCGACCCGGACGGACCGGCAAGAATCTCTTCCTGCAGTCCTTTAACAGCTTTGAGCAGACCGAGGCGGCCCTGCATGGCGCGCTTGAACAGCATCCCGGCCGTGAGCAGGCGGTTGATTTCGTTGGTGCCTTCGAAGATGCGGTTGATGCGCGAGTCGCGGTAGGCGCGCTCCACGGAGTATTCCTGGCTGAACCCGTTGCCGCCGTGAATCTGCACGCCTTCGTCCACCACATAGTCGAGCATTTCGGACGCATAGACTTTGATGATGGAGCATTCGGCGGCGAATTCCTCCACCGCTTTCATCATGACTTTTGCGGCGTCCGGCTGCTCCCACGAGAAGCCCAGGAGATGGCCTTCGATCAGTCCGACCACCCGGTAGATCATCGATTCGGTGGCGAAGATACGGATCGCCATTTCCGCCAGCTTATGGCGGATCATGCCGAAGCTGCCGATATTTGTGCCGAAAGCTTTCCGTTCCTTCGAATAGGCGAGGCTGGTCTGCAGCACCGCCTTGGCGCCGCCGATGGCGAACGGCCCAAGCTTGAGACGGCCCAGATTCAGGATGTTGAAGGCGATGATGTGGCCGCGTCCGATTTCGCCGAGAAGGTTTTCAGCGGGGACTTTGACGTTGTCGAAAAAGACAGCCGTGGTGGAACTGCCGCGGATCCCCATCTTCTTTTCTTCATGGCCGGGGTTGACGCCGGGAAAGGCCCGTTCGACAAGAAACGCCGAGAACTTTTCGCCGCCGATTTTGGCGAAGACGGTATACATGCCGGCCTTGCCGCCATTGGTGATCCACATCTTCTGGCCGTTGAGAACGTAGTGGGTGCCGTCTTCCGAGAGGTCGGCGCGGGTTTTCGTCGCGAGGGAATCGGATCCGGCCTGCGGTTCGGTGAGGCAGTATGCGCCGACCAGTTCGGCGCTTGAAAGCTTGCCCAGATACTTCTGCTTTTGGGCTTCGGTCCCGAAGAGCAACAGCGGCAGCGAGCCGATCCCGGCATGCGCACCGTGCCAGCCGGCGAACGATCCGTCCCGCGCGAGCTGTTCGGCGACCACCATGACGGACATGAGATCCATCCCCATGCCGCCGAAGCGTTCGGGGGTGAGAACGCTTTCGAGACCGAGGGCCGCGGCTTTGCGAAGAATTTCGACCGCCAGATCCTTGTCGCCGTTTTCGATCTCATCAACGTGCGGAGCGATCTCACGATCGTAAAATTCGCGGGTGGTGCGCGCGATTGTGAGATGCTCTTCCGTCAGATCTTCGGGGGTGAAGACATCATGAGCGGAATGGTTTTCGATAAGAAACGATCCGCCGCTGGTTGCGTTTGCTGTTGCGGTTGCCATTTTTAGAGCCTTTCAAAAATACCCGCGGCGCCCTGGCCGCCGCCTACACACATTGTCACCATTCCGTAGCGCGTTTTGCGGCGCTCCATTTCACGAACGATGGTAGCGGTAAGTTTTGCGCCGGTGCAGCCGAGCGGATGCCCGAGGGCTACCGCGCCGCCGTTTACGTTCACGGTTTCCGGATCGAGTTCGCCCACCCGGATCACCGACAGCGCCTGCACGGCGAACGCTTCGTTAAGTTCGATGAGACCGATGTCGGAAATCTTAAGGCCTGCGAGCGCGAGGGCTTTCGGAATCGCAACTACGGGTCCGATACCCATGATTTCCGGCGGCACGCCGCCGGTAGCGAAGCTGACAAAACGGGCCTTGGGCTTGAGGCCCAGTTCGCGGGCTTTCTTTTCGGACATCACCAAAGCCATGGCCGCGCCATCGCTGGTCTGCGAGGAGTTGCCCGCCGTGACCGTGCCCTTGGCGTGAAAGACAGGCTTCAGTTTGGCCAGCGCTTCCATGGAAGTGTCGGCGCGGGGGCCTTCATCTTTGGCGAAGATGGTTTCGACGTGATGCGGTTTGGGTCCGCCGTTCATGATCTCGGATTCGATTTTCACCGGCACCAGTTCATCGTCGAAATAGCCTTTCGCCTGGGCGTTTAACGCCTTCTGGTGGCTGCGGTAGGAGAAGGCGTCGGAATCTTCGCGCGAGACCCCGTACTTGCGCTGGACGTTCTCAGCCGTCAGCCCCATGTTGATATAGATTTCGGGGAGATGGTCGACCATCCAGGGGTTGGGCGCCGGTTTGTTTCCCGCCATCGGAATCATGCTCATGGATTCAGCCCCGCCCGCGAGAAGGATATGGGCGCTGCCGGCGCGGATGCGCTCGGCGGCCATGGCGATGGACTGCAGTCCGGAGCTGCAGAAGCGGTTGATGGTCACGCCGGTGGTGGTGTCGGGAAGCCCGGCGCGGAGCAGCGCCACGCGCGCCATGTTGCTGCCGGCTTCGCCTTCCGGCATCGCGCAGCCCAGAATCAGATCTTCGATGTCTTCGGGCGGGACTTGGGGATAACGTTCGAGAAGCGCCTTGATGACAATGGCGGCCAGGTCGTCGGGCCGGGTGTTGCGAAGGGAACCGCGGCCGGATTTACCTACCGGCGTTCTCAGGCAATCTACGATTACTGCTTCTTGCATATTTATGTTCCTTGGTTAAACTTGGGCGTCTTAATTCCGCAGGGGTTTGCCGGTTTTCAGCATGTGCTGGATTCTTTCCTGGGTCTTGGCCTGGCCGCAGAGACTGAGGAAGGCTTCCCGTTCGAGATCGAGAAGATATTGCTCCGAGACCTGCTGGCTTCCGGTCAACCTTCCGCCGCTGATTACGTTGGCGAGCTTTTCGCCGACCACCACGTCGTAATCCGAAATGTATTCACCCTGCCGCGCGGTCCACAATCCCATCTTCATCATGGCGAAACCATCGGCGCCCGAGACCGGGATGTCGGTTTTCGGCGCGCCGGGCGCATAGTTTGGAATCAGCGCCAGCGCGGCCTGTTTGGCATCGTCGATCAGGCGTTCGGCGTTCATTGAGATGCCGTCGCTTTCGCGCAGGTATTTGAACTGCCTGGCTTCCGTGGCGCTGCCGGAAACTTTGCCGTAGCCGATCTGCTCGAAAACCTTGCGCAGATCCCGGGAGCGCAGCAGCATTTCTTTGCAGCCGCCGCCAGCCGGAATAAGGCCCACGCCAACTTCGACCAGCCCCATATAGAGCTCGGCGGACGCCTGGACGCGCGCGCAATGCAACGGGATTTCGCATCCACCTCCCAGGGACATGCCGAAGGGGGCGGCTACTACAGGCTTGGGCGCGTACTTGAGCGCCATATTGATGTTCTGAAAGCGCGCGATGGCGGCGTTGATTTCATCCCACTCCTGCTCCTGCGCAGCGAGCAGCACCATCATCAGGTTGGCCCCGACGGAGAAATTCTCGCCCTGATTGCCGATCACCATCGCGTCGAAGCCGGATTCCAGTTCGGCGAGACCGGCCTTCAGCATCTGAATGCTGTCGTCGCCGATGGCGTTCATCTTGCCGTGGAATTCGCAGCAGACCACGCCGTCTCCGAGGTCGATGAGCGATGCGCCGGCGTTCTTCTTTACTACGCCGCGGGCGCGCTTGAGATCAGCCAGCACAGTGATGCCCGGCCGGGGTTCGACATCCTTGAAACCGCTGCCGGCAAGATCGAAGTATTGGGTCTTCGGCTGGCCGTCGTGGTCGGCCGGACGGTAGAAAGACTGCGCGCCCTCATAGAGCATCTTGTGGATGTTCTCCGGCAGCTTGCGGCCTTCGGATTCGATGCGGCGGGCGGTCTCGACGAAGCCCATGGCGTCCCACAGCTCGAACGGTCCGAGTTCGTTGGCGTAGCCCCATCTCATCGCCCGGTCGATCTCAACAATCCTGTCGGAGATTTCCGGCACCATGGTCGCGGCGTAGACCACGTGGTCGCTGAGGAGCTGCCAGATGAAGCGGCCGACCTTGTCCTCCAGGGCGATCAGCGCCTTCAGGCGATCGGAAATGGGTTCGATTTTTCGAATTGCCTCGAGGGAGGCAAAGCGGGGTTTGTCAGCCGGGTGATATTCCAGGGTTTTGCGGTCGATAGCGTAGATTTCGCGGTCTTTGCCGACGCGCTTAAAAAAGCCCTGCCCGGTCTTATCTCCGAGCCAGCCTTTGCCGATCATCTCCATAATGAACGGCTCCATTTTGAAGCGCTCGCGGAAAGGATCGTGCGGGGCGGCATCGTAGAGATTCTTCGTCACGTGAGCCCAGACGTCGATACCGACGATGTCCAGAAGGCGGTAGCTCGCGCTCTTGGGAAGTCCGATCAGCGGGCCGGTGAGGGCATCGACCTCTTCAATCGTCAGGTCCTGCTGGACCGTCAGGCTTTGGACTGTGGACCCGAAGAAGGTGCCAATGCGGTTGGCGATGAAGTTCGGGGTGTCCTTACAGGGAACGACGCCTTTTCCGAGGTGGCGATCGCAGAAATCTGAAATAGCGCTGATGATTTCGGGACTGGTGGCCGGGCCGGGAATGATCTCAGCGAGGTGCAGATAGCGCGGCGGATTGAAAAAGTGCGTGCCGAGGAAGTGCTCGCGGAATTCGTCCGAGTGCCCGTCGGCAATTTGCGCCAGAGGGATGCCGCTGGTATTGGTGGAAACGACAGTCCCCGGGGTGCGATTGGCGGCTACCTTCTCATAAAGAGAACGCTTGATGGCCAGGTTTTCGGAGACGGCCTCGATGATCCAGTCGCAGTCCTTGATTTTGGCGATGTCGTCATCGAAGGTGCCCGTGGTAATGAGTTTTGCGCCTTCGGGGACGAAAAAAGCTCCGGGACGGCTCTTGAGCGCGGCATCGATGCCATTGCGAGCGGCCTGGTCTTTATTCTTCTGATTGGGAAGCGTGAGGTCCAGAAGGAGGGAGGGGATCTGGGCGTTGGCAAGGTGTGAGGCGATGCGGGAACCCATGGTTCCGGCACCAAGAACGGCGACACGGCGTATTGGCTTCATTCGGGTTTAGTAGCGTCCATTCGGGAGTTTACCGCGCCGGGCGCTGTGAAGGGGCTACAAGGCACCGGGCGATTGTGCTTCATGGCGAAACCACCGAAGGTTGGATGGCACCCGCCGGGACTTGGCTTCGTTTTTTCGAATG
>DASZLO010000239.1:0-4384 GCA_035552315.1 Bryobacteraceae bacterium
AGCCCGCGCTGACAACATCTTCTGGCAGGTAGGAACATCGGCCACCCTGGGCACCACATCGGTTTTCCATGGAAACATTCTGGCCGCAGTTTCGATTTCCGTGCTGACCGGCGCGACCTTAGATGGCAGAGCGCTCGCGCAAAGCGGCGCGGTGACGGTGGACACGGGCGGAACGAGTCTTGTGGGCGTACCCGCACCGGTTACCGGCCCGCCGGTGATAAGTGTCTCAGGCGTGGTAAACGGCGCCAGCTTTGTTGCCCCCGTAACGGCAGGCAGCATTGCAGCCGTGTTCGGCTCTAATCTTTCCATCGGGCAATCAAGCGGCGCCATCGTACTTCCGTTGCCGACGACACTGGCACAGGCCAGCTTCGCGCTGGGCACGTTTGCCACTCCGATGTATTTCGCATCGGCCGGACAGGCGAACGTGCAAATTCCCTGGGAACTGGCAGGGCAGACGCAGGCACAGATCACCGCTACCGTGAATGGTTCCAATTCGGGAGCTCAGACCGTGGCGATCGCGCCATTCGCGCCGGGTATTTTCAGCCTGAACATGTCTGGCAGCGGACAGGGCGCGGTGTTAGTGGCAACGACCGCGCAATTGGCCTCAGCCGCTACTCCGGCGGCTCGCGGCGGCTACATCGCGATCTTCTGTACCGGACTTGGCGCTGTGTCTAATGGTCCGCCCACGGGCATGGCGGCCGGTTCATCGCCCCTCTCGTTCACACTGACGCAGCCTACCGTGACGGTTGGAGGGGCATCGGCCACGGTTAGCTACTCCGGCCTTGCACCCACTCTGGTGGGTCTCTATCAGGTGAATGCAATCGTGCCTTCCAGCGTAGCCGTTGGAAACGCGGTTCCGGTTGTGGTGAGAATCGGCGGCATCGATTCCAATACCGTAACCATCGCGGTCCAGTAAGTGAGGAGCGGAATGGGGCGGGTTACCACCCGCGTCGTTATTCTCCTTTTTCTTTCTACTCAGGCGGCGCATGGCTACTCGGTGCTCACCCACGAAGCTATCGTCGATTCGGTCTGGGACACTTCCCTTCAAAAACTGCTCCTGCAGCGGTTCCCCGATGCGACACCTGCCGATCTGGAACAAGCACACGCCTATGCCTATGGTGGCTGCATCGTGCAGGATATGGGCTACTACCCGTTCAGCAGCCACTTCTTCAGCGATCTCACACATTATGTCCGGACGGGCGATTTCGTCATGGCCCTGATCCTGGAATCGCGCAACATGAACGAGTACGCGTTTGCGCTTGGCGCCCTATCGCATTACGCGGCCGATAACAGCGGCCATCGAATCGCCACCAACCGCGCGGTTCCCCTTCTATACCCGGAGCTTGGCCGCACGTTCGGCAAAACAGTGACTTATTGGGACAGCCCCTTGTCTCATATCCGCACTGAGTTTGGCTTTGACGTGCTGCAGGTTGCGCAAGGGCGCTACGCCCCGGATCGATATCGGGCCTTTATTGGCTTCGAGGTCGCGAGGGAGTCGCTGGCGCGGGCATTCCAGGATACCTATGGTCTGGAGATGAAGGATGTGTTCGGAAGCGAAGACCTCGCCTTTGGATCTTTTCGCTACAGCGTCGGCTCTATCATTCCGGGGATGACGCGAGTGGCGTGGCAGCTAAAGAAGGAAACGCTGCTGAAAGAAATTCCAGGCGTTACAAGGAAGAAATTCCTGTTCAACCTTTCCCGCTCGAGCTACGAAAAAGAGTGTGGCACGGAATATCATCGGCCGGGTATCGCGACGCATCTCGTTTCATGGATGCTGCGGCTGGTCCCGAAGTCCGGCCCTTTCAAGTCACTGGCGTTCCGGGCTCCGACTCCCGAGGTGGAAAAGATGTTTATGGCGAGCTTCAATGCCTCGGTCGATAACTATCGCACTCTGCTGGCCGAGGTCGAAGCCGGAAGCTTCAATCCGCCTAATCTGAACATCGACCTCGGGACGCCTGTTTCCGCGGGCCAGTATAAGGGCGCGGATCTGAGTTATGACGAGCTTCTGGACAAGTTGGCGAGCCGCAAGTTCGTTGGAATGTCCAGCGATCTTCGCAGCCATCTTATCGCCTATTACGAGCACCGTAAGCCGCCGTCCAAGGAGGATGCCCGGTGGGCAAAGGTAGTCGAGCAACGCGCGCGGCTTGCTGAAAAGACGGATTGACACCTTGTCCGCCCACCTCAGTATTCCGTCTGACCGCTCCGGGTCATGTGACCGTATTTGGCCGATCGACTCGGGCGATCTCATCCGGTCTTCATCAGGCGTTCTCTCCCCGCCTGCCGACCGGAATTCGACAGCTCATCATATATTGCAGTGCTTTAGGCGCTGTGCCTTCCCTTCCCCGCCCACCGCGGAACCGCCTTGCAGCCAAGGGCCACACTCGTGCACTTCTTATGAGAACTTAAGGAGCTTTGACAAATGCTTTGGACCATCGCGATCGTTCTGATTCTTCTCTGGGCCCTGGGACTGGTAACGGCCTACACCCTTTCCGGATTTATTCACATCTTTCTCGTGATTGCGGTCGTGGTCATACTGATCCGGCTGATTCAGGGAAGGCGAGTGCTTTAGCGCCGCCGCCATGGAATTCTTTTTCGCGCTCTGCCAGCCACGGAGCGAATTCGTAAACCAGCGTTCACCACTCAGATGAGTGGATTACTAAAGGAAAATTCGATGAAACTAAACAAATTTGCAGTTGTGTGTCTGAGTGCGGGCGCGGTGTACGGCGCGGAAACATCGGCTAGCCGGCTGAACGATTCGGCTGACGTGCTCACCGCGGTGATGAGTGCGCCCGATAAAGGTATCCCGCATGAGCTCCTCGAAAAGGCGCAATGCGTGGTGATTGTGCCCGGCCTGAAGAAAGGCGCGTTCATCTTCGGTGGAAAGTACGGCCGTGGTTATATGCTCTGCCGCGGCGGCGCGGGAAATGGATGGTCGGCTCCGGCCGGCATAACCGTTGAAGGCGGCAGCTTCGGATTTCAGATTGGCGGCGAAGAGACCGATGCCGTGATGCTCGTTATGAATAAGCACGGCGAAGCGAAGCTCCTCGAGAGCAAGTTCACTCTGGGGGCGGATGCGTCGGTAGCGGCGGGTCCGGTCGGCCGCAGTTCCTCAGCTGAGACGGATGCGCAGATGCAGGCTGAAATCCTCACCTATTCGCGTTCGCAGGGTGTGTTCGCCGGTGTCTCCCTCGGCGGCGCTACGCTCAGACCGGATGCCGGTTCGAACAAAGAGCTTTATCGCGGAAGGCGTTCGAACGAACAGATCGTGATGGGTAAGACAACGCCGCCGGCAGCTTCCCTCCGGTTACGGTCGGATCTGATGAAGTATTCAGCCCGCAAAGAATAGGAGATTGGCTCCCGGTGTATTGGGGACCGGGCGAGCCCTGCGACTCCGTGCTCGCGCAGCCTGAGGAGAACATCCAGGGTTACCCAGACCGCACGCTTCATCGAGCAACTCATAGAGGTCGCCGCGCGCCAGCGGATCGCCGCCGGTCAGAATGAGCTGAGGCAGTGGATCCCCGAATTCACGAATCTGGCCGAGCAGCGCAACACCCTCGTCGAAGGTTAATTGCATGGGATCGGCGACGGGGGCCGCTTCGGCGCGGCAATGGCGGCACGCGAGGGCGCAGGCGCGTGTGACCTCCCAATAAACATTCATCGGTGTCCGGGAGTAATCTCGAGGCGCATGGCGCGCCGGGGCTGGACCGCGTGCCGTTGTCTTTTCCATGCTTACAGGCCCGCAACTTCCGGGCACCGAAAGAGCCGGATTGGCGCGGGTTTCGCGGCGCGGGCTTTGCGCCGTGCCGCGTGACTGCGCGATATCGCGCAGCGGGCGCCTGCGACCTTTCATAATGGACTGATGAGCGATCACACCCAGGCCGTCGCCCGATTCCGGGCAGGTCTTTCCGCTTTCGCCGACGCATTGCGCGGCGCCACCGCCGAAGAAACATCTTTTGCGCCCGCGCCCGGCAAATGGAACATCCGGCAACTGGCGCGTCATGTGGCCGATACCGAAATCGTGGTGAGCATGCGCATGAGGCAGATCGTGGCCGAAGACAGTCCGACCCTGATTCCTTTCGATCAGGAAAAGTGGGCCGCGCATCTGGGTTATGAAACGGCGGACGCGTTCGATTCGCTGGGGCGTTTTCAGTCTTTGCGGGAAGATACCGCGCGCCTGCTGGAAACCCTGCCGGCCGAGGCTTTCAGCCGGGTCGGGATCCATCCCGAGCGCGGCGCGAAACCGCTGCTCGAATGGGTTCAGCTTTTCGGCAACCACGTTTTCACGCACGCCGATCAGATCCGGGGCATCCGGGAAACCTGGAGCAAGAAATGACGCGCCGGATTATGGCTTTCGCGGCGCCGCTTGCGCTGTTGGCGGCCGCCG
>DASZLO010000240.1:0-26150 GCA_035552315.1 Bryobacteraceae bacterium
TCCGTGGCCCGACGGCTATTTCGACGCCGTGATCGCGGGTGAAATCATCGAGCACATGACGTACGATCCGATGCATCTGCTGCTGGAGTCGCGCCGGGTGCTGCGCGAAGGCGGGACCCTGATCCTCACCACGCCCAATACGGGCAGTGTTACCAGCGCGGCCAAGGCGCTGAACGGCAGAGACAACCCGCAGATCTTCTTTCTTTACGAACGTCCGCGGGCGGGTCAGGCGGCCGAGATCGGCCACGTCCGTGAATATACGGCTCATGAAACCGGCGAAACCATGAAGGCGGCCGGTTTCGAAGTGCAGCAGCTTTTTACAACGTTTATCGCCGAATTCGCGTCGCATCTCCCGCTGCTGGCCTTTCTGGATGAGAATGGATACAGTACCGAAAACCGAGGGGAGCAGACGTGGTGTGTAGCGGTGAAACGCAGTGCCCTCGGAACAGACCGCTATCCGTGGTTTATTTATAGCCCGTAAGAACATGACGAATAGGCCAAGAGTTCTCGTTTTCATCGTCGCGTACAACGCGGAGAAGACCATCGCGAAAGTGGTGCAGCGTATTCCCGCCAGCCTGCTTGACCGCTATGAAGTGGATATTCTGATCATCGACGATTCTTCGCGCGATGCCACCTTCGACAGGGGCCACTCGGTGAGCAAAGACGAATCGCTGCCTTTCCCGCTGAAGGTTTTGTACAACCCGGTGAATCAGGGCTACGGCGGCAATCAGAAGATCGGCTACCGGTACGCGATTGAAAACGGCTACGATTTCGTGGCGCTGATCCATGGAGACGGACAGTATGCGCCGGAATGTCTGCCCGACCTGCTGGAACCGCTGCGCAACGGGGAAGCGGCCGCTGTGTTCGGTTCCCGGATGATGACCCCGTCGGGCGCGCTGCACGGGGGCATGCCGATGTATAAGTACGTCGGCAACCGGATTCTGACCTGGATCGAGAACAAACTTCTGCGTTCGAATTTGAGCGAATTTCATTCGGGGTACCGGCTGTATTCGACGCGCGCGCTTTCCTCTATTCCCTTCGAGCGAAACTCGAATGCTTTTCACTTCGACACGGAAATCATCATTCAGCTGATAACCGCGCGGCTCAGGATCAAAGAGCTTCCGATCCCCACTTACTATGGCGACGAAATCTGCTATGTGAACGGCATGAAGTATGCCAAGGACGTGGTCGTCGCCGTATTCAAAGCGCGTCTGCAGGATGCCGGACTTTTTTATGACCGCAAGTTCGACTGCGCGGCGGCGGATGATTCTCCTTACAAGCCGAAGCTTAACTACGACAGTCCGCACAGCTATGCGTTCGAGCGAGTGCGCGCGGGGTCGAGGGTTCTCGATATCGGATGCGCGGGCGGTTATATGGCGGCGGATCTGGTGGACCGCAAACAATGCGTGGTGGATGGCATCGACGCGTTCGTGACGATTGAGCCCAAGCTGAACTCCTTCCATTTGCATGACCTCAATGCCGGGCTCCCGGGGCTCGAGTACGACAAGTACGACTATGTTCTGATGCTGGATGTGATTGAGCACCTGGCGAAACCCGAGATCTTTCTGGACGGGTTGCGGAACGCTCTGGGGTCGAATCCATCGGCCGAGATCATTATCAGCACGGCCAATATCGGATTCTTCATTCCGCGCCTGATGCTTCTGCTGGGGCAGTTTAATTACGGGCGGCGGGGCATTCTCGACATGACCCACACGCGCTTGTTTACATTCAAGTCTTTCGAGCGGGTGGTGAGCCAGTCGGGCTTCGATATCCTTGAACGCAGAGGCGTGCCGGGACCGTTTCCGATGGCGCTGGGGGACAATTTTTTCAGCCGGTTCCTGCTGGGAATCAACAAAATGCTGATCCACATTTCGCGGGGTATGTTCTCGTATCAGATTATGCTGCGAATCAAGCCGCAGCCAACGCTTGAGCGGCTGCTTACGACGGCTGTTGAGCAGTCAAGACAGCGGGTCGAGTCGATGGAAGGGCATGAAACGAACCTTTCTCGCCGATAGCCTCCTGATTTTTGTTTTCACGACGGTTCTGATCTGGCCTTTGTTCCGCTTGAAGTACCTGGACAACTGGCCGTCCATCGAGAGCACTTTCATCTCCGATGCGCGCATGGTGGGGGAGCATCTGCCGCACCCCGGCTGGCAGCCGCTCTGGTACTGCGGAACCCGCTACGACTATATTTATCCTCCGGCTCTGCGTTACGGTCCGGCCCTGATTGCGAAGGCGTGGAGCATGACCACTGCCCGTGCTTACCATCTTTATACGGCGTTCCTGTATGTGTTCGGGATGATCGCGATGTATCTGATGATTCGCGTGGGCACGGCATCGCGGGCAGCGGCGTGGCTGGGCACCGCAGGGCTCGCGCTGGTGTCGCCTTCGTTCGCGCTGATCGCGCAGGTTCGCCACGACAGCGGTTATCTTGTCCCGCAGCGGCTGCACGTACTTGAGGCGTGGGGCGAAGGACCGCATATTTCGGCGTTGTGCATTTTGCCCGCCGCCATAGCGGCGAGTTATCTGGCATTTCGCAAATGGCGGCCGGGCATGCTGGCAGCCGCGGCGGTCCTTTGCGCTTTGGTGGTGACCAACAATTTCTACGGCGCGAGTTCGCTGGCGTTTTTCTTCCCGATTCTGGTCTGGGCGGTTTGGAACGGCGAGCGCGACCGGCGTATTTTCCAGCGCGCCGCAGGCATCGCCGTTTTGGCCTGGGGGCTTTGCGCATTTTGGCTTACGCCTTCTTACCTGAAATATACGGTGATTAATCTCCAGTGGGTTTCGCAACCCGGTACTCCCGGGTGGATCGCGACCACCGTGGCGGCATTCGCGGTGTTCGGTCTGGTAACTTTCAAGATCGCGGGCAGGCGGGCGGAATATGAGTGGCCCGTGTTCGTGGCTGGCGCGGCGCTGATCATGTGTCTGGATGTGCTGGGCTTCTACTATCGCGGTTATCGTCTGGTGGGAGAACCACCACGTCTGGTGCCGGAACTCGATCTGGCCCTCATCCTTGTTGCCGTTGAGATCGGGCGAAGGGTGTGGCGGCTTCCCAAGGGGCGATTCGCCGTGGTCTTGTTAGCGGCGACGGCTTTCTATCCGTCCATTCGATATGTCAGACAGGCCTGGTCGCCATTCCCGAAGTCGGGCCCTTTGGAGAACCAGTATCCGTACCAGATGTCGAAGTGGGTCAGCGAACATTTGCCGGGCCAGCGTGTGTTGCCCACCGGGGAATTGAGATTCTGGTTCGATGCGTGGTCGGACAACGCGCAGCCGGACGGCGGTTCGCTGCAGGGGATGGAGAATCAAATCATCCCTGTCGCAACCTGGCAAATACTTGCGGGCGATAAACCCGGGCTGGCGATCCAATGGCTGCAGGCGCTCGGGACGGATGCCGCGATCGTCGCCGCGCCCGGTTCGCTTGAGCCGTATCGGGATTACACCTATCCGAACAAATTCGCGGGCGTGCTTCCTGTCCTGCTGGACAATCAGCACGGAACCGTGGTGTATCGCGTTCCCCGGATTTATCCGAACATCGGGCGTATCGTGGACAGGAATGCACTGGGATCGGTGGGGAAATTTCGCGGCGGGGATGACGGAGAACGGATGTCGAAATATGTCGCCGTCATTGAAGATCCAGCCCAACCGTCCACAGCGGTTGCCTGGCACGGATTCGACGAAGTGAATATTCAGGCGAAGACCACGACGGGCCATTCGATATTGCTGCAGGAAACTTATGACACCTCGTGGCATGCCTTCGAGGGCGGCAAAGAACTGCCTGTCAGGCTGGAGCCTGCGATGGGGTTTATGCTGCTCGACGTGACGCCGGGCGACCACTCGATCCAGATGCGATTTGAGACGCCGACCGAAAACCGCGTGGGTCAGTTGCTGCTGGGTCTGTCGTTATTGGTGGCCGTCGCGTTGTTCACGCGGGCGGCGCAGGCTTCGGGGGTTTCGCGCCGGGCTGAATCTGAGTCTTCACCGGGCTGATCAGGATGTGCGCGTTGCGGCCTTCCATGCGGGCCGAACCGTCGGGTACACCGAATGCGGTCAGATCTTCGGCGAAACGCATGAGCAGCTTGCGGCCCAGATCGGTATGGGCGATCTCGCGTCCGCGGAACTGCACTACGGCTTTCACGCGGTTGCCTTCCTGAAGGAAGCGAATGGCGTGGTTCTTCTTGAAGTCGTAGTCGTGATCGTCTGTGTTGGGGCGGAATTTCAGCTCCTTCACCTGGACCACGTGCTGCTTCTTCTTGGCTTCGTGCGACTTCTTCTTCATCTCATACTGGTAGTGACCGTAGTCGATCGCTTTAGCGACCGGCGGCACTGCAGTGGGAGAGACGACGACGAGATCCAGCCCGAGCTCCTGCGCTCTTCTGAGAGCAGCGGCAGTCGGCATAATTTCAGCGGTTCCGTCCGGGAATACGGCGCGGACCTCTCTGGCACGGATTGACTCGTTTACGTTTTCGCGGCGATTGGATTTGCGAGGCGGGAAGTTGCGGCCTGGAATCATGCGGTAAGTAGAGAGTTGTCCAACATATCCTTCAGTGTAGCGGTGTACAGCGGAAATGTCCACCGGGCCGGGCGGCGGGCGCGGCTTATTTCGCGGAATTATTCAGCGTTTTATGCGAAGTTTCACAACCCGGCGGGCTATGCCAGCCACGGCTTTAAGGCTTCGAACCGGTAATCAATCTCGGCAATCTCCTGCGGAGTAACGCGGGTTTCCTTGATTCGCGATACCGAAGTTTTGAAGATTCCGCGCTTTTTCATGAGGTAAAGGCGCGCGCCCGGAATATCTTTATCGAGGTTCAGCATCAGCGAAAGCTTGCTGAAAAGCTCCCGCTTTTCCGCCATTTTGTTTTGCCGGTGCAGGTCCCAGAGCTTCGCGTAAATGTCGCCGTACATCGCGCCGCCGGTGATGGTCCCGTCAGAGCCGATGCGCATTTCATAGAGCGATCCGATGCCGAAGTTCGCTCCGAAGACGCGCTTGATGGGGTCGGGCCGGTGGGCTATCAGGGCCCGCATGCGCGCGATCACCGGATCGTGCTCTTCCTTGATATAGCCGAAATTGGGAAACTCGCGGGCCAGATCGACCATGAAGTCGATGCTCAGCTCGAGGCCCGGGGCGCCGCCGGAAGTTTGGGTGAACACCGGCCGCTTAGCCAGTTTGCAGAGGGCGCGGTAGTACTCGCGATAGTCGTCCAGCGATTTGGCTTTGGTGGGGGGAATGGCGATCATGGCGTCGGGCGCGAGGCTCTCGGCGTGCTGTGCGTACTCCAGCATCTCGGCCGTGTCGGCGCCCTGGACGCCAAGAATCAACGTCGGCTTTTTCCCGCGAACCGCGCCGGCGAGCACGTCCATGCCGCGCATGCGCTCCTGCTGACTGAGTTTCACCAGTTCGCTGGAGAACTGCGGCCAGACCAGGCCCTGGATGCCCACGCGGTCCAGGAAGGCCACTTCCCCCGCGAGATCTTCGTAGTCGAGTGCCTTCGATTCCGTGAAAGGCGTGGTCATGATGATGAACGCGCCTCTTAAATCCCGCTCGACCGCCATGGCAGATGTGGCGTTGCTGGCGAGCAAGGCGGCAGTTGCCCCGGCCAGCAGTTCACGGCGTGTGGATTCGATTCTCACGATAGATCTCCTGTACCGGGATACTATCACCGATTGGCTGCCCGGCGAACCCGCACACGATGAGGGGACGCATCGTACATCCCTTCCGCCCGCGCAGTGCCTGCGAGCACGCTTCAGGCAATAGAGACCGTGCCACCGTGCGCTGCCGCGGATAAGATTGGGGCACTCCTGAAATTGCAGGTTTTCAGTGCGTACGGTGTTTTCGCCACCGGCCGCTCTGTGACAATCATCTGCCGCGACTCCTCTCGGAGGATTTATGAAAAGCCTGAAGACGTTCTTCCTCGCCGTCTGCTGCACCCTGTTACCGTGCCAAGCAGCGCTGGCGGGAACCCTTTACAGCAACATCGGCGCTGGATTTCCCAGCGGCTCAACCGTTATCTACAGCACCGGCTCCGCATTTCTCGGCACCACCTTCACGACTACGGCGGGAGGCAATCTCTCCACGCTGGAGATCGAACTGAAAGGCAAGTCGCCCCTCACGGTAGGGCTCTACACAGACTCGGCGGGCCAGCCAGGAACTCTGCTGGAGAGCTGGAACGCAATCGTTCCGTCCGGCGTTGGCTTCAATCCGATCCCCACGCCCACCTTCCTGATCTCGCTGACGCATCCTTTGCTGACCGCGGCGACCGCGTACTGGATTGTGCTCACGCAGTCGAGTCAGAGCCAGGTCATCTGGTATTCAAATGACCAGAACATCGCGGGCGGAGCATGGAACAACATCGGAGGCGGCATTACCGACCTGATTCAATTCGCGGCTGATTTACCCGCGCCGGGAATCCAGCTGATTTCCGGCCCGCCGGCCTCGGTTTACATCACGGACAGCCAGAACAACCGCATTCGAAAGATCGACGCGTCGGGCATCATCACCACCGTCGCAGGCAATGGCGCGGGCATGTATGGCGGCGACGGAGGGCTTGCCACAAACGCCGAACTACATTCCCCGTCCGGCGTGGCGCTGGATGGTTCGGGCAATCTGTATATCGCCGATACGTTGAACAATCGCATCCGTAAAGTAAGTACGGTCGGGGTGATCGCGACGGTGGCGGGGAACGGCTTGCCTTCTTACAGCGGCGATGGTGGGCCCGCCACGCTGGCCGGACTCAACAGCCCGACCGGCGTCGCGCTGGACAGCGCGGGCAACCTCTATATCGCGGATGAGAGAAACAACCGCATCCGCAAGGTGAATATGGCGGGCGCGATCAGCACGGTCGCGGGCAATGGCACGGTCGGCAGCGGCGGCGACGGGGGACTGGCGGTCAACGCCGAGTTCTACTATCCGGTGGGCGTCGCGGTGGACGGATCGGGGGATATCTATGTAGCCGATTCCGGCAACCAGCGCATTCGCAAGATCAATTCTTCCGGGCTGGTTTCCACGATCGCGGGCAATGGCGTTGTGGGCTACAGTTGCGCTAATGGCGCTGCCACCGCCGTTGGCCTGCACAATCCGACTGGCGTCGCGCTGGATGGCGCGGGGAACCTCTACATCGCCGACTACGGGAATCAGTGCGTGCGCGAGGTTTCGTCGGGGAACCTCACCACGGTCGCGGGCGACGGGCTCGCGAGCTATGGCGGAGACGGAGGACCGGCAACAAGCGCGGCGCTGAATTACCCGACCGGCGCGGCGGTGGACAGTTCCGGCAATCTCTTTATTGCGGACTATGTGAACAACCGTATCCGCGAGGTGAACTCAGGAATTATCACTACGGTGGCCGGAAACGGGGCGGCCGGTTTTAGCGGCGATGGCGGACCGGGTACGGGCGCAACCCTGTATAACCCGAACGGGATTGCGGTCTCGCCGGCGGCTGTGCCGGTAGCGGGGCCGTAAGGAACGGGCAGCCGTTTTGACGCGTGCTTACCTTTTGGGCGGACCCTGGTCGCCTGCCTTATAACCGGCATGGCAGAGGCTGCAGGCGCGGTCGACGGCGTCGAGTTGTCTGGTGAACTCCGGCGTGTCGTTAGCTGCGGCCAGGGCTGCCAGGCGCGTTGTGACATCCACATAATTAGCAGCGGCACGTTCGAAGCCGGGGCGGTCGCGCCAGACCGCGGGGCGCGCCTGCGAGTTCACGGAAGTCTCACCCTGCCCTGTGCCTGGCGGAAACATGCGGGGAAGAACCCTGGCCCATTTGGCAAGGACGGCCGCCGGATAGCCCTGGCTCTTTGCTTCGCGTCCTTCTTTGATGGCATCGCGCATGGAGCGGAATGTCAGGGAGGACATATCGAGGCTCGCCTGGCGCGCGGCTATGGCATCGGAGCCCGAGACGGCGATAACATCCTCGGGCGAGGCGAGTGGCGCGAGGCCTATACAGACGGCACACAAAATCCACGGACCACTTGAAGCGAGCAAACGCTTTGAAGTAATTGACAGAGCGAACATGCGATGATACCTTGCTATACAAGGTATATTAGTTCGGGTATCGCAATCAAGCGGGTTAAAACAAAGCAGTGGAAATAGACAGACAATTTTTAAAGGGGAGCATCAGCTTGCTGCTGCTCAATCTGCTTTCGCGCGGCGAAATGTATGGATACGAAATCCTGCAGGAGGCCTCGCGCCGGAGCGCCAATGCGTTCGAGTTCAAAGAGGGCACGCTTTACCCCGCGCTGCACCAGCTGGAGAAAAAAGGGCAGATTAAATCCGAATGGCGCACCGCGGATAACGGCAGGGAACGCAAGTATTACTCGCTGACGGCCAAGGGCAAGAAGACCGCTCGTGAATATGAGAAGCAATGGCAGCATCTCACTGGTGCGATTGCGGCGGTTCTTGAGAGCAACTAAATGGATCCTCTGGCGAAAGAACTGATCGATCGCATTCTGAGTTCCTCGCGGATTCCTTCGGAAAGGCGGCGGCGGGAGATTCAACGTGAGCTTGGGTCTCATGTTGAGGACTTCGTCGACGCGGCCCGCACGGCCGGGCGCGATGAGGGTGAGATCGAGCAAATGGTGGCGGCTCATTTTGGCGATCCGGCACGTATCGCTCGTGAGTTGGCATGGATCTACCGGCACGATCGTCGAAGGCTCCGGATTTTCGTGTTTATGATTTCTACCGTGCTCCTCGCCAGTTGCCTTTCGGCGGCGATTCTGACTGTGCAGGCCGGGTTGGCGATCGGGTTTGGCACATCGATCATGAAAGTGCTGGCGAGCCGGCATACGGTAATTGAGGCGCTGGATATCGTGGCGTCGGTGGCCGCGTATCTGGGAGTGACTTTGTTGGAAGAGCTTTTCGACAGGCACCGGTTTCAGAAGGCTGCAGCGCTGCTCGCGGCGATCCTGCTGGTCCTGTCGGTTTTGTGCGGGGCAGCGGGATTGCGCGCCGGCTTCCTTGTTTTTGGGCTGGTCAACGGACTGTTCTTCCGGGCACTCCAGCTTTTTATCACGCGAGGGATTGCGCGCGCCAGCATCGTTGCCGTTTGTTTTCCGCTGACCGGAATCGTTATAGCGCTGCTGCGGATGCCGGGTTCACCTGTTGCTTTTGCGGCAACCTGCGCCAGTTGGTTAGCCATGGGGGCCGGATACCAGGTGATGACCCACGTCGCGTCGCGCGTCGATACTGCGCTGGTGAACGGACTGCAGCGGATTCACGCGGGTTAGGGAAGGAGAGATCGATTGAGAAGGTTTACCGTTCTGTCTGTCTGTTGTCTGCTTCTCGCGCTGACGCCGAACGGCGTCGCTCATTTCAGACTGCTCGAGCCGGCATCATGGCTTCAGGAATCGGAGCTTGGCGATCCCCAATGGTCGCCTCCCTGCGGTGGAACTTTGACCGATCCCGGCAGACCCACCGGCGCGGTGACGAAAGTCGAGGGCGGCGAGAAGCTTCACATCCGGATCCGGGAAATGGCATTTCATCCGGGCTTTTACCGCGTGGCGCTCGCGGTGAATTCGCGCGACGAACTTCCGCCCGATCCCGAAGCGACCAGCGAAGCGGGACCGACGGGTCCACGATCTGTTTCGGGAGCCATTCACTATCCGCCGTCAGCGCCGGTGCTGGCCGACGGCTTGTTTATGCATACAGCGGCTTTCGACAAGGAGCAGGAAGCCAACGTCCAGATACCGAATATCAACTGCGCGAAATGCACGCTGCAGGTGATCGAGTTCATGGCGGCCCATGGCAGAAACAAAGACGGTGACTATACCTACCATCACTGCGCTGTGCTGCAAATCCACGCGAACCCGAGTCAGCCGATCGATACGAGATTTCCCGCCAAAAAGTAGAACGGGCCGGCATCAGGCAGCGCTGTCATGACGGCGCCCTCGGGCCGGGATACCATCTTTGAGTATTGTGGGACTCGCACTGAACCAGCGCTCCGCCTCATTTCTGGCTGTCATCGTCTGGGTTTGTTTTCTCTCCCGCGCGGTTTTTTATTCGAGCATGATGCCCGTGTGGGAGGGCTACGACGAATCGTCGCACTTCGATTTCGTGGACTATCTCGCGAGGGAACATAGACTGCCCGATGTCCGCAATGCCACGGGGTCGCGGGCGGTGGCCGACTCGGTTCAGCTTGCGCCGGTCCCGTGGACCAATCGCGCCGAGAGCCCCACCGAAATTCCGCACGATGAATTCTGGAAGCTGCCGGAGCCCGCGCGCCTCGCGCGGGATCGCGCGCTCATGGCTATCCGGACGGACGGTCCGCGCGATCCGGGGATGCCTGGCCGCCCGCTTTATGAAGCGCAACAACCGCCGCTGGCTTACATCGTGTTCCTCCCGGTATTGCTGGTGTTCCGGCATGCCTCGCTGCTGACGCAGGCCTGGGCATTGCGGATTGCAGGCTCACTGTTGGCATCACTCGTCATCCCGCTCGGCTATTTCACGGGGCGGAAGGTTTTCGGCAACGACTGGCAAGGGGTCGGGGTGGCCGCTCTGGTTTGCGCGATGCCCGAGTTGATGATTTTGACGACTCATGCGGGCAACGAGCCGCTGGCGCTGGCAGCGGGGAGCGCCTGTATCTACTGCCTTATTCGCTTTGTGGAGTTCAAGCGTGCGGAATTCAAAAGGCCTGTGCGCGAGGCCGCGATACTCGGCGTCGTTCTCGGACTCGCGCTGCTGACGAAAGCCTATTTTCTGATCCTGATTCCGTCTGTGTTCGCGGTATGCGGATGGATGTGGCTGAGAGACCGGGCACGACGTCCGGCGGTCGCGAGGCAGTTCGCCATAATCATTGGTTTCACTGTTCTGATCGCGGGCTGGTGGTACGGACGGACGCTGGTCACAACGGGCACGATTACGGGACAGGTAACCGACGTCGGAGCGCAGCAATCGAACGTTTCGTTGCTGCAGGCGGTGGCGCGGATGAGGTGGCTCGACGCCGCGGACTTTGCATTGACGACCCATGTCTGGCTGGGCGGTTGGAGTTTTCTTGTGTTGCGCGGGTGGATGTACCATCTGGCCGGCATGGTGCTGGTGGCTGCATTCATCGGCATGCCGATTGTGGCAATCCGGAAAAGAACTCCCGGCTTACTCATCACCGGCGCTATCGCGGGGTCTTTCTGGATCGTGCCCGCTTATCATGCGCTCGAAGGATTTCGGATCAATGGCAGGTCCGAAACGATGGGTTATTACGCTTACTGCGTTGTGATCGCGGAAGCGGTGTGCCTGGTAGCGGGGATTGGCGCGCTTTTGCCGAAATCGGGGTCGCGGTTTTCCGTTCCCGTGTTGGTTACTCTTTTCGCGGCGATCGATATTTACGGGAGCGTTTTTCTGCTGATGCCGTATTACGCGGGGTTGATCGTTCACTCGCCCCGGGGCAGTGTGCCTGCTCTGCATCTGGGGCAACTTGCCAGCGGAGGAATTGACCGGTTGTTCGGCAATCTCGCGATTGCCAAACCCTGGTTTCTGCCCCCGCCGGCACTGGTCATGCTGTTCACCTGCTATTTTGGCGCGACCTGCGGGCTAATTTTTATTGGATTCTTGTCGGCCGCCGGGTCACGTATCGCTACCGCTCCCTTGAGAGTTCACGACCCGTCAGTTGAGGAAAACCCAGGGCGTGTTGCCGCAAGGGAGCGGGAACGAAATTAGCGGGTCTGTCCGTTTTCGTTTTGCGGACAGGTACCCCCGACTTCTTTCACCTGATTGACCCGGAGGCTCTTCATGTCAGCCGTCGAATCCTCCTTCTTCAGATGGCCTGTTACTGCAACCTTTTGGCCGACATGTTTTTTCATGTACGTGTTGGGCCCGGACTCAAGGTTGTACTTGATGCCGTTGGCGTCCGTTAGCGAATAATGATGAGCACCGTTGCCCGGCATCAGACAGCCTGTTACATTCGCTATCTCGGTACTTGCTTTTGTCGCGGGAGGGACAAAGAGACCAGCAGCAATCATTCCTGCGATTAAAGAAAAATTCATCCACTTCATTTCGAAAACCTCCCGCCTGCATATGAGCAGATAGGGTGCCATTCCGGCTAACTTTCCGGAAAGGCCTGTGATAACGTAGCGGGAACGCGAGGGGTTCACTATGTATCGCAAAAGACATCATTACCGGGCATTGTTATGCGTGCTGGCCAGCGCCATGGTTGTACCCGCGTTCGCACAGCGGGCAAGCGTTCCGAATCCGGCAGTCACAGGGCCGGTTACCGGCGGCGACAAAGGGGGCGCGTTCGGGGCCATGCCGGAAGCCGAACTGAAGCGCGCCGGCTATACGGAGGCGGAATATTTTTATGGCGGGACGGCTTCCGCCTATGGCAACGAAGGCGCGTGGGGAGTGGATGGCATCTGGCCAGCGAAGGTTTCGACCAGAGAGAACTATAAGGTGCGCATGCTGGTGCGCCGTCCCGCGGATGCGAGTAAGTTCAATGGCATTCTCGTCGTCGAATGGCTCAATGTCACCGCGCTGCAGGAAGGGGCGGCAGACTTCGTGCAGATGCAGGAGGAGTTGCTGCGCGAGGGTTATGCGTGGGTGGGTCTGGGGGTGCAGGCGGCCGGAGTCAATACGCCGGGGCGGGCTCTCAAGGCCTGGGATCCGGGGCGCTACGGCACGCTGAATCATCCGGGCGATAACTATGCGTACGACATTTATTCGCAGGGTGGACAAGCGCTGCGGCATCCGCAGGGCGTGGATCCGCTGGGCGGCTTACGCATTCGCCACATGGTCGCCGCTGGACGTTCGCAGTCGGCCGCGTTCCTGATCGGGTACATCAATGCGGTGCATCCGCTGACGCATGTGTATGACGGATATTTCGTACACAGCCGGGTGGGCGGGACATACGGATTTCCGGACAATCTGAAGGGTGTGGTTCCGGCCAATCCGCACATTCGCGCGGATATCGATGTGCCGATTTTCGATCTGCAGATGGAAGGCGATTACGTGGCGCTGCGGTCGCACCTCGACCGGCAGGAGGAAGGTCCTCACTTTCGTTTGTGGGAAGTGGCCGGAGGTGCGCATTCGGAGACGCCGCGATGGGTGGTCGAAGTTCCTCCTGCGCTCGACCGCGCCACCAACTGCAAGGATCCGATCAACGCCGCGCCCGGCCATGCGGTGGTGAAAGCCGCGCTGCATGCATTCACGGCGTGGGTGCGGGACGGCAAGATGCCGCCCAAAGCGCCGCTGCTTGAGTTGGGCGATCCGGCGGCTCCGGACCCGATCGTGCGCGACAAATACGGCAATGCGAAAGGCGGCATCCGGCTGCCGGAAGTGGAAGTGCCAACGGCGTCCGTGAATGGTCTGGTGAATTCGCCGGCGGGACCGGTGTCGCCGAACGCGCCCAATTTCTGCCGGCTGTTCGGGACGACCGTGCCGTTCGACAAGGAGAAACTCGCGGAGCTTTATCCGACGCACGATGCCTTCGTGAAGGCGTTTGACAAATCGGTGGACGCAATCGAGAAGGCGGGCTACTGGCTCAAGCCGGAAGCCGATGAAGCCCGCAAGGCCGCGGCTGAATCGCACATCGGCCGTTAAGGGCACGGACTTTTATACTAAAAGCTAATGGCCGTTCTAATCGACGCGATCAGCGTCAAACGCAGAACCTTATTCGAATTCGAAAATACGCCGTTCTACTGTCTGGAAGCGGAAGTGAACACTCCCACGGCGCGCGGGGGGCAAACGCTGGTGCGGCTGAAAATCCGGAACCTGCTGACGAGCGCTGTCTTCGAGAAGACTTTCAAAGCCAGCGACAAGTTCAAGGAGCCGGATCTGGTGCAGGTTCCGGCGTCCTATTTGTACAGCGACAGCGAAGGGTCTCATTTCCTCGATCAGGACAATTTCGAGACGCTGACCCTTACTGAAGGGATGCTCGGCAATGCGCTGGACTTTCTGCTGGAAGGCGTCGTAATTCAGCTGCTCAAGTACAACGGCAACCCCATTGGACTGGAACTTCCGATGTTCGTCGAGTTGACTGTTGCGCACACGGAGCCAGGCGTGCGCGGCGATTCATCGAGCGGGAGCGTGACCAAGCCCGCGACGATGGAGACGGGCCTTGAGATCCGCGTGCCTCTTTTCATTAAAGAAGGCGAGAAGGTGAAGGTCTCGACCGAGAACAAAGAATTCGTCGGGCGCGCGTAACGGCGGCGGTTTATTGCGTCAGGTTTCTGCGTTAGGATAGAAACTCGAACCTGACCATATGAGAGCTCCCGCCTTAACAATGTTGCGTGTTGCCTGTGGCTTCGGCTTGGCCGTCTGCGGAGTCTTCGGCCAGGCGTTGCCGTCGTTTGAAGTGGCTTCGATCCGGCCCTACGAACGGGTGAATCAGATGGGACACGGGCTGACCAATATTTCCGGGCCGCGTGTCACCATGACCGGTTACACCGTGAGCGGACTGATCCAGTACGCATACGATATGCGCAATTACCAGGTGTCGGGCGGCCCCAACTGGATCACGTCCGATACGTATTCCGTGACCGCGAAGGTGGAGGGGGATGCAAGCGCCCCTGTGGCCGAGATCCGCAAGATGGTGCAGAGCCTGCTCGCCGAGCGTTTCGAGCTCAAGCTGCATCGCGACACGAAAGAGGAGAAAGTATACCTGCTGGAATCCGCCAAAACAGGCGGGACGCTGAAGCCCAGCATCGCGGAGAAAACCACGATGCAGATGGGGGCGGGGCACTTGATGATGGCCAAGGTTACGACGCCTGTGATTGCCGCCATGCTGGCCAGCGTCCTCGGACGCCCTGTGCTCGACAGGACGGGAATGACCGGGGAGTTCGATTTCACGCTCGATTCACCGGATGTGAATATGGGACGCCCGCAGCCGCAGGACGAGAATCCCGGACCGTCGCTGTTTACCGCGCTGCAGGAACAGCTGGGGCTGAAGCTCGAACCTTCGAGGGGACCGGTGGAAATCCTGGTGGTCGACCACATTGGGAAGCCCGCTGAAAATTGACAGTGGACGTCGATTCATGAAAGCATGAACGTCCTATGCGGAACGTACAACGCAGTGCTTTAGCGGTTCTCTTCGCGGCGGGCGGCCTGATGGCGCAGAACCCGCCGGCGGCCGCGACGATCGCCAGTAAGCTGGATACGCCGCAAGTCCGCGTTTATTTCGCGACGTTGCTTCCGCATACGCCTGTGCCATCCCGCAACGGCCACGCCACCAATCGCGTGCTGCTGTATCTGGACGACGGCGTGATGACCCTGCAGGTTGGCAGCGACAAACCTGAGACCATCGAATTCCATCGCGGCCAGGTCCGGTGGCGTCCTGCGAGCGGCGCCTATGTTGCGGAAAACATCAGCGACCATCCAATCCGGATTATGGAAGTCGATCTGAAGGGCAAACCGGCCGGTCCCGCGCCTGTTTCGAAACTCGATCCCACGGTGGTGGACGCGAAGCATTACAAGGTCGAGCTGGAAAACGACCAGGTCCGCATTCTGCGCGTTCATTACGACGCGCACGACGTCGGGGAGCGGCATGAACACATCCTCAACCGGGTGGTGTTATATCTGAACGATCAGCCGGGCGCGAAGGCGGACGATGTTCGCACGTCCGGCCCAGGGACCCATACCGAACAGAATGCCGGGGACACACCCGCCGACAGAATCGCCGTCGAGATCAAGTAGATCCGCACTGACACTATCGCTGCGTAACCGAATTGAAATACACTGATTCGAAGCCCGCATGCGCTATAGCGAAGCCAGATTACTGGCCATTCCCACCCTGTTACTCGCGATTTTCTTTTTTGTCGAGTATCACCAGACGCGGTGGTACGCGTTTTTCAGCCAGGAGGCGCATTACGCGCTGCAAACGCTGACGTGGCTGGCCGGCGCATGGGTGCTGATGCGGATGATCCGGGTATTTTTCTGGCAGAGGAGGCCGAAGCATCTCAGCGGTCCGGCCCCGATGCTCATGCGGCACACCGTGAACATCCTGATCCTTGCGATTGCCACGGCGGGCATTGCGAAGACTATTTTCAATCAGCCGCTGACCGGTTTCTGGGCGACCTCGAGCGTGGTCGGCATCGTCCTCGGCATCGCGCTGCGGGGAATTATCGCGGACTTCTTCTCCGGCATCGCGATAGAGCTCGATCCGCCATTCAGGATCGGCGATTACGTTGAACTGCGGATGGGAGGCGACCCGGTGATCGGACAGGTGACGGAGGTGAACTGGCGGGCGACACAGATCGTGCCGCGCGACAGCACCAATACGGTCTTTGTCCCGAATTCGCTGCTGAGCTCCATCGCGGTCAACAATGTATACCGGCCGCTCGGCATGACGCGTTTTGAACTGTTTCTCTGGTTCGAGCCGGGCATCGCGCATGACCGGGTGGTGCGCATCCTGATGAGCTCCGCGCGCGCTACGGCGGGCATCGAACACGACAACCCGCCGCTGGAGGTGGTGGCTTCGAAATACACTCCGTCAGGCGTTGAATACATTGTGCGTTACTTTGTTCCGCAGGCTCTTTCGCCTACGGGTGCGAGGGACCGGCTGATGACGTCGATTATGGACCAGGCGATAAAAGCGGGTCTGGACATCAGTTTTCCGCACCAGGACGTTGCCTACGAACGCAAACCGAAGCCGGTCAGCGATCGCCTGGAAATCAAGATCGGATTTCTGGAACGGAATTCTTTTTTCCGCTCCTGCCGCCCCGAGGAACTGAAAAGCATTGCGGCTCACATGCACACCCGGCAGTATCCGTCCGGCGCGCGTGTCGTTAATTACGGCGAGGCCGGGGATTCGATGTATCTGGTCTCGGAAGGGCTGATGGAAGTTTCGGTTCCGAATGGGACGGAACATTCAACCAGTCCGCTGCGCAGTGGGGCGGTGGTCGGCAAGCTGCTTGCGGGGGATTTCTTTGGGGAAATGTCGCTGCTGACGGATGAGCCGTTTTCGGCGACGGTGTCATCGGTGACGGACACTGTGGTGTATCAGATCCGGCGGCAACATATTCGCGAGCTGATGCAAAACCGCCCGGAGATTCTGGACGGGATGACGCATGTGGCGGCGGAGCGGCGGCTGCGCAACGAGAATGCGGCGCTCGCGCTGGAATCGGACGCCCCCAGCGAAGAACATCAGAATTTGAAGACGCTGATTCTGGCGAAGATCCACTCGCTTTTCTCGCTGCTGCACGACTGAAATGTCTGTTGAGGTCAACGACGCTTCCGGATACAGCGGGCTCGCCGAACGGATCTTCGCGCCACGGAGCGAAGCTGAGGTTGCGGAGATTCTTCATCAGGCATGCCGCGCCGGCCAGACTGTCACGATCGCAGGCGCGGGGACGGGGCTGACGGGCGGGAGCGTGCCGCAGTCGGGGTGGCGGGTTTCGATGGAGAAATTGAAGCGGATGGAGATCGAACCCGGCTTCGCGGTTTGCGGGGCCGGCGTTCTGCTTCGCGAATTGCAGGCAGCGGCGGGCGCTTCGCGGCAATTCTATGCGCCGGATCCCACCGAGAGCAGCGCATCAATCGGGGGAACGATAGCCACGAACGCCAGTGGCTCGCGCAGTTTTCTTTACGGAGACACGCGACGGCATGTACGGGCGCTGCGCGTGGTGCTGGCAAGCGGGGACGTGCTGGAGCTGCGGCGCGGCGAGAACTGTCCATTTGAATTACCGGCGTTCCCCGCGCCCATGACGACGAAAAATACAGCCGGTTATTATGTGCGGCCCGGGATGGACTTTCTGGACCTCTTTATCGGCTCGGAGGGAACACTGGGCGTGGTGGTGGAAGCAGAGCTGGGGCTGCTTCCGACGCCGCATTCGATATTCGCCGGTGTGGTGTTTTTTGAATCCGACGCGGTGGCCCTCGATGCGGTAGATCGCTGGCGTGCCGTGCCGCAACTAAGGATGCTTGAGTATCTGGACGCAGGGTCACTCGACTTGCTGCGGCCGTCGTTTCCGGAAATTCCGCTGGCCGCGAGGACTGCTCTTCTTATCGAAAGGGAGGGTGAGGACTGGTTGCCCGATGAGGGCATGGACGCGTCGTGGTTTGCGGCCGGCGCCCCCGATCGCGAGCGTTTCCGCCGCTTCCGTCACGCGCTTCCGGAAGCGGTGAACGATCTGATCCGCCGTCGCGGGCTTTGCAAGACCGGATCGGACTTCGCTGTTCCGGTGGCGCGCAATCGCGCGATGCTGCAGTTTTACCGCGAGACGCTGGAGCGGGAATTCCGCGGGCAGTATGTCATCTTCGGGCACATTGGCGATGCTCATCTGCATGTGAACATTCTTCCGGCGAATGAGACTGAATGGTTGCGCGCCAGGGAGTTGATGGTTCTGTTTGCGAGGCGCGCCGTGGAACTCGGGGGCACGGTCTCGGCGGAACATGGATTGGGAAAGAGCAAAAGGCATTTGCTGCCGATTCAGTTCGGCGAAGCAGAGATCCGGTCGATGATGGACGTAAAGAGCCGTCTCGATCCGGGATGGATGCTGGGTCCGGGAACGCTGTTTCCCGAACCCACGCGACCCATCCCTCAACCCGCACGGTCCTAAGAGCCGGAGTGTTCGCTAAGATCTCGTTCGAACTGCTGGTCCTTTTCGAGATCCTGGGCGAGTTTGAGTTTGTTGCTCAGCAGTGCCGCAAGCTTTTCGGCATGCTTAGAAACCTTGGCCGTTTCAGGAAGCCAGGGGTGACTTCGCAGGCCCGAGCGGTTGTCATTGAAGACCTGAATGAGCTTGTTGACGTCTTCGGCAACCTGACTCAACAAAGGCCGGATTTCATGCAAAGTTTTGTCCTGCCATGCTGTGAGCGAGTCACTCTGCGCATCGAGAGCCTGCACTTCGGCTCCGATGCTGTTCACTTCGTCCTTCAGGGCGCGTAGTCCTGCCATTTGCCTGGCGGGATCGGCATCATTCATCGCCAGTTCGCGGAGATTGAAGGCCCTCTCCGAAATATTGCGGAACTGTTCCTGCATTTGCGCGATGCTGGCGCGCGCCGATATCGATGAAGACTGGTTACCGGGTTTTGGAGCACCGAAGGCCGGTGTCAAAAGCGCCGCCATCATCGCGGCGGACGCCGTAAAGTATGCGATCTGCTTCATATACATTTCTCCCCTATGTGTTGGAATTTCTTATTGCTGAATTGAGCTGCGTTCCGTCATCTGGAGAAACGTAAAGGTTGGTAAAGGTGTTCAAAAAAAATTCTTGCGGGGGAAAAACAGGCGGCCGAACTTATCGAGGAGGGCTCCGCGCATCGCGTCATTACCGGATGCCCGACCGGATGCGCGGAGTGAATCAAGTGTCTGAAAGGAAGTGCGGATTACTGCTTGCCTTCCGCCTGTTCCTTGTCGCGGGCACGCGCGCCGCTGAGAATATCGGCCAGCGCGTAATTCGCTTCGTGGCAGGCATATTCGAAAATGCGCTGATCGGTAGAGGGCCAGGTCATTTCGCCGGTCCACGGGCGAACCCACGTTGCCGGGTCATCAATGGTGAATTTATACAGAATCGACCGCGGGCCGGTGCGTGTGAAGCGCTCGATCACGTGCAGGTTTTCGGTCGCGCCGCGGAAGTGCGTTTTGGTGGTGAAGTTGGTGGTGTCGACCACCAGAGTGTCGCCTTCCCAGTGACCGATGGAATCGCCCATCCATTTGCGGATGGTTTGCGGGAGGTGCTGCGAATTCATGCGCACGATGCGCGCGTCATGCACCATCTCGGTCAGGATCATGACGGAGTCTTTCGTCTGCACGATCTGATGCAGGTTGTTGTACATATAGTCCGGCAGGGCAGGGGGGCCGGAGGTGGAGCCGAACCCAAGCAGGCAGCGCTCACCGAGGGGACGCCGTTCCGGATCGTCATATGCGCCCGGAGTGCGGTCCAGATCGGGATCGCCTTCGCCGGCATCGGCAGAAGCGGCGCCACCGCGGCCAGCGCCAAGACGCTTGCGGCCTTCCGGAGTCATTTCGGGAATACGTCCATTGGCGGGGTCCATCAAAATGGAGGAGCGGAACTGTCCGTCAACCGTGTTGTATTTGGTTCCGGGATCGAGCCAGAAGCCGTTGTAGCCGCCGACCTTGCCTCCGCCGCCACCGCCGCGGCCCTGCCCGCCGACGGGGGGCGCGGAACGGTCGGCAGCCAAAGGCGCATCGCCCGCGGATCGCCGCTGCGTGTTGGCTGTCTCGAGTTTCTTCACGTCGGCCGCGGTGAGCGTGGCGTTCTGGCCGGCAGGGCGCTCGAGCGGGGTCAGCGTGGCGATGTCGTAGACGCCGTCGAGATCCGGGTGTCCATCCGGCATGCGCGGAATTTTATAACCCGCGGGCGGAGTCTGAGCCACGAGGGTGCAGGCAACCGCGGCGAGCGATACAGCTAATATGCAGGATCTAAGTCTCAAGAATTCTCCCTCTGAACGGCAAAATCGACGATTTGAAAGTATATCCCAACGGGATGCCGGTTAGAAGGGGGTTCCGCGGCAGTCGGGGTTTCGCCGGAACGCAGAGTTGGATAAGATGTCGGCATCGGCAATTGGCGGTCCTGAACCGCGCCGCGCGATCAAAAGAGGTCATACCATGTCGTTCTCACGCCGCAAGTTTATTGGTTCAGCCGCAGCCGCATCTACCGTGGCGGTGCTCGGACGCGACGGGCTTTTCCCGCTCGTAGCCGATGCGTCCACGAGTGCCTATCAGCCGAAGCTGATGTCTTCTAAAAAAGAAGTATGGGACTGGCAGGTGTCGATGGCGAAAATGGGCCCGAAGTATACCGGCAATCCGGCGCATACGGAATTTGTCGAGTTCCTTGCCAAGGGCCTTACGTCGGCGGGTCTCGATGTGCAGCGCGAACATTACACGTTTCCGCGCTGGGAAGCCAAGCGCTGGGAGTTCTCGATTGCCCCGGTCTCGGGGTCCGCGTTCAAACCCGCTGTTACATCCTACTTTCCTTACTCGGGCGACACGCCCGCCGCGGGAGTCACAGGCGAACTGGTGTATGCCGGCAGTCCCGGGGCATTCAAGCTGGACGGGCTGCAGGGAAAAATCGCGCTGGTCGATTTCAAGACCAACCATCGCAAATTCGGAACGATCTACGAGCCGTGGGGCATTTATCCAACGACCGCCCACTTTCCCGCCGATGTGCATCCCGCGCGCGGCGGCGTCAACGATCTGACGCAATTCCAGAAGGCCGGCGCGGTGGGGGTGATCATCGCGTGGACCGATGTTTCAGATGCGAACGCGGCCGATCAGTACACGCCGTTTTCGCGCCCTCCGCAGAACATCGCCGGACTCTATGTGGGCAAGGATACCGGGGCGAAGCTGAAGGCACTGGCCGGGACCGGCGCCAAAGCTACCGTGGTCCTGGAGGCGCAAACGTATCCCAACACTCCCACCGATACCCTGATCGCAACGCTGCCGGGCGCCACGGCCGATGAGGTTGTGATTGTCAACACGCATACCGACGGGCCGAACGCGACGGAAGAAAATGGCGGCATCGGGATTCTTGCGCTCGCTAAGTATTTCGCGAAGCTGCCGAAGAATCAGCGCAACCGCACCATTGTTTTCCCGCTGACGACGGGACACTTCGCCGGTCCCTGGGTGCCTTCCATGCGGGGCGTGATGCAGAAATATCCCGATATGATCAAGAAGGCCGTGGCGGCGGTGACGGTGGAACATCTGGGCTGCATGGAGTGGCTCGACAACGAGCAGATGCAGTACAAACCCACCGGCCAACCAGAGTGGAGCGTCGCCATTACGGAGATGAAATCCACGGGCACGATCATGGTGGAGTCGCTGCAGGGCTCGGCCGATCGCAACACCGCGGTGGTGAATCCCGTTCACGGAGGATGGCTCGGCGAGGGCGGTGGGCTGGCGCGCGCGGGCGTGCCGACGATCGGTTACATTCCGCAGCCGAATTATCTGCTGGCAGGTCCAGCCAACGGGTGCATCGAGAAACTGGATCCCACGCTGCTGCACAGCCAGATTGAAGTTTTCGCGAAGGTGATCCACAAGATGGACACGACGCCGGCGGCGGAGTTGAAAGCCAAGAGCGTATAACCGCGGCTTCGATTAAGCAGTGCTATTGGAGGGCTTCGCTGAGCAGCCGGTCCATGGACGAACGCTGGCGCAGGCGAAAGGCGGCGATGCTTCGGCCATAGCCGACATGCAGCGTAACCGCGGCGCCGTTCAGGCGGGCGAACATATCTTCGTCGGTTTCGTCATCGCCGGCAGCCAGAATAAATTCGGCCGGTCCGCGCCTGTCGACCAGCCACGCGGCGAACTCGCCTTTGTTCGCGAGGGTCGATTTAACTTCGACGATTTTCTTTCCGTGCACCGGGCGGGCGTTGGTATCGGAGAGCATATTCTCGAGCAGCGCGAGCAGCTCTTTGGCCAGCCACGCGCCGAATTCCGCTTCGACCCGGCGATAGTGCCAGACGAGGGAAAACTGTTTTTCCTCGACGAAGCTGCCGGGCGCGCGATCGGCGAACTGCTGGAGGATGGGACGGATTCTTTCCTTCCACTGGAGATCCGGATTGAGTCCATTCAAGGCGTGCCATCCTTCTTCCGAAGGCTGGTGCACCAGCATCCCGTGTTCCGCGCCGATGTATAAGTTCGCGATATCACCGAGCCAGCGCTCCATGTCGGCGCTGCGGCGGCCGGAAATAACAGCCACGGTATTGCACGGATCGGATGCGAGCCGGGTGAGATTGCGGATCAGGTCCACGGAGGGTTTGCTCGAGTTGGGATCATCGGTTATCGGTACCAGAGTGCCGTCGTAGTCGAAGATCAGGATTCGGCGGGAGGCGTTCCGGTAAGAAGTCCGCAGTGCGGAGAAATCCACCAGGGGCGTACTTTCGCGGGGCGCGGATGCGTCGGCGAGCTTGTCCAGGAAACGGTCGGCCCAAACGAAGACGTTGTTTCGCAGGACGCGGGCGCGCATGGGGAGGAGCCTCGCTTGCCGCTCGGTGCGGTCCATTTGCAGAGCCCGCATTACGGCGTCGGCGACCTCGTCTTCGTTATAAGGATTGACCAGCAGGGCTTCACCCATTTCGGCGGCGGCGCCGGCGAATTCACTGAGCACCAGGACGCCATTGCCGTCCGGTTTGCAGGCGCAATATTCTTTCGCCACCAGATTGAGGCCATCGCGCAGCGGAGTGACCCAGGCGACGTCGGCGAGCGCATAAAGGGCGGCCAGTTCGGTACGGCTGACTCCCTGGCGCAGATAAACGATCGGGGTCCAGTGCGGCGTGGCGAGCGCACCGTTGATTTCGCCCACCAGTTCATTCAGTTCGCTTTGAAGCCCCTGATACTCTTCGATCCCCTGCCGCGAGGGCACGGCGACCTGGATCAGCACCACTTTGCCGGTGAGCTCCGGATGGTTTGCGAGCAGGCGGCGGTAGGTTCGCATGCGCTGCGGAATGCCTTTGGTGTAATCGAGGCGATCGACCGCGACCAGGATGTGCTGGTCGCTGTAGCGCTGCTGGAGTTCGTGCAGATGGGTAGCTGTTTCGGGATCGCTTTCCACCAGATCGGGCAACTCGCGGGGGTCGATACCGATCGGTAAGACGTCGAGACGGATGGTTCGTCCGTTGTAATCCAGCGAGTCGATCCGGCTTTCGAGGCCGAGTACCCGAAGGAGCGAACCACGAAAGTGCTGCAGGTAGTGGTGCGTGTGGAAGGCGATCAGATCGGCGCCGAGCAGGCCTTTAAGTACTTCTTCCCGGTGAGGAAGCATGGCGAAGACCTCCGAGGAGGGGAACGGGATGTGGAGAAAGAAGCCGATTTTCGCGCCGCGGGCATGTTCGCGGATGCATTCCGGAAGAAGCATCAGGTGGTAATCGTGAATCCAGATCAGGTCGTTTCCTTCGACCTCTTTGCCTACGGCGTCGCAAAAAACGCGATTGCCGTTCTGGTAAGCAGCCCAGCCATCGGCAGTGAAGTTCATGCGGCTGGGGAAGTAATGGAAGAGCGGCCAGAGGGTCTGGTTCGGGTATCCCTCGTAGAAAGGTTTCGCATTGCCGGGTTCCAGTTCCGCGGGGATGTAACTGTAGCCCTGGCTTAAATCGGACAATATGGCCTGCCGGTTTGCGGGATCGATCGTACCGTCATCGCCAGGCCATCCGATCCAGATGCCGCCGGTGCGTTTCAGAACGGGTTCCATGGCGGTGGCGAGGCCGCCGGAGCTTGCTTTCGCGGTCCAGGTATCGCCGTCGCGGACGAGAGTTACCGGCAGGCGATTGCTGACCACGATCAGTTTGCTGCCGGTCGGCGGTGCCTCGGCCTGCTCTCCGGGAATGGTCTGCGTATCGGAAGCCGCCATCGGCACGTGATTAGCACGCCCGTTGCCAGACTGCGTTCGGGAACTTGCCGAACGGCGATGAGCGCGAATCCTGGTACAATTGCTGCGTGGCACGGGTTGCGATCGGATCTTCACTAGTTGCCTCTATCTCACTGTGGGCTTCGATGGCCTGTCTGGGGCAAACACCTCCCGCGGACCGCGAGCCGCTGCATGCATCGGCGCCTCAGAACGCGAACATGAAGACGGGTCCCGAACTGGGCGCCAGAATCCCCGCTTTCGATCTGATCGATCAGAACGGGAAGCATCAGACACTCGCCACGCTGCGCGGGCGCAACGGCCTGGTGCTCGCATTCGTTCGTTCCGCCGACTGGTGACCGTGGTGCAAAACTGAGGTGGTCGACCTCAATGCCAAAGCGGGTGAGTTCCAGAAACAAGGGTTGAACGTTGCGACGATCTCCTATGACAGCGTCGCGATCCTGAAGGATTTTTCGGGCCGGAAGAGGATTACGATTCCGATGCTTTCCGATCCCGGTTCCGCAATTATCAAAGCCTTCGGGATTCTTAATACCAATGTTGAGGCGAACTCGCCGGTGTATGGAATTCCGTTTCCAGGAACGTACATTGTCGACGCAAAGGGCGTGGTGAAGTCCAAGTACCTTCACGACGACTATACGGAGCGGTTTTCGGCCGGCAGTATTCTCACGCGTGAATTCGGGGAGAACGGCGCGGAGAAGACGGTCGTTGACAATCCGCAAATCCGGCTTTCGTACTCGGCAAGCGACGCCAGCTTCGCGCCGGGCCACCGGATCACGCTGACGGTGGATGTTGATTTCAAGCCGAAGATGCATGTCTATGCGCCCGGCGTGGAGGGCGGCTATATTCCGATCGACTGGAAGATGAGTGAATCGAAAGGCTGGGTTTCATTCGCGCCCGCATATCCGGCTTCGCACAAGGTGCGGCTGCCGGTGATCAACGAAACGGTGCCCGTTTATGACCGCCATATACGGATCGCGCGGGATGTGATTATCGGACAGGAGCGGGAAATCGCGCCGATGCTGCAGCCGGACCGAACCCTGAAGGTTACCGGGATTTTTCGTTATCAGGCCTGCGACGACAAAGAGTGCTACACGCCGAAGAATATTCCGCTTGAGTGGAGCTTCAAGATCGGCGCGCTTGAAACTGAACGCGTGCCGGCGGAAATTCGCAAGCGGCCGTAATCCTGAGGAGGGAGATGACTTTCGGGCAGCGATGGATCCGGCAACCGCAGACCATCTGGCTGCGCAAGGCGATTTTCCAGATTCATCTGTGGAGCGGCATCGGATTCGGCCTGTACGTGCTGATGGCCAGCGTGACCGGCAGCGTGCTGGTTTACAGCAATGAGCTTTTCAGGGCGGCGACGCGCGATCCGATTGTCGTGGCGACGCCGGGTCCGCGGCTGGGCACGCGGCTGAGTGACGAGCAACTGAAGGCCGCGGCAATGAGTGCGTATCCCGGATACAAGGCGGTCACACTCAGTCATGAACGGAATCCCAATCAGGCCGTCACCATTTCTCTCAAGGCCGGCAGCCGCGCGAAGAGCCGGCTTTTCAATCCCTACACCGGCGCGGATCTGGGGAATTCGGTTCCATGGGGAATCTGGCTGGTATCGAGGACCATGGAATTACACGACGATCTGCTGGCCGGGCCGACGGGCCGGGAGGTGAACGGGACCGGGGCGCTGCTGCTTCTGTTGCTCGGATTCTCCGGGATCGTGGTCTGGTGGCCGGGGATTAAAGCGTGGCGGCGAAATCTGACGGCGCACAGGAAGACCGGATGGCGGCGCTTCATCTGGGAACTGCATGGCATGATCGGATTCTGGAGCCTGGGGTTTCTGGTGGTGTTTGGAGTGAGCGGCGCTTATCTCGGAGACCCGCAGCCGTTTCAGGATCTGGCGGACCGTATCCAGCCTGCAACTG
>DASZLO010000241.1:0-13647 GCA_035552315.1 Bryobacteraceae bacterium
CTATTAAAGCGGTACGTGAGCTGGGTTCAGAACGTCGCGAGACAGTTCGGTCTCTATCTGTGGTGGGCGTAGGAGATTTGAGGGGGCTTGCCCTTAGTACGAGAGGACCGGGGTGAACGAACCTCTTGTGTTCCAGTTGTCACACCAGTGGCATAGCTGGGTAGCGAAGTTCGGTCAGGATAAGCGCTGAATGCATATAAGCGCGAAACCTTCCTCAAGATGAGATCTCCCAACGTAAGTATGAAGAGCACTGGTAGACTACCAGTTTGATAGGGCAGATGTGTAAGCGTAGCAATACGTTGAGCTTACTGCTACTAATTGCTCGTTCGGCTTGACCATAAAATTTATTTTCTACACAAATTTTAGGTCGATGTTTCTGTGGTAAATAGGCTTGGTTCGTCTAAACCAGCCCCCCGTCAAATATTCAAAGTCAAAGCTCATTACGAGTTTGGCGCCGTCAGGGCCCACATGTGGCCCGGCGTCATGCAAGTTCTGGGTGACCTTAGCGAGGGGGTTCCACCCGTTCCCATCCCGAACACGGAAGTTAAGCCCTTCAGCCCCGATTGTACTGCACGCGCAGGTGTGTGGGAGACTAGGAAGTTGCCCGGTTAATTCGATGAAGCCCGATCTGAACAAGGTCGGGCTTTTTCATTTTCCCCATCCCCCGGGCCCCTCACTGCAAATCTTGCGGCGGGGTACATGTTCATGTACCTTTACGGGACCAGAAGAAATTGTGACAATCTCCTTTATCAAGCCTTAGTCATGAAGGCCCCTGTGGAGGAAAATTGAAAAAGCCCCTTTTGGCAATCAGTACAATTCTCGTCTGCTTTGGTACGCAGGCCCAGGCCGGCAGTATCCTCGACGGTCTCACCGTAGACCTCAACTGGATATTCGGAACCCCAACCAGCACTCCCTACCAGACCTACAACCCTGCAACTGTGGGATCCGGCTTTGAATTCACCGCCTGCCCCGGGACATCCTATACTTGCTCCGGATCTGGCGCGCCGCTCGGCACCGCCTTGGGTACCATTCCCAATAACGCTGTTTCCGTGGATGTCTCCGACACCGCCAGCACAGTCGAATTTCTCGGCGCCGACAACGAGAACAACACCCATTTCAGCCCGATCGGCCCGATCGGTTTGAATGGCTTTGAACTCTCGATCGACGAAGCTTCCGCCCTGTCGCAGCGTGGCCAATATGTCTACTTCACGACCGCGCAGATTGACAGTTCGACCGGCAGTTGGTCAACGTCGTCGCCGAGCATCTTCGCTGTTACTCCGACATCCATTTTCGTCAATTTCCAGAGTCTGCCAAGCGGCCCGACCGACACGTGCTCCGGCTTCAACTCCAGCGTGGAATGTCAAACTCCAAGCGGAACACCCAACAGCGTGCTCGTATCCTTCACCACTGCGGAGGTTTCCGCTGCTCCCGAACCCGCCTCGATGATGCTGGTAGGCACGGGCCTCCTCATAATCGGCGGCTTTATGCGCCGCCGGTTCGCGAACTAGATTTGCCTGCAACCACTTCGGATTCCGATCGCGCGCTCCGGAAACTGGTCGACGATATCGTCGCGGGCAATCTGACCGCAGTCAGCCGGTCCCTTCAGAGATCGCCGCAACTGGCCCTCGCAAGTTTCCTTGAAGGAGCGACTCGCCAGTCGGCCGAACACTGCTTCCTCGATTCGATCGGAAGGTATATCTACTCTGGCGACACGGCGTTACACCTGGCCGCCGCCGCTTATAGGGAGGATGCAGTTCGAAAACTCATCGCCGCCGGCGCCAACGTACGCGCGCGGAATCGCCACGGTGACGAACCGCTTCATTACACCGCGGTCGGCAGCCCGGGCGCATCGCCATGGAATCCGCCTGCGCAAGTCGCCACCATCGCTGCACTGATCGAGGCGGGGGCGGACCCTAATGCAGCCAACAAAACCGGCATAACTCCCCTGCATCGCGCGGTACGAACCCGCTGCGCCGCCGCTGTGCGAATTCTTCTCGAATGCGGCGCCGATCCGGACCGCAAAAACAAGAATGGCTCTACCGCCAAAACGCTTGCGCTGCATACCACCGGCCGGGGCGGTTCCGGTTCACCTGAGGCAAAATCGGAACAAGCGGAAATCCTGCAGATTTTCGGAATCAAGGCATCGCACCAGTGAGCGCATATTTTCCTGCGAACATTTATGTGTTATCGCACTCTCTGTTTGAGTGCTTACTTTCCGAGTTCGGGCAGTTTTGACGATCGCGTCGCTTTGCATCGGCACTGCAGGTTCCAGCCGGGCTGCAGCCGCTGCTCTCCTCGAGGGACCGAGCTTATCGGATCCGGCGTCCACGGATAACCGCGACGCGCTTTTCGAGCCCGCACTGGCGCGAGATCTTTCAGCCGACCCCTGGGTCGCAGTCCCAAATGACGATCAGTACGACATCACCACCACGCTGGATCCGTTCGTGGTCAGACCGGCTGAAGAGAGTTCCACTGCCGTCGATTCCGGCAAGAGCGTTTTCCAGACGCAGGAGCCGTCCGGGATCGTGATGTTTTCCATTGGGGCAGGACTTGTGGTCATCGCCTTGCCGCGGCATCGCGCGCATCGGCGAGGACGGCGTAAGGTGCGTGTCTCCGACAGGCTGATGGCACAGATTTAGGTTTCGAACAACCCGGCGCGTCTTGTCGGTTGATGCTCCCCCAAAAATGAGGCCGGCGTTTTTTCTGCTAGCCTGTTGAAATGAAGCCGGGCAGCGTCACGCGGATGATTCTGCTACTGGCATCGCTCTCAACCGCTTCCCCGCAGAACAATCCCGAAACCGATACCGTACTCGCCGCCGCCCGCCAGAAGATTCTGGCCGTAACCGCGCAACTCAGGCGTTATACGTGTCTGGAGACAGTCGACCGCCAGTATTTCGCGTCGTCCGTCGCTGCCCCCAAGCCCGGCCTCACCAGCCCGGAATCCTGCCCCGCCCAGACGATCCTGACCCAGCCTCCGGACCGCGCCGCCCTCGCCAGTTCAGACCGGCTTCGGCTCGAAGTTGCGGTTTCAGATCGTCACGAGATCCAGTCCTGGCCCGGCGCGAGCCGCTTCGAGTCCCGCCGTCTCAACGAAATCGTCGGCTTCGGACCCACCAGCAGCGGCGCTTTCGGAACTTATCTGGTGGAGGTATTCGACAACCCCGGGGCGGCGATCGAATTCGTCAAAGAGAAAACTGTGGAGGGCCGTCGCGTCTTCGAGTACCGTTTCCAGATCCCGCTGGAGCGGAGCCACTACGGAATCCGGGTCAACGGAGACTGGCAGACTACCGGCACCAGCGGATCTTTCGAAATTGCCGCGGCGTCGGCGGACCTCGGCCGCTTCACGATTCAAACCAATCTGCTTCCTCCAGGCGCCGAAATGTGTCAGGCGAAGACGAGCCTCGAGTATCCGGCCTTCTCCGGCGGCACAAAATACCTCATGCCGCTGAAGAACGAATTCCAGACCGTTCACCCCGGTTCGGTCCGCACCGAAAGTTTCGGCAGATTTTCCTCCTGCCACGAATACACATCGGAATCCACCATCCGCTTTGACGACGAAAGTGCGGAGACGGCAAAGACGGGCCCGCAACACTCCGACGCCATGACTTTTCCCGCCGGCCTTCCCGTATCGATCAAACTAACCGCGCCGATCGACACGGCGACCGGGGCCGCCGGCGACGTGGTGATCGCCGGGGTGACGAAGGCAGTCCTGAAGCCGGGATCGAAGATGGTCCTGATCCCCGCGGGCGCCCGCATGCGCGGACGCATTTCCGAGATGCGGCATTTCGCGAAACCCTCGCCGCATTTTCAAGTCGGGCTGGTATTCGAATCGGTCGAACTTCGCGGAGTCGACACGCCCGTTGCGATGGTGCGCGATCGCTCAACGCCGCCCCCGGATAGCAGAGCTCAATTCAATGCCTACAGCGCCAGCAAAGCACTCCGGCAAGCTCCACAGGATTTGAACATTCCTCCGCCCAACGCACACGATGGCGGTACGTTCGTCGTTCTGACTGACAAGCCCGTCTGGGTAATCCCCGCCGGGTTCGAATCGAAATGGATTACACTCGCGCCCAGGCCCTGAAGCTCGGGACGATCCTGGCGTTCATGCCTCTTGCCAGTTCTGCCCGGGCGCAGATGCCCGACCCGGCCGATCTTCTGGTGCAGGCGCGCGACCGCGTGCTTGCCGCTGCGAATCGTCCCTTGAAGATCTCCTGTATCCAGACCATGGAACGCAGCTACTTCAGCCGCGTCAGACCGCCGGGCCGCGCTCCATCCTGCGATGAGATTGCTGCGGAGCGCAAGAACGGCCGGGCCAAACTGAAACTCGACGCGACGGACCGCTTCCGCGTGAAGGTCTTCCCCTCGGGCGCACGCGAGGTCTTCGCCTGGATCGACCCACTGCAATTCGAGTCTCACGATCTCGAAGAGGTTCTCCTGAGCGGACCGTTGGGGACCGGCGCATTCGGAGGCTATCTGGTGAGTCTCTTTGCCAGCCCGACCGCGGCCTTTCAGTACCTCGGCGAAAAAGCCCAAAAGACGGAATACGGATTTCGCGATTCCGGCGCTGTCGGCGCGCACCTGGTAAAGGCCGGGACGCAATGGCTTCCCGCCGCAATCAATGGTTCCTTTGTAATCGATCAGGCATCGCTCGATACGGAACAGCTCATTATCGGGACAAGCTCACTTCCGCCCGGAACGAATATGTGCGAGTCGGCCTCAACTGTCGATTACGCCCGCGTCCTGGTTGGCAGTGAAGAAGTGCTCCTGCCGAAACATGCCGAGTCTCACGCGGTGATGAGCGATGCGAAGGAGACCAATAACATCGTCACGTATGTGTCCTGCGTCGCTGAAGTTCCGCGATCGGCCGCGCCGGTCAAAGCTGCGTCCATTCTGCCCGCGAACTACGGGATCGTTCTGCGGTTCGACGCCGCGATCGACTCGGATACTGCCGCTGCTGGCGACGTCGTGTCTGCGACCGTGGGGCAGGATGTGGTGGCGAGAGAAGGCGCGTCCTTCAAGGTTCTGCTCGCTAAAGGAACCAAGGTGCGTGGCCGCATCTTGAACGTGACTTCGTATTCGAGGCTCCCCAACGAAAATGCGCGGCCAAACGTAATTCCGGAAAGTTACCTCGTGATCGCCATCTCATTTGACGTGGCCGAAATCAACGGCATCGCATCGCCATTGCACGTGAGGCTCGACTCCGGAATGACCCGGGCGCTGGGCAGGGCTGTTCTTACTCCCGATAGCAGCCGGTGGCCGGAAGATTCGCTGGTTTTTAACGCGAGGGAAAAGCATTTCGTGGTCCCCGCGGGATTCCAGTCCAGCTGGATTACGACAAAGTAGCGGCGATTGCGGAATGGCCCGGATCTAAACCGACGCCAGCGATGCCTGCGGAACCACCAGATTCAGAAATTCCCGGGCCGCCCGCGTCAGCTTTTTCTTCTTGCGGTGAATGATGCCCGTAGGCCGGACCAGACCAGGCGCATGCAAAGGAACTGAAACCAGGCGCTTCTGCTCGACTTCCGCATGAATGCTGGTCTCCGGCAGAATGCTGATCCCCGAACCGAGCGCAACCGCTTCCTTGATCGATTGGATATTGTCGAATTGCATCACGATCGAAATCGTCACGCCATGTTCACGGAAAAACCGGTCCAGCTCGCGGCGAATGATGACTTCCTCATCGAAGGAAATAAAGTTTTCCCGGTCAAGATCGGAGGGCATCAGCATCGCCCGGCCGGCGAAACGGTGGGACGGATAAACCGCCACGCTCATGCGCTCCTCGCGCCACGGAATCACGGTCAGCTCGCGCCGGTGCTCCGGATAGCTGATGAAACCCAAATCCGCCTGATCTTCAATGATGGCTTCGTAAACTTTGTCCGGCCGCAGGTACTCCAGTTGCAATTGCGCGCCCGGGCAGGTGAGCAGGAATTCCTCGCGCAGCCTGGGCATTTCAGTCAGCCCGATCGAATAAATCGACGCCACCCGCACCGAACCCTCCACCCCGGATTTGACGGCGTCGAGCTCGACAATGAAATCTTCCTCCCGCCGCAATACGTCACGGCAGAGATCGGCATAGATTTTTCCGGCCGCCGTCAGCCCCAATGGGCGCGTTGACCGGTCGAGCAGCTGCACGCCCAGACGCTTCTCAAGTTCCTGAATATGCTGGGTTGCCGCCGACTGGCTGATGCCATTCATGGCGGCCGCCCGGCTCAGGCTGCGGGCATGGGCTACATCGCGGAATAACTTGCAGTCTTCAAAGATCACGCAGCTGCGAATATAACATAAGCAATTATGATAATGCAAAGACTGCGAATTCCGATTGCATTATAGTGGAACGGCTGCTAATATGATGAAACCTGCGTTCCGCCAGTCAAGCTAGCCAAGTAAGCGAGCGCCCCAAGATCAGGCAGTGATTTGTTCCAAAAGTGACTAGGCACAACATGAGTACATTTACCGCGTCAGGTTCCGCCGCGATTTCCGGGCACCGGTCCGGCTTGCCCGAGCCGCAGGGTCTCTACCATCCCGACCAGGAACATGATGCCTGCGGGATCGGCTTTGTGGCCAACATTAAAGGCCACAAGACCCACGAGATTATCGAGCAGGGGATCCAGATCCTCATCAATCTCACGCATCGCGGCGCCTGCGGCTGCGATCCCGAAACCGGCGACGGCGCGGGCGTCCTGATCCAGATTCCGCATAAGTTTTTCGACCGCGAAACCCGCTCTCTCGGCTTCACTCTGCCGGAGCCCGGCGAATACGGCATCGGTATGGTCTTCCTTCCCGTGGAGCGTCACCAGCGCCTGCAAACGGAAGGCATCCTGGAACGCATCGTCCGCGAAGAAGGCCTGAAAGTTCTCGGCTGGCGCGATACGCCCATCGACGGTTCGGCGATTGGCCGCGTGGCCCGCCAGTCGCAGCCGTATATCGAACAGATTTTCATCGGCCCGGCGCCCGGCAGCAATCCGCCGATGACCACCGATCAACTGGAGCGCAAGCTTTACATCATCCGCAAGCGCGCCGAAGCCGAAGTGGCCGATTCCGATATGGAAGATGCGGCGATGTTCTGCATCCCCTCCCTCTCGGCCCGCACCATCATCTATAAGGGACTGCTTCTGGCCCCGCAGATCGCGAAATTCTACAAAGAACTTTCCGATCCCGATCTCACCAGCGCGCTTTGCCTGGTGCACCAGCGCTTTTCGACCAACACATTTCCCACCTGGCACCTCGCGCATCCGTTCCACTACGTGGCGCATAACGGCGAAATCAATACTGTCAAAGGCAATGTCAACTGGATGCACGCCCGCCAGTCGGTGCTGGAATCCGAGCTTTTCGGCGCCGATCTGAAAAAGCTTTTTCCCATCATCCAGGCCGGCGGCAGCGATTCCGCGTCGTTCGACAATGCGCTGGAGCTTCTGGTTCAGTCCGGCCGTTCACTGCCCCATGCGATGGCGATGATGATTCCCGAAGCGTGGGACAACAATCCGCACATGAGCGATCAGAAGCGGGCATTTTACGAATATCACTGTTCGCTGATGGAGCCGTGGGACGGTCCGGCGGCCATCACATTTACCGACGGCCGCATCATCGGCGCCACGCTCGACCGCAACGGACTGCGCCCCGCGCGTTTTCTCGTCACCAAAGACGACATGGTCGTGCTGTCGTCCGAAACCGGCGTGCTGCCGGTGAATCCGGAAGACGTGAAGATGAAGGGCCGCCTGCAGCCGGGCAAGATGTTCTTGGTCGATCTCGAAGAGGGCCGGATCGTTTCCGACAAAGAGATCAAGGAACAGCTCGCGTTTCGGAACCCGTATCCGGAATGGCTGGCGCAGAATCAGATCACGCTCGACAATCTGACCGAGCCGGACGATGTGCACGGCATTAACCACGCCACCGTAACCGCGCGGCAGCGGGCGTTCGGTTATACCGATGAAGACATCCGGTTCCTGATGAGCCCGATGGCCATCAACGGCGAAGAGCCCATCGGGTCGATGGGGAGCGACACGCCGCTGGCCTGTCTTTCCGACAAGCCGCAGCCGTTGTTCAACTATTTCAAGCAGCTGTTTGCGCAGGTCACCAATCCGCCCATCGATTCGATTCGCGAAGAGATGGTGATGTCGCTGGTCAGCTATATCGGCAAGGAGCGCAATATCCTGGCGGAGACCGCGCGCCACTGCCATACGCTGAAACTGCCGCATCCGGTTCTCACCAATCGCGATCTGGAAAAGCTGCGCCGCGTTTCGCAGGGCGATTTCCTCACTTACACGCTTTCGGCGCTGTTTCCGCTTGCTGAAGGCGAGGGCGGCCTCGAGCGCGCGCTGGACGATCTGTGTCTGGCCGCTTCCCGCGCCATCGCCAGCGGCGCGACCATTCTGATCATTTCCGACCGCGGCGTCAACGCGGACTACGTGCCGATTCCCAGTCTGCTCGCCATGACGGCGGTGCATAACCATCTGGTGCGCGAGTCGCTGCGTACGCAGGTGGCGCTCATTGTCGAATCCGGCGAACCCCGCGAAGTGATGCACTACGCGCTGCTGATCGGCTACGGCGCGAGCGCGGTGAATCCTTATCTCGCCATCGAAACTCTGGAAGATCTCGCGCTGCGCGATCGTCTGCCCGCCGGCGTCCCTTTCGAGAAAGCGCTCTATCACTACATCAAGTCGGTGAATAAGGGGCTGCTTAAAGTTTTCTCGAAGATGGGCATCTCCACGCTGCAAAGCTATCGCGGCGCGCAGGTGTTCGAAGCCATCGGACTGAACAAGAGCGTGATCGACCGCTACTTTACGGGCACTGCGTCGCGCATCGAAGGGGTTGGCCTCGACGTGCTTGCGCGCGAGGCGGTGATGAAGCACGCGCTGGCCTTCGAAGGCCCCGCGGAATACGACACTGAGCTTCCCGTAGGCGGCAATTACGCATTCCGTGTGAGCGGCGAGTATCACCTGCTGAATCCCGCCACCGTGAGCAAGCTGCAGCACGCCGTCCAGCAAAACAGCTTCGCGACTTTCGAAGAATACGCCGCCCTGATCGACGAACAGAACAAGCAGCTGTGTACCATTCGCGGCCTGCTGAAATTCAAGCCCGGTACGCCGGTGCCGCTCGACGAAGTGGAGAAAGCGGAGGAAATCGTCAAACGCTTCGCGACCGGCGCGATGTCGTTCGGTTCGATTTCCAAAGAAGCGCACGAGACCATCGCGATCGCCATGAACCGCATCGGCGGCCGTTCCAATACCGGCGAGGGCGGGGAAGACGAGTCCCGTTTCCGGCCCGACCCGAACGGCGATCTCCGGCGCAGTTCCATTAAGCAGGTGGCTTCGGGACGCTTTGGCGTGACGGCGCATTACCTGGTGAACGCCGACGAATTGCAGATCAAAATGGCGCAGGGCGCAAAGCCCGGCGAAGGCGGCCAGCTTCCGGGCCACAAGGTGGATGAAGTGATTGCCCGCGTGCGCCATTCCGTGCCGGGCGTGGGACTGATTTCGCCGCCGCCGCATCACGATATTTATTCCATCGAAGATCTGGCACAGCTGATTTACGATCTGAAGAACGTCAATCCGGCCGCGCGCATTTCAGTAAAGCTGGTTGCCGAAGTTGGAGTCGGCACGGTGGCGGCGGGTGTTGCCAAGGCTCATGCTGACGTGGTGCTGATCAGCGGGCACGACGGAGGCACCGGCGCGTCACCGCTCACTTCGCTCAAGCACGCCGGCGCGCCTTGGGAGTTGGGGCTCGCCGAAACCCAGCAGGTGCTGGTGATGAACGACCTGCGCAGCCGCATTCGCGTGCAGACCGACGGCAAACTGCAGACCGGCCGCGATGTCGCGATCGCGGCGCTGCTGGGCGCTGAAGAGTTCGGCTTCTCGACCATGCCGCTGGTGGCCCTCGGCTGCATCATGATGCGCAAATGCCATCTCAATACGTGTCCGGTGGGCATCGCAACGCAGGATCCGGTGCTGCGCGCGAAATTCCGCGGCCAGCCTGAAGACGTCATCAATTTCTTCTTCTTCATCGCCAACCAGTTGCGTGAAATCATGGCGCAGCTCGGCTTCCGGCACATGGACGAAATGATCGGCCGCGTCGACAGGCTCGATGCGCGCGATGCGCTCAGCCACTGGAAAGCCCGCGGCCTCGATTTCAGCGCGATCCTGTACGATCCGCCGCTGCCTTCGCGGATCAGCCGGCACTGCACCACCAAACAGGACCACGGGCTCGACGAAGCCCTCGATTATCAGCTGATCGATCACGCGCGGGAAGCCATCGACCGGCACAAGCCGATGGAAATCACGCTGCCGATCCGGAACATTCACCGCACGGTCGGGGCGATGCTCTCCGGCGAAATCGCGCGCAAGCTCGGCGCGCAGGGCTTGCCGGACAACACCATCAAATTCAAATTCACCGGCTCGGCCGGGCAGAGTTTCGGGGCGTTTCTGGCCCGCGGCGTCACTCTGGAACTGGAAGGCGATTCCAACGACTATGTCGGCAAGGGTCTTTCCGGCGGCCGCATCGTCGTCTATCCGGACCGCGCTTCCACCTTTGTGCCGGAGGAAAACATCCTGGTCGGCAACGTGGTTCTCTATGGCGCAACCAGCGGCGAAGCCTTCTTCAACGGTATGGCGGGCGAGCGATTCGCCGTGCGGAATTCAGGGGCATCCACGGTGGTTGAAGGTCTCGGCGATCACGGCTGCGAATATATGACGAACGGCCTCGTTGTGGTCCTCGGCAAGACCGGACGTAATTTCGCGGCGGGAATGTCGGGCGGCATTGCCTACGTGCTGGATGAGGCGGGCGAGTTCCGGCAGCACCGCTGCAACAAGACCTCAGTCGATCTGGAAGCGGTTACCGACGCGGCCGACGAACAGATCCTGCTTTCCATGATTAACCGGCACTTTGAAGCCACCGGCTCGCCGCGCGCCAAATGGATTCTGGAACACTGGCGGGAAGTGCTGCCGAAGTTTGTGAAAGTGTTTCCGCACGAGTTCAAACGGGTCCTCGCGAAGAAAGCACCGGCGATCGGCATCCCGGTATTAGCCGCGACGGAAAGAGTGGCCGCCCATGGGTAAGGTTTCCGGCTTCCTCGAATACCAGCGCGAAGTCCCCGGCCGGCGCGCCGTCGCCGAACGGATCAACGACTGGTTCGAAATCTATACGCCGTTCCCTGACGAGAAGATCAAGCTGCAGGGCGCGCGCTGCATGGACTGCGGGATTCCTTTCTGCCACACGGGCTGTCCGGTAACGAACATCATTCCCGACTGGAACGACCTCGTCTGGAAAGGTCGCTGGGAAGAAGCCAGCCGCGTCCTGCATTCCACCAACAATTTTCCGGAATTCACCGGACGCATCTGCCCGGCGCCCTGTGAAGCCGCCTGCGTGCTGGGGATCAACGAGCCCGCGGTAACCATCAAGAACATCGAGAAGACGATCGTTGACAACGCTTGGGAAAAAGGCTGGATCGTCGCGGAGCCGTCGCATTTCAAAACCGGCAAGAAGGTTGCGGTGGTGGGATCGGGACCGGCGGGCCTCGCGGCGGCGCAACAGCTGGCCCGCGCCGGGCATGCTGTGACGCTGTTCGAAAAGGCCGACCGCATCGGCGGCCTGCTGCGTTACGGCATCCCGAACTTCAAGATGGAAAAACACCTGATCGATCGCCGCATTGTGCAGATGCGCGCCGAAGGTGTGGAGTTTGTTGTGAACGCCAACGTGGGCGTCGATATTCCGGTAACCGCGCTGCGGAAAGATTTCGATGCGGTTCTTATTACGACGGGCGCCGAACAGCCCCGCGATCTGCGCGTTCCCGGCCGTGAACTGAAGGGCATCCACTTCGCGATGGAATTTTTGCCGCAGGCGAACCGGGTCTGCGAAGGCGACACGGTGCCGGACCAGATCCTCGCGACGGGGAAACGCGTCGTCATCATCGGCGGCGGCGATACCGGCGCGGACTGCCTGGGAACGTCGCATCGCCACAAAGCTGCCCGCGTGACACAATTCGAGCTGATGCCGAAACCGCCCGGCGAGCGCGCCCCACAAACGCCGTGGCCGCTCTGGCCGATGCAGCTTCGGGTGGAAAGCTCGCATGAGGAAGGCGGTCTGCGCGACTGGAGCGTTTCGACTATGAAGTTCACGGGCGACGCCCAGGGCAATGTCAAAAAACTTCACGGCGTGCGCGTAGGACATCCGCCGCACTTTGGCCCCGTCGCGGGTACGGAGTTCGAAATCGAAGCCGATCTGGTGCTTCTCGCCATGGGTTTCACCGGGCCGGTGAAGTCCGGGCTGATCGAAGATCTGGGCGTGAATCTCGATGCCCGCGGCAATGTGGCCACAGATAACAACTACATGTCGTCCGAACCCGGAGTCTTCGCGGCAGGCGATGCGCGGCGCGGACAATCGCTGGTCGTCTGGGCGATCGCCGAAGGCCGCAAGGCTGCCCGCGGAGTCGACGAATATCTCACCGGCTCGTCCAGACTGCCCGCGTGAAGCGGGCTAACGGCGACCCGGCGATATACTGATTCTTCCCGCGCATTTCAGAACCACTTCAGAAAGGATCAAGAGAATTGCGAAATAAAATCACAGTAGTCGGGGCCGGTAATGTGGGCGCCAATTGTGCCGTCTGGGCAGCGAAAAAGGAATTGGGCGACATTGTCCTGGTGGATGTCGCCGAAGGTGTTCCGCAGGGTAAAGGCCTCGATCTGCTGCAGGCCGGACCGGTGGAAGGCTACAACGTCGCCATCACCGGCGCGAACGATTATGCGCCGACAGCCGGGTCCGACGTGGTCATCATCACCGCCGGATTTCCGCGCAAGCCGGGCATGAGCCGCGACGATCTTCTGCTGGCCAACTACGAAGTGGTGAAGACCGCCACCGAAAAGGCTGTGGCCGTTTCGCCCAATGCCGTCATCATCGTGGTCACCAATCCGCTCGATGCCATGGCGCAGGTGGCGTTTCTGGTTTCGAAATTCCCCAAGAACCGCGTTATCGGTATGGCGGGTGTGCTCGATTCGGCCCGCTTCCGGACCTTCATCGCGCAGGAACTCAACGTCTCGGTCAGCAACGTGACCGCGGTCGTGCTGGGCGGACATGGCGACACGATGGTGCCTGTGGTGCGCCTTTCGAGCGTCGCGGGCATTCCGCTCACCGAACTGATTCCGGAAGACCGGCTGAATGCCATCGTCGACCGCACACGCAATGGCGGCGCCGAAATCGTGAAGTATCTGAAAACCGGCAGCGCTTACTATGCGCCGGCGGCTTCGGCGGTGGAAATGGCCGAATCGATTCTGCGCGACCAGAAGAAGGTTCTGCCGTGCGCCGCTTACCTTGAAGGCGAATACGGGATCAACGGACTCTACGTCGGCGTCCCTTGCAAACTGGGCGCGGGCGGCATCGAGAAGATCTACGAACTCAAGCTCACCGCCGAAGAATCGGCCGCGCTGCACAAGAGTTCCGGCGCTGTGAAAGAACTGGTTGACGTCATCAGCGCCAAAATGAAAGTCTAAATCTTTCAAGCCACAGATGAACACAGATCAACACAGATTCGATGGAGTGAACCCCTAAACTGAGACACAGCGAATGAACTCACTTTCCAGTGAATGGAGAAGAGGGAATGGGAAAGTGGCGAAGACACAGTCTGGAATTCAAAAAGGAGGCAGTGGAGCGGCTGAAGAG
>DASZLO010000242.1:0-26567 GCA_035552315.1 Bryobacteraceae bacterium
AGAAAGTCTTCGAAGCTGCCGTCGCTCACCCCTGTCTGACGGCCCTTCGCGCTGATGATGCCCGCGGTAACCGTCTCCCCGATTCCAAGCGGATTCCCCACTGCGAGACAAACATCGCCAACCCGCACCTTATCGGAATCGCCGAGCGCAAGCACCGGCAGATTGTCCGCGTCGATTTTCAGGAGGGCTAGATCGCTGGCAGTGTCCTTTCCCACCAGCTTTGCCTTGAGCGTCCGCCGGTCTATCAGGTCCACCGATATTTCCTGCGCGCCGTCAACCACATGAAAGTTAGTCAGAATGTGTCCGTCGGGCCGTACGATGACACCCGACCCCAGCGCCTGCTCCACTTCCTGCTGCTGAGGGGAACGCTGCGACTGTTGATCCGGCTGACCGAAAAACCACTGGAAGAACGGATCCTCCGAGAACGGGAATTGCTGCCCTTCTTTGGTTCGTTTCGACGCGTGCACAGTCACGACAGCGGGCGCTACCCGGTCAACGGTACTGGCGTAGGAAACGACCGGCCCCGCTGGCGTAATTTTACCGGCTATCGGATGATCGCCGGATACCGGGCGATTGCTCGATGCGCGCATGCTGGATGCGGACACCGTTCGCGGCTCCGACTGGCACGACAGCAGCGCCGCCAGTAGTGAAAAGGCCGCTGCGGCAGAATACTTATTCATGATGATTGCCTCGCGCAGTAGCAACCAGCATCCCGGTTGCCAGCCGCCGCGAGTTTGAAGCATTCCTGGCTGAGAGGGTACAGTGTGCTCGCTGGCTTCGCGCGACGAGGGAAAAGGGTGACCTTCAGCCCATCACGCCGCTGTAGGGCGCAGGCTCGAACTCGTCCATTTCCGGCGTCGTATCCTGGGCCGAGGACAACCAGAGAATCTTCAGCCGCTGCCCGTGCGGCACAAACTGCAGCAGAGCGTTCCCGTATGCCAGAGACAGTGCATCGCGGCACTCTCCGCCCGGTCCCAGCAGCTGCATGAATATCGCCTCCTGGCATTTGCCGGCCCGGCCCCTGAGGACTTCGGGTATGCCGACCAGCCGCACCCACGTCCCGGGGGGAATATGCACCACGGTGAGCGCTTCATCTCCCGATGAGAACAGGTCCATTAGCCACTGCCAAAAGCCGCCCCGTCGCCGAGCCCGCCAGTCATCGAACTCCGGTCCCGGAACCAGTCGCGCGTTCCTGTTCCTGAATTTGTGAACGACCACTTCCTCGCCCTGTACAGCGAGCCGGTCCAGAGTTCGCCGCGCCGAAAGATCAAACATGAGTCAGTTCCTTTCCGCCCCGCAAACCGCGGCTGAAGCAGATGAATTGCCGTCGATAAATCGAGCCGCGCTCCACGTCCAGCACGTCGCGTTCCGCGCGAGCCTGAGCAGTCGGTCAGAATGCAAGTATGAAACCCCTCGCTTCGACGGTCGTTGTGCTCCTCATCGCGATTGCCATGGGCGCTTCGGAGGGTTGCTCCGAACGACGGCCTCCGGCCGCAACTCCGCCCGCCGCGGGTCCTGTGGAATTGCCCGCCGGAACGGTGCTGGCCCTGCGGATGGCACAGGCGATCGATTCCGCGTCAGCCGCCCCAGGTCAGGCCTATGCGGCGGTGGTCAGCCGGGACGTCAACGATGCCGCCGAGCAAACCCAGTTGCCCAGTGGCTCTCCGGCGACGCTGATATTGATGGGAGGTCCGCCCTACGAGTTGCGGCTGGCCGCAATAACGCTGAATGGCGATGCCTTTATGGTGGAGAATCCGGAAACGAATGCCAGCCAATCCGGCGTCGCGCTGGGAGTTTTTCTCGGAGCCGTTCCCGGTACGGAGCAGAACCCGCCGCCCACCGGCCCGATCTCAGTAACGGGTGAACGGGTCCGGGTGCCTGTGGACACCCTCCTCACATTCCGGCTCAACAGCCGGATACGGCTGATCGGCTCTCACTGATCTGCTACGGCAGCGGCCCATGTGGCATGTACCGAAGCTGGTTGAAGCGATCGCCCTTCCATTCGTAATAGTAGGTCCCGCAGTTCTTGTCCTCAGGGCAGCCCCTTACAATCAAGAGTTTGCTTGAGACCCTATATTCCAGCTCCTCAGATCCGCCTTCGTACCGGTATGCAGGGCCATAACCAAGCGTCGAGAACGGGCCCTCATATACATTACCCGTCGTCAGGTCGATTAGTGCAATCGAAACACAGGAGGAGCCGCAGCCCCAATCAGCGACCCTGTAGTGCCCCGCGAAATTGGCAGGCAAGACGGATTGACGACGTATTTGCGTCGCAAATTTCTTCTGAACAGCAGTGCGCAATACTGGTTCAGCCGGTTTGCCCTTGAAAATGTCTCCGGTCCGATAATCATCAAATCTCGGATTTGACGCAGCGACCGCAACAGTGAGCCCAAACAGTCCCGCGATGATAGTTCGAAGTCGCGTTTTCATCTGTTTGGGTTTGACGAAAAAAGAAGTTTGGCTGGGAGACAGGGATTCGAACCCCGATACGCAGATCCAGAATCTGCAGTCCTACCGTTGAACGATCTCCCAGCGTGGGACGGCGTCAAACAACCACGCCGCTTGAACTATCTTACAACTTGCGCCCGATGATTGCATAATCGAGCCCGCCGAAAAAGCGTTCCCGGAAATGCTCGGGCAGTTCCGCTATCTCCGGCCACGACTCCACCGCCGGAGAATACGTCCTGACTTCGATCCCTCCCAGTCCGTATTCGTGCATATAAAACTCCAGCAGCGGATGCGGCACCGGACGCGTATGCGTCGGGTCGAGATAAAAATACGTGGCGAAAATAGCCAGACACTCCGGGTTCGGCGTCTCGATCGCCAGTATCCCGCCGCGCCGCAGCCGCGATGCGCACAGCCGAATCATCTCCGGCAGCCTGGCCGGTTCCAGATGCTCCACCACCTGCGAACTGAAGATCCCGTCGAACTCCCCTGCCGGCCGCGCTTCCAGATAAGGAAACAAATCGGCGACCTCTGCATTCAGACCCTTGCCCCGGCACTGCGCCACCGACTCTTCGCCCAGATCGATGCCTCGGGCCCGCACTCCGAGATCCCGCATGAAGTCGAGAAACTCGCCGCGCCCGCAGCCGATATCCAGCACATCCTGGCGATCCGCGAACCACGGTCTGTAAGCCTCATGATTCTTCCGGACATCTTCTTCAGTGCCGCGAAACCGGTACGCAAACCGCGTATAATCGAGCGCCCCGGGCGTGTTGTGCAAGGCCGCGGGCGGAACGGGCGCAGGCGCCGGAACAGGAGCCGGACCCCGCAACCGGATGATCCGCAGCTCGTCGTGAATCAGTCGGTCGTACTCCTGGCGAGCCTTCTGCATATCCGCCCACAGCCGCTTCTGAATATCGACTCCGTAGCGGTCGAGCGCACCCTTGTAATCCTCGTGCTGCGCCTGCACGATGCCCCGGAAATTCGACTCCATCAGGGTAGAGCGATGCTGGTACGCGCCCTGCATTTCGGCGATGCTGCGCAGAAAGCGGACTTCGTTCGTCGCCAGGCGCTTCTCCCACTCGGCCCGCCACTGATCCCAGTGCTGGCCCAGGTCCCGGAGATGACTTGCTTCGGCCGCGAGCGGTGCAACTTTTTCGTTCAACCGCCCCGCCAGTTCGTTCGTCTGCCCCGCCAGCTGCAGCATGATCCGGTTCTGTTCATTCAACGCTTCGAGGACCGCCTCCAGCCCTGACACCACTTCGCGGTTGAACACAACCTGATCGCGCACGAACCATTGCAGCGCGCGCGCGATCGCCTTCTTCACTCCCTGAACGACGCTGTTGGCCAGCCCCCCGGCCCGCGGATTGACGCTGCCGATGGCGGCGATTTTCGCCTGCGCCGCGTCGCGCGCGTGCACGATCGGCATGAGGTCGGCTACCGGAATCCGGATCATGGACGGCTCGGCCGGCACATGGTCTCCCGGTTCCGGATACCGCGCCCGCACCCGTTCCCGCACAGCAAGAATGATCGCGCTAAGCTCCGCGATTTTTCCAGCGTCCTGATCGGTTTCAGCCGGCATGATGTTCTTTGGTGTGCGTCGCCACCATCCGGGAACCGAGTCCGCCGCGTGCCGCGAAATCGCCCGTCACTGTCAGCCGCAGCGGCTGGCAGGCCTTCACGATGTCGCGCGCAAAACAGTTCACCAGATTTTCCTGAAAGATCCCCAGATCCCGATAGGCAAGCGTATACATCTTAAGCGATTTCAGTTCGAGGCAAAGCTGGTCCGGCACGTAGCGGATCGTGATCGTGCCGAAATCCGGCAGCCCGGTCTTCGGACAAACCGACGTAAATTCCGGAATCGAGATCTCAATCTCATAATTCCGGAATTGATTGGGCCACGTTTCGATCGCGGGCAGCGGCGCGTGAATCCCCGCCGTGGCGTGGTCTTCCGTATACCCGGTGCTCATTTGCCGGCCTTCCCGTCCAGTTCCCGGGAAAGCAAATCCAGAAACAGCCCCACGTCCGTAACCACGCCCACCGCTTGGCCTGTGCCCCGGTCGCTCACCTTGGTGGCCACCGCGGGATTGATATCCACGCACACGATCTTTACCCAGCTCGGCAGCATGTTCCCGGTTGCGATCGAATGCAGCATCGATCCCAGACAGAGCACCAGTCCGGCCGGTTTCAGGACCGCCGCATAGGCGTCCTGCGCCGCGTTCATATCGGTAATCGTTTCCGGAAGCGGCCCGTCGTCGCGCAGACTGCCCGCCAGCACGAACGGAATATTGTGCTTCACGCACTCATACATCACGCCCGATTTCAAGCGTCCGCTCGCCACCGCGCCTTTGATGCCGCCCGCATGGTTGATGGCATTGATCGCCCGCATATGATTGCGATGCCCGTGCTCGGCCTGCCGTCCGTCGGCCATATTCACACCAAGCGATGTCCCGAACAACGCCGATTCCATATCGTGCACGCCCAGCGCATTCCCCGCCAGCAGCGCATCGATCCAGCCTTCGCGGATCAGCCTCGAAAGCCCCACGGCCCCGCCCGTATGGATCACCACCGGCCCCGCCACCGCCACGATTGTCTTGCCCTGCTCGCGAGTCTGGCGCGCCAGCGCGGCCGTTTGCCGCACCGCCGTCTCCACCTGGCGCTCGGAAGAAATCTCATTCGACATGAACGCAAACGCCAGCCGGTCGCGCTCTTTGGCTTCCGGCTCCACGCGTATGCCGCGCATCCCGGTCACTACCTGATCGCCCGCTTTCAGATCGCGCAGGCGCTTGCAGAAAGCTTCCCGGCCACGCACGACAATCATGGCGTCCATGCGCTGGTTCTGCACTTCCACCCATTCGCCGCCCAGACGCACGAACGTGTGATGATTGCTGGTCGAATAGAAATCTTCCGGCGCGCACTGATCGCGCTCCACAAGGCCTGTCACCGCATCGCCGCTCTCGGCGGGCGAGCATCCGATCGCCAGCAGTTGCGCCAGCACGTGATCCATCTGCGAACGCGTCGGCGTCTCCACGCGCAGCCGGAGATACGACGGGTCTCCGTTCGTGCGTCCGATGCGGAACTGCTCGACTTCGAAGCGCCCGTTCGCTTCCACGACCTTGTCGAAGATCTGCTCCATCACGTGGGAGTCGATCAGGTGGCCCTCGGCTTCTACAACCTCTTCAAATGGCATGAACCTATCAGTTTACTTTGCGCACATCTCTGCCGCGCCGGGGCCCGCAACCGGCAAATATTGAAAAAACACCAGCTTTTAGCCATTTTTCCGCTTTACAACGTTTCCGCTGTTACGTATGATGAGAACGACTCGTTAACACAAAGTGCCTTGCAACCCTGTAAATACAGGGTCTCCACGCATATTGAGGTTCGGGTACAGGAAATGAGGAGGTTGGATGGCCAATCAAAGAATGACGCAAACCCAGTTGGTTCGCGGGTTAGCGGAAGCAGGCGAAGTTACCAATAAACAGTCGCGCGCGATACTGGACGCCCTGGGCAGTCTCGCCGTGAGTGAAGTGAAAAAGAATGGCGTCTTCGTGCTGCCCGGAATCGGCCGGCTCGTTCGCGTCGATCGCAAAGCCCGTTTGGGGCGCAACCCCGCGACTGGCGAGTCGATCAAGATTCCGGCCAAGAAGGTGGTCAAGTTCCGCGTCGCGAAAGCGGCGAAGGACGCCATTGTTCCGCCCAAAGTCAAAAAGTAAAAGGTCAAGAAGTAAAAGCTAAAGCGCCGGACGCAAAATTCATCGACGCAAAAATAGAAACCCCGCAATAGCCACATGGGCCATTGCGGGGTTTCAGTTTCCGGTCGTTCTTACGGATAACTCGCTCGAAGCCGCGCCGCCGTTCTTGCTGGCAGCCATGTGAAGCTTAGGCCTGCTTCTTGGTCTCGGCGGAGGGCGTTTCCTCTGTCGTCTCTTTTATCGCTGCCTTGAAGTTTTTGATTCCCTCGCCCAAACCCTTTGCCACTTCCGGAATCTTCTTGCCGCCAAAAAGCAGCACCGCAACTCCGAGTACCACCAGGAGTTCCGTTCCGGAAAGGCCAGCTATACCAGCAGTCTGAAAGCCTTGCGCAAACATTACGGCCACCTTTCAGACTTCATTGTAGCAGCGTTCACGCCCCTTTTTAGCTCCCCGAAACCTTCCGACCCAGCCAAATCAGCAGCACCAGCGCGAAAACCGCGCAGCTTCCCGCCATGGCAGCCATCGGCACCACGCCCAAACCGGACCCCGCCGCCAGGTGCCCCAGCACGAAAGGCGATAGAATACCGCCCATCAGCGCAAACGTGAAAATACCGTTGAAGTAACCAGGATGGTAATAGGAAAACCGGCTCGCAATCCGCTCCGCCACCAGCGGATAAATTGCCGAAAACCCCGCGCCCGTCAGCAGCAGCCCGAAAATCACCCCGAACCGGCTTCCCGCCACCGCCAGCAGAATGCATCCGAACAGCGCCCCAAACGCACTCAGCGCCAGCATCCGGCTGTGCCGCACCACCGGCAGAAGACGCGCCGCCAGTAGCCGCCCCAGCACCAACGCCGTCCAGTAGAGTGCCAGAAGTCCCACCGCGGTCGCCGGACTGATTCCCAGCCGGTCGATCAGAAATACCGGCAGCCATCCCGCGATCGACCACTCATTGCCGAACTGAAAGAACAGCAGCAGCGCGAACAACACCGCCAGAGGGCTCCGCAAATCCCGCACCGACTGCTGCATCGAAACTTCCGGAACCTCCACCCTCGGGATGTGCGAATGACTGAAACACACCCCCACGCCCACCGGAATCAGCGCCACCACCGACAGCCAGCGCGTCGCCCCCTCCTCGCCGAACGTTTGCGCCAGAAGCAGCGCCGCCAGTACGCTGCCCGCTCCGAAAAAGACCCCGGCCAGCAGCGTGACGGGCGCCGGGCTCGACTCATAGCTCGTGCTCATCCCTTCCAGTACTGCCGTGTTCACGATCCCCGCGGCCGCTCCGGTGACCAGCAGCGCCATCGTCTGATACCAGATCTGCGCAGGCGGCGCAGCCACCGAAAGCAGCAGCAGAGCCACAGCCGCGACGAAGCATCCCAAGCCGAGCAGCCGCCCCAGTGACGTTTTCAGGGCATAGCGCCGCGCTAAAGCCCCGCCCGCCGCAACCCCGAGTCCCAGCGCCAGAAAATAATTTCCCGCAGCGCCGAAATCCGGTTGGATGTGATATCCCCACAGCGGCAGCAATCCGCCGGGCAGCGCCAGCAGAAATCCCGAGACCAGCAGCCCGCTCAGGATCTGCCAGGTTCTCGCCGTCGACTCGAGCGAAACTTTTTCGACAACCGGTTCCGTCAACCTGCCATGCTACACCGCGCCGCCTGCGGACGCCTGCCTGCAGCCCGGGAACAGAATGAAGCCATGCATGTAAAATGCTTTCAGTTTAGGGAGATCCTTTCATGAAAGTGCCGTTAACGCCGCTCCGCTGCCTGCACCGGGCCATTGACCTGTACGGCCATAAGGAGGCAATCGTCTGCGGCGAGAAGCGATTTACTTACGCCGCATTCGGCGAGCGCTGCGAACGCCTTGCGTCCGCCCTCACCCTTTCCGGCGTCAAACCGGACGATCGCGTGGGATTCCTGAGCTTCAATACACACCGTTTGCTCGAAGGTTATTACGGCGCCCCCCAGGCCCGCGCCATGGTGATGCCGCTCAATGTCCGGCTCACTCCCGCCGAGCTCAGCACCATCCTGAAACATTCGGAAGCCAGGATACTTTTCTACGAAAACGATTTCGCCCCGCTCGTGGAGCAGCTCCTGAAAGCCTGGCCGAAAATGCAGACCGTAAATCTGGACGTTGAATACGAGGACTTCATCGCGCAGGGCAAGCCCGAGCGCGCCGACATCTTCACTTACGACGAGGACAAAATCTGCGAGTTGTTCTACACCAGCGGCAGCACCGGCACCCCGAAAGGCGTCACCCTCTCGCACCGCACCATCTACATGCACGCCATGGCCGTTGCCGGCGTTTTCAATTCTGACGACGCCGCCAAAGAACTCCACACCATTCCGCTCTTTCACGCCAATGGCTGGGGACGCCCGCAGACCGCCACGATGATGGGCCTCGGACAGATCATGGTCCGCCGCTTCGATCCTCCGCACGTATGCAAATTAATTCAGGAGGAAAAGGCCACGGCCATGTCTCTGGTCCCCACGATGGCCACTGCGCTCCTCAACGTGCTCGATCTCGAAACCTACGACTTCTCCTCCATGAACACGATCTTTATTGGAGGCGCGGCGGCTTCGCCCCACCTTCTTGAGAGGCTCGAAAAGGTGTTCACCAGCGCCGAAGTCATGGCCGGCTATGGACTAACCGAAACCGCTCCGGTGGCCACCAGCGCGCGCAAGAAAGATACCGTCACATACGGCAATGCCGAAGAACGTTTTCGCCGCCAGTCCATGGCAGGCTGGCCCTTGCCCGGTACGCAGGTGCGCGTGGTCGATGCCGATATGCAGGACGTGCCTCGCGACATGGAGAGCATCGGCGAAGTGGTCATTCGCGGCGACAACGTCATGGACGGCTACTTCAAAGAACCTGAAGCCACTGCCGCGGTGATGAGCGGCGCATGGTTCCATACCGGCGATATGGCCGTCTGGGATGTCGAAAGCTACATCCACATCGTGGACCGCAAGAAAGACATCATCATCAGCGGCGGTGAGAACATTTCGTCCATCGAAGTGGAGAACACGCTCGCCGCCCACCCGGGCGTCCTCGAAGCCGCTGTGGTCGGCGCGCCGGATCCCAAATGGGGCGAAATCCCGATCGCCTTTATCGTGCTGCGGCCCGGTTCCACGACAACCGAAAAAGAACTAATCGACTTTGCCCTTGAACGCCTGGCAAAGTTCAAGATGCCCCGCAAGTTCGAATTCCTCGACGAGCCTCTGCCCAAAGGCGGCACCGGCAAAATCCTCAAACGCGAACTTCGCGAAAAATTCTGGGCCGGAAAAGACAGGCGCGTTCAGGGCGTGGGCTAAAAGACCCGCCGCCCCACCGGCATGGTGCAGAAATTGCTCTTCTCATGCCGGAGGTGGAAAAAAATGACAACTGAAACCCGCGATGCAAGACCAACCAGTGTGATTGTCTTTCTTGCGGGCGTGTGGCTTTTCATATCCCCGTGGCTTTACGGCGCTTATTTCGCGCCAAGCGCGTGGAACAGCTGGATTATAGGCCTGATTATCGGTCTGACTGCTTTGACACGCCTCAATCTGAGGCAATCCAACGGGTTGAGCTGGTTCAATCTGATCCTGGGAATCTGGACTTTTGTTTCGCCGTGGATCTTCGGATACACGACGGATATGGGCAGGTTCGTCAACAGTCTGTGCGTCGGCGCAATCGTCTTTGTGGCCGCATTGGTGAGCGCGAACGCACACCCGACACACCGGGCTGTATAGACGATCGAAATCTTCGGCAAGCAAGCGGCGGCTGAGAAGCCGGTCGCCGCTTCTAACTCATCCGCCTTAAGGCATCCAGCGTTTAATAAAATTCGTATCGAAATTTCCCGCTACGAAATCCGGCTCCGCTAGAATCCGTTTATGCAGAGGGATCGAAGTGTGAATCCCCTCCACGATGAATAAATCCAGCGCACGCTTCATCCGCTGAATCGCCTCATCCCGGTCCCGCCCGTGCGCAATCAGCTTCGCCACCAGTGAATCGTAGTAAGGAGGAATCACCCCGTCCTGGTAAGCATGCGTATCGACCCGGATTCCGATCCCCCCGGGAATGTTGAGGCCGGTAATCCGGCCCGGCGACGGCTGAAACGTCTCCGGATTCTCCGCATTGATCCGGCACTCAATCGCATGCCCGCGGAACTGCACCGGCCCGCCGAGGATCTCCGGAAGCGTTTCCCCGCCCGCAATCCGAATCTGCGCCTTCACTAAATCAACCCCGGTAACAGCCTCCGTAACCGGATGCTCCACCTGAATCCGTGCATTGACTTCAATGAAATAGAGATCTCCCTTTTCATCCATCAGGAACTCGACAGTTCCCGCATTGCTGTACCCGATCGCCTTCAGTGCTTCGCGCAGCTTCGCCGCAACCCTGTCGCGCACTTCGCTCCGCAGAGCCGGCGAAGGCGACTCCTCCAGCAGCTTCTGATGCCGCCGCTGAATACTGCACTCACGCTCGCCGAGAATCTCGACATTGCCGTGCTCATCGGCCAGAATCTGGAATTCAATATGCCGCGGCGCGCCAATGTACTTCTCCAGATAAACATCCGCGCTCGAAAACGAAGCCCCAGCTTCCTGCTGCGCCTGCGCCAGCATCGCCGCCAGTTCCTCTGTCTTGTTGACGACCCGCATACCGCGTCCGCCGCCGCCGGCCGACGCCTTCAAAATCACCGGATAGCCAATGCGCTCCGCCGTCTCGATGGCCTCTTCCACGCTCCCCAGCACACCTTCGGAACCGGGCAAAATCGGCACGCCGTATTCCTTCATGATGGCCCGCGCGCGCTCTTTCAGCCCCATCGCCGAAATGACTTCCGGTTTTGGACCGATGAACTTAATCCCGGAGTCGCGGCAAACTTCCGCAAATCCCGCGTTCTCGCTCAAAAATCCGTAGCCCGGATGGATCGCGTCCACATTGGTGATTTCCGCCGCGCTGATGATGGAAGGAATGTCGAGATAGCTCCGCGCGCTCTTCGCCGGACCGATGCAAATCGCCTGATTGGCAAACCGCACCGGAAGACTGTGCCGGTCCGCCTCCGAATACACCGCCACCGTTGGAATCCCGAGATCTTTGCACGCGCAAATGACGCGCAGCGCAATCTCTCCCCGGTTTGCGATCAGAACCTTTTTAAACTGGCCGGATGCCAAAAAGGGCTTCTCCGTATTCCACCGGCTGGCCGTTTTGAACGAGCTTGCTCTCGATTACGCCAGCCACGTCCGCCTCGATCTCATTCATCAGTTTCATCGACTCGATGATGCAAAGCACCTTCCCCGGCGTTACATGCTCGCCGATACGGACGAACGGCGGCGTATCCGGCGAAGAGGCCTCGTAGAATGTGCCCACAATCGGCGATTTGGCGTAAACCAAAGAAGATTCAATAGCTTTTGGGGCCGGCGTTTCGGCTTTCAGGTTCGGGGCCGTTTCTGCCCCCCGGGCCGGCGCCGGCGGAGCCTGTGCGCCTGGCGTCGAAACCAGAACCTGCGCCTCCCCGCCCCCGAACGATTGCCGGATGCGCACGCGATTTTCACCCCGTTGCACCTCCAGTTCTCCGATGCCGGTTTCCCCTACCAGCGCGATCAACTCGCGAATTTCCTCAATTGTCATTTCAAATCACTAGATTACAGCATGCGGGACCTAGCCCCCGTCCTGCGGCCTTGCCCCCGGTCCGGCTTGGCCTGTCATTTGCAACTCCGGGAACTAAGGAAAAACAATGAATCCCCTACTTAAATTACGGGAACAGGGCCAGTCCGTCTGGCTCGACTATATCCGCCGGGACCTGATCGCCAGCGGTGAGCTCAAACGACTTGTGCAGCGGGACGGCATCAATGGCGTTACCAGCAATCCCTCGATCTTCGAGAAAGCCATCGACGCCGGCTCCCAATACGACCAGGCGGTCCAGCAGGCCCTTGCCAGGAATTCGGCCATCCAACCCAAGGCGATCTACGACGCTATCGCCATCGAGGACGTTCGGAATGCTGCGGACGTGTTGATGCCCCTATATGTAACCTCCGGCGGCGCCGACGGCTTTGTCAGCATCGAACCGCCTCCGCAAATCGCCCGCGATACGCCGGCAACAATCGAGGAAGCGCGCCGTATACACCGGACGATCGACCGGCCCAACGTCCTGATCAAGGTGGCGGCCACCCCGGAAGGCCTCGCCGCCGTGGAAGCCCTGATAGCCGAAGGCATTAACGTCAACATCACCCTGATGTTTTCGCTGCGTCACTACGAAGCCGTGGCCCGCGCTTATATCCGCGGACTTACCCGGTGCGCCGCGCCGGAGAAAGTCGCTTCGGTGGCGTCCTGCTTTGTGAGCCGGATCGATACCGCGGTCGACAAGGCGCTCGATGCGAAAGGCTCGCCTGAAGCACACGCGCTTCGCGGGAAGATTGCCATCGCCAACGCCAGGGTCATCTATGCGAGGTTCCGTGAGATTTTCGATGGAGATGAATTCGCGGCGTTGCGCCAGCGCGGCGCGCGCGTTCAAAGGCCGCTCTGGGCCAGCACCGGAACTAAAGATCCCGCCTACAGCGACGTCCTCTACGTCGAGGAACTGATCGGTCCCGACACCGTGAATACCATTCCCCCGGACACCTTGGCAGCCTTTCGCGATCACGGCCAGGTTCGCGGTGAAACGATCGACGGCGCCGCAGAGGCCAAACAGCATCTCGAAGCGCTTAAAAAGCTCGGCATCGATCTCGACGCAATCACGGATAAATTGCAGGTCGACGGCGTGGCATCGTTTGCGTCCGCCTACGACCGGGTTCTTGAGGCGATAGCAAAAAAGCTGCGTGCCATTTCGCCTGTCATGGCTTGAAACCGCGAAGTTTCAAGCTCCGGCCGCTGAGCAGAACCAGCAGCAGAACCGACGCCAGCAGGCTTAATATCCTGCAGGCCCACGCCTCGCGCGTAACGCCGAACCGCAGCTCGACAGCGCAGTCGCCGGTGCAGCCTGTATCGACCACCATCAGCCCTAGTCCGTCGCTGCGCACCGGACGCGCAAGCCCCTGCACCAGTGCTTCCCAGCCCGGATCGTAATTTACCTGCACCGAAAGGACTTCGCCAGCCATCATTCGCCCCGTGATCCGCGCCTTCGACTGGCCTTCCCATCTCAATGTCATTTCGGGTAGCGCCGGGTCGTCGAGCGCCTCAATGTACGGGCGCATTGGCTCGATATCCAGCCCGTTTGCGGGCGGCCGCAGCACCACGGACTCGGCTGGAATCGGATGCGCCAGAGAATGGGAACGCTGTGGGACTGCGTAGATCGTATCGCCGCCGCCCTGCCAGAGCACCGGCAGAATCCCCGCGAATTTGTCCGGGTTATTGAACGGCTTGTAAGCTTCCCGGCTGCTTGCTCCGGGCACCGTGACTGCCTGGTTTCCGAATGCCTTCAGCCAGATCGCCGCGACATCGCCATCGCCCGCCCCCGCACTCGTCCCGGAATAAATCTGATACACCGCAATCTGCTGAATGAAGTTGGGGGCGGTGGGCTCATGCCCTGAACTCAATTGCGGATTGTCGGAGAAAACATTGAAGACCCATGCCGCGTCTCCGGAAACCATTACCCGCTGACCTGGCAGGTTCCGGTCGATCCACTGCGTCACCTGATACTCCACCGTTTTTGTGATTTCGAGAGGCTTGATGAGAGTGTGGGAGAAGTTGAGGTATGCGCGCACCTGATGAACGACCAAAAACGCCAGTCCGGCCAGGGATATCATCTGCAATACGCGGCCGGAACGGAGCAGCCTCCAACTGAGTGTCCCCGCCAGGATGCACAGTCCCATCTCGAATTCCAGTTGGTAGCGGTGCGGCTGCGGAACCAGCGTTATTTCCTTCCAATAGAAGGCGATCGGAAATGCGCTCATCGCCAGGCCGAACAGCCACGCGAAACGCTCGAAAGGCGATGACAGCCGTTTAGTGGCAATCCACAAAGCCGCCAGTCCCACCACCAGAACTCCCACAGGCTCGTAGGCCGCCAGACCGCTGGCATATTGTCCGCGAGCGCTCCAGGCGTTGCTCCGAATCGTTTCCATCAGCGAAGGCGGCAGCCACGGAGAACTCCAGCACCACGCCGCCACACCTGTCGCGACGACAACCAGGAAGCCGCGCCGCAGCGCCAGTCCGATGCAAAGCGCTCCCAGCGCAAGGACCGGAGCTCCGAACGCATTTGTCAGCACGACGGCCGAACAGAAAACGATCGCGCCCGACAGGCTTCGGGCATCGCGCCTGTCGATCGACCGTCGCAGAAAAAGCAAGGCTACAGGTAAGAGCGTGAGCGCCAGAATGTGCGGATCTTCGCCAAAATAAACGAGATTGAAAAGACGCTGCGCCGCCCACGGGCTGCCTGAAAACGCCCTGACCTTCGGGATCAGCATCGCGGCGGGCGAGATCAGCGAATAAAAGAGTCCGCCCAGAAAACCGGCCGTCACGGAGGCCGACCAGTCCCAAACAAACCAGTACAGGGTCACCGGCCCGAGGCAATATGCCAGCGCCAGCAAGACGTGATAAGCCCGCCCCATCGGCAAATGCGTGAGCCCCGCGAGGGTGGCCGTCATCGCCGGCAGGACCGGTTGATAGGCATTTTCGATGGGCATCCCCCCATCGAACCAGGGGAACCAGCGAAGGTCGTTCCAGTGATCGTGAAAAAAACGGCTGATGGCGATGAATGCCGCTTCGTTGGATTGAAGAGGGGTGAACTCAAGCGTGAAAAGCCGGTGGGCGATCCAGACATTGAGCCCGAACAGTACCAGGACCGCCGCCATACCTCCCCATGTCTTTTGCCGCGCCTGCGCCCAAATCATTGATTTACCAGTATCGACCCGCGGCAGAGTCCGGGCTTGACGCCGGGCCGCCCCGGGATCTCGGCTGCCCGCTATAACAAACACATAACGCGGTACATGGTTTAATTTCGTACAATGAAAGTATCGTGCCGATAAGGGCCAGACTCTATATTGCGGCTGTCATCGCGTCCGGGACCATTAGTCTCGCGGCGCAGATGGTCCATTTCTGGCCGGTTAAGCCACTTCCGTTCTGGTCCTATTTCCTGATCACGGTACTGACCTCGGGCCTGAAGGTCCGGCTTCCAACCGTGCTCGCCACTCTTTCGGTGAACTTCATGTTCATCATGGTGGGTATCGTCCAGTTCAGTCTCCCGGAAGCGATGCTGCTGGGCGTGGCCGGAACCATCGTGCAGTGCCTCTGGCGTCCGCGCGTGCGCCCGAAGGCCGTTCAGATTGCCTTTAGCGCCTGTTCGGTGGCGCTGGCGGTCCTCGCGGCGCATTCCATATTCCATGGTCCACTGAACAAAATGCTGGGCGACCTCGATCCCCTGCTCACCGGCGTCGCGGCCATTACGTATTTCATGGTGAATACCAGCCTGGTGGCTTGCGTAATTGCCCTGACCGAACGCAAATCGATCCCGCTCACCTGGTATGGCACGTATTACTGGATTCTTCCTTATCACCTGGTCTTCGCCTCCGCCGCCTGGCTGATTGTGGTAGTGACCCGGCAGGACAGCTGGCATGCCGCCGCCGTACTCTTCCCGCTGGTCTATTTCGTTTACCGCTCCTACAAGATGTATCTGGATCGGCTCGAAAAGGATAAGATCCACGTCGAAGAACTCGCAGGCCTTCACTTCCGAACCATCGAAGCGCTGGCGCTCGCCATCGAAGCCAAGGACGCCACCACCGGAGACCACCTGCAGCGTGTCCGCGTTTACGCCACTGAGATCGGTAAAGAGCTCAAGCTGAATCAGCAGGAGCTGGATGCCCTGCAGGCCGCCTCGCTCCTGCACGACATCGGCAAGCTGGCTGTCCCGGAACACATCATCTCCAAGCCCGGACGCCTCACCCCGGAAGAGTTCGAGAAGATGAAAATCCATCCTCTGGTCGGGGCCGAGATTCTGGAAGAGGTCAAGTTCCCCTATCCCGTGGTTCCGATCGTCCGGGCTCACCATGAAAAATGGGACGGCACCGGTTATCCGTTCGGGCTCGCCGGGGAGGAGATTCCCATCGGCGCGCGCATTCTGTCCGTCGTGGACTGCCTCGACGCTTTGGCCTCCGATCGCCAGTACCGGCGGGCTCTCCCGCTCGACAAAGCGATGGACATTGTCCAGGCGGAGTCCGGCAAGAGCTTCGATCCCATGGTCGTGGATGTCATGCGGCGTCGCTATATTGAGCTGGAACACATGGCGACGGGCGCAGACGCCAGCCGCGAAAAAGTGAAGCTCTCGATGGATGTGAAGATCGAGCGCGGTCTCGCTCCCGCCACCGGCTTTGCCGACTCGGCGGAAACCGATACCCAGGAAATGCCGGTCAATTCGGGCGATCCGCTTTCTTCCATTGCCGCCGCCACGCAGGAAGCCCAGATGCTTTACGAGCTGACTCAGGATCTGGGGAACTCTCTCAGTCTTCAGGAAGCCCTGGCGTTTGTCGGCGTGCGTCTCAAACGTCTAGTCCCCTATGAAACCATTGCGGTCTATATTCGCCGCGATGAAAAGCTGCATCCCGAATACGTGAGCGGCGAAAATCTGCGCCTGTTCAATTCGCTGGAAATCCCCATCGGGCAGGGCCTGTCCGGATGGGTGGCTGAAAACAACAAGCCGATTCTCAACGGCAACCCCTCCGTAGAGGCCGGCTACCTGAACGACCCCACCAGCTTCAGCACTCTTCGCTCGGCGCTGGCCGTACCGCTCAACGGCGTCAATAGTCTGCTCGGCGTGCTGGCGCTTTACCGCGCGGACCGCGATGCTTTCAGCAAGGAAAATCTCCGCATCCTTCTCGCCATCAGCCCGAAAGTCGCGCTGGCGATCGAGAACGCGCTGGCTTATCGCCGCCATGAGACTTCCATCACCACCGACTATCTGACCAACCTGCCCAACGCCCGTTCATTGTTCCTTTCGCTGGACAACGAAGTCTCCCGCGCACAACGCGCACGCACCACGCTTTCGGTGGTAGTTTGCGATCTGGACGGCTTCAAGGTTGTAAATGACCGTTTCGGGCATCTTGTCGGAAACAAGGTATTGCGCAACATCGCCAATGGGATACGCGAGCATTGCGGCGCGTCCGACTATATCGCCCGCATGGGCGGCGATGAATTCGTCATGCTGATTCCCGGCAGCGATGTGGACGACATGGAACGCAAGATCAACGCCATGCGCGCCGTGGTGCGGACGGCGGGCGACAGCGCGCCCGAACCCTGCGCGCTTTCCATGAGCGTCGGCGTCGCGACCTATCCGGAAGATGGTACGGATGCCGAGGACCTTCTCGCCGAAGCGGATCGCCGTATGTACAAAAGCAAGCGCCAGCGCAAGAAGGACCGCTCGCCGGTGCTGGCCTTCGAGCCGCCTCACGTGGCCGCGGCTTCGTGATCCGTGAAGTGATTCCGCGCCGTCTCCTGTCGAACCTGCTTGGTCTGATCGTTATTGTTCTGCTTGGCGGCTTCGCGGCGGCGGCTCTGGTTCGCTACAGCCCGGGGTTCTCTTCCATCCCCGAAGATCTCGACCCCTCCATCAGCCCCGAAACTCTGCAGGCGCTGCATGCGAAGTATGAGGACAACAATCCTCTGCCGGTTTTCTATGCGCGCTATCTGGCCGGAACTCTCAAGGGCGGCTTCGGCATCTCGACATCTTTGAATCAGCCCGTGGCCGAGCTGTTGCGACGCCGCGCCCCCGTGACTGCGAAGCTGATTGCGACGGGCACCGCCGGCGGACTGCTGCTGGGAGCGCTGCTGGCATGGATGGCGGTGTGGACCCGCAAGGTTTACCTGCAGACCGCCGCCTTTTCGATAAGCGGATTGCTGCTCGCGGTCCCACCCGCGGTGCTCGCACTGGCGTTCTTCTTCAACGAGGCGCCTCTGTCGATTGCGCTGGCTTTGGCCCTTTTCCCCCGTCTGTTCGGCACCATGCGCACCTTGCTCGACGATGCTTCGAAATCGCCCGCGCTTCTTGCCGCACGCGCCCGGGGCATTAGCCCAGGGATCGTCGCCGGCCGTTATGTGCTGGGCGGCGCGGTGCCTCAGCTCGTTGCGCTCGTCGGCGTCGCGCTCATGCTCGCGTTCGGTTCCGCGATTCCGATTGAGGTGATTTGCGGCGTTCCCGGCATCGGGGCTCTAGCCCTGCAGGCGGCGATTGGCCGCGATATGCCGCTGTTGTGCGCGCTGGCGTTGATCATCACCTTTTTCGTGACGCTGGTGCACAGCGTCGGAGATCTGCTGGCATGAGGCAAAAGATCGCCATTGCCATCCTGTCTCTGGTCGCGCTGTGTGCGTTGTTCGCTCCCGTCATTGCCCCATACGACTACAGCTGGCAGTTCCGCGACACCCCGGGCGCTCCCGCCAGTAGCCGCTTCCTGATGGGCACGGACGATCTGGGACGCGATCGTTTCTCGCGTCTGGTCTATGCCACGCGTGTCTCCATCCTTCTTGCGCCCGCCGCCGCGCTGGTGTCGGTCGCGCTCGCATTGCCGTTGGCCGGATTCTCCGCGCTCACCACGCTCTGTCTGTCGCTGCCGTGGATCTTCCTGTTCATCATCCTGCGGGCGCTGCTGCCTCTGAACACCAGTCCCTTCGAATCCATCCTGTTAACCTTTGCTCTTATGGGAGTCGCCGGCTGGGCATGGCCCGCGCGAATCTTCGGGGCGTCGATCAAACAAATGAAGCAGTCCGGATGGCTGCTGCAGGCGCGCGCCTCCGGGCTCGGCGGACCCCGCATCGCGCTGGTACACGTCTGGCCGCATCTGCGGGCCATTGCGTGGGCGCAGTTTCGCGTGCTGGTGCCCGCCTACATCCTTTCCGAAGCGAGCCTGGGCCTGATCGGCCTCGGAGTTGCCGAACCGCTGCCCTCATGGGGCAACCTCCTCGCGGAGCTGCAGCGCCCCGAGGCCGTCCATTCCAACCCCTGGGTGCTGGCTCCTCTGGGACTTCTGATGATCGTCATGATCTGCCTCGAACAGCTCCAGTCCCCCGGGGTCGCGCCGTGAGGCGGTTCATTCTTCTTTTCGGGCTCTGCTCTATCGGCTTCGGGGCCGAACTGCACTTCAGCATCAGCGCCGACCCTAAGACATTCGATCCGTTGCATGTATCCGACGGCAACTCCGAAACCGTTCGTTACCTGACTGCCGGCGTGCTGGTCCGGATCAATCGGGTCAGCGAGAAAGTGGAACCGCAGCTCGCCGAATCGTACAAGCTCAGCACCGATGGCCACGCCATTTCGTTTCATTTGCGGCCCGGTCTGAAGTTCTCCGACGGGACGCCGCTGCAGGCCGGCGATGTCGCCCGCACACTGAAGACCGCTCTCGATCCCAAGCAGGCCTCCCCGAAGGGCGATACGCTGCGCTCGGAGAAGGGCGATCCCGAAGTGCAGGTGACGTCGCCGCTCGACGTCACCGTTCGTTACCCGGCGCCCAAGCCGGACATCGAGCGGCTCTTCGACGCCCTGTCCATAACACCGGTGAAGATGGAGAAGATCCCGGCTTCCGCGGGACCGTTCTATGTGGCGGATTACAAGCCCGGCGAATACGTGCGGCTCGCGCGCAATCCGAACTACTTCATGCGGCCGGCACTCGATTCCATCCGTATCGACATCCAGCCCAACCATGACATCGAGCTGACGCGCTTCCAGCGCGGCGAACTGGACCTGCTCAACCAGGTCGATCCGGCCAGCTTCTCCCGCGTCGCCGGCCGCAATCTGGGGCCGTCGCTGGACTCCGAGTTCATCTGGTTCAACCAGGCGCCCTCCGCGGCGGTGCCCGCGTGGAAACGGAAGTGGTTCACCTCCACGGCCTTCCGGCAGGCCATCAGCGATTCGATCCATCGCGAGGACATCGCGCGCATCGTCTACCGCGGCTTCGCGCATCCGGCCGCCGGGCCGGTATCCCCCGCCAACAAGTTCTGGTTCAACGCAGCGCTCAAGCCGCTGGCCTTCGATGCGCAAAGCGCATCGAAGGCACTGGCGTCCGACGGGTTCAGGAACGACCATGGCGTCCTCAAAGACCGGGACGGCCACGCTGTCGAGTTCTCCATCATCACCAATGCCGGCAATCGTACCCGCGAAGCCATGGCCACCATCGTTCAGGATGATCTTGGGAAGATCGGGATCAAAGTCAACATCGTGACGCTCGACTTCGGGTCGCTGATCGAGCGCATCGCCCGGACCGCGCAGTACGAGGCCTGCCTGCTGGGCTTTGCGAGCGTTGAGATCAATCCGACCGAGCAGATGAACGTCTGGCTCAGTTCGGGCGCGCAGCACAGCTGGTGGCCCCTGCAGAAGACGCCTGCGACCCCCTGGGAAGCGCGCATCGATCAACTTGAGATCGCGATGGCGTCCGATCCTTCGCGAGTGGCCCGCAAGAAGGCGCTGGACGAGCTGCAGCGCATCGTGGTGGAGCAGGAGCCGATCATCTACCTGGTGAATCCGGACTACCTCACGGCGATCTCGCCCCGCCTGAAGGGCGCGCAACCCGTGGCTTCGCCGCCGCAAATCCTATGGAATGTCGAGTCCCTGCGGATTGAGTAGCCTTGAGTTCAGCATCTCGGCGGCATACGGGAAAACGGCCGTTCTTCACGGGGTTTCAGGCAGAATCGAACCCGGCGAAATTGTTGCGCTGGTCGGTCTGAGCGGATCGGGCAAGAGCACGCTCGCGCTCTCGCTGCTCCGGCTGCTGCACTACCGCGGGGGCGAGGTTACAGGCAGCATCAAAATCGCCGGACGCGAGATGGTGGGCTTGTCAGAGCGCCAGATGCGGGCCGTGCGCGGGAAGCTGATCGGCTATGTGCCGCAGAGTCCGGGGACCGCGCTCAACGACCGACTGCGCGTGCAGACGCTGCTCGAAGAAACCTGGAATGCCCATGCGACAGGGCCAGGATCTTTCAGCGAACTGCTGGAGAGCGTCCAGTTGCCGTCCGACGCGGCATTCTTGCGGAAGCGCGCCGGGGAACTCAGCACCGGCCAAGGGCAGCGTCTCCTGATCGCCCTCGCGATCATGCACAAGCCCGCCGTGCTGCTGGCAGATGAGCCCACCAGCGCGCTCGATGCGATCACGCAGGCCGCGGTGCTGCGATTGTTCGTCGACCTCAACAAACGTTTCGGAACGGCGATGCTTTTTATTTCGCACGACCTTTTGTCGGTCGCATCGATCGGGCATCGCGTCGACATTCTGCACGAAGGCCGGATTGTGGAATCCGGAACGCCTCATTCAATATTTAATTCGCCGCAGCACCCGTTTACACGGGAGCTGGTTAATGCGATACCGCGGCGCTTTGAGCCACGCTGAGTTTGAGTCTCGCGGCTTCGGCGCATTCTCCTGAAACCGTGAAGTAGCGGGCGATGGCGTCCTTGCCCACTTCGAACGGATGCGGCTGGCCGGGCTTGCGCAGTTGCAACATGTTTATTTTGTAAGTCGCTCCGTCGAATTCGGTGTGATTCGACATCAGGACCGTGGCATTCGCGGCGGCCGCAGCGGCAGCCATCTTTTGCTGGGACCGGATGTAGATGTCGAAGTTCGGGACGGTGCTGGGGAAGTTGAAGGCGGTCCCGCCGGAATAAGCCACCGTCAACGGTTTGCCGTGGTCTTTCACCTGGAAGATCATGGACAGCGTTCCGGGCGTGTGGCCTGGAGTCGTCACGATGGTCACCGAGGCGTCGCCCACCGTGATCTTCTGCCCATCGTCGGCGACAATATCTTTCCTCGGTTTGCCTTCGGGAAAGCCGGTTTGCGCGCGCTCGATGGAATCCCAGTCGGGGCCGCCCATGACCACCTTTGCCCCGAAGCGGTCCTGCAGGAGTTTGGCCCCGCCGTCGTGGTCGCCATGGGCGTGAGAGATGATCACGTACTTGATCTTCGCGGGATCGAGGCCCAGTTTCTTCAGGCCGCCGATAATCTCTTCTTCAGAGTTGTAAGTGAAGATCGTGTCGAGGATGATAATCCCTTCATTCGACGTCAGCGCCCACGAGTTGTGGATCTTCGAGCCTACGAAATAAAGGTTGTCGAAAACTTTCGCCGGTTCGGCGTACCATGTTTCACGCGCGGGGATTGACGGGGCGGCCCTGCCGCCAGGCTGGCGCGCTACAGGCGTTGTCGGGATGGGCGGCGGCGCGACGCACAGGCGGGCCAGGAGATCGGTGAATTCAGTTCCGGCCGCGTTGCGGGCCTTGATCATGTGCTGATCGATTTCGTTCGGCGGTACCTGGCCGAATGCAACCGAGGCGCCGGCAACAAGGAGAAGCGCGATAGTAAATTTCATGGCTTGTTCCAATCTGCTGTGAAGACGTTGAATTCGTAGCGGCCGGCTTTCCAGTCGGTGACAAAGGCCAGCTTCTTGCCGTCGGGCGAGAACTCGGGAAATGACGTGAAGCCGCCATAGCTGGTGACCTGGCGGAGGCCGGTGCCGTCGACGTTCACGATGTAGAGCTCGAACTTGCTGGAGTCGCAAGCGTGTTTGTTGGAAGCGAAGAGAATCTGCTTGTCGTCCGGCGTGAAGGTGGGGGCGAAGGAAGCGCAGCCGAAGTTGGTGATCTGTTTTGCGCCGCTGCCGTCCGCGTTGGCTACATACAGCTCCATTTTCATGGGGCTGGTGAGGTTTTCTTTCAGCAGCTTCGCGTAGGTCTCTTTCAGCTCCGGGGTACCGGGGTGGTTCGCGCGCCACACCAGTTTCTTGCCGTCGTGCGAGAAGACCGCGCCGCCGTCATATCCGTAGCCTTTGGTGATTTGTTTTTTCTTCGAGCCGTCAAGGTTCATTTCCCAGAGGTCGAGGTCGCCCGAGGCCATGGAGGTGTAGACAATCTTGTTCGTCTTGAAGTTGACGGTGGCTTCGGCGTCGTAGCCGGGCGCGTCCGTCATGCGCTTGATGTCTGAGCCGTCGTCTTTGGCTTCGACGATGTCGTAGGTGTCGTATACGGCCCAGACGTAGCCTTTACTGTGATCGGCGTCCGGCGGACAGGCGTCGCCAGCGAGCGCGGTGGTCCCGTAGAGGATGTGTTTGTTGTCGGGAAGAAAGTAACCGCAGGTGGTACGGCCCTTGCCGCTGGAGACCATGTGCTGGTCCGAGCCGTCCGCGTTCATGATGAACATCTGATCGCACTTCGAACTGCCGCGGGTGGACTGGAAGATGAGGCGCTTGCTGTCCGGGGACCAGTAGGCCTCCGCATTCTCGCCGCCATGCGTAAGCTGCTTGATATTGGTTAGTTCGTCGGCCGCACAGGCTGCGCTCGCCACGGCCACCAGTACACATACGGTTCGAAGCATTTGTTCTCCTATGCCTTGTCTACTGCAGTTTTCTTAGACTGCCGCGGCGCGTGCGCCGATATCCCGCAGGCAGTGATCGATCCAGAGCTTCGTTACCTTTTCCTGCGCGCCGTTCTGTGAGAGGCGCGTGCGGAGGCTGCCGAAATCCACGTGATCGAGCGGCTGATCCTGATTAAAGCACGAGAATACTACAGTTTCTTCGCCCGTGACCGGGTCCTTGTGCATCTGGAGGCACTGGGCGCAGATTTCCTTCATCATGCACTGCATCGGGGAGTTGATGCTACCGATGGCGTGATGGTTCGGTTTGAGGTAGGGGCGCAGGACCGCGTGACGCGCCTGCTGCACGGCTTTCATCATGCCGTCCGAGCCGATCACGATCAGGCGATCGACGGAATTGAGCGGAATGGCGACTTCACCGAGCTCGCCGCGGCCGTAGGCGGCCATGGCCTCCACGATGTTGCCGACGAAAGCGATGTCCTGCACGCGGCCCGCGGTGAAGCCGGGTGCTTCGTCGCAGACCCAGATGACCAGATCGGCCGCCTTTTCGATTTCTTCCACTTTGTAGCGGTCGATGATCTTTTTGTAGCCGGCGAAGTAGATCACGCGGGAGCCTTCTTCGCGCAGTTTCTGGCCGATGGAGAAGAGGACCGCGTTGCCCAAGCCTCCGCCCGCGAGGAGGACGGTTTCTTTTGCCGGGGTTTCGCTTGGGGTGCCGGTGGGGCCCATGAGGATTACCGGTTCGCCGGGCTTCAGCAGGGCGCAGAGATCGGACGATCCTCCCATTTCGAGAACGATGGTGGAGAGGAGGCCTTTCTCAAAATCGACGGACGCGCCGGTGAGGGCGAGACCTTCCATGCCCAGAATGGTGTCCTTCGATCGGGGGGCTAAAGCTTCGTAGTTCTGCAGCCGATAGAACTGACCAGGGAGGAATGCGCGGGCGGCGATCGGGGCCCGTACGATGACTTCAACGATGTTCGGAGTGAGCCGGACGACGTCATGAACGGTGGGGCGAAGCTCGTCGTTTAGTTGCGCGATCAGGGCGGCGGGTTCGGGTTCCGTTCTGCCGAGACGGGCCAGAGTTCGCGAAACGACGGGATAGCCCTGCTTGGCGCTGCCCATGGCTTTGACGACGTTACCGGAAAAGCTGGGGTGCAGATCGCCGAAGAAGCTGATGGCGCGGCCGTCGGGACGCAACGACATCAAGACATAAACGGAGTTCGGTTTGGAAATCTTCTCGGGTTTTACCGGATGGCCGGATTCGTCAACCGCCTGGAAGTAACGTCCATCGAGGGTGACGTTATGGTCGTCTTCGCGGGCGAGGACAGTGTTGGGCTGGGTGCCTGCGGCTACCAGGATGGTCCGGGCGGGCAGGGTGATCGTTTCGCCGGTGCTGGTTTGTTTGAAGCGGAGGGCATCGGCTGCGCCCGCGGCGTCGACCAGGACTTCTTCCGGCGCGAGGTTTTCCGCGAAGCGGACGCCTTCTTCGAAGGCTTTGGAGACTTCTTCGTGATTGAGGGTGTAGCTGGGAGCATCAATGAGACGGCGGCGATAGGCTACGGTGACGCCTCCCCACCGGTTCAGGAGGTCGATCAGATTCGGGGCCCGCCCTTCGCTGGCAGCGGTGGCGCGTTCGCGGCGAATGGCTTTGGCGTGGGCGAGGAATTCGCTGGCGATGACGGTTTCGTCGGGAGTCCAACTGGCGCGGACGGCATCGTCGCCCAGTTCATCGGCGAGTACTTCGTAGCGGCGGAGGAATTTCTCCACCTGGACGATGTAGTAGGCGAGCGATTCGGTGGCCGTGTCGATGGCGGTGAGGCCGCCGCCGATGACCATGATGGGCATGCGGATCTGGAGGTTGGCGAGCGAATCGAACTTGGCCGCGCCGGTAAGCTGGAGGGCCATTAAGAAGTCGGACGCCTGACGGACACCGCGCACCAGTCCGTTCTTCATCGGGATGACGGTGGGGCGGCCGGCGCCAGCGCAGAGAGCTACGTGATCGAAGCCGAGTTCAAAAGCGGTGTCGACAGTCAGGGTGCCGCCGAACCGGACGCCTCCATACATGCTGAATTCGCCGCGGCGTTCGAGAAGAAGACGGATGACCTTGAGGAAGTTTTTGTTCCAGCGGACGGTGATGCCGTATTCGGCGACGCCTCCGAAGCCTGCCATGACCCGTTCGTCGAGGCGCTCGTAGATTTCGGTGATGTCGTGAATGGGACGGAAGGGGACGCGGTTGCCCAGTGGGTCCACGCCGGAAACGTCGGCGGGAAGGGGTTCGATTTTCAATCCATCGACGGCTGCCACGGTGTGACCGTCGTTCATTAAGTGATGCGAGAGGGTGAAGCCGGCGGGGCCGAGTCCGACGACCAGGACTTTGTGGCCTGTTGACGGGCGCATGACCGGGCGCTCGAAGTTCAGCGGGTTCCAGCGTGTGAGCAGGCTGTAAATTTCAAAGCCCCAGGGGAGTTCGAGGACGTCTTTGAGGCTGCGGGTTTCGACCTGCGGGATATCGACGGGCTCCTGCTTCTGGAAGATGCAGGACTTCATGCAGTCATTGCAGATGCGGTGGCCGGTGGCGGCGGCCATGGGGTTATCGACCGTGACCACGGCCAGCGCGCCGATGGGATTGCCCGCTTCCTTGACGGTGTTCATCTCGGAGATTTTTTCTTCGAGGGGGCAGCCGGCGAGTTTGACACCGAAGACGCTGGCTTTGAAGGTGCCGTCCTTTTCCTTCAGGCCGGTGGAGCAGCTGTCTTTGCCCTGGTTGTGGCACTTGATGCAGTAGTGGGCCTGGTCGAGGGCGCCGGTGAGGTCGGTGCCGGGATCGGTGAGCTGGAAGCCTTCGCGATGACGCCAGTGGCCGGTGGTGAACTGGAGCTGGATGAGTCCGGAAGTGGGAATTTGTTCTGCCGGGACCAGGTGGTGCGGGTCGAGCTTGTGCGGTGTCTTGAAGAGAACGCCGTCTTTGTGTTTGGCTTTGCCTTCAGGGGTGAGGGTGGCCCAGACGGCGTACTTTGCGGCAAGGCTCAGGGGCGCGGCGTGCTTGGATTCGTTCTCGAGCCAGCGGTCAACGTGCCGGGCGAAGCTCATTTCGGTAATGGGCTCGAGCAGGTAAGCTTCGAGTTCGCGGGCGACGACGAGGCCGTCGATTTCGCGGGCCTTTTCGGGCGTCTGTCCGACGAGGGCTTTGCGCTGCA
>DASZLO010000243.1:0-4765 GCA_035552315.1 Bryobacteraceae bacterium
GAGCCTGAATCTGGACCCGTTTTCTATACCATCGTTGACTTTCAGCCGCTCGACTAACCCCCGTGCCAGAAGGTCTCTGACGGCGTTATCCCAGCCCTGATTCGTGCAATTGAACAGTTTGCAGCCTCGGGGTCGTGAAAGCTTGCACCACAATTGCTTAGGCTTCTGGCCCCACGTCTGATGTGCAACGTGGAGGATGATTGCCATCTGCAAAGGACCAGAAACCTTGTTTGGATAAAGGTACTGGTAAAGCCGGTTTGAGGTCTTCGTCCAGTTATCATTCGGCTCGTTGGTTTCCGAGTCGAACTCTGGCTTCTTCGTTAGGCGTGTTTGTTCCGGTAGTACAAGGGGTTCGTCGCTCATCAAATTCTCCTGAAACTACAGCACTCAGGGATTGACCAGCGCCGGGGAGGCAGGCAGAATGGTTATGTGCGCGGCATGCTGTCGCTGCGCCCACTCCGGCGTTAATCTACACTTTTTTGGCTGCTCTCTGGCCTGAGAAACTAAAGGCAGCAAAGGAGTTTTCGGCGGACGCCGGGGGCGGTCGGATAGCGGTGGTGATGCAACCTGCGAGGCGGAAACGCTTCAGGCGGGGCATCTCACACCCTCCTGACCACTTCCGATAATGCATATTGCAGCAGCCACTGAACATCATGCTGCCGCTTTCTTCGAACGCATCCTCAGCCTTGCCTTTACACGTTCCCGCTCCAGTTCTTCAGGCGTCAGTTTTGCTCGGAAGCGCGCCACGCGGGCTCTGTTCAACTCGCGTCTTCGCCTTTCGAGCGGTGAAAGCTTCGGCGTCACGGTTCGAGGCATTACGAATACGGTACACCATTTCTTCGTAATGCGCCACCTACTTTATTTTTGTTCCTCAACTTTTCTCGTAAGTCCACTAGGCCAATGGTCGTATTTATTGCAATAGGCCAATTTCGGCCTATCCCACTTGAGAAAACTCAGGAGTGCATCATTATTGACTTTCTTACAGACAGACAGAGTGCTGGAAGGTGGGTGGGTGATTGTCACTGATAGCGACTCCCACCCACCTTTCCGGCCGAGCACTCTTCCCGGAAGCGAAGCTGGGACGCGCGGCGATCGCGGAGGCAACGGGAGCCAGTAAGACAGCGTTCCTGTCGTAAGATCGCGCTGGAGCGGTGGCGCATCTGCCTCCTGGGCTAATGTGAGTTGATCCAATGGAACTGCTCCTGGGTGGCCGGTGATCCAGACCACTGCAATGTCGCCCCAGATCACACTTGCCTGGCTGCGAGTCCTGAAGGCCCGAATACCGGGCCACCGATTCCATGAATCGTAGAAGACCGGCGTGCCTACCGGATGTTCGACATTCCATGAGAGGACGCGGAGCCACGCTTCGAGCTTGCGCAGCTTCTTCACAGTTGGCATGCTTCTGCGAACCAATTACCAAAATCTGTATGTCTGGCGGGGTCTGCGTAAGGTTGGTAGGGGGCCTTGACAACATAGCCGGAACTGGCTATAAAGGCCTCGTGGGTTACCTCGGATCGAAAGCCGCCTCGGGCGCTTATCAGGCGATCATCTCTCTGATGCCGCCGCATGACACTTACATTGAGCTGTTCGCTGGCTCTGGCGCCGTGCTCGTGCGGAAGCCTCCCTCCGCGTCCTCTTTCGCTGTGGATCTCAATGCGGAGGCTCTCAGGCAGATTGGCACTGCATCTCCTGAGACGGTCTGCGTGGAGGCGGATGCCTTTCGGTTCCTTGCTGACTTTGACTATGGGGCCCGGGGCCGCGTGCTCATCTATGCCGATCCTCCGTACCTTCACTCCGTGCGAACCTCGCGGCACCGGTACGCGTACGAATTGAGCGATCGGCAACACAGCAGGTTGCTGGCGGTCCTGAAGCGCGTGCCGGCATCCGTGATCCTGTCGGGCTATCCATCGCCGCTCTACGATCGCCTCCTGTCGGGCTGGCACACACGCGAGTTTCAGGCCATGACGCGCGGCGGAGTGAGAACCGAAAAGCTCTGGTTCAATTTCTCGCCGGGTGTCGCTGTCCACTGGGCGAGCTGGGCGGGCCGCGGCTTCACCGATCGCCAGCGGATCAAGCGCAAGGCCTCCCGGTGGGCTGCCAATTACCAGCGGCTTCCAGCAGGGGAACGTCTGGCGGTTCTTGCTGCTCTCCTCGAAACCGAATCCTGCAGCATAGACGGGGATCGCTCTGGCGGATCCCGTCGACCAGAGACGGATGCGGCTATGCGGTCCGCAGAGACAAATTCGGCTATATGCGATCGCGGATCGTTCTGATAATGTCGAACTGGAGGGCGAAGCGAAATGAAACAGGCCACCAGAGCCAACCATGCGACCAGTCATCAACTGGCGCTGAAGGCGCAGAACAAGCTCTCTGACCGCGAGTTTGCGGAAATGATGGACATGCTCGAGGAGCTGACGCCGGCCGAACGGCGCGGCCTCGAAAACCCGGATTTCATCACCGAGGATGAAGCGGACATGATCGTGATCCACCGGCGGGAGGCCAGAGACAAGGGCCGTCCTTCCATTCCCGCTGCCGAGGTGCTGAAAGAGTTCGGCCTGGCTCCCGGCCGCAAGCGCCGTGCGTGAGCTGGAGCGTCGAACTCCGACCCGCCGCGCGCAAAGAGTACCGCCAGCTCGAAGACGGCCCACGCCGTTCGGCGGCGTTTATGCTCGCGGAGCTGGCTGAAGAAGGGCCGTTTCTCACCGGCGCGATCCCGATGCGGGGATACGACGATACCTGGAGGGTGCGGTTTCATAATGAGCGATTTCGTCTGATCTACCGGGTTTACGAGAGCCGCCAGCGGATTTCAGTACTGCGCATCCGCCCGCGCGCCAGTGCCTACCGGGGGATGCGGGATGGAGACTAAATCTGCGTCCATGAGACTTAAGCGGCTTTCCCGGAAATGGCGCGAGGCACCACAAGATGTTGTATTTGGGGCGTGGATGGGGCTGCTGCTCGCCCTCTTCGCCGTCGCCCTGCTGCAAAGACTGCTCTTCTAAGCCGTCTTGACATAACATCCCTTAGAGGAACTTGCCAACGGACTGCTCACATGTGGACTGACGAAAAACGGCGGGAAGTTTTGAAGCGTGCCGGTGAGATCGGGTTGCTTTCCGGGTCTCGACGGTTCAAAGTCGGTGACTGTCGCGAGTCGCGGGATATCGGCGTCGTGTGGCCGGTGCTCGAAGATCATGGCAAGTGCGGCTGTGGGGCCTGCGACCTGGTTAGCCCTGTGGCCTTCTTCGTGGATCGCCGGGACGCTGATCGATGGGCTTCTGAAAGAAACACTCGGGGGGCGAATTGAACCATTTCGGTGAAGCCAACGAAATGGTTCGGGGGCGAATTGAAGCGCGTTCGGCATGCGGACCTAAAAACCGATCCAGCGTAAACAACACTCTTTGCCCGCCTGCAGCAGCCACCAGAAAGGCTCGATGGCAAAGACCGGCAGCAGAATTCGGGCCGCTAACTTCAGGTCCTCCCATTCCTCGTCTGCTTCGGCAAAAGGAGCCAGACGAGCCCGCCCAGAGTGAACATCACGATTCCGTACAGCACCATCCGGCACATCTTCCAGCCGGATTTCCAACAGCGGGGCATCATGGGATTTCACGAAACCGGCCCCAGGCGCGGGGGGCGGATTGAATGGTGCGGCGTATTTCGACGGGATTGCGGATCAAGCATCTGCCACGCTGCCGGAACTGGTTCCGGCGGGTCCGGTGCGCTCTGCCGCTCGGTCACGCGGGGAGTCATGAAGCGGAGTTTCCGCGTTATCACTGTCATGTGGATCGCGCGGGCCGGAAGACTCCGGACGCGGAACAGCCGTTTCGATGGCCTGCGGACTCCGATGTTGCAGGGCCTTCACGACGGGCGTAAAGGTCCCGAATATTTTTGCTGCCCGAATCACGCGGCTGTTGCTCATTTTCGAATTCCGCTCCTTTTCAGTCCGCGCCTTCCCGCCATCCCATCCCGCTCAAATGCATCTGCATCAGGTCGTTGGGGGAGCGCGGGCCGGCCTCCCCGGCGCGGTAGCGCAACGCCAGATCGAGCCGTGAGACGCTGCCTGTCTTCCGATACAACCGGTGCACCGCAACCTTGACGCTTCCTTCGGTGAGGTTGTGCCGCGCGGCAATTTCCCGGTTCGACAAACCCTGACCCAGACCCGCGATCAGATCGCGCTCGCGCGGCGTGAAGATCATGCGGCTACCTTTGCGACAGGAAGAACAGGGCCAGCGCCGCCGCGATGGATACGCCCGCGATCGTGACCACGGAAGGGGCGCTCGCGCCGGGATCATAGACGGATCCGCCCGAGTCGGCCGCATCTATGCTTCCGGAGGAATCGCCGAGGGGCTGCAAGCCCACCGCCGCCAGAATTTTCGCCACATAGGTTTGGGTTTCGGCGTAAGGTGGCACGCCGCCGTACTGATCGACAGCGCCGGGGCCGGCATTGTAAGCCGCCAGGGCCAGCGCCTGATTGCCGTTGTAGCGGTTGAGCATCTGCGCCAGATACGAGACGCCGCCCTGAATGTTCTGGGTGGGGTCGGTCGGATCGACGCCGAGCCCCGCGGCCGTCGCCGGCATGAGCTGCATGACGCCGATGGCGCCCGCCGAGCTGCGGGCATTCGGATTGAGCCCGGATTCCGCCTGGGCCACCTGCAGGGCCAGATTGGGATCGACGCCCTGCGCGATCGCCGTGGAAGTAATCGTCGATTTGATCTGGTCGGTTGTCATTCAGTGCCGGAACGGGATTGGATGCCCGCCGTGTTCAGCCACG
>DASZLO010000244.1:0-3381 GCA_035552315.1 Bryobacteraceae bacterium
CCGACCGCGTGCGCGAGCCGTGTAGGTGCGTGACGGTGCGAACCGCGGGCGACGGAGGCATGGCCCCGTGGATATGCGGATCAATGTCAAAAATATGTTTCGTCGGCAGGCCGTTCTCCCACAGCACCTCGACCGGCTTCCCGCTAAATGCTTCAAAAGTAGGCCCGGGATACTGCCCCTCGAAGCCCCACAGCCGCGTCGGGGGTAACTGCGAATGCAGTTGCCGCGTGAACTCCGTCATCCGCACGTGGTAGCGGGTCACGCCCTTGCGCGTCCCCTGAGGCACCATCCGCCTCGAAATCGGCAGCGGATCGATATACCGGTCCAGCGCGTCCGGCGCGCGATAGACCCGTTGCGCATCCCCGGTAACGAGAGCCAAAGCTGGAAGAGAGGCAGCGGCTAGCTTGAGAAATTCACGCCTGTTGGTTGAAGCCATTTCTTCGGACAGTTTACGCGAGAGCAGGCCACCTAGCTGCCGCCGCTGATCGATGTCGCCTCATAACGAGCGCCGTCAAAGCTCGCCCTTACGGTCACGTGCTCGCCTTCGTGCAGACTCTTCGCCGACACCACCGCAGGATCAAAATGCACCTGATAGCTCTTGTCATCGGTGGGATCGAGCAGCGCGATCAGCCCGGAGTGAAGATCCAGCGCAGTGATATTTCCGCTAAAGATAAATTGCGAACCCCGGGTAGCCAGAATCCCCACATGTGTGGCAACGCCCCGGCCTTTACTGCCGGATTTGAAGTCCACCGAAACGAGAGCCCCCGGCTCCAGGTCTGCCGGGCCCGCGCTTCGCGAAGACTTGAGCTGCCCTTCCCGGATGATGGGCGTTCCCGCCGGAACCACCAGCCTGATCGGCTCGCGCGACAGATTCGCACTCACCGTCAGTTCCCCGGAGCCCGCGTTGTAGGCCAGCACCTGCCCTTCGGCATTCCCTTCCGCCGACTGAGACAGCATGTGAACGCTCAGAGCATAGATTTTCGTGCCGTCCAGCAGGGTTTCAACCGAAGCTCGCTCCTCCGGGTGCAGGTCGCCCAGGGAAACTCTCTTGCCATCGCGAAACACCTGTGTGCGCGCGTCGAAAAGCATGTTCATCGGTTTGCCGCCAAAGACCTTCAGGCTAAGCTGGTCGCGGACCGGATCCACGCTGCGAATAATGCCCCCAATCACCGTCGGCTTCCCAGTCGGCGGCGGCGGGAGCGCCGATGTGCCCGTCGGGGCCTCTTTCCTCGATCCGGACGGCTGCACCATTACCTGTTGCTGCTGCCCTGTTCCCGCGAATGACGGCGTCACTGCCGTCACGGCAAACAAAATTCCCGCGATCCAACCACCCATTCGGCACACCCTTACCCTGAAAGACATTTTCAGCATCTCTTGGATGGCGCAAAACCGTTCCCGGTGGCCTGACTTCGCTTTCGGGCCATAACTTAAACTTTTGATCCGGCAACACATTCCCGCAACCTGCATCCAAACTGTATGCCTGAAAAAACCGGTTCGTCTTCCCGCGAATCGCATAAAAGGTGAGATGGTTTTCATGACCTCTATACGGTTCCGAATCCCGGTTTTGGCCCTTGCGGTCCTCGTTTGCGTGGGCGCGCAGGCCGCTTGGGCGGGAGACCTCAAGATTAATATTCCCCGCCGCGGCGTTCTTACGCCGGTGCAGCGCCTGAACCGCGACGGCGTCGAGGCGGTAAAGAAGCACGCATACGAAAAAGCCCAGGGCCTTTTCTACAAAGCCTACCTCTACGACCCCGGAGACCCATTCACTTTGAACAACTTGGGCTACGTTTTCGAGATGAAGGGAGACATGGATCGTGCCCAGAAGTTCTACGCTCTGGCCTCCGAGCAGGGCTGCAATGCGACCATCGATAAGAGCAGTCAGGCGGAGCTCACGGGAAAGCCGATGACCTATGCCTTCGCAAGCCTCAGCGATAACATGAAGGACATCCCGATGCGGGTGGACCGCATGAACTTCCAGGCCATCCAGCTTCTCTCGCAAAATCAGAATTTTGAGGCGGACCGACTTCTCCGCAGCGCCCTTGTACTCCAGCCGGACGACCCCTTCACGCTGAATAATCTCGCCGTCGCCGACGAGGGCATGGGAGACTTCGAGGGTGCCCTGCGATACTACGACTCCGCCGCGCAGCTGCATTCCAAGGACCCGATCGTCGTCACAACCCGGCGCTCCTCGCGTGGAAGACCCGTCAGCGAGGTGGCCGCAAACAGCGCCCGCGATCTGCGCAAGCGGCTGAAAAATTTGGAACCGTCTCAGATTCGCGCCGTCATGTTCACCGTCCAGGGAGTAGCGGCGGCTAACCGCAACGACTGGGAAACCGCGGAAAAGGACTTCCGCGAAGCCTACCGACTCGATCCCGCCGACGCCTTTTCGCTCAACAATGCCGGATACATCTCCGAAAAGAATGGCGATATAGAAACCGCGCAGTTTTACTACGCCCGGGCCCGTCAGGCCGTCGATTCCGATGCCCGCGTGGGGCTCGCTACCCAGAGCCTGGCCGAGGGCCAGCACCTGGCCGCGGTTGCTAACGACAGCGATCAGAAGCTGGGGACCGAGCTTAACCGGTACAAGCAAGAACGCCGTCGGGAAACGGGACCAATAGAGTTAATACCCCGAGACAACACGCAGCACGGGAATGGCGCATCCAACCCTTCGACCAAGAGCGGACCTTCGCAATCCCAGCCGCCGAATGGATCGCAACCGCAATAAAATTTAAGGACCCTTTTACGGACATGCCTAAGCTCTCAAGTTGCTCGAAAGATTCGATGACGGTTCTCTCACGGCTGCTTTTGCCGCCAGTCGGCGGTAAAGCCTCGCTTCCGCCCATCGCTCCGGAAATCGCAGGCATCAGCCCGCAGGATTTCGCGGATCTGCTCGTCCTCGCCAACGAGAACCACGTCGTCATCCGTGGCATGGAAGCCTTCCTCGCCATCACCCGCGAAGCCGGGGACGACGAGCGCGGCCAATGGGCCCAGACCGCCCTCGCCGTCGAGCGCGCCCGCATCGATACTGCCCTTTCTTTCCTCAATAACATCTGCGGAGCCTTCCAGCAGGAGGGCCACGACATCACCGTGATTAAGTCCCTCGATCACTGGCCCGACCTCGGCAGCGACCTCGACCTGTACACCAACACCGAGCCGGAAATCGCCATCGCCGTCATGCAGCGCCGCTTCCAGGCCGAGCTCGCACCCCGCAGTTGGGGAGACCGCCTCGCCGGCAAATGGAACTTCGTCGTCCCCGGCCTGCCAGAATCCGTCGAGATCCACATGCGCCGCCTCGGCCAGACCGGCGAGCAGATCAGCATCGCCTCCGGCATCGTCCCCCGCTCTCGCCAGGTCCAGATCGGCGGCTACACTTTCCCCGTC
>DASZLO010000245.1:0-5168 GCA_035552315.1 Bryobacteraceae bacterium
GCCAACAACATGCAGGATCCGACTTCGGTTTCGACCGACGGTACCCACCTGTTCGTCGCCGATTTCGGCCAGAACCGCGTACTGATTTTCAATTCGATTCCCACCACCAACGGCGCGTCGGCCGACGTGGCGATCGGGCAGCCCGATCTGGTCAGTTCCGCCAACAACAACAGCAACAACAGCTACACCATCCCCAACCCGACTCTGGATGCGGACAGCAATCCGGAAGGCGTCTCGCCCGTCCTCTGCCAGTCGACAGGAACCGATAGCGACGGCACGGCAGTATTTCCCACGCGCTGCGCCAGAACCCTCGAATTTCCGCGCGCCGCGATCTCCGACGGTACGCGGCTTTTTATCGCCGATGGCGGCAACGATCGCGTGCTGGTCTATAACACCATTCCGACGCAGAGCGGCGCGGCGGCGGACGTGATCCTGGGGCAGCCGGACGAATTCAGCGACGACGACGGCGAGAACCCAGATGGCGCCAACGCTTTCCAGACGCCCGCTTCGCTCGCCTGGGATGGCACGAATCTCTATGTGAGCGACACGTACAATCGCCGCGTGGTGATTTACTCCATGGGCCTGCCCAATATTCCCCTGGACGGAATCCGCAACGCGGCCAGTATCAACATTTACGCGATTGGCACCATCGATCTCCTCGGAACTCCTACCACCAAGGACACGATTACCATCACGATCAATAGCGCGACCTATTCCTATACAGTTACGGACAGCGACACGCTACTGAGCATCATGCAGGCGCTCGCTCAAAAGATCGATTTGAATCCAGGAGATCCAAATGTAACAGCGAACGTGAATACCACAACCGCTGAAATGGTACTGACGGCGCGCGCCTCAGGGGCTCCAGGCGGCAATGTCACGTACTCGGTCGCTACCTCCGCCAACGCCACCGAGAGCCCCACTACGGGCGGCGCCAACCTGAACATCTATCTCGAAAATCCTTCGCAGATCGCGCCTGGCACGCTGATCCAGATCACAGGGAACAATCTTTGCGGCAACACGGCGGCCAGCGATTTCAGCCAGTCTTACCTGCCGTTTACGCTCGGCGGCTGCACCGTCTTTATCGACGGCATGAAGGCCCCCCTGCTCTACGTGTCTCCCGGCCAGGTGAACGCGCAGATGCCGTTTGAAACGCTCGATCGCACCAGCACCAGCCTGCTGATTCAAACGGAACATGCCGATGGCAGCATCACCGCCACCACGCCCGTGGCCGCCACCATCGTGCCGCAGAACCCCGGCCTGTTCGCCGGGTCCGGCAACGACCCCCGCCCGGGCATCGTGTATCACGCCTCCAGTTTCGCGATGGATCTGGTCGACGTGGACGGAACCATTCAGGCCGGCGATACTGGACAGATCATTGTTACAGGTCCGAATGGTACGGCCGCGACCTATTCCTACACGGTGACCGCAAGCGACACGCTCCTGTCTGTGCGCGACGCTCTGATCCAGGCTATCAACAATGCGCCCGACCCTTACGTGCACGCTTCGGCCGGCAATGAATATGCGCGTGTCGTGATCACTGCCAACCAGCCCGGCCCCGCGGGTGAAAACATCGGCGTTAGCCAGAACGTCACCAGCACGGTAACGGCCGGAGCCGATCTTCTGATTACGGTCTATAACGCCGTTACCTGCTGTACCAATATTGGCGGGGCCCCTGTCACCACCGACAATCCGGCCGCCGGCGGTGAGATGCTCTACACCTTCGCCACCGGCATCGGGCCTACCATTACAGACAGCATCGGCTCGGGCCAGGTGCTGAATTCCGAAGATAACGACGGGCCTGCGGTATACGTCGACTCAATCCTTACCAGCGGCACTACGGCGAACGTCGTCAACGTAACGCTGCTTCCGGGATCGGTGGGAGTCTATGCGGTCGAGTTCCAGATCAACAGCGGACTCGCGCCGAATCCGCTCACGCAGTTGACCATCGCGCAGCAGGCGTTCGTCAGCAACGTGGTCACCTTCGCGGTCACCTCCGCGCCGGATTATCTGCTCAACGCGACCGCATCGAGCAGTTCCACCTCGGCGGCCGCCAGTTCGACTCGTACGCGACCCAGCGTCATCAGCGTGCCTGCAAAGCGGAGTCTCGCGCGCCCCGAAGCGGTGGACCACAGGCGGGCTCCATCCGGCGCTGTCCAGCCGAATTAACACGAGACTCTTCTGGCATTTCAGCTCGAATGTGAAATCGCCGCGCCTCTCGGGATCCGGGAGGCGTTCGCGGTTTTCGAGAACCCGTACAATCTGGCGCTCATCACGCCGCCCCGGTTGAACTTCCGCGTCACCACGCCCGGCCGCATTGAGATGCGCGCGAGCGCGGAGATTGAATATACGATCCGCTGGCTCGGCCTACGGATCAAATGGAAAAACGCGGATCATCGAATACGATCCGCCCCATCGCTTCGTTGACGAACAGATCCGCGGACCTTACCGGCTGTGGCGCCATCGCCATATGTTCCGCGAAACCGCCGCCGGAACTGTCATTGCGGATTGCGTCGATTACCGCTTGCCGTTCGGCATCCTGGGCGACGCCGCGCATGCGCTCATCGTCCGCAGACAACTCATCGCCATCTTCCGATTTCGCCAGCAGGCAATCGCGAAACTGCTCCTGCCGCAGAATCCGGGGGCGGCCATCATCGGCGAACCAGTCGTCAGACGCGTTTAGTTAAAGATCATGGCTTCGTGGAGTATTGCAGAATCCGGTGCTCCAGCCGCCGCGTAGACACGTGGGGCGAGGCCAGGCCAATCTTTCGGGTTTTTATGGTTACGCCGCTACTTTGGACAGCACCGGAGGAGCGTTTTTGCCGCAGCAGCGTTTGTATTTTTCGCCTGATTTGCATGGGCAGGGGGCGCTGCGGGGAATCGATGCCGTTTTTCCCGACTCGGATTGGGTTTGTTTTGCAAAAGTTTGTGCGTTGGCGTTTTCGGCCTCGAATTGACGCTTTCGATCTTCGAGATCCTGCAGGAGAAGCGCGTCGGCCGCCATAGCCTGCTGGATCATGAGGGCGGCCGGTTCAAGGTGTTGTGACTGCAAGCGGCGCAGTTCTTTGAGCGAGCGATGGAACGTGCGCTGGGCGGCGGCGCGGGCGCGGTCGATCGAGACCTGAAGGCGGTCGAGTTCTTCGTCCGTCATCTGTTCCGGCGGAGCGATTTCGAACGAGGCGCAACGGCGGAGACGCCAGGCGGCCTGGACGATTTCGCGGGAAAGGGTCTGTTCGAGAGGAGTTCGGGGCGAGAGTTCGGACACGTAGCCGGTTTCGAAATCAGTAAAGATGTCCCGTTCTTCAGGGCGGACGAAGTTGGCGACGGAGAACAAGCCGTAAAGCCGCTGCTCGCCCGACGTGTGACCGTCCTGTGCATAACGCGCTTCGCGAATTTCCAGTCGGCGAGGGTGAATAATATCGGGCGATGAAAGAGTGAAAAAGTCACCCTCCGCCACTCGTTCTGGTTCCGCAGTAAATTCCGGTGCACCGACATTCGGTGCGCCGATACTTGCGTCGCGACTGAAGCGATGCGTGTCGCCAACGGGGGTGTTCTGAGGAACCAGGTCTTTGAGCGCCTGAAGATTTGCGATAGAACAATTTCAATCGCAAATGTTTTGGCACATAGTGAAGGCATGGCTCGTCCAGCTCTGCGTATTGAGGTATCCCCGAAGGACCAGAAAGAACTGCAGAAGTTGGTTGGCGGCGGAGTACAACAGGTTCGAGTGGTACTGCGCGCCCTGGCCCTTCTTCAGTTGGCGAAAGGCGTCGCGGCCCCTCGCATTGCCGGCATGATTCCATTGACTCCGCAGGCCATTCGAAACGTAGGTCGCCGCTATCAGCACGGCGGCCTCGGGCGGGCCCTCTATGAAAAACAACGGCCTGGAGCAGCAGGGGTGCTCGACGCCAGTCAAAAGCAGCGTCTGATCGCAATGGTGTACAGTAGCCCACCCGAAGGCTGCGCCCGGTGGACGGTGCGTCTGGTGGCGGAAGAAGCCGTCAAACGCAAATTGGTTCCGCGCGTAGGCAGGGAGACCATTCGCATTCTGCTGCTGAGCCACGATCTGAAGCCGTGGCGGGAAAAAAATGTGGGTCGTGGCCGATCTGGATGACGACTATATCGCCAGCATGGAAGACGTGCTGGAAGTATACGAACGGCCCTATAACCAGCAGGAACCGGTGGTCTGTCTGGATGAGAAGCCAATCAGTCTGCATGCTGACGTGCGGCCAGCCTCGCCGGCGATGCCGGGGCGGGAAGCACGGCGGGACAACGAATATGAACGCCGCGGTACGGCCAACGTTTTCTGTGCCGTGGAGCCCAAAGCAGGCCGCCATTTCACCTTCCCGACGCCCGATCGTTCAGGTTTCGAGTTCGCCCAGGTTGCGGTCACAGTGGCCATGGCCTAAAACGATCCACCTGGTAATGGACAATCTGAACATCCACCGGAGGAAAGCGCTGGCTGATGTCTTTGGCGTGCAAATGGCGGATGACGTGTGGAATCGCTTCACCATCCACTACACGCCTACGCATGGCAGTTGGCTCAACGAGGCGGAGATCGAAATCGGGATCTTCTCCCGGCAATGTCTGGGGAAACGGCGAATCCCTGACCTGCAAACACTCCGTCGGGAGGCAAAGGCCTGGAATCGGCGCATGAACCGCAATGCCGTCACGATCGCGTGGACCTTCGACCGTAAAACCGCCCGTCGGAAGTTCGGCTACAAAAGGAAATCTTTCAAGCGGTCAAAGACCTAGTGCGCTTGTCTATAAACGCGAACAGCATTGGATCGCGTACTACCGAAGCGACGCACTGACAAACCACACCGACGCAGGCCCGGGTATTCGCGGAATGAAACACACACCCGAAACGATCGAGCGCATGAAGCGCGCGGCCGCCGGACGAAGACCGAGCAACGAGTGCCTGCGAGCCGCGCAGGAAGTCTGCCGGGGGCGCAAGCGCTCAGAAGAATCGCGCCGGAAACAAAGCCAGTCCACAAGAGGCAGACCGCAGAATCCGGAACACGTCCGTAAACGCGCTGCTTCGAGGCGCGGCAAAAAGTTCACGCCGGAACAGATCAAACGTCTGTCGGAAGCCCATCGCCGGAAGCCATCGCCCGATCAGCCCTTCCTTTTCTAGTGGCGTCATCTCGCGACAGAGGACCGATCTCGAC
>DASZLO010000246.1:0-29292 GCA_035552315.1 Bryobacteraceae bacterium
GCGGCCCGCTCGTCTACGCCCTCGAATCGGAAGAACTGCAACAGCGCTCGCTTGATTCCACGTGCAGAAAGCTCTACCTTTTTCTGCGTCAACACCCGCACTGAACCGGCTCCATCACCCACAAATTCCCCCGACGAGGCAAAATAAAAGATATAGAGGAGGAAGAACGGGAACGCCACCCAACCCAGCAGGTAATCCAGCGGATTCCAAAGAAAGTACGCTCCAACCAGCGGGATTCATGATAGCGACATCATCGCCAGTGCAGTGCCGTTACCGGTTCCGAAAACCACCCGCACAGCGAAGAAAATCAGCACAAGGAAATAGAGAAACGCGGCTGAGATGGCGGCTCCGAGCAGCCGCGGCTGAAACCACGCGAACACCAGCAGCGGAAGGCTCGCCGCAGTCCATGCAGACGCAGTGCAGGTCAGCATGGGAGCATAATCGCGCTGAAAAGCGATTCCGGAGCCCCTATGCTGCTGAGGACCAGCACGCCGGGAACGTAAACTGCCGCAAGGACGAGCAGCGGAAGGTAATAACAAATTCCGAGAGCCCGGGAAACGACCAGAACAAGCGAACTGGCGAAAAGGAGACTGGTCCGGTCAAGAATGTCGCTCATCGCCGCTGCAGGCTGCAGGTAGAGGCGCAGGACCAGCCTGGTGTTCGCAATCAATTCAGAAGCATAGCAAGGGTGAAAAGTCAGTCCTCAGACCTGCAGATAGCGCATCAAATCGTCCCTGCGGAAGCAATGCGCCAGGGGAGTATCGCGGCTGATATGTCCGTTGCGCACCATCTCCGCGAGCGACTGCTCCATCGAAATCATGCCATTATTGCGGCCCGTGAAAATCGCGGAGTAAAGCTGAGATCATCGCCTTTGCGCATCAGTCGGCGCACGCCGCTGGTTGCGATCAGAATCTCAACCGCCGGATAACACGCCCCATCGAGACCAGGAACCAGTTGTTGCGCCACCACGGCCAGCAGGCCAGGGAAAGCTGCTGGCGAATCTGCGGCCGATGCTGGTGGGAAATGAATCCAGAATGCGGAAAATCGTCTGCGAACGTCGTTGGTATGCAGAGTGGAAAAGACCAAGCGCCCGGTCTCAGCCGCGGGCAACGCCGTCACCATGGTTTCAAAATCACGCATTTCGCCGACCAGAATAGCGTTGGGATTCTGACGCAGAATGCTGCGTAGCGAGTTGGCGAAGTAGGCGCCTTTGCCTATTTCGATCTGCTCGAGATCGATTTACGGTTGGCATGCACGAACTCAATCCGCGCTTTTTATAGATACCCCGCGGTCGCCTGAAGAACGTTTGGTAGTGGGCCCAGTTTGGCTCTTCCTGGACAGACGCCAACCCACGAGGCGAGTTGCACCGCCGTGGGGAAGGTCGCTGCTCTCGTCCAATTTCCCCAATGCTCTGCTGAGCGGAATCCGCGCCCAAGCCGGGCAATTCGGCCAACCGGGCACTCGCATCAGCTCACGTTGACGAGAAAACGCGCATTCCGCTTCGATGATGCCGGCCCTAAGAGCGGAACGGCGTCTACACGCCCGGGCCAAGCCCGGGCATTCGGCTTTCCGACATCGTCGACGCTATTTTTGCCCTCGCATCGAGGGGTCAGAATCCGGTGCGGTCAATACCTGAACAATATCGACGATAGAAGTCACGCATTCAGCCCATGCTCGGGTTCAAGAGTTTTTACAATGCACGCTGGGTTCTGATCGGAATGGAGTTCATCCAGATGCTCCACAAGGGCCAGTTCGACACGACGCCTGCCCGTGGTTCGGAAACCTGAACGCAGGTGCAACAGAACCCGCTGTTCTTTATTGCACTTTCAAGCTACAATTCGGCTTCAGCTTCAGAGGGGGAATCGAAATGAGAGCTGTTTCGTCCATTCGTTTGTTGGTGGCCATTCTGGCCTGCGCGTGCCTGACGCCGCTGTATGCACAGTACGCAAACGCAACGATCAACGGAATTGTCACCGACCCTAGCGGAGCCGCAGTGGTGGGAGCTGCCGTCGAATTGATCAACAGCGGCACCGGGGAGCGCCGGCAGGCGACAACCTCGAGTTCGGGTAATTACGATTTCACCGCGCTTCCGCCGGGCGAGTATGAGGTGAAGGCCACGGCCACGGGCTTCGCCCCGTGGTCGGGCAAGCTGACGCTTCGCGTGTCTCAGCAGGCCGCCGTCAACCCGGAATTGACCACCGCCGCAGTCTCAACAACCGTAAACATTACTGACGTGACGCCTGTGATCACGACGGAACAATCGTCGCTGTCCGACGTCAAAGAGGCTGCCCGAATCGAGGCGCTGCCTCTTCAGTCGAGAAATTTCCTCAATATCCTGAACTTCACCCCCGGCGTGGTTTCCAACAGCTTCGCCGGTCAGGGCCAGGGATATACGCGGGTAAACGGAATCCCCGGCGGATCGATCGACTACTTCGTAGACGGCATGACCGCATCCGAGCGCTATACAAATGAGCTGCAACGGCTTCCGCAGGCGCTGCCGACCATTCAGGAACTGAAGGTCAGCACTTCGAACGCGAACGCCGAATACAGCCGGCCGGGAATGGTGGAAGTGGTAACCAAAAGCGGCACGAACCAGTTTCACGGCCAGCTTTTCGAGTTGAACCAGAACGATGCGCTGGCGGCGAAGAGCTTCCATCAGACGTTCGTGAGCCATCTGGTGCGCAATGAATTCGGCGGAAACATTGCCGGGCCGGTCTGGTTTCCGAAGCTTTACAGCGGCAAAGACAAGACATTCTTCTTTTTCGATGGCGAAGGCATAAAGCAGCGCAATGCCGCTTCGGAAAGCTATATCGTACCGATGCCGAACTGGAAGAAGGGAGATTTCTCGAATTACACCGACGATTCGGGCAACCTGATCAAGGTCTTCGATCCCCTGAGCACCCGATACGACCCTGCGACGCAAAGCTATGTGCGCACACAGTTCCCCGGCAACATCATTCCGCAGAACCGTCTCAACTCCGCGGGCGTGAAGGTGGCCAGCTATCTGCCGGATCCGAACCTCAACATTCCTTACTATGACGGGCAGAACTATCAAAACCCGAATGCGACCGGCAGGGATGACCGCACGCTGCTCACGGCGAAAATCGACCAGGTGCTGGGCTCGAACCGGCTCTCCGGGCGCTATACGTACACCAATGAGGACAATTTTGGACCCAAGTACTTCCTCAATCCCAACGTTCGCACCGTGGGCGGGCACAACGCGGCGCTCTCTTTTACGGAGTTGATCAAACCGAACGTCGTGAACGAGCTTCGCGGGGGCGTGCAGCGCTTCCATGCATTTCGGGGGCCCCAGCCGCTCGATCCGCCGATCACGCAAACCCTCGGGCTGCCGACATACCCGGGTTCGATCGCATGGCCGGGCATCTACTTCGGCGATTCGTGGACTCCCTCGGGTTACTTCGATGGCATCGACCGCGACAATCCACAGGATGCTCCGAACCTCACGTTGACGGCTTCGGACAACCTCTCCTGGACGCACGGAAAACATGAGCTGAAGTTCGGCTTTTTCTACCAACGGAGCAATGTAAACACTTTCGAGACCGGGCAACCGGGCGGCGATTACAACTTCTCGGGCAGCTTCACGGGCCTGATGGATCCCACCGCGGCGGCGAAGGGCACCTTCAACTCACAAGTGCCGAATACCGGAGCCGGTCTTGCCGACATGCTGCTCGGTTATGTCGATTATGCGGCGCTGAATCAATACCCGCGCTTCTACACACGGCAGAGCAATTATGCGGGTTACGCACAGGACAGCTGGAAAGTAAACCGCCGCCTGACGGTTACCGCGGGGTTGAGGTATGAATACTGGACGCCGTTCAGCGATAAGCGCAATCAGGCCTCCACGCTCAATCTGAACGCTGCTGGCGGCCCAGTCGTGGTGTATGCCGGCAACGGCCCGATCACAAGCCAGGGATTTCCGCAAGCTATCGTGGACGCTTACAGCGCTGCGGGCCTGCGGTTCGAATCGGCGAAGCAGGCTGGCTTTCCCACCAGCCTTTGGAACATGCAGAAGAACAACTGGGCGCCGCGCATCGGAGCCGCTTATCTGGTGAACGATAAAACCGTGATCCGGGGTGGATACGGCGTTTACTACTGGGTGATGCCGCTGGTGCAATATCACCAGAACACACGCAAGAACCCGCCGTTCAGCTACAGCTATCAAAGCCTGGTGGACAATAACGATTCGACCGCGGCGGAACTGGTATTCCCGGCGGGCGGAAGCGCGTACATGAACCAGTCACCCGATGCGCGCACGTTCGGAAATAATTTCATCACCCCGAGCGCGCTCTCGATCTCGAAGGGCGGCGGCTGGGGGATTCTGCCGTGGGACCCGAACTATAAAACCCAGATCGCGCAGGAGTGGAATTTCACGATCGAGCGCCGATTGCCGTATCTGCTGGGCGCGCGTATCTCATATGTCGGAACGCACGCCGGTAACCAGATCGAATACGACCCGATCAATGTGCCCGCTCCCCGGGAACTCAGCGCTCCCGGCGCAACGACTCCGCAGCGGCGGTTGTATCCGGATTTCGCAAGCTCCACCACCAGCGCCATGGACCTGCTGCGCTATATCGGATATTCGAATTCCAACCAGCTGCAGACCGAGTTGAAGCGGAATTATTCGAACGGGATCGTGCTGCAGGCTTTCTACACTTATCAGAGAACTCTCACTACCGCCGAAGGCTCCAACAACTCATTTGGCGGGTTGGAGATGTTGCCCGCAGCGCTGACCGGAAATGCCTCTACGGCACAGCGCCTGAGGGCGATTTACGCGGATGACAGCGGCTTGCCTCGCCAGAACTTCAGCGTCAATTTCAATTACGAATTGCCGTTTGGCCGCGGAAAGGCGTTCCTGAGCGGCCGCAGCGGGCTGGTGAACCGCATCGTTTCGGGTTGGAATGCCAGTGCGTTCTATTACTGGCGCAGCGGCTTGTTCTTCTCGCCTTACTACAGCACCGGCGGCTCGAACACGATTCTGGCTCCGGGCAAAACCGGGATCCTGCCGAGCAGTCAGCAGCAAGGCGCGGGATGGTTCGATGCCAGTGTCGATCGAGCCGATTTGGGTCAGCCCTATAACGGCCAGACTTTCATACGCCGTGCCAATCCGCTGGACAATGATTTCCTCAATAACATTCCCAGAAACTACATGACCGGACCGGGCTTTTACAACATCGACAGCTCGTTTTACAAGGTGACGCCGATTACGGAACGAATCTCGCTCCGCATTGAAGCGCAGATCTTCAATCTGTTGAATCACAATAATTTCGCACTGCCGAACAACGCGGGCGTAATCAACGCCGCGGTGGCGGGCGCGCCTCCCCGCACGGTCCAGTTCCAGGGAAGGATCGATTTCTAAGCGTTCGCCGATGAAAAAGCAGGTTTGTTTTCTGGCCGGCTTCGCCTGTGCCATTGCAGCGCTCACGCCCTCGCTTCAGGCCGGCAGCATCGTGCTGCCGGCCACGGCGGTGGAGCGGGACGCGATCGTTGCGGCCAGCTATCGGCTGGGGTCGGCGGTCACCGGTCGCGGGCAATTGGTTGTTCATTGGACAGACGTGCTTGGCCGCGTGGTGGAGGATCGGACGATTCCTTTCGAACTTACCGACGAAACGGAGATTCACTTTCCGCTCGACATCCGCCGCGCGGTTGCCATGAAGAATCATGTGCAGGTCCACGCGACAGTTCAGGGCAGGAATCAGAAGGGCGAGCCCGATCATCGCGACGAACAGGCGATGCTCGATTTCATCGCGATGCCCGCCGATCGCGGATGGCATGATTACCAGATCATCATGTGGCAGCCGTATCCGGCGGAGGCTTACCCGGTGTTGCGAACGCTGGGAATCACGGGAGGTCAGTACACCGGCCGGGCGGCGGGGTTCCCCGAAGCGATGATCGACAACAATATGCGCTGGTATTCGGAAAATATCGGGACCGACTACTATTCCGAATATCACAGGTACCGGCCCGACCGGATTCAGCACTGGTCGTTTCTGCAGGCGAAGGACTTGTATCGCAAAGATCCCGGCAGCAAAGAGGCGTTCAAGCGGCATCCGAGTTTTCAGGACCCGGTTTGGCGCGCCCGCATCCGCGACCGGTTGATCGAGACGGCGAAGCGCAACTCGCCTTACCGGCCGTTCTTCTACAGCCTCGCGGATGAAAGCGGGATTGCGGACCTGGCGGCGTTTTGGGATTTCGATTTCTCGGATGAATCGCTTGTGCCGATGCGCCGCTGGCTCGAGGAGCGGTATGCGACGCTCGCGGCGCTGAATCAGGAGTGGGGTTCGGCGTTTACAACATGGGATCTCGTCACGCCGCCCACAACGCACGAAGCGATGCAGCGCAAAGACGACAACTTCGCGGCGTGGGCTGATTTCAAGGAGTGGATGGATGTCACTTTCGCGGATGCCCTTCAGATGGGAAGAGACGCGATCGAATCGGTGGATCCCCATGCGTACGTGAACATCGGGGGCGGACAGCGGCCGGGATGGGGTGGTTACGATTACGCCCGGATCACGAAGGCGCTGACTTCGATCGAGCCTTACGATATCGGCAACAATGTCGAGATCATCCGCTCGCTCAACCCGAATATGCCGATGGTGTCGACGGGTTTTGCCAACGGCCCGTGGGAACAGCAGCGTGTCTGGCGGGAGCTGTTTCATGGGCATCGTGGGCTCATCATCTGGGACGAGAAGCACGAGTACGCCGCGAATGGGAAACCGGGTGCGCGGGGACTCGAGGCGGCAAAATATTACAACGAAATTCGCGACGGCATCGGGGCTCTGATTATCAACAGCCGGCCGGTAACCGATCCGATTGCCATTCACTACTCGCAGGCCAGTATGCGGACGGAATGGATGCTGGCGAGGCGGCCCGAGGGCGACAAATGGATCGATCGCAACGCGAAGATCGAACGCACGGACGATGAGTTTTTGCGGCTGCGGGAATCCTGGTGTGAGCTGATTGAAGATCAGGGGCTGCAATACAATTTCGTGTCTTATGCGCAGATGGAAAAAGGCGAACTGCTGAAGAGCGGCTACAGGGTGTTGGTACTTCCGCGCTCTTCTTCTTTATCGTCCGCCGAGGTGGCGGCGATTCGCGATTTCGTCGCGCAGGGTGGCGTTGCGATCGCCGACGGAGAGCCCGGTACTTTTGACGAGCACAGCCGCAGGCTGCCTGCTCCCGCGTTGGCCGAACTTTTCGGGGGATCGCACGAGTTGCAGGTCACCGTTCGCAATTTCGGCAGAGGTAAGGCGATTTTTCTGAAGGCCCGAACGCTTGATTACCTGCAGGACCGGCTCATGAATAAGGAAGGCCCGACGCACAAATTGGTTGGCGATCTGTTTCGCGCGAACCATGTTGCGCCGGAGTTTGCGGTTACCGACTCCGCGGGGAACCCGGTTGTGGGCGTTGAAACGCACGTCTTTCGGAACGGCGGCGTCTATGTCGTGACGCTGCTGTCGAACCCCCTGCTGCGTGTGGATGAACTGGGTCCGCCGGATTTCAGGTCCAACAAGCGGTTCGAGACTCCGGTTTCCGTGAAGCTCAAACTGCCGGCGCCGATGTACGTGGTCGATTCGCGAACGGGCAAGGCATCGGGGTTAAAGGAGTTTATTGGGTTGACGGCAGGACCGTATGAGCCCGTCATCCTGTCGGTATCGCGCTATCCTTTCCCGAAGCTGGATGTTTTCGCTCCGGCGGCGGCGAAGCGGGGTTCCACGGCTGAAATCGGTATCAGCACAGGCGCGACTTCCGCGGAGAATCACATCTATCACGTCGATGTGTTCAATCCGCAAGGGACACGGTTGCCTCACTACACTGAAAACCTGATCGCAAGCCGCGGACATGCGCGCAAGCTGCTGCCGCTGGCGTTAAACGACCCGGCGGGCGAGTGGAAGATCCGTGTTCGCGATGCGTTTACGGGCGAGACGAAAGAACTGGCGCTCGCGGTGAATTGACATGTTTCGCCAGATTTGTTTCGTGCTGCTTCTGACCTGTTCCGTTCACGCGCAGATCTATTCGCCGCGCGTGCTCAGAAAAGGGCAGCCGGACGCAAGCGATCTGAACGCGCTCGCTCGGGGAATCTTCGACGAGGCCGACGCGCAGAGTGCCCGCGCCAAAGCGGAAGCGATCTGGCGATTTTTCCTGACCGATGGGCGTTTCGTGAAGCCCGGAATGATTTACCACATTGCGGGCTGGGCGTATGAAGAACCGAGCGGGGAAGTGCTGGATCCCGTGAAGCTGCTCAACAGCTATGGGTTCGGGCTTTGTTACCACATCGCGCCGCTGCTCGAGAGCGTATATAAAGCCGGAGGATTTGCGGATGCCCGCGTCTGGTTTCTGACCGGGCATACAGTGGCGGAAGTCTACTACGAGGGCGGCTATCATTACTTCGATTCGGACATGATGGGCTACAACGCAATCGGCGCGTCGGGTCCTCTGAAGCAGCGGCCCGTGGCATCGGTTCACCAGATCGAACGGGACGGCGGCATTATCACGGGCAAGCTCTCCGGTCCGAAGCAAACGGACGGGGCCCAGGTGGATAACCCGTGGTATCCGGCCGATGTTCGTGCCGGCGCGATCGAAGGTCTTGCGGAACTCTTCACCAGCTCTAACGACAACTGGGTCTATCCTTTTCAACGGTTCGAATCGGCGCACTCGATGGATTTCGTGTTGCGTCCCGGTGAGCGCATCGTGCGCTACTTTCATCCGGAACTACCGGGCCTGTACTATCTGCCTTACCGCTTCGACGGAGTCTCGTGGCGCGAGTTTCCACAGGAGGTCGCGGAATACAGAATTCGTACCGTTAGCGGTCCTCGCAGTCAGAAAGACGCGCGAAGCTGGGCTACCGGCGTGCAGGAGTACCGGCCACCCGCGCCTGCTGCGTCGAGCGTTGTTTACCGGATGCCGAGCCCTTACGTGATCATCGATGCAAGCTTTCAAATGACCGCGGAACTGAAGGGCGCGGCAGATCGGATTTCGCTTGAAACATCGGTGGATGGCGGTCACACGTGGACACCCGCCGCGAGGATCGCAGGTCCTCATGAGGGACTTTGGACTGCTGGTCCGGCGGTGTTGGCGAAATCGGAACACGGAAGCCGGAACGCCGTTTCAGGCACGTATGGTTATCTTGTGCGCGTCAGCCATACGGGCGGCATCATTCGCGATCTGGTGCTCTCCACGCGGTTTCAGTTGAACCCGCGGACGCTGCCGGAACTGAAGGCGGGACAGAACACAATCGAATATTCCTCATCCGACAGCGAGCGTTGGGAACTGCCGGTGAGTTCTCCGGGTTTTAGTAAGGTGTTGACTAATGTGGCTCCGGTTGTCTCCGATGGCCAGAGCTACTTTACGAACAAAGGGGACCGGCCCGGAGATATCGTTTTCGAAATAACAGGTCCCGATGGCGGAGATATCAGCGGCTTCGATGCCGGCGCGCGGTTTCTGGATCTGCGGGATGGCCTGGCCCCGGATAAATTCACGGCGGAGGTGCGGAAGCTTCCCGCATGGCCGGCCCCTGGGCAAAAGCAGAGCGCGTCGCTTGCGTGGTCCGCTTCGATCGAAGGGCCTTACCGCACGCTGTGGACGTACGACCCGCGGCTGAAATGGAAGGACGGCGATGCGATCGACAGGACGCTTCGATGGCCCGAGGTCGATCGCCAGGTTGACAGCCTGCCAAAGGGTACTCGACGCGTGTACGTGCGGTACAGTATTCAGGGCCTGGCGATGGATAGTCCGCGAGCGGCAGCCATACGCGGCGGCGTCGAAGCGCGCAACCCTCTCGAGATCACGCATGTATGGACGCAGAACGGGAACCGCCGCGAACGCACGGTGCGGGCAGACGCCGGAGAGAGGCAAAAGAGCTACGAGATCGAAATCCCGCTCGATTCATCGGTCGTGAACGAAGCGCTGATCTTCGAGAACGCCGGGAAGCGCTGAGACTATGTTCTGCTGCCTGATGCTGCTGGCCTTTTTGTCCGCTTCGCCGGACGTGCTCGCCAGCCATTTCGCTCCCCGCGACGAGTCTCTTCAATGGGACCCGTCTTCAATATTTTGGGCCGATACCCCGGTTACGGTGATCGAAACGGATAATTCAGGCAACGCGCAGGCGGCGCATCGAACCGAAATACGATCACGCTGGACAGCGGGAAATCTCTACTTCCAGTTCACGTGCCGGTACGAAGAGTTGCACCTGCATCCTCATCCCTCGTGGACAACGGAAACAAACAAGCTTTGGGACTGGGATGTGGCGGAAGTTTTTATCGGATCGGACTTTAAGAACATCCGGCATTATCACGAGTTTGAAATGTCGCCGCAGGGTGAATGGCTCGATCTTGATATCGATCTGTCGCGTCCGGCTCCCGCGGATGGCTGGACATGGAACTCGGGCTTTGAAGTGGCGGCTTCCATCGACAAGGATCATAAAGTCTGGTACGGCGCAATGCGCATCCCGTATCGCTCGATCGATTCGCGTGCGGCTGCGCCGGCCAATCTTCTGCGGGTCAATTTCTATCGCGAGCAGGGTCCGCGACAGGTGGAGATCGCCTGGCGGCCGACAATGCAGCGCACGTATCACGTGCCCGAAAAATTCGGCACTCTGAAGCTGGCGCCATGAGATTCCTCCCGATCGTGCTTTGCGCCGCGACTGCATGCGCGCAATCCGTTATCGATACGGGACGCAGGCAGTTCAACATCCGGTGCGCGGGCTGCCACGGCGAAGACGGGCTGGGCGGAGAGCGCGCTCCGGGCATAGGCAAAGCATCGCGCAAGCGGCCGCAGACGGATGACGCGGTCCGCGGCATCGTCACGCATGGCATTCCCGATTCCGGGATGCCGGCATTCGACCTGCCGGGTACGGAACTGGCCGCGTTAACGGTGTTTATCCGGTCGCGTGTTACGCCGCTGAGCCACACCGTGTGGACCGGCGATGCCGCCGCGGGCGAAGCATATTTTTTCGGTAAGGGCGGCTGCTCGGAATGCCATATGGTTCAGGGGCACGGCGGCATCAAAGGCCCCGATCTGACAGAGGCCGGCCGCAATCTGACGGCGGCTGAAGTGGAGACTTCGCTGCGGAGTCCAGACAAGCGCCGCGTCGTGGGATATCAGCTGGCGACGGTGGAATTGCAGTCGGGCGCGAAGGTGCGCGGGTTCATCCGCAATGAAAGCGAGTTCGATCTCCAGATGCTGGGGCTCAATGAAAAGCTCTATCTGCTGGCCGCAGGAAAATTCAGGATTCTGGCACGCGAGCCCGGGTCGCTGATGCCTCCCGTAAGTGCTTCTCCTGAAGAGTACCGCGATTTGATTTCATTCCTTCGCGTGGCCCCGGATACGAAGCTGTCGGAGCGGATGCCTGTTCCGTTGCCCGATGCGATCTCGTGGAACAGCATTGCGCACCCCGCTTCCGGAGAATGGCCCACCTATCATGGGCGGCTCAGCGGCAACCGGTACAGCGAGCTGAAGCAGATCGATCAGGAAAACGTTTCGGGGCTCGTGCCCGCGTGGGCATACCCGGCGGGCTCGGGACAGGCATTGGAGACGACGCCGGTGGTTGCGGGCGGCGTGATGTACGTGACCACGGTAAACTCCGTCGTTGCGCTGGACGCACGCGCCGGGCGCCGGATCTGGTCTTACTCGCGCCCGCGAACGAAAGGGCTGGTAGGAGATGCAGCCGGCGGTATCAACCGCGGCGTTGCTTTGCTCGGCGACCGTGTTTTTCTGGTGACGGACAACGCGCACCTGATTGCGTTGCACCGGCTGACTGGCGGATTGATCTGGGATGTTGCAATGGCGGACTCGCATCAGCACTACGGGGCGACCTCCGCGCCGCTGATTGCGGGCGATCTGGTGATCTCCGGAGTCTCCGGCGGCGATGAAGGCGTGCGCGGGCGGCTGTTTGCATTTCGAGCCGATACCGGCGAGCGCGTCTGGACCTTCAGGACCATTCCCGACCGCGGCGACCCGGAGGCCGCTACGTGGCAAGGCAAAGCTCTCGAGCATGGCTGCGGCTCCACGTGGCTGACGGGCACTTACGATGTCGCCACCGATACTTTGTTCTGGCCTGTCGGGAATCCGTGCCCCGATTTCAATGGCGACGAGCGGCGCGGCGATAACCTTTACACCGATTCCGTGCTTGCGCTCGACCCACGCACCGGCAGGCGCAAGTGGCATTACCAGTTCACTCCCCATGATCTGCACGATTGGGACGCGACGGAGACGCCCCTGCTGGTTGACGCCGGCTATCGAGGTGAGAAACGACAGCTTCTGCTGCAAGGAAATCGCAACGGGTTCTTCTATGTGCTCGATCGCGCGACGGGCAAGTTTCTTCAGGCCACGCCGTTTGTGCGAAAGCTGAACTGGGCAACGGGAATCGGCTCGGATGGCCGTCCGATCCTTACCGATGCATACACGCCTTCCGAAAGGGGCGCCGAGACCTGCCCTTCGATGGATGGAGCTACGAACTGGATGTCCACCGCGTTTCACCCGGGTACGCGATTTTTCTATCTGGTCGCGCTCGAAAAATGCAACGTGTTCAGCAAAAACGCGGAGGGGTGGAAGCAGGGCGAGTCGTTCTATGGCGGGGCCGCGCGGCCGGTGGAGCAGGAGTCCCCGCGCAAGTTCGTGCGCGCGATCGATATAGAAACCGGCCGGATCGCCTGGGAACGGGAGCAGGCCGGTGGCGGTGAACATTGGGGAGGCCTGCTCGCGACGGCAGGCGGCCTGTTGTTTTCGGCGGAAGAAAGCGGCGACTTCATGGCACTGAACGCAGCGACAGGCGCACCTTTGTGGCATTTCCAGATGAACGCGTCATGGCATGCTTCGCCCATGGCCTACGCTATCGCGGGCCAGCCGTTCGTTGCCATCGCAGCGGGCTCGAACCTGGTCGCATTTGCCTTGCCGGCCGGGTTTGCTGTAAAGGGGGAGGCGCATTGATGCGGAGAAGGGCGTTGGCCGGATTGTCAGCAGCGGGGCTCGCGGCTTGTTTCGCCGTACAGCTTACCGGAGCGGGAGCCTCAGCCGGAGCCAAAGCCCCGGCTCTGCCGGGTCTTCTCGATCTGTTGCGTGCAGAATGGAAAGCCGAGCCTGCGATGGACCGCATGCGAACCGTCTATTCGACGGACCGCCTTTTCACGTTTCCGAAATTCGCGGAGACGGCGCGCTATCTCGAATCCACCATGCGGCAGATCGGGCTCAAACAGGTCGAGATCGTAAACGCGCCCGCCGATGGCGTTACCCAGGTTGGCTACTGGACAGAGCCGCTCGCCTGGGACGTAAAGAGCGCGAAGCTCGTACTGCTGGACGATTCGGTTCCTGCGGACCAGCGCACCCTTGCCGATTACGCGAAGATCCCCGCATCGCTCGTGATGTGGAGCGGCCCCACTCAGCCGGGCGGCGTTGACGCGGAAGTTGTGGCCGTCACCGCGAAGGAAATCGGGAAGGTGGATTTGCGGGGCAAGCTGGCTCTGACCGATGTGAACCCGGCCAACGTCAAATGGCTGCTGGTGAAAGCGGGCGCACTGGGAGCCATCAATACCTTCACGGAAAATCCGGCGCTGGTGAACGGCAGACAGTGGATCAACGCGTGGGGAGACGACGGGTGGGCTTATACAAAGCGCAGCACTCCGCTGATTGGCTTTTCGATCACGCCGAAACAGACGCAGCTCGTTCGCGACCTGCTCAAGCGGGGGCCGGTTAGGGTTCACGCGTCGGTCGACACCCGATACTACTCCGGCGATTACCCCTACGTCACCGCTGTGATTCCCGGAACTTCGCAGGAAGAAGTGCTGACGCTTGGTCACACATCGGAGCAGGGCGCGGAAGACAATGCCACCGGCGTGGCCGCTACTGTTGAGGCGCTGGCCACGCTGCAAAGATTGATTGCCGCGGGCAAGCTGCCACAGCCGAAGCGCAGTATTCGCATTCTCTCAATGGGCGAGATGTACGGCTCCATGCATTATGTGGAACACAATCGCGAGCGCATCCGCCGGACGGTTGCGGCCATGTGCGTGGACACTCCTGCCGGCTTCTATGACCTTGCGGGTACCGAATACACGTTCTACATGAACCCGCACGTAGCCAAAGATTTCACCGACGCGTTCATCCTGAAGGTCGCGGCGAGTCATCTGGCGACTGTGAACAGGCCGTGGCACGAGAAAGAGTTCACCACCGGGACCGATACCTACATGGCGGAGCCGATGGTGGGAGTGCCGACGGTCTGGGGCTACAGCGGCAGCGGAGTGGAAACCCATCACAACAGCGAGGACACGCCCGACCGCGTGGATGCGCGTTCCCTTCGCGATATTTCTATCATTGACGCGGCGTTCCTTTATTACGTGGCGAATGCCGGCGAAGCCGAAGCGCTGTGGCTCGCGCAACTCACCGAGAACCGCGGGTATCACCAGATTGCGAAGCGCGCCGCGACGTTGCTGGACCGCAATGCGCCCGCGCCTGGAGCGTTCGAGCAAATCGGCTACGAGGTGGATCGGGAGAGGCAAGCGGTCAGGAGCGTGCTGCGTCTGGTTCCCGCGGACCGAAGAGATGCCGTGGCGCAAAGGTTGAACGAGGCCTCGACACGGCTACAGACTTTCGGTGATCTGCAGCTCGTTCGTCTAAAGGGTGTTGCCGCATCGCCAGCGCCGACCAATGCGGAAGCATCCCACATCGTGGTCCGGAGAAAGCGCTTCGGCACGATACCGCTCGATGATCTCCCGCACGATCAATGGGAAGGCTACCCATCGGGCGCCTGGGCGGCCGTTCCGACGATCGCACTGTACTGGTGCGATGGGCATCGCAATCTGGACGAGGTGATCCGGTTGACACAGTTTGAACTCGGCCCGACAAAGTTCGATTTCGTCGGCTACTTCCGGTTTCTGGAACGCCACGGCTATGTCGAATTTGCGAAATAGTTTTTGGGCTGTTCTTGCGCTGGAGTTGGTATGCGCCGGCGGGTGTTCCGCTGTCGATCGCCGGGCTCTTCCCGAATTCTTTCGGCCCGATCCATTTGGGGCAGTCGTCGCGAGCGACCGGCAGGGAGCGCAACAGCTTCACCAACTGCATTTCAGGGCGGCTCGCGCCGGCTACGTTTCCTTTCATCTGGTGGCCGACGTCGAACCGGGCCAGCAGTATCAACTATCGGTCGATTTCCCTCTTCCCGTGGACATGTATCGCGAGTGGTTCCACCTGAATAAATCGGACGCATTGTATTATCCGGATGCGCTGATCCCGGTGCGCGGGCCTTACCGCTCGCGCATGCCCGAACCGGATAACCATGTACAGGGGCAAAGTGCACAGTCTTTCTGGATCGACATCTGGATTCCGGCCGGCGCGCAGCCTCAGCTTTACCGGGGCGGAGCACAACTGACGAGCGGCCTGGCGCGCAGCAATATTCCGATAGAGATTGAGGTGCTGCCCGCGGCGATACCGGGCACGGACGCCGTCACACTCGACAACAATTCTTATGGCACGTCCTGGATGCTGAGCCAGTATCCGGAGACCCTGGCTCGTTTGCGCGCGGGCAAAGGCGGAGAAGACGAGCTTTTCCGATTAATTCATGATTATCATCGGATTTTTTACGATCACCGGGGCACATTTCATCAACTGGGCTACGGGCACGCGGGCAAGGTTGCGCCCGAGTTCGCGCCTGTGTTGAGCGGATCGGGCAAGACGAAAAGAATCGCAAGCTGGGACTGGTTCGATCGCCATTACGGACCCCTTCTGGATGGCTCGGCGTTCAGGGATTCGCGGCGCGGTCCCCGGCCCATCCCTTACATGTACCTGCCCATAAATCCCGAATGGCCTGCTTCGTTTCTTTGGTGGGGAGAGCCCGGCTATGAAGCAGAGTTCAGAAATGTTGTCGGCGAGATGGAGCGCCACTTCCGCGAAAAGAACTGGACTTCAACGACGTTTGAGGTCTTCTTTAATCAGAAAAAACGCTACAAAGGGTTCTCCTGGGATGGCGACGAGATCCGCTTTCGCCGCGATAACGATTACCTGCTTGAATATCACCGCTTGTTGCGGAGTGCGATTCCTTCCACCTCTCCTGTTCACTTTGCCATGCGCGCGGATACCAGTTGGAGCATGGGGGAGCAGTTCGAGCTTCTGAAGGGCGCGATTACGTTCTGGGTGGCCGGTGAAGGCGAGCTGAGCTGGTATGGCGATGCAATCGGCAAACTGAAACAGCGCGGGGATACGGTGTGGACGTATGGGGGAACTCCTCCGATCCAAAGCGTGAGCAGCGCGATCACGCTCAACCCGCTGCGCTCGTGGATCAGCGGTGTCGAGGGCTTTGTCCGCTGGCAAACCGTAGATCCAGGTCCTGACCCCTGGTTAGCGCTCGCCGGCGGCGGCGAGACATTGGTGTATCCGGGTGAGCGCTTTGGCGTGGCAGGGCCGCTCGCCAGCATTCGACTCAAGTTGCAGCGGAATTGCCTGCAGGATCTGGCACTGCTCGAGCGCGCGGCAAAGACTTCCGATCGGGGCGGCATTCAGGAGGAAGTGGTTCGACGATTCAACAGGACGCGGCTCGCCGACTGCCGCAACACCCGTCCCGCTCTTCTCGCAAAGCCTGTTGTCGAGTGGAACAATCCCGATATCGGTGACGCCCTGAAACCTTATGAGGCGAAGTTTTCCGCGCTGCAGCCGGGCGCGTGGCTGCGCGTGCGCGAGTATGCACTCGATGAAGGGGGCCGCGCAAAATGACCAGAGTGCCGCCGCTGCTTTGTCTGGTTGCGGTGCTTTCTCTTATAGCGGTACCTTGCGGTGCGCAGAATACCGCGATCGACAATCAACTCGATGAGATCGCGCGCGTGGCGAGCGCCATGGTGGATGGGGACGTCTGGCAGTTGATCGTCACTCCCTGCGCCCTGGCTTTCATGTCGAAGAAAGATCCGCGCGATCAATGGGCGGACTCCGATAACTATGACGTGGACGATGCCGCATTCAACAGGGTGAAGAAGACGCTGATCCGGCTTTCGATGCTGGCGGATTTTCCTCTCGATGTGAACTTGTGGCTGCCGGCCCCGGGAACGCCTGCGCGCGTTCAGATTGCGATCCGCAACCGCAACGAGCTGAGTCAGTTCTGGGATTGGGGTAAGCTTTCACAAGAAATGTTCCCGGAGATGCACACAGTACTAACCACTGGAAAACGCGTCACCGTGAAGCAAAAACCGGGACTGATTTCGGTTCTCGCGCCGGTGCGAAACAGCCTGGATGAAATCGTAGGTCTGGTTGAGGTAGTGACGCGAGTGGTTCCCGATGTTCGCGAAAACGTTAAGTGAATCCATGCGACTTCTCATGTGGGCGGCACTCGCGGCCGCCGCGGCTGGTCACGCCTCAGCGGCTATGCCGCTATCGTCTCCATTGTCTTCGCGAGGCTATTCGGTTTTGCCCCAGCCGCAGCAGGTGGAGCTTCAACCGTCGGACTTTCCGTTCGGCAGCGGATGGTCTCTGGTGCTGGCGCCGGGCGTGACGGCCAATGATGCCGCTGTCGAAACTCTCCGCGAAGATCTGCAGGAGCGATTCGGAATCGCATTTGTTTCCGGCTCCGCGCGCATAGTCCGGCTTACGGTGAAGCCCGGCAGCGTCGCGATCGGAACGGCGCTCGACCGGGATCGCGCACAACTCGAGCAGCAGGCCTATCGAATCGAGCTTTCGCCATCTCGGATCGACCTTACGGCGAACGCTTCCGCCGGGTTACTCTACGCCGCGGCGACGCTGACCCAATTGGTGACACAGCGAGGGAATTCTTTCCATCTTCCAGCAGGCCGAATTACGGACTGGCCTGACCTGCAACTGCGCCAGATTTATTGGGACGATGCTCATCATCTGGAGCGTCTTCCAGTGCTGAAAGCCGCTCTCCGGCAGGCGGCGTTCTATAAGATCAACGGCTTCGTTCTGAAGCTGGAAGGACACTTTCAGTTCCACAGCGCGCCCGCCGTCGTGGAACCTTATGCATTGACGCCCGCCGAACTGCAGGAGCTAACCGATTACGCACTGCATTATCACGTGCAACTCATCCCCTATCTCGATGGACCTTCGCATATCGCGTTCATTCTGAAGCATCCGGAGTACAACCGGTTTCGCGAGTTTGCCGGCAGTAACTATGAACTCTGCGCCACCAATCCCGACGCGATCAACCTGTTACTTGGCATGTTCCACGATTTACTCGATGCCAACAAAGGCGTGAAGTATGTCTATTTATCCACCGATGAGGCGTATTACATCGGCTTGGCGGATACACCGCAATGCCGGGAGAAGCCGGCGGGCACTCCCTCCCAACTGCTGGCGAAATTCGTGACGGAAGTTGCGGGTGACCTGCACGCGCGTAGCCGCGACGTGATCTTCTGGGGCGAGTATCCGCTGAAGTCCGAGGATATTCCGCTTCTCCCGCAATACGTAATCAACGGGGAGACTTACGGTCCGCAGTTCGATCCGGAGTTCCGTGCACGCGGCATCAGGCAAATGATCTACACATCGACGGAAGGCGAAGAGGATCTGTTCCCCGACTACTTCGCTCTGCCTGCGTCTCAGCGTGTTCATGCGGCCCGGCCGCCTCAGCCGCACGTAGAAGAAAATATCCGGGCCATTGCGTCGAGCCCCGCGCGTCAGCAAGCCATACTGACCGGCATGATCAATGCGGGCTGGGCGGATCGTGGTTTGCATCCGGAGACTTTCTGGCTCGGTTACGCCACATCGGCGGCAGCGGGCTGGAATCCGGCGATGGCTGATGCAGGCGAGGCGCGCGAATCGTTTTATGCGCAGTTCTACGGAGCGCAAGCGACGCGCATGGACCGTGTGTATCAGCTGATGAGTCAGCAGGCGCAGTTCTGGAAAGGCAGCTGGGATACGGCTCCTTCCGAATCCCGCAAGCCCATCTGGGGAAATTCGGCCCAGATCTTCGACCCGCCTCATCCTGCGAAGGATCAGACCCTGGCGCTGCCTCCTGCCGATTCCGAGATCGACCGGCAAAGATACCGGCTGGCGTCGGAGAACATGGCCACTAACGATGAACTTATTGGCCTTCTGCGCGAGAACATGCGGCGCGTAGAACGGAACCGGTATAACCTCGAGATCTTTCTTTCGATTGCCCAGCTTTACTGGCACAATCTGAATCTCCTGACCCGGATCGATAATGCCGCGCACGCGGTGCAGGCTGCGCGAGAAGACACGGACAAGAAAAAAGCGGTGGCCGAGTTGGATCGCGCGCTTGCGACTATTCGCGCGATTCAGTCCGAGCGTGATGAGGTCCTGCATCTGGTGAGCGAAGTGTGGCAGCGTTCATGGTTTCCCCGTGTCGCACAGGCTAATGGGCGAACCTTTGTTCATGAACTGGATGACGTGAAGGACCATTTGCCCGACCGCACCGTTGGCATGGAATACCTTGTCTATCGCGAGTTCGTCCTTCCATGGAAGAACTGGGAGACGAAGATCGAATTGGAACGTAGACGGCTGACAGGCGAGTGACCGCCGCTCAGCGTTTTAGAAACAGAGGTTAATCCGGATCGATCTGCAGTCGAACGGCTCGCCGGTAAATTGACTGAGCTTTCGCCCCCCTGATCCAGATGCGATATCGCTCGTCGAATATGCACCGGTGTAGTTCCGTTCCCGCAACTCACGGGGTCAGCACGACCGCGTTCCAGACTCCGGCGGCCAGGCCTCCCCGTATTAGGTTGACTGGGTGTTCGGCCACGCTTTGCGATGACGGCTTTGGCGATGCATTCATCCCTGGGATGGTCCAGAAGCTCTATATACATGGGCACGGGCGGCAATTTGATCTGATGAGGTCCTGGACGGCCTCTATTAGTTCCATGACGAAGAAACGTGAAAAAGAACAGCCATCACGGTGATACGCTTCCATCTGCGCCTGGGCCCACCTATTTGAGAAAGCCGCTGCTTGCAGTTTTAGATCGACTACAGCTCGGGTCTTCAGCGCCATTCGGTTTCCATCACGGACTCACATGGACGGCGCGAGCAGATAGATGCCTACGCGGGCCTCGGCATGACGGGGCGTCCCTGGTACCGCTGCGCGCCACCGGTTTCCTGTATCCAGGATATCTCCATCCGCCGGGACTTGCGGCGGTCGAAAAGATGCACGATCTTTTCTAATGCGGCGTGGCTCATCTCCGAGACGCCCAGATCTTCGCCGTATCCGTTCGAAATGGAAACCGGCGCGTCGAATGTCTCCGCAGCGTACCGGGTTCTCTCCAGAAATCTTATAGGAGCCCAATTGCAGGACCACATCACGTTCCGGCAGTTCGGAAACAGGCCGTAAGCCCAAGCGCCCGGAAACATGGCGCTGTCCTGGTAAGTGCCGTGCGCTACGAGCGCGCAGGGGACATCGTGGTTGCGGAGCCCCAGATTGTCGGATGTAAGAAAAGCGAGCTCCTGCCGAAATTCCTGAACCGCTACGCTGAGGCTCTCAACCAGTCGCATCATGGCGCGAGCCGCGTAGCCCGGATATTGTGTTGTCCCGAGATCCCCGGAGGTGATGAGAAACGTTTCATCCCAGACGAAACCGTCCACCTCTCGTCCATACTCGCCCAACAGCGCCTGTATATAGCCCTGGAAGAAAGCCCTCACGTCCGGGTGAATCGGGTTCTGCACGTAATACCTCCCCAGCGTGTCCGGCAGCGTCCAGCCGCCCCACCGCAGCACCTTCGAGGGGTCAAAGATATCCTTCAGTCCGTCACAGGCACCGAGGCCATCGCCGTAGTACAGCGCCACGCGAAAGCCGCGATCTTTACCGTAGCGAATCCGCCGGTGCATTTCCTCGAGGCTCAGTTCGACGGGCTGGAGCGCGCGTACGGCTTCGGGCCGCCAGGAGTACGGGTTAGCGGGCTTATATTGATTTGCGAGTTGCTGCACTCCAGGCGCCCGGGCCTGCGGAAATGCCGCCCATCGCTTTGCCAGAGACCCGCTGCGATGATCATAGGTATATCGTCCGATATAGCCGTACCAGCCATGCAGCACGAACAGAACCTTGTGACGGTCATTGCGCCGGATCAGTTTCTCCAAAGTAGCGATATCGCGGTACCATCCCTGGCCGACATCGCTCAGGTAGTCATAATCAATCAACGCAATATCGTGAAGCCAGGCGGGGCCGGGCCGAACCCGCCGCACGGCTGTTTCATAGAAGCGCGCAAGCGAATCGCGTTCGGTGCCGGTGTGGAGCATGGTCCACACCGTCCGCCGGTCGCTTTCCGGAGCAGGAGCGTCGCTGCTGTAAACCCAGCGGAACATATCCCCAAAGCCGGTGCTGAAGAAAGGATCGCTGGCATAGGCGATCCGCAGTCCGTCACTCCCGGTGTACTCATCGATCAACGGCAGGGCGAGCTTGCGCGGATTCTGCATGCCATGTCCGCCTGCCAGCGAAAAGGCGCACGGGAGAGCGTTCTGCTCCGTGCCGTGCCAGCCGAGGCCGTTCGACAGGGCAAGGAAAACCGAGCGGTTTGCGAACGGCAGCCGGATGCTGCGCGGCAAGTCGACCGTAATCGGTTCCCGGGCTCCGGCCCTGCCGGTCGTGATCACACTCTGCTCCAGGGCTATCGCACCGCCATCCAGATCGATGAGCCGGATGTCATAGCCTGCTGAGGCGCGTCCACTCACCCGAGGCCGGTTTTCACGCATGAGCGGGTCGAGCAGTTCCAGCGAACCCCTCCGGAACGACAGAATGTTGTCCTTCGCATCCAGCAGTAAGCGCCAGCCAGCCCGCTCGATGCTTCGGGTCGCGGCTGCATCCAGCGCAGCGGCGGCCCCCATACCTAAAAAGCTCCTTCGTTTCATCCGGCGCACCTGGTCAAGTGGTTCGTCACTGCGCTCTAATGCTGGGGCTGGCGCCGGGCTGTCCGGTCCAGCGGCAGCCGCGGCTGTCGCCGTCGAAGTAGGGCAACTCGGTTCGGTGCAACTCGGCTTGGAAGGCCAGAAATGCGGGTTTGAGCCGGCCGTCCGCCGTGAAGATTCCGAAATCGCCTTCGCGCGGGTTCGGCCTGCTCGCGTTGGTGTGGTAAATGATCGCGCGTACATCCGGCTGGCGGCGAGCCCAGTCGTACAGGAGCACCGTGCTCCTGGCCTGCTGATCCTCGGTGATGGTTTTCAGCAGAGGAGGGTACGCCGGATCGGTGGTCGCACTTCCCAGCTCCGTGATCCAGATCGGCTTGCCACTGTCGTGAAACGCATCGCGCACAGCGCGAATCTGCCGCATGCATTCATTGCTCCCCATCCAGAACGGGCGTGATTGGTCCGTACCCGAGCCGGAGGATGCGCCATATGGGTAAGGGTGGATCGAGAGAGCGTCACACCAACGGCCACCGCCCGCCGAGTAGAAAGCCTTCATGTAATCCGGAATGCTCAGGTTTTTGGTGTTGGTCAGCGGAGCATTGCAGGAGGGCGCCAGTACCGGCATCGCCGGATCCACTGCTTTCACGGCGCGGTAGACGGCTTCCAGATACCGCACAAACTGCACCGGATCGGCCGCTGGAGGCCAGAAATTGGCGGCATTCGGCTCGTTATGCGCCTCGACCGCCACAATTTGAGGCCAGCGGCGGACGAACGCCGCGGATAGCCGGCCCACATCCGCATAGCGATCCGGGTCCAGATGGCGGTCCTTCATCATCCAGGGAGTGATGGGCGACAGCAGCAGAACGCGGATGCCCGCTTTGAAGAAGGCGTCGATCATGGGAGCCACCGGATCCAGATTGATGCGCGCTTCCGGACTGGGCCAGACTTGTTTATAGAGATCGTTGAGCGACAGGTTGATCGGCAATCGCACGGCATTGACTCCGAGCCGTGCGTCATACGAGAGATCCTGCTCGAGCGTGAGCGGGCCGCGATTCAGTAACTGATCGTTGAAACCTACAAAGAAGGGACGGGAAGGCGCGGCGCCGCTGTCCGCGAGAAGCGAGAACCCATCGGCGCTGAAATCATAATCGCCAGAGGCGTCCCCGGCCGAAGCGGCCGTGATGATTGCCGCCGCGGCATTGCGGGGTGCGGCTCCGGTGATCTCTGAAACCCGAACACCGGGCACACCGACCACTGCGCGTTCCTCCGTGCTCTCGCGCGCAAGGTATTTGCCGTTGGAGTCAAGCCACCGCAGCGTCAGCGCGACTTCCCCTCCCGGGGGAATTCGGGCGACGTTCAACGTGCCTCGAAGCGTGTATTCCTCGCCGCCTGTGACGGGGATGGGCTGACTCGAAATTGAGATATCGGAACCACGCCCGCCCGCAACCGTTCCCGCCAGCCTGATTGAAGTCCTGCCCGCGCTGGCCCAGGACGAATTGCGTCCGAAGGAGCGGATCGAAGCACCAGGGGCGGCGCTCTTCCACGTGGTGATGCCGTACTCGAAGCTGGGATTCGGTACCAGATTGACGGCCGCCGCCGGACATCGGCTCGGGCTGCTCTCGCGCGTTCCCTGCCATGAACAGCCCGGCTGCTCTCCATCAACATATGCGGGAAGGCGCGCAGGCTCGATGGTCATCTGCACGCCATCCGCGCGCAGTACCGTCACGCCCGCGGCATTCGTTGCATACAGCGCGGCTGCGGCGCGCGCCGCTCCGGCGGGGACCGTGTCCCAGCCGTCCAGCACGGTCCAGGTACGACTTGCCAGAGCCGGTATATGACAGAGGCCAGGCCTTTCCGATACGAGAGCGCCGGAGGCATCCAGCCACCGGGCGCGCAGTTCCAGCTCCGTTTCCGGCGATCCTGCGAAGAGTCTCCCAGCCACACGGAAATGGCAAATCTGCCCCGCGGTCACATGGATTTCCGGCCCTTTCCCCGCTCCGAATACCAGGGCCGCGCTGCCACTCGCCCCCGCTGTGAACCGCAATTGAAAACTGCTCCGCCCGCGCCAGCCATCCGCCTTCTGCCGCGATACCGTCGACCCCGTTCCGTCCGGGCTGTAGACGGTTGCACCGGCGATGCCGGATTCGGCGCCCGGATTGGGCCATGCGTTTGTAATCTGCGCGGCCGCGGCGCCCGAAAACAGGAGTGCAACCGTTAATCCTCGCGGGAGCTTCGAGGCCAATTCGATCCGGGAATATAACGGCTTTCGCGCCATGCGCGCGGCGCTGTTTCGCTCGGGAAATTCAAACATGCCTGCATCCGATACACTATCAGGCCGGCGGCGCACGGGAGTTCCGCCCCGGCTGCCGGCGCCCACGCAGAATATGAAATTCCGCTTTCTGATCTTATTGTCAGCCGCAGCGGCAATTTGCCCGGCGTCCGCCGGCGCGGCGATCGCGGTCGAGCATAACATCGCGGTGAAAATGCGCGACGGAGTGATTCTCCGGGCAGATATCTACCGGCCCGGGGCTGAGGGCAAATACCCGGTGATCCTGCACCGGACGCCGTACAATCGGACGCTCGCCGCGAATTTCGGGCAAAGGGGCGCGGAAGCCGGTTTCGTTGTCGTGTTACAGGATGTGCGCGGCCGCTACGCATCGGGCGGCGAGTGGTATCCGCTCGCGAGCGAATTCGAAGACGGATATGACAGCGTCGAATGGGCTGCCTCTTTGCCGTATTGCAACGGGAGAGTGGGTGTTTACGGCGGCTCGTATCACGGTTATACGGCTTTGATGGCCGCGCTTTCCGGGGCGCCTCACCTTGCAGCGTTTGTTTCGCTGGAGGCGGGCAGTGATTTCTATGACGGATTCACGCACCGCGGTGGCGCGTTGCAACAGTGGCTGATCGAGAGCTGGACCACATCCCTGGCCTACGATACTCTGGATCGCGCGGCGCACGGAGCCGCCGACATACGGAAGTGGGCCGACCGCGTTCCGCTCACTGCGTACCCTGTCCTCGAGCTTCCTCCGGCGCAATCGGTCGCGCGATATCTTTTCGACTGGCTGCGCCATCCATCGCGCGACGCGTACTGGGATCGTTTTTCCTTTGAAGCGCACTATGGTCAGGTTCGCGCACCCGGAGTACACATCGGCGGTTGGTACGACGCTTTTGGTAACGGGCCTCCGCACGTGTTTAATGCCATGCGTTCGAACGCCGCCACCCCGGAAGCGCGGCGCGGCCAGCGGCTGATCATGGGTCCGTGGTCGCACGGGCCGCTGGCCCCAAAAGCCGGCGACCTCGACTTCGGAAAAGCCGTCGCGTTCGATGTGACCGGTCTCGCGCTCGACTGGTTCGATTACCTGCTCCGGGGCGCGGCGAACGGGCTGAAACGCAAAAAACCAGTACAGATCTTTGTTATGGGTGAGAACGTCTGGCGCGAAGAGGACGAATGGCCCCTGGCTCGTGCCCGCGAAACCGCGTTCTATCTGCATTCGGATGGAAAGGCCAATTCGGGTGCCGGCACGGGGACCGTAAGCGCAGTCATGCGGGAAACGGAAGCGCCCGACGAGTATACTTACGACCCGACAAACCCGGTACCGACGGCGGGAGGCGGACTCTGCTGCGGACGTATAGCCGCCGGCGCGATCGACCAGCGTGCGGTTGAAAGCCGGTCCGACGTGCTGGTCTATACGACGCCGCCGCTCGAAAAAGACCTGGAGGTTACGGGACCGGTTCGGATGGAATTATTCATCAGCTCCTCCGCGCCGGATACCGATTTCACTGCGACTCTGGTCGATGTCTGGCCAAATGGCTATGCTCAGAATGTCGCGGATGGAATGCGGCGCGCGCGTTACCGCGAATCGTTCTCGAAGCCGCAACTTCTCAAGCCGGGTACGATCGCCCGCATCAGCATCGACATGTGGGCGACCAGCAATCTGTTTCGCGCCGGCCATCGGCTTCGTGTGCATGTAACCAGCAGCAACTTTCCCCGCTACGATCGCAACCCGAATACGGGCGAAGAACCCGGACTCGCCACCCGGATGATCGCGGCGTCAAACCGGGTCTATCATGATCGCGGAAACGCTTCGGCAGTTTTTCTTCCCATAGTGCCGCGATAGAGCGGCGCGACATTACGGCGCCGTGGTCAGCGGCTCGCCGCCGGAGGTCGCATCCGGGCTGTTGTAAGACGCGCCGCTCGGAGCCGGTACCGTTCCGTGCAGCAGGGGATCCTTGGTTACGCGCATCCACCGCTCAAGCCGTGCGCGCATATCTGCGAGTACGGCCATTCGGGAAGCATCCCCGGCCAGGTTGTTTCTCTCGCAGGGATCGAAGGTGAGATCGTACAACTGTTCGGTGTCGACGTGGCGGTCCTTCCAGCCTCTCGTTAGCCAAACCTTTTTGCTCGGGCCATCATCGCAATTCACGAGCACCGGCCGGGTGCGGCCGTCGAAATGCCGGACGTACTTCCATTGCCGCGTGCGCACGGACCGCTTCGGCTCGTATGCGGCATGATAGTTCACCTCGGCGAAGATCTCGTCGTTAATTTCCGCGGTTTCGCCGCGCAAAAGCGGCATCATCGACTTGCCCTCAATCCAGGCAGGCCGTTCGATGTCAAGATAATCGCAAACCGTTGGAAACAGGTCAATCTGCGAGACCATTGAATCGAGCGCCTTATGACCGCTGAACGGACCGGGACCCCGCAGCATCAGGTATACGCCGCTTCCGTGGTCGGTCAGATTGCATTTCATGTCAGGAAATGGAATGCCGTGATCAGTGGTGCAAATAACCAGCGTGTTCTCCGCAAGTCCATTCGCCTCCAGAGCACGGAGCACTTCGCCCATGGCTGTATCAAGCACACGCACACTGGCTTGAAACGCGGCGAAATCGCGGCGCGTTTCGGGCGCATCGGGGAGAGGCGCCGGCGGCGCCGTGTGACGTGAATCTTCCGCGGGACCAGGGTCATGAAACTTGCGGTGGGTTTCCCCGAATCCGACCGTAAGCCAGAACGGCTGCCTGGGAGCGTGATTGAGGAAATCGACAGCCAGCGGTGTGACGTCTTTTGCGAACAGGTAGTCGGCGCCCGAGGGCAATTTATTCGCAGGTAGTCTGAACCCGGGTGGACGAAGAACTTTGTCGTAGCCGATATTTTCAGCTATGGGCGCTATGTGCTGCACACCCGCAATGGCGGAAAAATAACCTGCCTTCCGGAGCGTATGGATAATGTGCTGTTTGTAATCGGCAAGAAAGAATCCGCGGTTGGCGAGGCCATAAATACCCGCACTGTGACAGCATTGCCCGGTGAGAAGCGCGCCGCGGCTTGGAGAGCATGTGGGCGCCGCGCTGAACGCCTGACGGAACAAGATACCCGCTTCGGCAAGCCGCTGGAGGTTGGGCGCCGGCACCGGGTATCCATACGGCTGGATGTAGCGGCCCGTATCGTGAGAATGCATGTACACGATATTCGGCCGGTTCTTCGTCTGGGCGAGGACCGAAGGCGCCGCGGCCGCGGTCGCGGCCAGACCACCAATAAAAGTACGTCGATCAGTTTGCATGGCTCCTCTGTGAGCTTGGGCGCGTTTCGGGCGAGTTACATTCGTGAGATCTCATCACTCACCATCGCACTCGCATATCGAAATTTGTGGCGGCGAAGGTAGCGTGCAGGAGCCCGTTTTCCATTTTCCAGACAGGCTTCTGGTCTCCCGTCGAGACATTCCGCGGACTCTTTTCTGCGGGGAGAATTACATCGTATTGGCGGGGACTCGTGCCGCCGGAGACGGTGATGCGCGTTTCGGCTGCGCTCTGGTCCGCAGTGGCAACGGTGTGATCATACATCCTAAAAGAGCCGTGGCCTCCCGGAAAAACTCGCCACGTAAGGCGGCTTTCGAGTGGACGCGCAAGGGTCTGCGTGCCGGGATCGATCATGGGGATCACGCTGCCCGCCCGTATCAGAATCGGGATTCGATCCAGCGGCGCATCTACGCGCACCTGCCGTCCGCCATTCAGCGCCTTGCCGGTCCAGTAGTCCACCCACGTTCCTTTGGGCAGGTACAGCGAACGAGCCGTGGCGCCCTGATCCGTCACGGGCGCGACCAGAATATTGTCGCCGAGCAGATACTCCTGATCGGCATCCCAGGCCTGCGGATCCTCTGGTGAATCCAGAATCAGGTGGCGAATGAGCGGCCACCCCGTTTCCGCGGCTTCGTGTTCGTAGGTATAGAAGTACGGAAACAGCGAAATATGCAGACGCGCGTAGCGGCGGAAAAGGTCCGTGGTTTGCGCATCGTACCAGAGGTCCACGGCCTTTTGCGGTTTCTGCGCGAGGTGATCGCGCATCACAGGCGTGAGGGCGCCGTACTCCATCCAGCGGATCCACATCTCCTTGGACGTTCCCCAGCTGACGATATCCGGAGCCCACAGCGTGAAGCCGCAGAGGCCGATGCTGGTACCGGCGGGGATCACCGACGGGATTCCGTGATCGGCGCTCCACTCCGGAATCTGATCGCCACCCCAGACCATTGGTGTGAAGGCCTGCGATCCCGGCGCGCCGGAGCGTGCGAAACGTACAATGTCTCCGGCGCGCTGCGAATCGCCGGTAACCGCATTCACGGCTTCATTGGCCGCGCGATGATACAGCAGCGGATACAGAATGGCCAGCTCAGCATTCTTTCCGGCCATTTTGAATCGCGCATCCTTCGTCCAGGCGCCTTCGCCGAAGTCCTCCATCCATCCATCGAATCCGTTCTGGGCGACCGACTTCTGCAGCATCCGGCTCCACCAGGCGACAGCATCGCGATTGGTGAGATCGATATACCCGGTCCGCACGCCGTCGATCGTCATGCCCGCAGTGCCGTCGCTACCCGCCAGGGCGAAGAATGCCTTCTGCCGCGCCTCGTCGTAGAACGGGTTTGCCAGATCATAAGGCACAAGCTTCGACCACAACCACGCGTTCGTATACGTCAGGACCTTGAAACCCTGCCGGTGGAGGTGATCTGTAAACTCCGGCAGACTGCCGTAGTATCCGGCGGTCCAGTAAGGCCATCCGGTGTTGGTCGAAGGATCGAGCTGATCGTAGGTCCAGATCGCGCTGGCAGGAATTTTTTCCTTGCGGATGCGATCGGCGACCGCGTATACCTTCTGGCGGCCTTCGAGCGCGGTCAGCCACACGCCGAACGTCCATGGCGGCGCCACAGACGGCCGGCCGGTCAACTGCGTGTAGGACGTGACGATTCCCTTCACATCACGCGCAAAAAAGAAATAGCAATCGACGGTGGGTTCGGTGAGTTGGAGGGAAAAGCGCGAATCGCCGGCATGCGTCAGATCCCAGGTACTGGCGCGGGCCGTATCGACGTACATGCCGATCCCGTGCGGCACGAGCAGAAGCGGCACAGGAATATAGGTCCAGTTGTGGCCTGGCTGCGACCAGTGGTCTTCCGATACCAGTGTCGTTTTGATGCCGTCTAGGCGCGCCTTCATGAAGTGTTCGCCGAAGCCGAAGAATGGTCCTCG
>DASZLO010000247.1:0-23753 GCA_035552315.1 Bryobacteraceae bacterium
TTCGGTTTTGAAGGCACGGACTCGATCTTCTTGCGCAGCTGATTGATAAATACGCGAAGATATTCCACCTCGTCGCCGTAGTCGGGTCCCCAGACCGTCTGCAGAAGTTTCCGGTGCGGGATGGGCTTGTTCGGGTGATCGACGAGGAATTTCAGAAGATCGAATTCCTTTGGCGTCAGCCGGACGGCATTTCCATTGAGGGTGACGCGCCGGGTGTCGAAGTTGATTTCAAGTTCGCCGGAAACAAATGAGCTGACACCTGCGTCCCCCTGCGCGGGAGAGCGGCGGATGGCGGCACGGATGCGGGCGAGGAGTTCTTGAATGCCGAAGGGCTTGGTGACGTAGTCATCGGCGCCGGCATCGAGCGCCTGCACCTTGTCGCGCTCGGTGTTTCTTACCGACAGGACAATGATTGGAGTGTCGGACGTTTCGCGGATGGCCCGGCAGGTTTCCAGGCCGCCGATACCAGGCATGTTGAGGTCCAGCAGGATCAGATCCACCGGATCGCGCCGCAGGGAGTTAAGTGCTTCTTCGCCGCTGCGGGCTTCCATGACGGTGTAGCCGAGATCGGTCAAAGTCGCCTTCATGGCCCGGCGAAGCTGGGGCTCGTCATCGACCACGAGTATGCCGGCATTATTCATGCGGACTGGTTCCTGTGCGGGGCAGGGTCATAACGATCGCTGCTCCGCCGCCCGGCCGGTTCGCGGCGCGGATTTTCCCTCCATGTGCTTCGATGATACCTTTCGCGATGGCGAGTCCCATCCCTGTGCCTTCGACTGCGGTGGTCGTGCGGCGGCCGCGGAAGAATTTCTCAAAAACGCGGTCCAGTTCGTCGATCGGTATCCCGGGGCCTTTGTCCGACACCGAAATCACAGGACCCCCGTCCTCCGATCGGGCTTCGACCTCGATCGGCGAATCGGGCGGGGAATACTTGCGGGCATTCTCGAGAACCTGCATCAGCGCGCGGCGCATGAGGTCCGGATCTGCATCGAGAACAAGATCGGGAGGTTCCACCCTGACCTCATATCGCGACTGCAATTCATCGCGCGTGTCTTCAATGGCGGTACGGATCAGATCGGCCGCACACGCCGCTTCGCGGGCGAGGTGAAGTTCGCGCGACTCAATCCTGGCGAGCTGGATGGCTTCGGTGATGGACGCCTGCAGCCGCTCCGATTCCTGGTCGATGATGGAAAGCAATTCCTGACGAACCTCTTCGGTGCGGGGCGGAATCGCAATCAGGCGCGTGACGCACGTGCGGATCGCTGTCAGCGGAGTCTTCAGGTCGTGGGCCAGTCCGTCCAGAAGGGACGACTTGAACTCCTCGTTGCGTCTTGCGATTTCGGCGGCAGCGGCGCGGTCGAGGGCGCGCACCCGTTCATAGTTAATGGCCAGCAGGCTCGCGATGGATTCGCGGACGGCGGAATCCAACGGACGCCCCTGCAGCGCGAGGCTCCCGACAATGTGCGCGCCGAGGCGCACCGGAGTGACGCTGGCATGGTCATCTCCGCAGGCAGTCCCCAGTTCGGCTACCCGGATCATGTCCTCCCGGGTTAGACCCGAATCCTTCCCGGAAGATTCCAGCGTGCCGTAGATCTGGCCGTTGGCCGCATCGAAGAAAGCGATATGGGGCACTTTGAGAATCGCGCCGGCTTTTGCGACGGATTGGCGGATGGTGTCGCGGGTTTCGTCCATCAGCATGGCGCGGCTAAGTTCGTAGAGCTGGCCCACTTCGTTGCGTCCAGCGATTGCTTCCTCGGCGCGCCGTTTCGCCGTGGCGGAAAGCTGGCTGGCAATTACGGCGGTGACCAGGAATACAAAAAGAGCCACCCAGTTTTCCGGGTCCGCGATGGTGAAAGTTCCCAACGGAGGCAGGAAGAAAAAGTTGAAGCCCAGAACGGCGAGAACGGAGGTAAAGATCGCCTCGGCGAGACCCCACCGGGTCGCGGCGGCAAGGACGAGAAGCAGCATCGTCAACGCCGCGGTTGTGGCGTTGACCGCGAGAACGCGATCGCAGGCGAAAATCAGCGCGCCCACAGACAGCGCGCAAACTCCGTAACGTACCAGCGGTATTGGTTTTGCGGGCACCAGCTACTACGTTAGCGAACGGGAGTTCTACAATTAAGAGGGAGAGGCTATCTGCATTCACACGACCATGGCGCTGCGTCCGGACGAGTGCTCGTCTGGTCTCTGATCGCCACCAGCGCATTCGTGCTGATTGAGGTGCTGGCCGGTGTCAGGGCGCACAGTCTGGCGCTTCTTTCAGACGCAGGTCACAACGCAACGGACGCGCTGGCGCTTGTGCTGGCGTGGTTTGCGGTGTATCTGCAGAGCAAACCGGCGGACGAATCCCGTACCTTCGGCTACCACCGGGCCGGCGTTCTGGCCGCTTTTGTGAACGCCCTGGCGCTGATCCTGCTTTCGGCATGGATGCTTTACGAGAGCTGGGTGCGGATGCTGAACCCGGTCGCGCCGGATTCCGGGGTCATGCTTTGGGTGGCGGCGATTGCCATCGTGCTGAATGGCGGAATCATGCTGGCGCTGCAGAAGTCGAGTGCCCACGATATCAATCTCCGGGGCGCGTTTCTGCACATGATGGGCGATATGTTCGGCGCGGCTGCCATTGTGATCGGGGCGCTGGTGATGAGATCCACCGGCTGGACGCGCGTCGACCCGCTCCTGTCCATCGCAATTTCTATTTTGATTGTCTGGACCGCATGGGATATCACGCGTGAATCTCTCAACATTCTGCTGGAAGGATTGCCACGGGGGCTCAGGCTTCAGGAGGTCATCGACGCCGTGCGGACGGTGGAAGGCGTGCAGGACGTGCACGATCTCCACATCTGGAGTCTTGGATCGAGCTCCCATGCGTTGAGCTGTCACCTGCTGATCGAAGATATGCCGCCGTCGCGCAGCGATAGCATTCTCCGGCGCGTGCAGAAAGTGCTGGGAGACCGTTTCCAGGTTCATCACACGACCATTCAATTCGAACATGCCAGCTGTGAGATCTCCGGGACCGGATGTGTGATTCCGGTGGGCACTCACCAGCACGCGCACGGCGAGCACCACCATCACGTGCATTAGCCATATACGTTCCCTCGGGGTTGCTGGCCCCTAAAGAGTCAGTACCGGGCGGAGGTTAACCGGCCCCGATTCTCTCCACGCAACCATACGAAGAGCGGGGCATGCGGCGCGGGCGCCGGCCAGGGAATCGCAATTCGCAGACTTTCTTTATTGTCCGGACTCTCAAGCGGAGTCGGTATCGTATCCACGGCGACGCCGGTTTGCGCATCCCATCCCACTTTGACAATGCTTTCGAGATCCTGACCCTGTAATACGGCTGCGTACAACGAATCTCCGAGTTTGTCGTCAGTCAATTGGAATGAGTCGATCTTCGGCAGCCGCACCACGACCCCCAGTTTCTGCGGCGCGGATTCCCCGTCATGAGGAGTGGTGACCGTGGTCATGACCTCGCAGCCAGTCCGGCCGACGCTGTCCGGGCGGAATGACAGAAACACACTGTCCGCCGATTCCTGAATAAAACGAGGGTTGTCCTTACCGTCGCTGGCCTTGACGCGGAGCGGGGGTGCGCCGCGCGTTGAATTCCCGCAGAACAGGGCAACTCCGGAAATCTCCGGCGCGTTCTGTAAAGTCATCTCGAAGCTGACAAGGGAATTTGAGGCCATCTCGCCTGGATTCAGTGCGACCCCCGGATTACCTGGCGCGGACTCCCGTACGGCAGCGATCGCCGGTCTGGGGCCGGCGATTGAAAGGGCATCTTCCACGGTGACGGGCTCTTCGAAGTCCTTTACTTTTAACTGTACGGAAATGAAGGTTCCGGGTTTCGCGTCCGGTGAGATCTTTATGGTGGCGCTCCGAGCCTCGCCTGTTCCCCCCTCGCCGAGAGTAATCTGTGCTTCGTCGGATAAGACGTTCTCGATCTGGTCGAGGCCTGTACCGTGCAGAACCACCGTCTGGTCCTGACTGCCCTGATTCAGGACGATAGGGGTGCCTGAGATTGCCGGCGGCAAAGGGAGTACCTTGAACGGCGCGTCATGCACCCTGCCGTCGTTCTGCGCGATCAGAAAGACGTAATTGCCCGGCGTGAGCGGGTTGGCATTCAAGCGGATTTTGAGCGACGATTCCGGCCCGTCGGCCGGCTCCTTCGGCAGATGAAAAAGCAGCGACTGGGCCTCCGCAAATGGATCGCCCTGTTTCTTATATTCGATCTTGCGCACAAACTCGAAGTCGGCGCCCTCAAGTTCCAGATCGAGAGTGCCCGCGCGGGGGTTCAGCCTGTCCTGAGAATCCGGAGTCAGATGAACGCCGTTGAAACGCGAAATATCGTGCAATACAAGCTGACCGGGGATGTCCATTGGATCCCAATCCCAATTGGCGGCCAGGGTCCATCGACCGGGCTTCACTTTTTCGCCCGTCAGGTCGAGTTCGATCGTTTTACCCTTGGTATCGATTTTTGTCGCGATCGGAATAGTTTTCTGACCATCCTGGGACACCAGCCGCCAGTCCTGCGCCCGCGTGGCAACGGTCCACTCCTTCGCCTTCATCTGAATCGGAAAACTTGCTTTCACACCGACAGGAAGATGCGCAGTCTTCTGAAACGAAATCTGTGGCGCGGGGACATCGGGAATTCGCGTGGCCCACAGGAACGCGCGCTGAATCCGCGAAGCCGCCGCCTTACTTCCACAAAGTCCCATCTCCTGATCCTTTGGGTGGTTTTCAGTCGTCTCGCCCAGTGCCGACAGGAACTCCGTTTGTGGAAATAGAAGACTATGCAGATTGACAAGAACGGCGCCGCCGCCCGTCGCAAGTCCAACACTATTTCCGAAGAACAGTCCGGCTACCGCAGCCGCAAGGCCCGCTGTTTGCGCCGCCTGCTGCTGAGGATTCTGCGCCAGCGGGTCATAGGCCGCCAGCGATGGATTCACTCCGTGGATGAGTGCCCCGAGTTGCGCGCTTACAGATTGCGTGCGATCGATCCTCGCGGCGGGAAAGCGGCTGGCAAATCCAGTCACAGCGGCGTCCAGATCCTGGCCGGTATCCTGTGCCAGTTGCTGCTGGGTGATGGACTGAATAATCGCCTGTGCCTCCTGAGTCTGTGCCGCGTAATCGGCCAGTTGAGCGATCAGCTCATCGTTATTCGCAACGAGGTTAGTGACTTTCGCTTTGTTGAGACCTTCGGGTCCCCAGACCAGACTCGCAAGTTGCACGCGGAAAGGTACAACCCAGGACGTAGGCTCATCGGCGGGCCTCGGCTCGAAGACGACGATCTTCGACCCTTCCGATGGAACCAGCAGAAGTGCGACCCGGACCTTCTTCTTCGCCATCGCGTCGATTTCGACCGGGCGGTAAGAAATCTTGTCTCCAGGCAAGAGACGGTTTATAGACGTGAGAGCACGCTCGGTACCGCCATTGGGCGGCGCGACCGTCAGATTAATTCGTCCTAATGCGACGCCTCCGCGGCACGACAATGGCTCAAAGGCACCGAGAGGCTGGAGGAGTATAGCGACAAGAAGGAGAGTTCTTAGGGCCATGAGGACTAGGACGCGCGCGCGCTCCGTTACTGGTTCAATTAAAAACGGAAAAACAGGCCGCACCCGGGAATGAGCTTCCGCGGCCGTCACTTGAGACGGCGCGAAAGTCGATCAGCCAGGTTTTCTGCTCCTGGGTTTACTGCTCATGGGATGGGCGCTGTCATAAACCTTCGTCAGATCGCTCCACGAAACCTGCGTATACTTCTGGGTTGTCGAGAGCCGGGCGTGCCCCAGCAGTTCCTGAATGGCCCGAAGATCCGCGCCGTCACTGAGTAAGTGGGTCGCGAAAGCATGACGCAACGTGTGGGGATGGATGGACGAATCCCCGGTTATGTGAGTGGCATAAAATTTCACCACATCGCGCGCGCCGCGGTCTGACAGCCGCGTGCCGCGATGGTTCAGGAATAAAGCCGACGAGTCGGCCTGCGCAGGCGGGCGGTCTGCGAGGTAAATCTCCAGGGCCTCTGCCGCCCTTGATCCATAGGGCGTCTGGCGTTCCTTCTTTCCTTTGCCGCGAATCCGGATCCAGCATTCCGAACGGTCGAAATCTTCCAGGTTCAGGCCGACAGCCTCGCTGACACGCAACCCGCATCCGTAGAGCAACTCCAGCAGCAGACGGTCCCGCGCAGGATAGGGTCGGGCGAGGTCTTCGCGAGAAGATCCGTCCACCAGCGCATTCGTGACTTCAGCGTTGGGCACCTGCGGCAGGGTCTTCGGCATCTTGGGTAAACGCAGCAGCCTCGCCGGATCGGATTCGATCCGGTGCTCACGCGACAGATAGCGGAAGAAGGAGCGCAGTGACGCCAGCTTGCGGCGGATCGTGGCGGGCTTTTGTCCGCGATCGTATAAATGGGCCAGCCACTCGCGAAGACTGAGAAGGTCGAGGGCCGCAAGCGCGGGTGGGTCCGAACCGGCCGGCGAAAAATAGACGAGGAACTCATTGAGGTCGGCGGCGTAATTCCGCAGCGTGTGGGGAGAATCGTTGCGGCGCGCCAGTTCGTCGATGAACTGGTCGATGGCCGAACTAAGCTCCGGCATATTCTTCCAGTTTCCGCAGCGCCAGGTCACAGACCGCGGTCTGACGCTCCTTCCGGTCGCGCGGGTTGGGATCGAGCGCCGGAAAAAGATCGAAAGCGATATTCGCGGGTTGATAATGCCGTGGATCGGCGTGCGAAATGTAGTGGCACAGCGAACCGATGGCCGTCTCGCGCGGGAACGCTCTCGCGGCAGTTCCCGCCAGACGGCCCGCCACAAGACCGGTCGCGATCGATTCCACGTAGCCTTCGACTCCGGAAATCTGGCCCGCGAAAAATACGTTCGGATGGGCGCGCAGTTGCAGCGTGTCGCTCAGCAGGGCCGGCGCGTTGATGTAGGTGTTGCGATGAATCTGGCCGTAGCGCAGGAACTCGGCGTTTGCGAGGCCCGGAATCATACGCAGAATCCGTTTCTGCTCGCCGAAACGCAGATGATTCTGAAAACCCACCAGGTTGTAACTGTCGGCCCGCAGATTCTCCTGTCTTAACTGCACGGCCGCATAGGGCCAGCGGCCGCTGCGCGGATCGGTCAGACCCACGGGTTTCATGGGGCCGAAGCGCAGGGTGTCGCGTCCGCGCCGGGCGATCTCTTCGATGGGCAGGCAGGCTTCGAAATACGGGGTATCGTTCGGGATGTGGGCTTCCACGGCCTCGGCAGCCAGGAGTGCGTCCACGAAGGCGTCGTACTCCGCCCGGTTAAAGGGACAGTTCAGGTAATCACCCGTGCCGTCGAGCGATTTGTCATAGCGGGACGCGGGAAATGCGATGGCGCGGTCGATTGTGTGGGCGTCGACTATTGGACTGATGCTGTCGTAAAAGTACAGCCGGTCGGACCCGGTGAGGCGGCCAATGTGAGTGGCCAGTGCGTCGCTGGTCAATGGTCCCGTAGCGATGATCGTCAGCTGTGCGGGGTCGATTTCACTGATTTCCTCCCGGCGAATGTCGATCCTGGGATGGCCTTCGAGAGCATCGGTTACCTGCGCCGCGAACACATCGCGGTCCACCGTGAGGGCATTGCCGCCCGGCACACGCGCGCATGCCGCCACGCGCAGGAGCAGGGAATCGAGACGGCGCAATTCTTCTTTGAGCAGCCAGGATGCGGAAGGGTGCTGATCGCTCTTGAGGGAATTGCTGCACACCAGCTCCGCGAACCGGTCGGTCTGATGAGCATCCGTGGTGCGCACCGGACGCATTTCGCAAAGGGTGACATCCAGCCCGCGCTGCGCGAGCTGCCAGGCGGCTTCTGAGCCCGCCAGTCCACCGCCGATTACCAGTGCCTTCATTTGGGTACGATGTTCACCAGTTTGTAGACTTCGCGCTTGGAGAGGCCGCGCTGCCGGGCGACCGTCTTGATGGCATCCATGCGGGCCACCCCCGCGTGCACCAGCGAATCCACGGCCTCTTCGACCGGGGTATCGTCGACCTCCGGTTCCATGCCTTTGGCGATCAGCACGACGAATTCGCCTTTGATGCTGTCCCGGGCGCTGAGAACCGAGCGGATTTCGGCGGCAGTGCCCCGCAGCACTTCCTCGTGCAGCTTGGTCAACTCGCGGGCTACGGCGACCCGCCGCTCGCCCAGCGTCGCCGCGATATCTTCGAGTGTTTCAAGAATCCGGTGCGGGGCTTCATAAAAGACGAGGGTGGCTTGCTCTTGGCCTAGAGTTGCGAGCACCCGGCTTCGCTGACCCTGTTTGGGAGGCAGGAATCCCGCGAAATGAAACTGATCGGTGGGCAGCCCTGATATCACGAGGCCTGCAAGAAGTGCGGACGCGCCGGGAATCGCTTCCACGCGGACCCCGGCCTCGACGGCCGCGCGCACGATGCGGTATCCGGGATCGGACAGCAGAGGCGTGCCGGCGTCGGAAACGAGTGCCCCGGTCTCGCCACCGAGCAGCTGCGCAATCAGATCCTCGGTGCGGGCGGCTTCGTTGTGCTCGTGGTAGCTGAGGCTGCGGGTGTGGATCGCGTAATGATCCAGAAGTTTCTTGGTGGTGCGCGTATCCTCGCAGGCGATCCAGTTGGCTTCGCGAAGAATGCGCACCGCCCGGTAGGTAAAGTCTTCAAGGTTGCCAATTGGAGTGGCGACTACATAGAGGACTCCGGGCATAAACCCGAGTGTACTAAGCGGGCCGCGGGACGGCGGTCGATAACCGACAAAGAGGTCTTATTCCGCCAGCACGACATCTTCGCCGAGCTGTTCACTGACGACGCCGCCAATCAATTGCCGCAGGCTGCGGCCATCGCCGGGAAGGACGAATTCCGATCGGCCGGGATCCCAGTCGAGCTTAAAACTCTGGACGCGCGCCGAGACCCAGATCTGCCGCACGGGCGAATTCGGACTCACGACAAATTTCGCCGGCGGGTCTTCAAATTCGATGGCGAGAGCGCCCTGGCTCCGGTCCACCTCGAAGTCGAAGCGGTCCGAGGCCGATTCCAGCGCCCGCTGCAGTCGGCTCATGGCCTCATCGGCGCGATCTCTGAACTCCAGTTCATCCAGCATTGTTTTAGGTGTTGTCCCGGGAGGACTCGCTTAGTAGTCTATCGTTGCCTGAGGACTGAGATCACGTCGTCCGCCGTGATGACGCCGGCGAGCGAACCATCGTCGGCCACCACCGGGAGCGCCAGCAGATTGTATTTATCGAACAACTCCGTGACGTGGTTTTGCTTTTCCTCGGCTGTGGTCTTGATCAACTGACCGGTAGCCAGCTCTTTCAGCCTGGTTGTGCCGTCGGCCAAAAATAGCCGCGCCAGTGCAACCGAACCGGTAATCTGTCCCCGATCGTTCGCCAGGAAGAGGACGTGCGTGTTCTCCAGCAAATCCTCATGCTGGCGCAGGCTGAGCATGGCCTCGGAAAGCGTGGTGTTTTCCGGCAGCACAATGGCTTCGGTATTCATCATGCCGCCCGCGGTGCCTTCGTGATATTCGAGGAGTTCCTTCACGTCCTCGACCGGCTCTTCCTCCATCTCCTCAAGAATCTCGGCCGACGTTTCGTCTTCCAGTTCAGACAGCGCATGCGCTGCCTCGTCGGGGGACATTTCCTCGACGATATCGGCCGCGACTTCGGGCTCGAGGGCTTCGAGAATGCTTGCCTGCATCTTGGGATCGATCTCGGAAAGGGCCTCGGCCGCCACTTCGCTGTCGATGGTTCCGAAAATCGCTTCGCGCTCGGCGGGTCCGAGCTCTTCCACGATGTCGGCCAGATCGGCCGGATGCAACTGCTCGAGTTTGTTGTTCGAAATGTTGAGGCGCAGGCGGCGCAGGGGGTCCGCCTCAACGATGTTGCAGAATTCCCAACGGATGGAATTCGGGGTGATGGGCCGCTGCACCTTGCGCACCCAGCGCGGAGGCACCAGGCCCTGCAGCAGACGCCGCAAAATGCTGCGGATCCCCACGTCTACTTCGAGAATCGCCAGCGACTCATGCTCGCCGCGATTGATTTCGAGGCTCACGTCCGTCACCCGGACAACCTTGCGGCCATTGACGTCGATAATCTGCTGATCGAGAAGATCGCGCTGAATGCGCAGCATGTATTCGTCGTCGTGGTACGGGTAGAGCTTTTCCTTGCTGAGCTGGATGCCATCCAGCGAGATTTTGGAAATCTGGTCGTAGCGAACTGAAAGCCACGAACCACCGCCCGCGCTTACGAGATACCGGTCAATTCGCGCCGGATGAATGAGGGGAACGACCGCAGCATCGCGCACCCGACCCAGCCGACGATGTTTCAGATCGTAGACTGGCAGGCCAAGCAGTTCCGTGAAATAAAGGAATGTTTCCGCCATGGTCTTTTCCCGGAGGCTGGTGAGCGTTCGGCATAGTGCCTGATCCCAATATCCCCTGGACAGACCACTCGAAGCAAGCTTTTAACCGGCACTACTTGAATTCAATCGCGAAGGGCATCATCCGTATCATTCCGCCCTGCATCCAGACGCGCAGACTGGCGTCTTTCCAGGCCGCCCGCAGCGGCTCCAGGCCGGCGCCGCGCAGCATGGCCTCGGCTTCCGTATCGGGGTCAGGCCGGAAAACCATCTCCCACAAGCTGCGCTTGGCGGGGTATAAAACAAAGCTCACCGGATTGCCCGCCGCAATGCCGGCCTTCGTTTTGATCATCTCCACCGCGCGGTCGATTCCGCCCAGCTCATCCACCAGACCATTGGACTTGGCCTGATCTCCCATCCAGACCCGTCCCTGCGCCAGTTCCGCGATCACCGGCACCGGTTTCTTGCGCGAGGTGGCAACCTTTTTCACGAAGTCGTCATATTCAGCGTCAATACCCTGCTTCAGCTTTTCCTTCCCCTCGTCGGACAAGGACTCATAATCGGAATCGATCAGCGCGAATTTGCCCCGGGAGACGTAATCTTTGGTGATTCCGAGCTTGTCGTAGAGCCCGTGCAGATTGGGCTTCCCAAACACCACACCGATCGATCCGGTAATGGTCGCCGGGTAGGCGACGATCGGATCGCCCGCCATCGCCATGTAATAGCCGCCCGAGGCTGCGTCGTCCGACATCGAAATCACCACCGGCTTCTTACGGCTTAGTTCGTTCATGGCCCGCCAGATGTCGTCGGAAGCAGATACCTCGCCGCCCGGGGAATCGATCCGCACGATCACGCCTTTGACGCTGCTGTCGTTGGCGACGCGGTTCAGCATCTTGTCGAACTCCTCGGATTCAATGCCCGTCCCGTCCGTCGATACCGCGCTGCCTCGGGTGATGGACCCATCCCCGACCACCCAGGCGATCTTGTCGCCGCGGGAGGCGTTCGGGTCGGGTACGTCCAGATAATCCCGTTCGCTGACTTTCTTCAGCTCTTTCTGGCCAAGCTGCGCCTTCATTTCTCCGAAGACCTGATCTTCGAACCGCAGTTCATCGACGAGTCCGCTCACCAGCGCCTGGGAGGAGATAAACGGCCCGTTGTCGATAATGGCGCGCACCGTGTCGGCATTCTTGTTCCGTCCTTTGGCTATCGTGGCCACCAGGTCGCCGTAGATGTCGTCCACCATGCTGTTCAGCACTTCGCGGGTCTCCGGACTGATAGTGGTGCGAGTGAACATGTCGCCGTAGTCTTTGTATTTCCCGGCATGTTCCACGTCCACCTGGACTCCCAGTTTGTCGAGGCTGTTCTTGAAGTACATGGTGCCCAGGGCTACGCCTTTAAGATCCAGCAGATCCGAGGGCGCCAGATAGATCTTCGAGCAGGCGGTGGCCATGTAATAGTCGCGGCTGCCGGGAGATTTCAGGTAGGCGACCAGGGGTTTGCCGGACTTGCGGAACTGTTCGAGATCGGCGTGAATCTCCTGCATCTTGGCCCAGCCGGGGCTGGCGCCTTCCGGCTCAAAAACCACCGCTTTGATGCGGGAATCGCTTGCCGCGTGCCGCAACATGCTCCAGAGGTCTTCCACGGTGACGGTCCTCTGCTGCACGAATGGCAGTCCCAAGTCGATGGGAGGCTTTTCCGGGATGTCGCCGCCGATATGCAGAATCAGCGTGGAGCCGTCCGCGACGCTCGGCATGCGGGGATGGAAGGCGTACCAGGCCACCGCCGCCGACAAAATAATTATTAGAGCGATTCCGGTAGCCACGCCGATAAGAAACCTTGTCATGTCAACTCCAGTGTATTTCCCGCCGAAACTATCTCCGGCCGCCCGGGTTGTCAGATGTATCTTTTTCTACTGTTGTGGCATAATCGGAAAACAAAAAACGTTATGAGGCACTTCCCCATCAAAGGCATAGCTCCGCTCGCAGTATTTTTTTTAGCCTTCACTGCCGGTGCGACCAGCATTCCAAAGCTGACATTTGAAGAGCTGACAGATAAGTCCGAGCTGGTGGTTTCCGGCCAGATCACTCGCAGTTGGGCGGACTGGGATACCAGCCATCACTTTATCTGGACTCACTACGAAGTAGCGGTGGGATCGGTCTACAAGGGCGTCGCGCGCTCAACCATCGAGATCGCCGAGCCGGGCGGTACTGCGGACGGCCTCAGGCAGACCATCGCGGATACCGTGCAGTACGGAGTGGGCGAGAAGGTGTTCCTTTTCCTGCAGCGCATGCCCAATGGATATTTGCGCACCACGGGCTGGTCGCAGGGCAAGTACACGATGGACGCCGGGGGACGCGTGCATGCCGGCGCTTCGCTGGCCAGCGCTTCACGCCCGATCGACGGGATCACCTCAAGCGAACTGTCGGCGCGGGTTGCCGCAAGAATTCAGCAGAGTAAAGTCACGGGAGCCATACGATAATGACCGCCTCAATTCGCCGTGCCGCTCCGCTGGCTTTGCTGCTGACTACTTCATCGTTCGCATATATTCGCTTCACTACTAACGACGCTACGCCCGTACCTCTCCATCGCGTGGACAACGCCGCGATTCAGTTTTATATCAACAGCGGGGTTACCGCGGGCGCCACAAGCAGCGCATCCGGGAAGGCCGTAACCGTGGTCTCCGCCAAGAGCGACCCGCAGGGCGCGGTACGTGCCGCTCTTACCGCCTGGAATAATGTGGGCACCGCCAATGTCGTATTTTCTCCGCTGAAGACCACTGACGTGGGTCATGCGACGGACGGCAAGATGGTGATCACAATCGGCACGGCCGACGATCTAAGCGCCATTAATGGCGCGCTCGCAATCACCGCAATTATTTCGGCATCCTCATCGGGAACGGATCCCGTGGACAGTACCCTGACAGTCGATAACGGCAGTATTATCGATTCCGACATTCTCCTCAATCCCGCTATCAATTTTTCGACCGACGGTTCGACGCCCTACGATCTTCAGGCTGTCCTGACCCACGAGTTCGGGCACTCTCTCGGCGCCAATCATACCGGCCTGCTTGGCGCCACGATGTTTCAGTTCAACACGGTCAGCCAGCGTTTCCTGAGCGCGGACGATCTGGCTTTCGTCAACTCAGCCTATCCCGGCACTAACAATCCGGTGGCGCTGGGAACGATTAGCGGGACGATTACGACCACCGCCGCGGCGCCTGTTCCATATGCGCTGCTCACCTTTATCGATACGGCTCAGGGGCTCAGTCTCGGCGGCCTCGCCGACGCGACGGGGAAATACTCGGTGAATGTGCCGCCAGGGAAGTATCTCGTATACGCCGAGCCGTTTAACCAGATCGTGCAGCCCGGCAATCTTTATTTCACAACGGCCCAGGCGGCGCTGACGGTGACGTTCCAGCCGACACTGGGGCCGACGAGCCTCGCTGTTAGCGCAAACAATACCGCCACTGCCAACATTACGGTGACCGGGGGCCAATCGGCGGTGCCGATCCCAGCCTACGGGTTTGGAGGCGCGGGTGGCACGAATGACATCAAGTCGATTTTTTCGATCGACGGCCCGATTCAGATCGCTTCGGGCCAGACAGTAGACCTCGCGTTCGCCGGTACCGGATTTACCTCGGCACTCACAACCTCGAATATCCAGGTTTACGGCGAGGGAATCACCGTGACCGCTGTTCATACGGATCTTGCAACGGCCGGAGCATTCCCCATCATTCGCGCGACCTTGAAGATCGCCGCGCAGACCCAGCCGTCCCTCGGTTCAATTTTCATAACGTCAGCGGGCAGCACACTGGCGCTGACCGGCGTGTTAGTAATCGGCCCGCCGACGCCATCGACGGTTTCGGCGAATGTTATCAGCGCCGCCAGTAACATCGTCGGCAACGGAACCGTTTCGCCCGGCGAATATGTGAGCCTTTACGGAACGGGTGTGGCGCCCGCCACCGGGCCTTTCGCGGGCATCGGTTACACGAATACCGGATACATCATGGGCTACCTGCCGGCAAACCTCGGCGGTGTCAGCGTGACCTTCGACGGATTTCCCGCGCCGATTTTCTTCGATGGCGTCGGCAACCAGATTAATCTTCAGGTGCCGTTCGAAGTGGCTGGAAAAACTTCGACGCAGGTGGTCGTCAGCTATTTCGGCAGCACCAGCACTGCAATCACGCTCCCGGTGGTACCGATGCACCCGGCTTTGTTTACCTTTCCAGCCGCACCTGCCGCCTATGCTGCGAATGTTGCCGCGGACGGATCGGTAAGCACGAATCTGGTGACTAACCCGGCAGCGCGCGGGTCGCTGATTATCGTGGTGGGTACCGGCATCGGTCTGCCATCTTACCAGGCCCCCGGTACCGCAAACCCGATATTGACGGGCGCACCGGCGCCGGTGCCGCCCACAGCCAATCTGAACGCGAACGGCTGGACGTGCAAAATCGGCGGCATCGATGCTCCCGTCGCCTATGCCGCCTGGTTCAATGGTTTTACGGCGGAAGCGGAGTGGTATGTGACCGTCCCCGCCACTCTCGCCGCGACGGGCGCAGTGCCGATTCAGTTCACTTCGTCCACCGGCGCCACCACGCAGTCGAACCTGACCGTCTACCTGAAGTAGCCGGTCTAGAATAGCGGGAGTGAGGATTGCCTTACTCCTGATGGCTCTTGGCTGGTGCGTCTCAAACGCGCCCGCCCAGGAGATCCGGATCTATTCCGAGTTCGAACGCTTCGATCCGTTCGGAGTCCCCGTGGCGCCCGACCGTGACATGACGCCGCGCGAAATCCTCTCGCCGACCGTTGCGCGCAACGGACACCTCACCGTTCATGTCGTCGTTACCGGTCCCTCCGGCACAAACTATTTCCTGTACGCCGCGTCCAACCCTGCCGGCATCCTGAAACTCAATCTCTACCGCGAATACTTCGTGCCCTGCGGCTCCGGATACTGCCCCGATTGGGTGACGCCCGTGGGGTCGCCGTCCTTCGGCGCGATCCCGGAATCGATCCATGACGCGCGTCCGGGCATGGCCTCACAAACCACCCGCTGTTACTTGCTCGACATTTACGCCCCAGCCGATACGCCGCCGCGCCGCGTGCGTGTGGAGGCGTTGCTGAAAATCGGAACCTGGCAGGTTGCCCCGATGGAAGTGCGCATAATGGCCCCGCTGGTGCCGGACAGCGGCGGCGCTCTCGCGGCGGAAAATCTGGCCCCCCTGAGCGCACCCGCCAGCGCCACCGCCCAAATCCAACTGCTGCGCCATCTGGCAGGACTGCCGGCGCAAATACCGCCGGAGTTTCTGCGTGTGCAGGATTTTATCCAGCGCAACGCCGCCGAGGATGCCCTGCTGGCCGGTCCCGCGTTCCTGCCGGAGCTGAACCTGCTGGCATGGTCGCCGGTGCGATGGCCCCGGGTGGGCTCGGAATGGTACCTGAAAGTGCGGGACTTCCTGCACAATCTGGGTTCCTGAGTCAATCTAAAGAATTCCATCTCTCCGGCCGATAGAACGGTTGTGACACCGGACCAATCGCAGCTGGCCTCCTGGCGAAGCCTGCGAAATCTCGCCACCGCGGATTCGTCTCCCTCCCTAGCGCAGGTTTGCGATCCGAATCTGGGGACCTTTGAAGACGCAGTCCGCAGGGCCCGGCTTTGCCGGGAGCGTTCCGATCAGTTCGACGTCAAACTCTCCGCGTATCTGCAGACACAGTGCCTGGCCGAGCATCTCCAGATTCCGGCGATTCTCCGCGGGCTGGAGGTTCTGGACACCATCACCGAACCGGACCATCTCCTCAGGGTCTTGAGATGTTTCCTGCGTTTGGGAGTGCCTCAGGTCGCATCGAAATGCGTGCTGATGCTCGGACGCCGCTGTCCCAGTCCTGACTGGATGAAGCACGTCATGGCCGAGGGCGACGACCGGGTTCGGGCGAACCTGATCGAGTCCCTCTGGGGACGCGCCGAGGTGGAGGACGTCCAGCCAATTCTTCAGGATGCGCTGCGGGACGGTCATCACCGGGTGGCCGCCAATGCTGCTTACGGTCTGTTCCTGTGCGGGCATGATGACCACAGGTCGGGCATTGAGCTGTTGATCTCCAGCCGCAGTCCGGAATACCGTCGCGCCGGCATCTGGGTTATCAAGACGATCGGTGGTGGCGAGGCTGTGATCCGTGTGAAGCCTCTGATCGGCGATTCGGACGCGTTAGTCCGCCGTGCCGCTTTCGCCGCGCTTGTGACGCTTCGGCAGCAGACGGGGCGGCGCTGATACGGGCGCTGTCGTGCGGGAACTATGGTGCGCAAGGGAACGGAGTGAGCGATGATAGACCCCGTATGGTTCCAACGAAGTCCGCCGAGCCGCGATGGCCGGCCCTGCTTGCAACCCTGACAGTCGGGATCCTCTTCTATGCGATGCCCGAGGCCCTCACGGTGGGGCCGAACTGGCTGCTCGTTGCGCTCGTGACGTTGTTATCCGTCCCGGTGGTTCTGTCGCACCGCGCCAAACGCACGCGGCTCAATGAAGTTCTCGCCTACATCAATCTGTCCGTGATCACCCTCGCGGTGATTTCTTCCCTGGGGCTGCTTATTCTTCGGCTCCCCCGCCATATGGAAACTCCCGTCCAGCTGCTGCGCGCCGCGGCCGCGCTATGGGTCGGCAACATGCTCGTGTTCGCCTCCTGGTACTGGCGTCTCGATGGCGGTGGCCCCAATGAGCGGGATCGCCGCGGCATCCATGTCGATGGCGCGTTTCTTTTTCCGCAAATGATCATGGACGATCAACTGCGAAAAAAGATGGGCGAAGACCGGTGGAGTCCCGGGTTTATCGACTACCTGTTTCTGGCGTTCAACACGAGCACCGCTTTTTCCCCCACCGATGTGCCGGTGCTCTCGCGGTGGGCCAAAGCGATGATGATGGTGCAGTCGTCCATTTCACTGGCTACGCTGGCGCTGCTCGCTGCCCGCGCCGTGAATATCCTCTAAGTACGCCGCGACAGAGCTTAGTGCTGGCCGACGTTCGACTTTTCCGCCGACGCGATGGTCGCGTCCGCTTCCGGACGCAGGATATAGCCGGCTTTGAAATTCTTTTCCGTCACATCCTTCACGGCAGCCACGTATGCGGCATGGGTCGGATAGAGACTGTTCAGCATGGCGGCGTCGAAATCCAGATGGCTGCCGTAGAGCCGGCAGAACCCCGCGCCCGAGTTCGCCCCGGTATTCACGCCCGTCGGCACGGCAATTTCGGCCAGCCGGATTCCGCCGCTCAAAGAGTTGCCGTTCTTATCCCGCGCAATCACGGCGGGCGGACCAGCCGAAGTCACTTCGATCGGGGGCGCCGAGGGCGGCGGTGTGCCGTCTTTCACCCAGGCCTGCAGATGATCGAAAGCGGCGTCCATCACCTGGTAGAAGGGAACGTGGCTGTACGGCGGTTCCGTACACGGGCTGCCGCGAGAGGCCATTGGAGCCGCGGCCGCCGGTGGTGTAGCAGGGCGAGCCGCCGCTGCGCCACGTCCGCCCAGACCGGGCGAAAATCCCGGAGCAATCGGATTTCCGTCACGCTTGCCAAGCGCGCCTGAGCTGGCCGAGAACGTCGTATCCACGTGCGAATCGCCGGCCACCTCCCAGGAACGGAACGTCGCGGTATCGGGCTGCCGGTTCGCCGCCTGGTTGTTGATGACATCGGTCTCCGAAAGCAGCTTCCAGATCTTCACGGGCTGGTCGGTGCGAATCTTGCCGCCGCCGCCGTGTACCACCACCGCGTCGAATACCGGCGCGAGCGGGTGAACGGAATTCAGATAAATCGCCAGCCGCGAGGCCGACTGCGAATGTCCGGTGGCGAAAACGCGCTGCGCTTTCAAGCCGCCGAGCAGGTCGACGCTGCCGGGCTTGCGCACCGCGCGCGCCACGTCGCTGAGGATGTCATAGGAAAGCGCATCGTTGCTGATCGTGCCGTCGGCGGTGACGTCGAGCGAGCCGTAGCGGTCCCTGTTCCACACCTTCATCGCCTCCACGCCGATGCGCTGCGCGGTGACGCCGACATAGGCATATCCGCCGCGGATCCAGTAATCGTGCGCCTGAAACCAGTCGATGTCCAGATCGTGCCCGGCTGTCACGTTATTCCACTCGACGATCACCGTGCCGTTGAACTTCGCCGCATTGGCGGGCCTGCGCACCAGGACGCGCGTCTTGTACTTGTGGTCGCCATCGATCACCGAGCCGCTGGCGCCGTCCGGCGTGTTGTAGCGGTTCGCGGTGCCGGAGATGAAGTATTCCTGCTCCACATAGCCATGCCCCTTGAGGTCTTCAAGAGCGGCGAAAAAAGGATACTGATGCGAAGCGTCGCCAACCGCCGCGGTTGCGGCAACCGGGCCTGAAACAACGGGCGGCGCGGCCAGAGCCCCGGAGGCGAACAGGAGACTAACGGACAGTGCAACAGCGAGACCGGCGGCTTTCAGCATGCAGACATCGTATAACAGCTGCGTACAACAACCGCGGCGCGCAATCAGGCCGCGCCGGTAGCGGCACGGGTCTGAACGGGTTTTGCTGTCGAGGTGAGGCTGACAATCAGAGGCGCCTTGCCCGTCGCGCCCCGGCGCAATTCCGTCACCCGGCCCGCGCGAACGGGCGGCGCGGCCAGACCCTCGGTTCTGAACAGATCCAGCAGCCCCAGCTCGACCCGGAAAAGATCCGTTTCGTCATGCACTCCGGTGAGATTCACGGTCAGGCTCCGGTCTTCATGGACGACCTGCCATCCGGTGGCTGGAACATTCTCCAGCAAACGATGGAAGACATTGGGATGTACGGGGACCAGACGCCCGGGCTCATTGAAGGAACGAAAATACAGCACGTCTTCTTGCCGTCCCTGGATCTCTTCGACGCAGCGGAACGGACGCCCGCAATCGCATTTCGCATCCGACAGCCGCACCAGGTCGCTGATTTCATAGCGGATGAGGGGCTGTGTGCGGCGGCTGAAGATTGTCAGCAGCACTCGCTCACCCATCACGCCCGGGGGCAGGGGACGTCCGTGCTGGTCGGTGTTCTCAATCACAGCGCCGTCCTCAAACAGATGGCGCCGGCCGGAGGGGCATTCCGCGGCGATCGGCGCATATTCGGTGGCGCCGTAGGTCTCGAAAACCGGAATATTCCAGGCATCGCGCACGCGCCGCCGCGTTTCCGCGGTCAGCACTTCCGCGCTGGTGGCGCAGACGCGGGGGGCAATATCGAGCCGGCCCGATAACTGTTCTTCCGAAAGCTGACGCAGAACCGACGGATAAGCCACCAGCACCCCGGGTCGCCAGTCGTTCAGCCGGCGCACAAGGACCTCCACCGGCTCCCCCGCATCCAGGCGCAAGGTAGGCAACATGCTGGTTTCGAGCGATCTCCCGATGCGCGCGGAGTAATGCCAGGGGGTGGCCGACGCCACCATAACGGCGCGCTCGCGGCGAAGCGGGCTGGGAGCCACCCCCGCCCACTTCATGGGTCGGGCGATGGAGGCGAGGCATTCCAGCCATTCGCCTGGATTGAACAGGAAGACGCCGCGAAGACCCGTGCTGCCCGATGTGGAAAGCGCCACATACCGTCCCTGGTAGAATCCGTTTCCGTCGTCGTGGTTCAGATGTTCTTCAACATCGCTGAGCCGGATGGAACGGTCTGTCACGAGATCGTCGAAATTCTCCATCAGGACGGATTTTGTGAGGATGGGCAGTTCCTCCAGCGGCCGGTTTTCCATGCCGCGATGGAATCGCGCATAGAAGGGCGACTGGGATATCGCGAAGCGGCGGAGATCGGCGGCGCTCCGGTGTTGATGCGCGGCTAATTGGTCACCGGTCCAATGGCAGCTGCGTTCCAGCTCACGCCGTTTGCGGAATACCTGAAGTTGAAGTAACAGCTTCGATGCCATACCGTGATTGTTCAGGCGGAGCGTCCGTCACCCTCGAATACGTTACCGGCCCGATGCCGGATTACGAAATCAGTATCGTATACCCTGTATCTCCGCGGGACAGGCCGTCTGCGCGGGACAGGATGACTGCGCACACATTCCCGCGGTTCCCCAACGGGAATATACTTCATGTGGATACTTTTTCAGCCAAAACGGGGAAGTGGTACAAGGAGCCCGATATGACCAATCGACGTTCATTTCTAACCGCCATCGGAGCCGGGTACGCTCTGGCGAATAACACCTGGGCGCAGGCGCAGCGCGAAGGCCGCGCCGCCGGTAACAGCGAGTTGTTTTATACCGCCGAAACCACCTACGGCAAGGTGCAGGGCATGGTTAACACCGGCATCAGAGAATTCAAAGGCATCCCGTACGGCGCGCCCACCGGCGGCAAAAATCGCTATATGCCGCCCCGTAAACCCGCCGCCTGGACCGGCGTCAAGGAATGCCTCGCCTATGGACCCATTTCCCCGCAAACTCTCGCCGCGCTCACCAGCGACTACTCACAGCTCATCGAATGGGACCGCCACAGCGCCAGCGGGATGGGCGAAGATGTCCTGACCCTCAACGTCTGGACGCCAGGCTTGAACGACGGCAACAAGCGCGCCGTGCTGGTTTCCTTCCACGGCGGCGGATTTGCCACCGGCTCCGGCAACGGCCCTCAGTATGACGGCGGACAACTCTCCCGGCTCGCCGACGTGGTGGTCGTTACCGTAAATCACCGGCTGGCCAGCTTCGGTTATCTCCATGTGGCCGACCTCGGAGCGCCGCCCGAATTCGCCCACGCAGGCGTCGTCGGAATGATGGACCTCGTGGCTTCCCTCGAATGGGTGCGCGACAACATTACCAACTTCGGCGGGGACCCGTCGAAGGTCATGATCTTCGGCCAGTCCGGCGGAGGCGCCAAGACCTCGACGATGCTGGCGATCCCTTCCGCCAAAGGCTTGTATCACAGCGCCGGGATACAGAGCGGATCCACCATCCGGTCGACGACGCGCGAGGCGGGCACAAAATCGGCTGAACTCCTTCTTGCAAAGCTGAATATTTCGAAGAGCAATATCGCCGATATCCAGAAGCTTCCGTGGCAGCAGATTCTGGAAGCGCAGACAGCCCTCGCCAGGCAGGCGGGATTCTCGCCCGTGGTGGACGGGACGATTCTGCCGCACCACCCCTTCGATCCCACCGCGCCGCCCGAATCGGCAACCGTGCCGATCATCATTTCGAACACCCTCGAAGACGCCGCGCTGGGCCTTTCCAATTTCGATCTCACCGAAGAAGATCTGCGCACCATGATGAATCAGCGTTATGGCGCGAAAGCCGAGCCGATGCTCGCGATGTACCGGAACCGTTATCCGCACAAATCGCCCTTCCTGATTCAGGCCCAGATCGTGACCGATGCCGGAGCGCGCCGCAACGGCATTCTGCAAGCTGAACGCAAGTCCGAGCAGGGCCAGGCGCCGGCCTACATGTATCTCTGGGATTTCGCCAGCACCGGCTTCGGAGGAAAGTTCGGCGCGGTGCACGGAACGGATGTGTCGGCGACTTTCAACAGTTACCGCGATGCCGTGGGAGGCGCGGGCGCGCCGGACGAGCGCGCGTTGTGGGAACGGTTCGCCACCGCGTGGGTCTCCATGGCTAAGAACGCCAATCCGAATTGCTCGAAGATTCCCGCGTGGCCAGGTTACGATGCCAAAAACCGGGCCACCATGATCTTCGATACGGAAACGCGCGTGGAAAACGATCCGCGCAGTGAGATCCGAAAGTTCTGGGCCGAAATACCGCGTACGTGAGTGCCCCGAAAAGCCTGACGCTGCGCCTGCTTCCGGGGGAGTTTTCAATCTGTCAGCTTCCTGCTGACCGGACAGAAATCCCCCGCTATCTCTGTCTCATTCGTGAGGACGACGAAACCACTTCGATCTGCCCTTCGGAGGATGTTCCCCCGGACACGAAATGCGAACCCGGCTGGCGGGTCCTGAAGATCGCCGGTCCGTTCGAGTTTTCCGAAACCGGAATATTATCCGCCGTGCTGGAGCCGCTGGCGCGGTACGCCGTGCCGATCCTTGCATTTTCGACCTTCAACACGGATCTGGTGTTCGTCAAGCAGAAGGACCTTGCGCGCGCCACCGAAGCCCTGCGGTCCGCGGGGCACATCCTGACGAGGGCCTAGATAATCCCGGCTTGTTTTCCGACGCGCCGAAAAACATCCAGTGCCCGGTCAAGTTCCTTCGTGGTATGCGCCGCGCTCACGATCGTCCGTACCCGGGCTTTATTCTGAGCGACAGTCGGGAAGGCAATCCCGGTCGCCAGTACCCCGTTGTCAAACAGGTCGCGCGAAAACTGATGGGCCTTGGCAGCCTCACCCACCATCACCGGCGTAATGGGTGTTTCGCTGGCACCGGTATCGAAGCCTGCATCGGTCAATCCGGCTTTGAAATAGCGGGTGTTGTCCCAAAGACGCTCCATGCGCTCCGGCTCCTCTTCGAGGATTTCGAAAGCCGCCAGGCAAGCCGCGGTCACCGCGGGTGGATGCGATGTCGAAAACAAAAACGGCCGCGCCCGCTGATAGAGAAATTCGATCAGGTTCTTCGTTCCGCAAACGTATCCGCCCAGAACCCCGATGGCTTTGGATAAAGTTCCCACCTGGATATCGACCCGGCCATGCAAACCGAAATGGTCGATGGTGCCGCGGCCGTTGCGTCCCAGAACCCCCGAGGCATGCGCATCGTCCACCATCATGATTGCGCCATGGCGTTCGGCCAGCGCTACGAGTTCCGGCAGAGGCGCAATGTCGCCGTCCATGGAAAAAACGCCGTCGGTAATCAGGATCTTCCGGCCCGGTGTTCCGTCCAGTTCGGCCAGAATCCGTCCGGCCGCTGCATGGTCCTTGTGCCCGAAGACACGGATCTTCGCTTTGGAAAGCCGGCATCCGTCGATGATGCTGGCGTGATTCAACTCGTCGGAAACGATGCAATCGTCGGGTGTCAGAACGGCCGCGACCGTCCCCGCATTGGCCGCAAAGCCGGACTGGAACACAACGCACGCTTCCACGTTCTTGAAGCGGGCAATGTGCTCTTCCAGTTTCATGTGAAGATCCATCGTGCCCGAGATGGTTCGGACAGCCCCGGACCCGGCCCCATATTTGCGCGTGGCTTCAATAGCGGCTTCGATCAGTTTTGGATGGGTGGTCAGTCCGAGGTAATTGTTCGAGGCGAGGTTGATGACCTCATGGCCGTCGAAGCGCGACTCGGACGCGCACGGCCCCTCCAGAATACGCAGGCGGTTGTACGTCCCCGCCGCTTTCCAATCGGCAACCTGCTCTCCCAAAAATGCCAGCGGGTCAGCCCGCCCAACCAGTTGATTGTCCATCACCCACATTGTCCACCCAAAGCGACTACGATCACGCCAAATATCGTCCGGCAAGGTCGGCGTATTCGGTGGGAGTAATCAGGTGGAACCGGACCTCCAGCGACGTGAAGGTCATGATCT
>DASZLO010000248.1:0-43393 GCA_035552315.1 Bryobacteraceae bacterium
TCGATCTGCGCGTCGCGCCGGCATCCGAAACTCTCGACCGGATGATCGCCGCCGGAGAGAGCGGCAGCTACGACTTCGCGTTCATCGACGCCGACAAGACCGGCTATGCGCGCTACTACGAGCAGTGCCTGACCCTCGTTCGTCCCGGAGGACTGATTGCCCTCGACAATATGCTGCAAAGCGGTCAGGTGATGGACCCGGCGAATCAGGAGGCGAACGTAGCCGCGATTCGCCAACTGAACGAATTCATTCACGCGGATGACCGGGTGGACGCGCTCCTGTTGCCGTTTGCCGATGGCCTGACGCTCGCGGTGAAACGTGGCGCGTAGAATGGCCTCGAAGCTGCTGGCCGCCGCCCTGGTTTTATCCACTCAGTCCTTTTCCCAAACGCCCGCCCACAAGCCCCTCAAACCCGGGCTCTACGCCGTCTTCGATACATCCCAGGGCGAGTTCACCGCCGAACTCTTCGAGAAATATACACCGATCGCCGTCAGTAACTTTATCGGTCTGGCGCAGGGGACCCGGGCGTGGCTCGATCCGGCCACCAACAAACCCGTGAAACGGCGAATGTATGACAACATTACCTTCCACCGGGTGGTCCGGGGAATCATGATCCAGTCCGGTGACCCCACCGGAACGGGCAAACACAACTGCGGGTTCCGGATCAGAGATGAGTTTCTGCCCGGGCTGGCTTTCGATCATTCCGGCAGGCTGGCGGTGGCCAATACCGGGCAACCGGATTCGGGCGGGTGCCAGTTTTTCATAACCGACGACGTCATGCGGGAATGGAACAACGAGTACACCATCTTCGGCCAGGTCATAGAGGGGATGAACGTTGTCGATGCCATCAACAAGCTGCCCGGCCATGGTGACAAGCCCGACAACCCGGCCATCCTGCGCAGTGTCACGATCAAACGCGTTTCGAAGCCTAAAAAAGAGTAAACTTTTTGCCTTTTCCGCCGATAAGGCTGAATAGACAAGATGATCTCTCTTCGGAAGCATATCGATTCCTATAAAGACCCTTTGACGGAATCCTCGCTTTCGGCCTGGCGCTCGTCTCTCCTCGCGATGGCTCAATCAACCGAACGGGCCGTTCCGGGGCTCGGCAAAGAGTTGAAGGAAAAGCTCGCCGAGATTGAGGAGGCGCTATCCGGCCCGGTTACCCCGGACCTGCTGGAAGGCACGAAAGCCGCCGTTGAAAAAGAGCTGACCGGCTGGGCCGATCGGGCTTACGAATTCCATATCGACAGCGTGCGCGAGCTCCGCGAAATGATCGGGCTGGTCGCGCAGGCCAATGACTCGGGCGGACAACGCGACGAAAATTACGTGCAGCAGATCGGCGATCTCAACGGCCGGTTGCAGGCCCTGGTCCAGTTGGAGAGCCTCCCCCAGATCCGGCGCTCCATTCTGGAAAGTACCCGGGACCTCAAAGCCTGTATCGAAAAGATGGCGCAGGAGGGCAAGGAATCGCGGCGGCAGTTGTTAAGCGAAGTCGCGGTCTACCGGGCGCGGCTGGAACAATCCGAGCGGGCCTCGCGGACCGATCCGCTGACGCAACTGGCGAACCGCCGCGCTTTTGAGAAAGATCTTGAAGGCCGCCTGGGGAGCAAGGATACGTTTTGCCTGATCATGCTCGATCTGAACGGTTTCAAGGCGATTAACGACCGCTACGGCCACCTGGCCGGCGACGACATGCTGCGGACCTTCGCAACCGAACTAAAAGGAATGTTCCGCAACACCGATCTCGTAGCCCGGTGGGGCGGCGACGAGTTCGTCGCCATCGCCGGCGTCTCTCTGGCTGAAGCGGAATTCCGCGTCGAGCATATCCGCCGCTGGGCTTTGGGCGAATACAAAGTCAAAGCAGGCGACAGGACCGTGGCGGTTACTGTGGAAGCCGCCATCGGCGCGGTGCAGTGGAATGGTTCTGAAACCGGACTCGAGCTCCTCGCTCGCGCCGACGCCTGCGTTTACGCCCTTAAGCGGGAGCGTGGATCTCCTGCAAGCTCCACACGCGAATTGGGTCGCGCTGCCGCGAAGTAATAGCTTCCACGGTGGCGCGCGCCCCGCTCATCGTGGTAATGCAGGGCACCCGGTAGGTGATGGCGCTGCGGCGAATCGACTTCTCGTCTTCGAAAGAAAGCGCGCCGGTGGTTGTATAAACCACCAGCTGAATCGCGCCCGCCTTGAGCAGATCCACTGCGTTGGGTCGCCCTTCATTCACCTTGAAAACAATCTTGCACTTGAGCCCGGCGTGCTGCAGCAAAGCCGCCGTGCCGCGCGTAGCCACCAGATCGAACCCGAGTTCCGCGAAACGCCTCGCGATCGCCGTGACTTCGGGTTTGTAGCGGTCGCTGACGCTGATAAACACCGTGCCTTTGTCCGGCAGCGGCGTACCCGCGCCCAACTGGGCTTTCAGAAACGCCTCGCCGAAGTTGGTGCCCACTCCCATCACTTCCCCGGTTGAGCGCATCTCCGGACCCAGCGCCGGATCGACGCCCGGAAATTTATTGAAGGGGAACACAGGCGACTTCACAAAGGTCAACGGCACAGGCAGGCGTCCGCGGTGCGGCGTCACGTCTTTAAGTTTCTTGCCGAGCATCAACTGCACCGCCAGCTTGGGCAGCGGTACGCCGGTCGCTTTGCTGACGTACGGCACCGTTCGCGATGCCCGCGGATTCACTTCCAGCACATACACCGTGCCGTCTTTAATCGCGTACTGCACGTTCATCAGTCCGATGACGTTCAGGGCCTTTGCAAGCTTCACCGTGTACTCTTCAATGGTCCTGATCTCGGACTCCGGGATCGACGCCGGCGGAAGCACGCACGAACTATCCCCCGAATGCACCCCGGCTTCCTCGATATGTTCCATGATTCCCGCGATCAGCACCTCTTCGCCGTCGCACAGGGCGTCCACATCGATTTCGACCGCGTCTTCAAGGAAGCGGTCCACCAGCACCGGCCGGTCCTGCGAGAACGATACGGCTTCGCGCATATACTTGCGCACGCTGTCCTCGTCGTACACGATCACCATGGCGCGGCCGCCCAGTACATAACTGGGCCGCACCAGCACCGGATAACCGATCCGCTCCGCGATTTCCACCGCCTCGGCCGCGCTGGTGGCAGTGCCGTTGGCCGGTGACGGGATCTTCAGATCGTCCAGCAGTTTTCCGAAAAGCTTGCGGTCTTCGGCAAGGTCGATGCTTTCCGGATCGGTGCCGATGATGGGCACTCCGAGACGCTTCAGCGGCAATGCCAGCGTGAGCGGCGTCTGACCGCCGAACTGCACGATCACTCCGTCGGGCTTCTCCGTGTCCACGATATTGAGCACGTTCTCCAGGGTCAGAGGCTCGAAGTAGAGGCGGTCGCTGGTGTCGTAATCGGTCGAAACGGTTTCCGGATTGCAGTTGACCATGATCGATTCGACGTCTTCGTCCTGCAGCGCGAACGACGCATGGCAGCAGCAGTAATCGAATTCAATTCCCTGGCCGATCCGGTTGGGGCCGCTGCCCAGAATCATCACCTTCCTGCGATTGCCCGGATTGGCTTCGCAGGCCGTTTCATAGGTCGAATAAAGATACGGTGTGAAGCTCTCGAATTCGGCCGAGCAGGTGTCCACCCGGTTGAAGACCGGCACAACCCCCAGATCCTTTCGCATCTGCCGGACTTCCAGTTCGCTCATCTTCCATGCGCCCGCGATCTGAACATCTGAAATACCCAGGCGTTTTGCCTGCTTCAGGATTTCCAGATTTCCGGACGGGCCATCCGCCGCGGGCCCGTTCTTTTCGAGCGCCAGTTCGAACTCCACCGTCTGGCGAAGCTGCTCGAGGAACCACGGATCGATCGCCGTCATCTCGTGAATGCGTTCCGCCGTATAACCTGACCGGAAAGCGAAGCGCAGATAGCCCAGCCGGTCGGGCGTGGGCGTAATCAGCTTTTGCGGAATCAGATTGACATCGAACGATTCGGAGCCGAACTTCTTCCCGGTCTCCAGGCTGCGAATACCTTTGCCCAGCGCTTCTTTGAAAGTGCGCCCGATCGCCATGGCTTCGCCGACGGACTTCATTTGCGTCCCCAGCGTAGTATCGGCGCCTGGGAATTTTTCAAACGCCCATTTCGGAATCTTCGCCACCACATAGTCGATGGTGGGTTCGAAAGACGCCGGCGTTACCTTCGTAATGTCGTTGCGAATCTCGTTGAGACGGTATCCGACCGCCAGTTTGGCGGCGATTTTCGCAATGGGAAATCCGGTCGCCTTGGATGCCAACGCCGAACTCCGCGACACCCGCGGATTCATCTCGATGATGACCATGCGGCCATCTTTCGGATTGATGGCAAACTGTACATTCGACCCGCCGGTATCGACGCCGATCTCGCGCAGGCAGCGGAGAGCCCCGTCGCGCATCATCTGATACTCGCGATCTGTGAGTGTCTGCGCGGGCGCGACGGTGATCGAGTCGCCCGTATGCACGCCCATCGGATCGAAGTTTTCAATCGAGCAAACGATGATGACGTTGTCTGCGAGGTCGCGCATCACCTCCAGCTCGAATTCCTTCCATCCCAGCGCGCTTTCTTCGATCAGAACTTCGTGTACCGGTGAAAGGTCGAGGCCGCGTTCCAGAATCGTCACCAGATCTTCGCGGTTGTAAGCGATCCCGCCGCCCGAACCGCCCATCGTGAAACTGGGCCGCAGGATACACGGATAGCCGCGCTTGCCGGCGAAATCGAGGCCGCCCTCCACATCCGTCACCAGTTGCGAAAACGGCGTGTCCAGCCCGATCTTCCGCATCGCGTCCTTGAACAGCAGACGGTCTTCGGCCTTCTTGATGGCGTCGATCTTCGCGCCGATCAGTTCCACGCCGTAGCGCTCCAGAATACCGGCTTCCGCCAGTTCAACCGAAAGATTCAGCGCCGTCTGTCCCCCGACGGTGGAGAGCAAAGCGTCGGGACGTTCTTTGGCGATGATGGCCTCAAGATACGTACGGGTGAGCGGCTCGACGTAAGTGCGGTCGGCCAGATCAGGATCGGTCATGATCGTCGCCGGATTGGAATTGACGAGGATCACTTCGTAACCGTCGCTCCGCAGGGAACGAGCGGCCTGTGTTCCGGAGTAATCGAACTCGCACGCCTGGCCGATGATGATGGGACCGGAGCCGATGATCAGGATGCGGTGGATGTCGTTGCGCCTCGGCATCTACTTTTTCCAGTCCGCCATGAGCTTGAAGAAATCGTCGAACAGATAGTGCGAATCGTGCGGACCGGGGGCTGCTTCCGGATGGTACTGAACGCAGAAGACGGGCTCGCGCTTGTGGCGGAAACCCTCCAGCGTCTGGTCGTTCAGATTAATGTGAGTGATTTCGACATCGTTCGCCGGGAGCGAATCCGGATCCACGGTGAAGCCATGATTTTGCGAAGTGATTTCGACGCGCTGCGTGAGCTGATTCATTACCGGATGATTGGCGCCGCGGTGTCCGAACTTCAGCTTGTAAGTTTTCCCGCCGAGGGCAAGGCCAAGGATCTGGTGGCCGAGGCAGATGCCGAAGATGGGAGTCTTGCCGACCAGCCGCAGCACATTGTCGATTTGCGTGTGCAGAGGCTCCGGATCGCCCGGCCCGTTGGAGAGAAACACGCCGTCGGGCTTCAGCGCGAGAACGTCAGCGGCCGAAGTAAGGGCCGGGACGACGGTAACTTTGCAGCCCGTGTGAACCAGGCGGCGCAGAATATTCCGTTTGATTCCGAAGTCGTAAGCCACCACGTGAAAGCGCGGCTCACCGGTGGCGCTGAGCACTTCCGAAGGCGAGCAGGGCTCAACCCCTTCCGTCCAGCCATATTGAGATTTTGTGCTGACGATGCTGGCCAGATCGAGGCCCGCCATCGACGGGATGGAGCGCGCTTTCTCGATCAGTATGGCCGGATTTTTTTCGATCGCGGAAAGAACCCCGCGCATCACTCCCTTATCCCGCAGATGGCGAACCAGTGAACGTGTATCGAGGCCGGATATCACGGGGATGGAAGCCTTCGACAGGAAATCGCGGGCTTCGTCATCCGAGCGCCAGTTACTGGTGATCGAAGAGAATTCGCGGACTGCCAGGCCTTCGATGTAGGGTCTGGACGATTCGCTGTCGGCGGAACTGGTGCCGTAATTTCCGATTTGCGGGTTGGTGAGAATGACGATCTGTCCGGTATAGGAGGGATCGGTGAAGATTTCCTGATAACCGGTGATGGCCGTATTGAAAACAACTTCGCCGGATCGTTCGGCGGGCGCACCAAAACTCCTGCCCTCGAAGACTGATCCGTCTTCCAGGGCCAGGATTGCAGAATCCAACAGCAGTTCCTCCTGGGTTTGGGGTAAATATTATTGTAGCGAACGGTGCCCGGTTGTCAGCAACCGTGTTCGTCCGTGTGCCGGATCAGAGCCAGCCGCGCGATTTCGCAGGCGATTCGTGCGTGTTCGATGCGCTGCCAGCGGGCCGCCAAATTCCCTTCGGAATCTTTGTCGAAAGCCAGCAGCAGCTCTGACTCGACGGCCAGCGCCTGCACGCGCTCTACATAGTCTTCCAGCAACTGCCGCTTCTGCGGGCAACCTCCGAAAGTTAAAAGTCCACCAGCCAAATTAAAGCGCTCCCGGCTCCCCGGCGTCACGCCGTCACCTCGAATGCCGGGCAAACCGCTGACCGTTGTCTTTCATAAATGTTTAAATGCGTCCCTCCGGCGGATTCATCCAGCATTCAGACGACCAGATATGCTTGGATCTACCGATTCTACAGGAGCGACGGCATGCGAAAACTGAATTTTATTCTCGGTCTGACGCTCGGGGCGAGTCTTTTGTTCGGACAAACGCCCGCCTTCGAGGTCGCCACCGTCAAGCCCGCGGGTCCCATGCAAAATCTTCCGGCGCAGGTTTTGTCCGGAAAGATCCACATCGGCATGCGCGTCGAAGGCGACCGGGTGGACATCGGCAGCATGTCCTTAGCGAGCCTGATCCAGACCGCCTATAAGGTCAAACCCTGGCAGGTTGCAGGTCCGGGATGGATCTCGGACCAGAGATTCGACATCGTGGCCACGATCCCGGCAGGCGTCCCGCACGATCAGGTTCCGCAGATGCTGCAGGCGCTGCTTGCCGATAGATTCAAATTGACCGTCCATCACGAAACGAGGGAGCATTCCGTCTACGCCCTCGTGGTGGCGAAGGGCGGCGTGAAAATGCTGCCCGTGGCAGAGTCCGACGCCCAGCCGAATCCGGATGCCGCAAAGAACGGCTTCGCCATCGACACTCCGAACGGCAAAATGAGCATCAATGTTGACGGTAAGGGCGGCGGTGCGGTGGTCAACAGCCCGGAAACCGGTAAGATGCGTGTGTCAGTGGGACCGGACCGCACCATGATTATGGAAGCCGAACGAATGACGGTGCCAATGCTGGTGGAACAGTTGTCATCCTTCGTGGACCGGCCCGTCATGGACGCAACCGGCTTGAAGGGCAGCTATCAGATGAAGCTGGAGCTTTCGATGGAGAACCTGATGCAGGCCGCGCGTTCGCGGGGCTTCGATGTGCCAATGTTCTCGGGCGGAAGGGGCGGAGGCAGGGGCGATGCAGCGGCGAACGCGGCATCGGATCCATCCGGCAACTCGATCTTCGAAAGCATTCAGAAGCTGGGGCTCAAGCTCGAGCCCCGCAAAATGTCGCTCGATTTCATCGTCGTCGACAGCGCCGAAAAAAACCCGACCGAAAACTAACAGAAGGCGAAAGTACTTGATCGCCTGCTCAATGCTGGACGGTTTTCTGAACTTCCGCTGACTGCGCCGTCTTCAGCAATCGGACATCGAGTCGGAATGGAACGGCATCATGCAGGGTGATCCTGGCAAACTCGGGATGTGCCGGGTTCACCAGAAAGTTGCGTTCCCCGGAAACGACCGACGGGACCGAGAGCACGGCTGAAGATCCCTGTCGCAGCCACCGGTCGCCGATCTCGCGAGTAGGCTGCTGTTCGGCCACGCTCAACGGTCCCCACTTCTCCGCAAGTTCCCGCTCGATTACGGACTCGACATGCAGCCCCTCTGGTACTTCGGCTGAGGCGAGCACGTACTGGTCCGGCAAATCGTCCGACAAGTGATCCAGAATTTCAAGCACGTCCAGTGAACGATTCTCGCTGGCATAAATCACGCGATTACCCTTCGAATTCCAGCGGCCACCGAATCGACTTGCCCCTTCACCATCAAAGGCCGGGTACTGTGTTCGGCAAAGCCGATAAACGTGCATCAACCGAGGACGCCGTGCTCTATTCTGCCGAGGACGTCTTCAACTGCCTGATACCCCTGCTCCGTTTGGGCTGCCTCAAGAGGAGTCTTGCCTTCGAGAGACGGGTTCGGAGACTGTAGCCAGTGGAGTGCTTTCTCCTGGTTCGCGAATACTTCACCCGCATGCACCGAGAGGGTCATTAATCGGACGGGGGGAGGAAAATCCGCGATTTCTGACTGGTTCAACGTCGTCGCCATTAGCTGCCTTTCTTCACTATAACTGGCGATTCCCGGAAGGAAATTCCGGCGAGGAGAATTCCTCGGCGTCCCGCTCGTCCAAGTCGGTTACGGCCGTTCCTGACTGTCCTGCCCGCAAAAGAAAATCGACTCTGTTCATCCCACACAAATCCGCGGCGCGACTAGAGGACAATCGTCCGAGCTCAAACATCTTAAGAGCCAGCAGGAACTTCGCCTCCGCGACAAAGGCCTCGCGCGTCTGCCCGGACCCTACAAGCACGCTCTCCGGTACCTCTACGTGTATGGTTCCCATTGTGGACTCGACGGCTTCCCTCTTTGTATTATCACGCGGTTCAGCGACTCTGCGGCGTTTGGATGCGGACGCTATCTCTGGTGCGGATGAGAGGACTTTGAACCTCCACTGAGTTGCCCCAGCGAGAACCGATATTTACTTGCCGGTATACATCACGCGCCAGATCTTACCCTTCTGGCTGTCGGTGATGTAGAGCGATCCGTCGGGCGCCTGCGCCACTCCATCGGCGCGCGCCTGTGCCTGCGTGCGGCCTGTGACCGGCGCAGGCCCTGCGAAACCTTCCGCGAAAACCTCAAACTTACCCGAGGGCTTATCGCCCGCAAACGGCTGGAAGCTTACATTGAATCCGTCCTGCGGCAGCGGCGCGCGGTTCCACGACCCGTGGAACGCGATAAAAGCGCCGCCCTTGTACTTCGCGGGAAACTGGCTGCCCTCATAGAACATGATGTCCACGGGCGCCCAATGCGCCGGGAAAGACGCGACCGGAAGCTTGAATCCGGAAGTGGCGCACCGCCCCTGGTTCTTGCCGTCGCCGCCGTATTCCGGATTCAGCAAAAGCTTCTGCTGGCCATAATCGAAGAAGCAGAAGGGCCAGCCGAAGTTGTCGCCCATTTCGGCCCGGTACAGCGGCTCAGCCGGACGCTCGGCGTTCTCCTGCGAGCTGAACATCTCGCCCCACAGCGAGTCGAGCTGATCGCGATTATTCATCGCGATGTAAACGGCGCCGTCATGCCAGGTGATCGCCGGCATCTGACGCAGCCCCGTCGCAAACCTCACCCCGTCCGAAAGCTTCTGGCCCAGCTTGTTCTCATCGAACTTCCAGATGCCGCCGTGCTCCTGGAGGATCGGGCAAGGGTCCTGTCCCACAACTTTCGGACGCCTGTCCTGCGCCTGGCACGCATTGGAAGGCGCGCCGATATTGATGTACAGCGATCCCTTGCCGTCGAACGTGAGCCCTTTGTCTTCGTGCTCGTTCTGTTCGGGCAGGCCCGCCACCACCGTTTCGATTTCACCGGTGGGTTTCAGCTGCCCGGGCGTCATCTTGTAGCGGACAACCGTGGTGGTGGTCGCGACATAGAGATAGCCGTTGCGCAGTCCGATGCCGGTACTGCTTCCGGTCCCGAAGTTTTCCTTATCGGTGAGATGTCCGTTGGCATCGGGACGCAGCGCCACCACGCCTCCGCCGGCCCCCCTGCGTCCCATGAGCGCGACATAGACATCGCCATTCGGAGCCACCACGATGTGCCGGTCAAGCCCGGTGTTATCCGCTGCCAGGAATGCGCAGAAGCCGGCGGGCAGTTTCAGTCCGCCATTGTCAGGGTCGCAGGCAGGCGCAGCGAAGCCGTTCAGCGCGAAAGTAAGCGCAGCCGTGGCCAAAAGTCCGGTTTTGAAGCAGGTGTTTCCCATTGCTGTCATCTCAAACGCTATATTATCAAGCAGAAATGAGATACCCGAAATGGCTCGCGGCCGCAGGCGTACTTGCGTTCACCGGCGCGCTCTTCTCCCAATCCGGAAAAACCGTATGGGACGGAGTCTATTCCGCCCCGCAGGCCACGCGCGGTGCCGCGCTCTACGCCGAAAACTGCGCCTCATGCCACGCCGACGACCTGCTGGGAACCGGAAACATGCCCGCCCTCACCGGCAAGGACTTCAGCAAGGAATGGAACGGCCAGTCCGTCGGGGATTTGTTCGAACGCCTGAGCACATCCATGCCGGCGGACCGTCCCGGCAAACTGAGCAAGGAAGTGGACGCCGACATCTTAGCGTTCATGCTCAAATCGAATGGCTTTCCAGCCGGCCAAACGGAACTCAAACCATCCATGCCGGATCTGAACCAGATTCGCTGGCTGTCCGTTAAGCCGTAGCCTTATCGGCGAACCACCGCTTTTCCGCTCCGAACCGCCACCGCCGCTGCATAGCCCTTCGGCCCCTCAATATCGAACGCCTCAATATCCTCGGGCGGCATAACAAACAACTGCCCTCCTGCCGCTTTCGAGCGAGCCTCCCGGCGCGTCCATCGCTGATAAAGTTCCGGAATCGTCTCCGGCAAATCCGTTTCGCCCAGGCGCCGCAGCAGCGCGGCAATATCCACCTCGGCCCGAATTCGCTCCAAATCGATCCCCACCGGACGCGACCTTGAAACCGCAATCAGCGCGAAATCGCCCGCATGCGAAAGATTGAATTCAATCTCTGCCCCCACCAGCGCCGGCTTGCCGTTTTCATTGCAGACGAACCGCAGAGATTCCGGCGTCTGGCCCGTATATCCCGCAAGAACACTCCGCAGCGCCAGCCGCGCATGAGTCCAGTAAATCCGATCCTTTTCCCGCAGAAACCGCGCTGCCCGAGCTGCGTCATCTTCTGACAAGAAGCCGCTGCGGGGCGCCCCCAAAGGCACAGTCCAGATCGCGACACTGCCTGATGCTACGGTGGTAGTTCCCGTCATGAAATTCTGCATCGTCGCAGCCGCCTGCACAGGACTATTGTGTGCCCAGCAGCCTCCCTCCCCGCAACCGCCGCCGAACAAGGAAACCATAGTCGTCACCGGCACCGCTGAGCCCGTTCCGCTCTCCGAAGCCGACCGCGATGTCAATGTGGTCCCTCTCCCCGAGGCCCAGCGGCCGCTTTACGATTCCTGGTTCAATCTCCTTTCGCTCGATCCCGCCCTCGATCTGCAGGTTCGCGCGCCCGGCGGCTTTCTCGCCGACCTGTCCATCCGCGGCGCAACCTTCGGACAAACCCTGGTGCTGCTGAATGGCATCCGCATCGACGACGTACAGACCGGCCATTTCAATCTCGATCTGCCCGTGCCTCTGGAAACCATCTCGACCATGGAAGTCCTCAAAGGCTCCGGCTCGACTCTCTACGGCTCGGACGCCATCGGCGGCGTAGTCAATGTCATCACCAACCCGGCCGAAATGCCGGAACTCAGGCTCATCGGCGGGGCGGGGAACTTCGGCTTCAACGAGGAGCACGCACTGGCTTCGTTCGGTGGCGCGCGCTGGCAGGAAGAACTCGCCGGCGCACGCGATTTCTCCACCGGCTTTATGCCCGATCGCGACTACCGCAATCTCGCGCTCAGTTCCCTGAGTGTTCTGAAATCGCGCCTCGGAGCCACCAGCCTGCTCCTCGCCTACAGCGACAGGCCCTACGGCGCCGACCAGTTCTACGGCCCCTACCCCTCATGGGAGCGCATCAAAACCTGGTTTGTATCCGCGCATCAGAATCTCGGCGACAAGACGGAAGCCAGCTTCGCCTACCGGCGTCACACGGACCTGTTTGTGCTCTTCCGCGACGACCCGGCAATCTACACCAACCGGCATATCGAAGACACCTGGCAGGGCAATTTGCGCCGGCACGACAATCTGCTGAAACACGGCGTCGTCAGTTACGGGGCGGAAGGCCTCTCGGAGGCGATTAACAGCACGAATCTGGGTATCCGCCACCGCACCCGCGGCAGCGGCTACGTCTTCTATGACCTGCGGTCCGCCCGCCGGTTCTCTCTTTCGGCTGGCATCCGCGAGGAAGTTTATGGCCCGGGTTCGGTCGCCACCAGCCCTTCTCTGAGCGGCGCGGCCTGGCTTTCGGGACGCTTCAAGCTGAGGGCCGCAGCCAGCCGCGCCTTTCGCCTTCCCAGCTTCACCGACCTCTACTACTCCGATCCCGGCAATCGCGGCAATCCCGATTTGAAGCCGGAGAGCGCCACCAGCTATGAGGCGGGCCTCGACGGCTATCTCAGGACCAATCTGCACGCCGCTCTCACCGTCTTCCAGCGCCGCGATACGAATGTCATCGATTACGTGGAACCCCCCGGGAGCACCGTCTATACGGCCATGAATTTCGACAAACTCCGTTTCACGGGCGTCGAGGCTTCCACAATCTACGAGCCGTCTTCGGGCCAGCATTTCGCCGTGAGCTTCAGCGCCCTCCGAGGCGTGAGCGATTCCGCGCTCCTCGACGAGAGCAAGTACGCCTTCAATTACCCCACGGAAAGCGGCATCCTCGAATGGCGCGGTCATGCCGGAAAACACCTCGTCGGACGAACCCGGCTCGGCGTCGTGGAGCGCACCGGCCGCGATCCCTATGCGGTCTGGGACGCGTCCCTGAGCTATGCGACAGGAAGAGTTCGCCCGTTCCTGCAGTTCACCAATCTCACCAGCACCGTCTATCAGGATTTGCCCGGAATTGCCACGCCGAAGCGCGGCGTCATTGGCGGAATTGCGCTCGATTTCTTCCGCGCCGATAAATAACGCGAAAAATTAAAGGCTTCCCTTTGGCCCCCGGCGGGTGTATTGTTGCTTCCGTAAAGATGTGTAAGTAAATCTTCGTAAGGCCACGACGCTCGAAACGAGGGACGCTGCATGATCAACGGAACGGGGATTCGGATATTCGGGACGCTCGGCCTCTTGTGCTTTTCCGCATTTGCGATTGCGGATACGGCATCCGGCACCGCCGCTTTTCGCAAGGGCGATGTTGCGACAGCCTACCGCGACTGGAAAGCCGCCGCCGATGCCGGCGACACGAACGCGCAGGTGAACCTCGCGCTGCTGCTGGCCGCGGGTAAGGGCGTGGAACAGGATGTTCCGGAAGCCATGCGCCTCTTCAGCGTAGCCGCCGACAAGGGAAATCCGCAGGCTCAGTACCGGCTGGGCCAGATGTATGCCAAAGGCTGGGGCGTCGAACAGGACTACGGTCTGGCCATGCAATGGTTTCAACTTGCCGCCGCGCAGGGTGACGATCGGGCCGATACCAACATCGCAACGCTTTACGAAGGCGGCTTCGGCGTCGAGCAAGACTATGCCAGCGCTGCTTATTACTACCGGCTCGCCGCCCTCCACGGCCTCGCCCCGGGTGAATACAGCCTTGCGCAACTGCTGCAGCACGGCAAAGGGGTGAAGCGCGATCCCGCCGAAGCCTTCAAATGGTACGCCGCCGCCGCGAAGCAGGGTTACGGACCGGCGCAGGCCCAACTGGGCGAGATGTATGCGAAGGGTGAGGGCGTAGCCGCCGATCCGGAACAGGCTCTGTTCTGGCTGCAGGTGGCCTCCATCTCGCATGAGAAGGGTATTGAACGTCGCCGCGCCGCGCTCGCCGCCAGAATGTCAGCCGCTGAGGTTGCGAAAGCGCAGAACTCCGCCGCGACGTGGAAGCCCGTACTCTCGGCAACGAAATAAGAAGGGGGAGTGCCTATTCGCGGGCCGCGAGTAGCACCACGGCCTGCGACTCGGCCGAGAGACCTTCGCCTACCGGCCCCACCCGCTCGGCCGTCTTGAACTTCACCGACACCTGAGCGACATCGAGCTCCATGGCCGTCGCCAGCGATTCACGGATCTGGAGCCGGTAATCCTTCAGCTTCGGCCGCTCCATGATGACTGTCGAGTCCACATTGACGATCTGATAGCCGGCCTGCGCCGCTAGACCGCAGACATGCTTCAGGAATTGCAGGCTGTCGGAACCCTTCCAGCGCGGATCGGTATCCGGGAAATGCATGCCGATGTCCCCGGCGGCAATTGCCCCCAGGATCGCATCTGTAATGGCGTGCGCCAGCACGTCCGCGTCGGAATGCCCGTCGAGCCCGAAGTCCGCCGGAATGGTGATGCCGCCCAGAATCAGCGGGCGTCCCACGGCGATGCGGTGTACATCCCACCCCTGGCCAATACGCGTGGGAAACATCAGTGCCGCGCGGTTTCCTGTTCGAAGAACAGCCGTGCCAGATCCATGTCGCCCGGCCGCGTGATTTTCATATTGCGCTCGCTGCCCAGAATCACGCTGATTTCGGTTTGCTCCAGCCGCTCCACCAGGCTCGATTCATCGGTGCCGGAAAAATTGTCCCGTCGCGCGGCTTCAAAAGCCCGCTGCAGCACGTCGTAGCGGAATACCTGCGGAGTCTGCGCCAGGATGAGCCGTTCGCGCGAAATCGTCGCCCGTACTTTGGCCCCGCCCGCCTGTGCCCCGCTCACCTGCTTAACCGTATCCACCGGCACAATTCCGACGATCGCCGCGCCCGTGATCGCCGCTTCTTCAATCACCCTGCGAATGGTTTCCAGATCGATGAAGGGCCGCACCGCGTCGTGCACCGCGACGATATCCGTATCGGGGTCCAGCGCCGCGAAGGCTTTCTCCACCGACTCCTGCCGGGTGTCTCCGCCCGCCACCACGCGCAGCGCTCCCAGCAAGCCCCGGCCTTCTCTGGATAGCATCTGCTCGACCGCTTCGATTTCCTCTTCCCTTACCGCCACCACGATATCCGTAACCCGTGGTGAAGCCACAAATTTGCGCACCGTATGAACCAGAATCGGCAAGCCCTCAAGCAGCATGAATTGCTTGCGGCTGATTCCGCTGCTCTCGGCGGCGACTCCCCGTTGCATCCGGGTGCCAAGGCCGGCGGCCGGCAGGATGACTGCTGTTTTCACGGTTTATTCTCCGACTGCCTGATCGCGCCGTGGCGCTTCCCGGCGTTCCTGTACCGGCGAGCCTGCACTGGCAGCGGGCGCTGAACCCACCGCGACGGACTGGGTGCGTTCGTCGAACTTCCCGAAGATCATTTTCCCCGCGGTCGTTTGCAGAACGCTGGTGACTGAGATATCGATGGTTTTGGAAATCATGCGGCGTGCGTTGTCGACCACCACCATCGTACCGTCATCCAGATAGGCCACACCCTGGTTGTATTCCTTGCCTTCTTTGAGAATGAAAACACGCATCAACTCGCCCGGCAGCACGATCGGTTTGAGTGAATTGGTGAGCTCGTTGATGTTCAGAACTTCCACGCCGCGCAGGTGTGCAACCTTGTTCAGATTGAAATCGTTCGTGATGATCTTGCAATTGAAAAGCCGCGCCAGTTCGATCAGTTTCATATCGACCTCGCGGACCTGCGGAAAGTCCTCCGCCACGATCTGCACCTTCAGCTTCGGCATCTTCTGAATCCGCTGCAGGATGTCCAGGCCGCGCCGGCCACGCGTGCGGCGCATCGAGTCCGATGAGTCGGCCACCGTCTGCAGTTCCTGCAGCACAAACTGCGGAACCACCAGCACGCCGTCCAGAAAACCGGTTTCCGCGATATCGGCGATACGCCCGTCGATGATCACGCTGGTATCGAGGATCTTGCGGTCGGTCCCCGAGGGCACGTCCGCGCCGAATACGCCAAGCCCCGTCAGATTCAGCAGGTCGCCTTTGGCCGCGCCCAGAATCGCCCCCAGAAAAGAGAACGTCAGCAGGCTGGCGATTTCGGCGAAGTGCATCGACGACGATGTGCCGCCCGCGTCATTCAGCACAAGGTTGATGAGCACCGCGCAGATCAGTCCCGCGATCAGCCCCGTCGTCGCCCCGAGGAGTCGCTGGAAAGTCGCGCGCGCGATACGGCGTTCGACGAGCAGAGCAATGCCGCCGATCAGAATGCCCAGAAGCGCGGCGGACCACAGAGGTTCTCCGGCTGGCCGGAAATACGTGGCGCAGAACCCGAGAATCAGGATGAATAGTGCGCGAACTAGAATAAAATCAAGCACGTCCGTGACGGAAATTGTACCATCGGACCACGCAAAATCTGCCCGCTCTATGGTTTCGGGGGCGGCACGGGAAACACATGGGGGATAGTGCCAAGCGAATAATATTTCTGCTCGATCCGCCCGTCTTTCACCTCCGCAATGCGGAAACCCGAAGGATCGGGCCCGATCGGCATACCCGCCGGCCCTGAAGTGATCATCTCCAGATCGCCGTCCTTCCCGTAGGAGTTGCGATGGTAATGCCCGGCGAAGACGTAATGCACGCCATACTTGTGCAGCAGCGCTAAAATGCGCGCGCGCGTTTCCAGAGGCAAATTGAAATACTGTTCGGGTTCATCCGCCTTCTCCAGAAAAAGCGGGATGTGCTGGAAAATCACCGGCATTACGTCGCTCGCCCGGGCCTGCGCCAGTTCCCCTTCCAGCCACTTCTCCTGGCGGGCGGCCTCCCCGGCAGCATGGGCAGGCGCTTTCAAGAGATTGGAATCGAGCACGATTCCATAAACCGGGCCTTCGCGGAACGAATAATAATCCTTGCCGAAATTGCGCCGGTAAGCTGCCAGCGTGGCCGGCGTCGGCTCATTGGTCACATCGTGATTGCCCGCGACGTTGTAAAGATGAATATTCTTATCGAGCTTCCGGTTGATGCGCTTGTACTCGGCAATCTGGTCCGCATCCGCGGCCTTGTTCGTCAGATCCCCGCACACCACCACAAAAGCCGGATGCAACCGGTTCGCGTTCGCCACAACGAATTCCCAGTTCGCGGTCTCATGCACAAAGTTCTTGTCTTCCGCGAACATCCCGAACTGCGGATCGGTGGCCTGTATGAAGAAAAACGGCTCGGCCGCGAAAGCCGGCATTGCCGCCAACAGAAGGGCTATGGCGCGATGTGCGCTGAAAAACATGCTATTTGACCACAATATTTAACAGCTTGCCGGGCACGGCGATAATCTTCACCACCGTCTTGCCCGCGATCAGCGCCTGCACCCGCTCGTCATCCTGCGCCTGGTCCTGCACAAGCGAGGCCATTTGTACTTCGTCCAGCCCGGCCGGCACGGTCATGCGCAGACGCACCTTCCCGTTTACCTGGACCGCGATCTCGACTTCACTCTCGCGCGCCAGCTCCGGATCGAAAGCGGGCCAGTCGTGTTTGAATACCGGCGTGTCATAGCCCTGCTCTTCCCAGAGTTCCTGCGCCAGATAGGGGGCGAACGGCGCGAGGATCAAAGTCAGGATCTCGATCGTCTGCCCCATCGCAGGCGCCGAAATATGCGTCTCATTGGCATAGAGCTCGTTCACCAGTTCCATAATCGCCGCGATCGAAGTATTGAAGTGCCAGCGGCTGTTGAAGTCTTCGGTGATCTTGCGCAGCGTTTGATGCAGTTTCCGCAGAATCAGCGCATCGGCGCTGCCGTCGCGGACTCCGTCGGCCTTAACCTCCCACGCCGGCAGATTGCGCGTAGCGAACCGATACACCCGGCTGAGGAACCGGTAAATGCCTTCCACGCCCGCATCGATCCAGTCCACATCCCGCTCCGGCGGCGCGGCGAACAACGCGAACATGCGGGCAGTATCGGCCCCGTTCTTGTCCGCTACTTCGTCGGCAGGCACCACATTGCCCTTGGACTTCGACATCTTGGTGCCGTTCCGGATCACCATGCCCTGCGTAAACAGCTTGCGCACCGGCTCATCCTGCTTCGTCAGCCCGATATCGCGCATCACTTTCGTCCAGAACCGCGAATAAATCAGGTGCAGAATGGCGTGTTCGACCCCCCCGATATATTGATCGATCGGGAACCAGTAGTCGATCTTGGCCTTATCGTAAGGCGCGGTCGAGTTCTTCGGATCGCAATACCGGTAGAAGTACCAGCTCGAATCGACGAACGTGTCCATCGTGTCCGTCTCCCGTCTCGCCGGGCCGCCGCACTTCGGGCAACTGACATTGACGAACTCCGGCACTTCGTCCAGCGGCGAGCGCCCCTTGCCGGTGATTTCAACATGCCGTGGCAGAACGACCGGCAGTTGATCGTCCGGCACCGGCACAACCCCGTCTATGGGGCAATGAATCACCGGAATCGGCGTGCCCCAATAGCGCTGCCGTGAAACCCCCCAGTCCTTGATGCGGAATGTGATGGCCTTCTTGCCGAAGCCTTCGCGCTCGGCCAGCGCCGCCATTTCGCTGCGGGCCTTCTCGCTTTCCATTCCGCTCCAGGGACCGGAATTCTCCACGATTCCGTAATCGCCGAACGCTTCCGTCATCCCCGCGGCATCCGCAATTTCACAATCCGGCTTGCGAATCACCGGCCGGATATTGATCCCGTACTTGCGGCAGAATTCGAAATCGCGCTGATCATGCGCGGGCACGGCCATAATCGCGCCCGTCCCGTATCCCATCAGCACGAAATTCCCGACCCACACCGGAATAGTCTCGCCGCTGAAAGGATTGATCCCCTTCAGCCCGGTGTCGAAGCCCACCTTTTCCACGTCCGCCGGACCCTGCTGGGCCCGCTCGTCGATCATCTGCTTCGCATGCGCACGCCCTTCGGCGTCCACCATCTTCGCCACGATTTCATGCTCGGGCGCGACGATCAGGCATGTCGCCCCATAGATGGTGTCGATGCGCGTCGTAAACACCCGCACCTTGCCATAACCCTCGACAAAGAAATCAACTTCCGCGCCTTCGCTGCGCCCGATCCAGTTGCGCTGCATCGTGAGGACGCGCTCCGGCCATGCGCCTTCCAGTTGGGCAATGTCGCGCAGCAGTTCGTCCGCGTAAGCGGTGGTGCGCAGAAACCACTGTTCCAGCGCGCGCTGTTCCACCGGCGTCGATTCATGCCGCCAGCAGCACCCGTCCACCACCTGTTCGTTCGCGAGCACCGTTGCGCACAGCGGACACCAGTTCACCAGCGCCTGTTTGCGGTACGCCAGCCCGCGCTCCATCATGCGCAGGAAAAACCACTGATTCCACCGGTAATATTCAGGCTCGCAGGTGGTGACCTCCCGGTCCCAGTCGTACGAAAACGCGAACCTTCGGTGCGTCCGCTTCATCTTCTCGATGTTGGCGCGCGTCCATTCGCCCGGCGGACGTTTGTTCGCGATCGCGGCGTTCTCCGCGGGCAGCCCGAACGCATCCCAGCCCATCGGATGCAGCACGTTATAACCGCGCATCCACATGTAGCGCGCCAGCGCGTCGCCGATCGCATAGTTGCGCACATGCCCGATATGCAGCGCGCCGCTGGGGTAGGGAAGCATCTCCAGCACGTAATACTTCGGCTTGTCCGAGTTCTCTTCCGCCTTGTAAAGCGAAGCGGAATCCTCAGCCTGCCAGCGGTCATGCCACTTCAATTCGATCTGGTTATGGTCGTAAATCTTTTCGGGCATTTTTGAGCGGGAGACGCGGCAAACCGCCGCGTTCTTTCAGTTTCGCAAATCAGGCGCTGAGTCGCTTGAGCGCATCGACATTCCGCTTGTCGTCGCCTTCCTCATCCACCGGTGTTTCGAGAATAAAAGGTTTCGAGCGCAGCCCCTTATGCTGCAGAATTCGGCGGAAACCATCCTCGCCGATCTTCCCTTCGCCGATGTTCGCGTGACGATCCAGATGCGATCCCAGATCGCCCTTGGAGTCGTTCGCGTGAATGACCTTCACCAGCTCGAGCCCGAGAATCTTGTCCACCGCGGCGACCGTTTTGTTCAATCCCTCCGCAGTCGCCACATCGTTCCCCGAAGCCAGCAGATGGCAGGTGTCGATGCAATAGGCGATTGGCAAATCCGTTTCGCGCGCGGCCAGATCGCGAATCGCCCGAAGCTCTTCGAACCGGCCGCCGATCTGCGCCCCTGAGCCCACCGTATTCTCCAGCAGCACCGTCAGGCCCGGCGCTTTGAAGCCGTGCGCCGATTCCGCCAGCCCCAGCACAAACGCCGCCAGCCCTTCGTTCAAAGACTGCCCCTTGTAATTGCCCGGATGCAGCACCAGATACTCCGCGCCGATAATCGCCGCGCGATCCAGTTCGCCGCGAAAAGCCGTAATGGATTTCTCCCGAATCACCGGATCGAGCGTCGCCAGATTCACCAGGTAATTGGTGTGAATCGCCAGCGGCATCAGGTCGAAACGCTCCCGCGCCGCCCGGAAACGCTTTACATCCGCCGCGTCAGGCAGGCTCGCGCGCCACTGCCGCGGACTGGCCGAAAAGATCTGAAAAGTATTTGCGCCCAGCTCATGCGCCAGCACTGCGGCGTTTTCCAGCGACTTCGAGCGCGAGGTGTGGATTCCAATTCGCAGAACGCCATCGTAGCAGCCAGGCTGCTCAATTCACTTCCCCAGAATGTGGAACCGCCGCCTGGACTGCTCCTGCGCCGGGTCCGGAGCCAGCAGCTTCTTCACGGCATCCTCGGCAAGCGGCGACATCACCCGGTAGCCTTTGGCATTCGGATGCAGTCCGTCGTCCGATAAATCGGTCTGCATGCGGCCGGCTGAATCGACCATCGCCCCGTAGTAATTGAGGTAAACAAATCCTTCGCTCTTGCAATGGCCTTCAATCCAGCGGTTCAGCGCCTCAATCGTGGCCGGGGGCCGCGTCAGCGTCCGCTCATTGGCCGGATCCGTATCTTTGTGGTAGTCGCTCACCGGCAGCAATGACGCCATCGCGACGCGGATTCCGTAAGCTTTCGCAAGATCGCCCATCATCGTCAGATTCTCTTCGATCTGATTGATCGCGATGTTTCCCGGGAGATCGTTGGTGCCTGCCAGAATCACCACGCCGCGCGGCGCCAATGCCAGCACATCCTGATGAAACCGCCCCAGCATCTGGCTGGTGTTCTGACCGCTGATCCCGCGATTCACCAGCTCGCGCGCCGGAAAATATTCGTTCAGCCGCCAGGCATCCGTAATCGAATCGCCCATGAACACAATCCGCTGGCCCTTGGCCGACGGGACCATCTTCGCGTCCGCTTCCGCATAGCGCTTCAACTCATCGGGATCGGAATTGAACGCCAGCGCCTGCTCGTTCTGCCTTCGCAGAATCGCGTCGAAATGCAACTGCAGCTTCTGCAAGTCTTCGCGCAATTCAGCGAACTGCTGCTCCGCCGTCGCAGGAAACGGATATTGCCGCGGCATCGAATCGGCCAGCGCGAGATAAGCCTTCACCTGATTGATCAGCTGATACGTCAGCGCCGGATTCAGCGGCGTGCGTTGCAGCGCGGCCACCGTCGCGTTCGCATTCTGCTTGAGAGGACCACTCGCGTCAATTAGACCCGGCACGGCAAAGGCGGTCGATTCCACCAGTTGCGCCATGCGCGTCGCCAGTTCCCCCGATTCCTTCTGGCCCAATAGCGCATTCGTCTGCGGACTGGGCGACTGCGCGCCCAGCACCGCCGCCAGGAATAGCGGAATCTGCCATGTCATCTGCCTACGATTTCTCCTGTTTCGCGAGTTTGAAAGTAATGGTTCCAATGGCGAACTGCAAATGCACCTGCAGTTGGACCGGCAACCGCAAGTTATCGTCCGTTAGCCAGATGTGCATGTGTGCGGACCGCTTGTAAAGTACGTTATCGAACAGAAAGATCTCGTAGCGGATGGTTTTCTGCATCCCCGTGGGCGTGTTGATCTCTTCCCGCCGCTGCGATTCGATCTTGACCTGCGCCACCTTCTTGCCATCGCTGATCGGAATTTGCACGCTTTTCCCTGGTTCGATGCGAAGCATCCGCAACACCATCAGCCCTCCGAGCACATCGTGCGTGCACGCCGGAATGTCCACTTCGTGAGTCGTGGTCGAGTTCTTGATCAGATCCCTCTCGGTGTAATGGACCTTGCGTTCCAGTTGGTCGTAGGTCACGCGCGTCTCGCGGCTGCGGTTCCCCTCGTGGGCCGCCATGAATGTACTTTGTCCGCAGAAATTCTGCCCCAGCATCGCGGTGTAATCGTCGTTGACGCGGAACAGGCGCGAAACCAGGCCGGTCGATTCCAGATGCAGCTGAACTTCACTGGCCGCGGGCGCACCGCCGTTCGCCGGAGCCGTGCCCAGCGGCGTCCACGTGAGCTTCGCGGTGCCGGCCGGAATGAGCCGCCATTCAACCGCGTAGTCCAGTGTTTCGCGAGACCCGGATTGTTCAGTGGAGCCCGCGCTCTGAGGCGCCGGAGAATCCTGTTGCGCGATGCCCGCCGAAGCGATGCCGAGCAATGCTGAAACAATGGCGGCACGCCATCGCAATCCGGTCATGACGCCGTAAGTTTCTCACACCCCGGGGCTTTATCCCAAACGGCGCAGCCTAGCCGGCCGTGGGCATGGCGGCCGGTGTCCCCGGCCTGGCCAGCGTGCTGGTCGCGAGCAGGCCGCCCAGCCCCATCGTTTCCACCGCCGAAGACGGCACAATCACCATGGCGCCTTTTTCTTTGATTGCCTCGTAGAGCATGTTCATGGCTCGCAGATGGAGCGCCACGGGGTTGTTTGCATAAACCTGAGACGCTTCCGCGAACTTGTTCGAAATCTCCGTTTCCGCCGTGCCCAGAATGATGCGCGCCTGCCGTTCGCGCTCCGCCTGCGCCTGCCGCGACATCGCGTCTTCGAGCGCCGCCGGAATATGCACATCGCGAATCTCCACCGACTGCACCGTGATTCCCCACGGGTTCGTCTTCTCGTCGAGAATACGCTGTAACTCCTTGCCCAGCAGTTCGCGCTCCGTGATCATCTGGGCAAGTTCGTGCCGCCCGATCGATTCGCGCAGCGCGGTTTGCGCGCTCATGTGTATGGCTTCGCGGAAGTCTTCCACTTCGAGAATGGATTTCTCGGCATCCCATACCACCCAGAAGACGATGGCGTCCACGTTTACGGGTACAGTGTCCCGCGTCAGCGCCGATTCGGCCGACGCGCTGGTGACGCGAATGCGCTGATCGACAAAGCCGCCGATCTTGTCCACCACCGGAATAATGAAGAACAAGCCCGGCCCGCGCAAACCTCTGTAACGCCCCAGCCGGAGTACCGCCGCCTTCTCCCACTGGTCCGCCACTTTCACCGAAAGAAGGAAGAACAGCCCGATCAGAAATCCGGCGACGGGCGGCGCGGGGTTCTTCGTAATCGCCACCCCGATCAATCCCAGAATTACGAAAATCAGGAAGAGCACCAGCCCCTCTTTGCTGATCCCGCCGTCCAGATGCCTGCCTTCGCGGCTCTTGCGACCCGCCGCCGCTGCAATTGCTCCCACCGGACTCACGAAAGGCATAACTTTATATCTCCTCGTCTTTACTTCGTACTCACTTCGCCGCAAAATCCTTCAAACGATTTCGCAGTTCCCTCACCGTGAAACCCTCACGCCCCGCGCGTGCCACAAATTCCGCCACCAGCTGATCCAGCTTGCGCTCCCGCTCCGCATCCGTCCGTTCCGGTTTCTTATCCGAAACGAACGTCCCTGTGCCCTGATGCGTCGTGAGCACCCCGGTCAGTTCCAGTTCCCGGTAAGCCCGCACCACTGTATTCGGGTTGATCGAAAGATCGACCGCCAGCTGCCGCACCGTGGGCAGCCGGTCGCCGCTTTTCAACGTTCCCGCCGCCCGGGCGCTGTGGACCCGGTCGATGATCTGCCGGTAAACCGGCACCCCGCTGTGCAGATCGAGCTCAAACCTCATGTGTACTAGTATACTAGTACATGAGGCGAATGCAAGAATAAAATTTCCATGCCCGCCGAACCGGCCCGCCTGCGCCCCCTGAATACTGCCCCGCCGCGCGCCGATGGCCGCTATGTCCTGTACTGGTCCCAGATGAACCGGCGTGTGGACTTCAATCATGCCCTCGCCCACGCCGCGGAATTGGCTAACGAAAATGGCCTCCCGCTGCTGGTCTATGAAGGACTGACCTGCACTTACAAAGCGGCCAACGACCGCCTCCACACCTTCATCCTGCAGGCCGTTCCGGAAACCGCGAAGAAGCTGAAAGCCATCGGCGTCGGGTATTTCTTTTATCTGCGCAAGCGTCGCGCCGACCCCAACGATCTTCTCTACCGCCTGGCCGCCAACGCCTTCTCTGTCGTCACCGACGACTACCCCGTCTTCATCGCCGCTGCCCACAACTCCAGCGTTCCGGAAAAGATCGGCGTCGAATTCACCGCCGTGGATTCCAGTTGCATCGTGCCCATGAGCCGGCACGAAAAACGCGCCTGGGCCGCTTACACCATTCGCCCGAAGATCCGGCGTGAACTGCCTCAGTGGCTAAAGCCCGTTGCAGTCCCGAAGCCGGCCCGCGCCTGGCGCGACAATCTTCTTTCGCCGGATTTGCTCGCCTTGCGAACCGATGTCGCGGAGCCTGACATTCCCAATCTCGTGGCAGCCTGCGAGATCGACCACACGATCCCCCCTGCGCGCGCTTTCATCGGTGGATACCCAGAGGCTCGTCAGCGCCTCGACCGCTTCCTGGAGCACAGGCTCCACCGGTACGCCAAAGAAAGCAACCAGCCTTCCCGCCATGCCACCAGCGATCTGAGCCCGTATCTTCACTTCGGCCAGATTTCATCTCTCGAAATCGCCCTGGCCGTAAAGGATTACGCCGAAGAGCACCGTCTGATTCCCGACGATTTTCTCGAAGAACTGATCGTGCGCCGCGAACTGGCTTTCAACTTCGCCCGCTTCACCCCGAACGTCGAATCGTTGGACGTCCTCCCCGACTGGTGCAAACGCACTCTCGCGAAGCATGCCGCGGATCCCCGGCCCTTCCTCTACACTCCCGAACAGTTCGAGCGCGCCGAAACTCACGACGCCCTCTGGAACGCCTGCCAGAAAGAACTGCTGCTGCGCGGCAAGATTCACGGTTACTATCGGATGTACTGGGGCAAGAAAATAATTGAGTGGTCGCCTTCCTATAAAGACGCCCTGCGCGAAATGATCCGCCTGCACGGCATCTATGCGCTCGATGGCCGCGATCCGAACACGTACGCGAACATCCTCTGGTGCTTCGGGCTGCACGATCGTCCATGGGTGGAGAGGCCCGTCTTCGGTCAGCTGCGCTACATGTCCCTCGAAGGAATGCGCCGGAAGACCGATACAGTGGCATATATGAAAGAGATTGAAGGCCTCGCGTGAAGTGCGTTGTCTCGGGAGGCACCGGCTTCATCGGACGCCGCGTGGTCGCGCGTCTGCTTCAGAACCATCACCAGGTCCGCGTATGGAGCCGGAAGCCCGCGCTTGAGAAGCGGCCCGGCATCGAGTCTTTTTTCTGGGACCCGCTCCAGGGAGAGCCGCCCGCCGAAAGCATCGATACGACGGATGCCGTCATCCATCTCGCCGGTGAAAACGTAGCCCAGCGCTGGAGCGCGGACGTCAAACAGCGTATTCGCGACAGCCGCGTTTCCAGCACCCGCCGCCTGGTGGATGCCATCGCGCGCGTTCCCCACAAGCCGAAGGTGCTGGTCTGCACTTCGGCCATCGGCTACTACGGTGAGCGCGGCGACGAGGTCCTGACCGAAGCCTCGCCCCAGGGCCGGGGTTTTCTCTGCGACGTCTGCCGCGAGTGGGAAACCGAAGCCGCTCGCGCTGCTGAATTCGGTCTTCGCGTAGTGAAGCTGCGGATCGGCTTCGTGCTCGGCAAAGACGGCGGCGCTCTGGGCAAAATTCTGCCCGTATTCCGCGCAGGCCTGGGCGGACGCCTCGGTTCCGGCAAGCAATGGATGCCATGGATCCACGTGGATGATGTGGCGGAAGTTTTTATTCACGCCGTTGAAAGCGACATCGCGGGAGTGTGGAACACGACCGCGCCGAACCCCGTCACCAACGCCGATTTCACCAGGCAACTGGGACACGCGCTGCATCGCCCCGCGCTGTTTCCGGTTCCGGGGTTCGCTCTGAAGTTGGCCTTCGGAGAATTCGGCCAGCACATGCTGGACAGCGCCCGCGTAGTTCCCGCCGCCGCCATGGCGGCAGGCTATCGCTTCCGCTATCCCGAACTCGGCCCCGCTTTAGCCGACATCGCCAGGTAACGAAATCGGGACGCCCTTAAACTCCCCGCCGCGCGCCCCACAAATAAACATGTAACCGCGGACTAAACCGGTATCCGAACCGCTTGCAAATCTCCGCCACCCAAACTCCGCGCTCGCTGAGAACCTCCGGCGTTACACCCTCCGGCATCAAAACAATCTTCTCCGCGGAAGCCCCGGCTTCCCTGGCCAGCGCCTGTAGTTCCGCAATATCCGATTCCCCTGCAATCACAAACTTCAACTGGTAATCGCAAACGGCCATCAGCCGCCGAAGCACTTCCGGCTGCAAACGCAAACGCTCATGCTGCGCCCGAAAGGTACCTTCCGGAGTTGAATTGGAAAGCTTGGGACTGATGCTCATCAGATCGCACTCGACCGGCTGAAACACCGTCCCCGCCGTCTCGATCGTAATGTGATAGCCGCGCTCCCGCAAGCGCTGCGACAACTCCACAATCCCCGGCGCGATCATCGGCTCGCCCCCGGTCAGCACCACATGCTTCGCGGCGGAAAACTCCGCGGCCCGCGCCAGAATCGCATCGATCCCCGTTTCCTGGCCCTCCGGATTCCACGAAGTATAAGGCGTATCGCACCACGAACACCGCAGATTGCAGCCGCTGGTTCTGATGAAGACAGACGGCGTCCCGATCAGGCTTCCTTCGCCCTGCACCGAATAAAAAATCTCCGCGATTTTCATCGCCCGATGCCGATCGCCGGATCGCTCAAACCCGCCTCGCGAAAACCGCGCGCCCGCAGCAGACACGAATCGCATTCACCGCACGCACGCCCCGACGGATCGGGATCGTAGCAGCTGTGCGTCAGCCAAAAAGGGACCTTCAACTCCGCGCCCAGCCTGACAATCTCCGCTTTTGAAAGGTCGATCAACGGCGTTCGAATCGCAATCCTCGTGCGCCCTTCCACTCCGGCCTTCGTAGCCAGATTCGCCATCCGTTCAAATGCCTGAATAAATTCGGGACGGCAGTCCGGATAGCCCGAATAATCCAGTGCGTTGACTCCGATATAAATGTCGCTCGCCTCCAGCACCTCCGCCCACGCCAGCGCGAATGAAAGAAAAATCGTGTTGCGCGCCGGCACATAGGTGACAGGAATGTCGCGGCTCATTTCGTCATCGCCGCGTCCCTTCGGAACCGCGATGTCATCGGTCAGCGCGGAGTGCCCGAATATCCGGAGATCGATCCTGGCCACGCGAAAATCCGCAGCCCCCAGCGCCTCCGCCACACGCAGCGCACAATCCAGTTCTACCCGGTGCCTTTGCCCGTAATCGAACGAAAGCGCGTGGCACTCGAATCCCTCCTGCCGCGCCAAGGCAAGGCAGGTGGATGAATCGAGCCCTCCACTAAGTAGACAAACCGCTTTCAAGCGATTTCGATTATAGCGATTGCCGCGTTATCGGAATGAATCGCGCGTCGCCGCGCTAGCGAAACGAATCCCGCGTCGATGGAGGAACCGGCTTGCCGCCCTGTGTTGAATCGGCCTCGACGTTCCCCTTCTGATACCCGGAAAACGTGAGCTCTTCATTCAGCACTTTGTCATGCACCAGCAAAACCCGCGCCACGCCGGTGATCACGATTTTCTGCGGCAGCCACAATCCATCAGCCACGCGCGTTTGCTCCACCAGAAAATGCGTGCCGGGCCCGATGCGCGCCATGATCCAGCCGATCTCAATCGTGTCGATCACATCCGCCTCGGCCTTTGCCCATTGCAGCTCTTCTTTGTCGAGCCACAACTTCCCCTTAATGTGTTTGAGGATGTTCCCGTGCGTCGTAGTCGGAACAAAATCTTCCTTGGGCGTCATCGTGATCACCCACGCCGGCCGCTCGTTAATTACGTCTTCGCCCACCAGCCGGAACTCATAAGCGTCGGGAATATCTTTCACGAACGAACGTTCCGCTTCGTACTTCCGAATGCGCTCCTGACGGGCCCACGAAGATTCCTGTTGCCGTCGCTTGATGATTCGATCGTACTTGCGCTCTTCCTTCTTCCGCTCCTCCGGCGAAAGCTGGCGGCCGTCCTTTTGAATCAGTCGTTCATACGGGGTGCCTTCGAGCGGCACAATTTCTGAAACGTCCACTTCGCTCTTGGCATCGGCCCTTGTCAGATCCGTCTGGCGGTAACTCCACGACATCGCCTCACGCCAGTCGCGCTCATAATTTTGAACGGACTGCCGCACCAGCGCCGCCGCATCAATCTGAACGCCCTGCGCACCCGGATTGGTTGTGGTTGCTGAAGGGGACGCCCCCGGCGTCACGAAAGGAAAAACGGAGGTGACAATCACCGCAAACGTTGCAATCTTCACGGTCACGCCGTGTAGTCAAGCAAGGCAACTGCCAAAAAATCCGATTGCGTCAGAGATCGTCAGGTAGTAAGCGACTGAAATCTCGAACCGACCCGTCGAATCGTCTCATTTCGCTCAGGTCCGGTCGAAATGCAGCCGGCTTCGACGCCCGATTCCGCTTCAATAAAGTCGATATACGCGCGCGCCGCCGTCGGAAGTTCTTTCCAATCCGAAATTCCTTTGGTGGAGCTTTTCCATCCAGGTAAAGTTGTATAAATGGGTGAAATTTTTGCCAGCGCCCGCGAAGTCGCTGGCATCTCGTTTGTCCGCACGCCGTCAATCGTATACGCGACGCAGACCGGAATTTCATCGAGCGAATCGAGTACGTCCAGTTTCGTCAGCACCATGCTGTCGAACCCGTTGATCGCCGCCGTATACCGAATCAGCGGCGCATCGAACCAGCCGCAGCGCCGCGGACGCCCCGTTACCGCGCCAAACTCATTGCCTCGTTTACGGATCAGATCGCCTGCCTCGCCGAATGCCTCGGTAGGGAAAGGACCTCCGCCCACGCGCGTAATGTACGCCTTGGAGATACCGATCACGCCGTCGATCTTCGTCGGGGGAACGCCCGTCCCCGTGCACGCGCCGCCCGCCGAAGCGCTCGACGAGGTCACGAAAGGATACGTCCCGTGATCCAGGTCGAGCATCGTGCCCTGCGCGCCCTCGAAAAGCAGATTCTTGCCGCTCGCAATCGCGCTCGAGAGCAGCCGCGACGTATCGCAAACCAGCGGCCGGATTCGCTCCGCCGCCTCCGCGTATTGCTCGATGATCGCCTTGCAGTCAATGCCGTCTTCGATGCCGAATGCGCCCGCCAGCGCCTTGTGATCCGCCATCAGAGACGCCGCCGCTACCCCGAAATACTCGCGATCCAGCAGATCCGCGATCCGGATTCCCCAGCGTCCCGCCTTGTCTTCGTAACCCGGCCCGATGCCGCGCGAAGTGGTTCCGATCGCGATCTTCCCCGGATTGGCTTCCGTAATTTTCTCGACCAGCCTGTGCGAAGGAAGCAACACGTGTGCGCGGTTGCTGACGCGAAGCTGACCCGTCACGTCCACACCGGCAGCGGCGAGCTGGCCTATTTCCTCCAGCAGCGCTATCGGGTCCACCACCAGCCCGTTGCCGATTACCGCGGTCTTGCCCGGATGCAGAATGCCGCTCGGCACCAGGCGAAGCACGAACTTGCGATCGCCGATGAGAATCGTATGTCCCGCATTATGGCCGCCCTGGTAGCGGACTACGAAGTCGAAGTGCTCGCACAGCAGATCGACCAGTTTCCCTTTGCCTTCATCGCCCCACTGCGCGCCCAGAATAATAACGTTACTCATTGAGATTGGTGACCGGTTTTTTGGGTGTTCGCATCTGCGTCAGGCCAAACGGGCTATTGTAACGCACCGGCTTGCCCACGGGACGGAGCCGCGATCCGTCTCCCCGATTGCCCGAGCCATGTTACGCTGGCCTCTTATGCAGCTTTCCGGCGTGTTTTTAGAGCTCGGTGAGGAGCGCTTCCCGCATCTGTTACGCGGTATTTCCATCGGAAAACTGAGGACCTATCAGCTTTACGAGCGCTTCAAGATCCGCACTCACTTACCCAAGGTCAATACCGAGAATTTGAAAAAGGCCGCCCCCCGCTTCTGGAAACGCCTTCAGGAGCACGATGAGGAATTTGCCACCGACCTCTCGCAGGCCATTCTCATCTCGCACATGGAGATGATCGCCGCCGTGCTGAATTTTCTCGGCGTTCCCAATGAGGAAGGCTTCTTCGCCAAAGATCTCAATGCGAAGCAATACTTGACGGAAGGCTGGGAGGCGCGCGCCTTCGATCACTTCAAAGCCGACTATCCCGGCGATCTGGTTCTCTTCTACATCAATCACCTCGCCTGGGAGATGGCGGACGCGCAGACAGCATTTCTGCCCGCTGCCTGAGTCCGGATGCAGGATTTTTTAGACACCGCCCTCGCGCGAGTTTACGCCGCCTCCACCGCCGATGAACTGGAAGCGGTGCGCGTGGAAGTCCTTGGCCGCAAGGGCGTTCTCTCGCAGCTTGGCAAAGACATCGGCAAGCTTTCCGCCGAAGAGCGCGTGGCCCGCGGCAAGTTCATCAATGGCGCCAAACAGGCTCTGGAAAGTGCCTGGGAGACGCGCAAAGCCGCCTTCGAAAACGAGGCCATGGCGAAGCGTCTCGATGCCGAGTGGCTCGACCTCACCGTTCCCGCGCCGGGCCCGCGCCCGGGCGCGCTCCACCCCGTCACGCAGATTCAGTGGGAAATTGAGGACCTGTTTCGCTCCATGGGCTTCTCCGTTCTGGATGGCCCCGAGGTCGAAACCGAATACTACAATTTCGACGCGCTCAACATTCCGGCCGATCATCCCGCGCGCGACATGCAGGATACCTTTTGGCTGGCCGATGATTTGATCTCGCAACGCCACTTGCTTCGCACCCACACCTCGCCCGTCCAGGTGCGCGGCATGGAAAAACTCGGTCCCCCGCTGCGTATGATCGCCCCCGGCCGCGTCTTCCGCAATGAAAGCGTCGATGCCTCCCACGAGCACACTTTCTATCAGCTCGAAGGCATGATGATCGACCGCAACGTCTCGGTCGGCAATCTGATCTATTTCATGAAGACCCTGCTCACCGCGGTCTTCCATCGCGAAGTGACGGTGCGGCTCCGGCCTGGCTTTTTCCCCTTCGTCGAACCCGGTTTTGAACTCGATATCAAATGCCTGATCTGCGACGGCATCGGCTGTCCGGTTTGCAAACACAGCGGCTGGGTGGAACTTCTGCCGTGCGGTCTGGTCAATCCCCACGTGTTGCGCATGAGCGGCATCGATCCCGCCGAGTGGAATGGCTTCGCCTTCGGCCTCGGCCTCACCCGCCTCGTGATGATGCGTTATGCGATCGACGATATCCGCTGGCTGCAGAGCGGCGACCTGCGTTTCCTGAGGCAGTTTCAGGGATGAAATTTTCCTACCACTGGCTCCGCGAATTCGTAAAAGGTCTGGACGCCCCCGCCGAAACGCTCGAACAGCTCATCACGATAAAGACCGCCGAGTGCGAGGGTATCGAACAGGTGAGCGAACTGCTCGCCCATGCCACCCTCGCGCGCGTCGAAAAAGTAACGCCCATCGAAGGCAGCCACAACGCCATCGCCCTGGTCGACGCCGGCCGCTACGGACAGAAAACCGTTGTCTGCGGCGCGAAGAATTGCCGTCCCGGCGTTGTTACCGTCTGGGTCCCGCTGGGCTTCAAGACCATCGCCGGCATCGAAAGCGATGGCATGCTCGCCAGCGCCGCTGAACTGGGCATCAGCCGCGATCACGAGGGAATCATCGAACTTACCGAAGACGCCCGCTTGCCCGCTCCCGACAGCATCATCGAGATCGACAACAAGAGCATCACTCATCGCCCCGACCTCTGGGGCCACTACGGCATGGCCCGCGAAGTCGCTGCCATTACCGGGCAGGCGCTGCACGACCCCGTCCACCTCGATCTCATTCCCGGCGCCGATTGTCCGACGCAGATTAAGATCGAAGATTTCACTCTCTGCCCCCGTTACAGCGCCCTCGTCTTCGAGAACGTCACCGTAATGCCCTCGCCGCTGTGGCTGCAGCAGCGCCTGACCGCCGTCGGTCTGAACCCGAAGAACAACCTGGTCGACCTCACCAACTATCTGATGGCCGAGCTCGCGCAGCCCATGCACGCTTTCGACGCCGAGAAACTGAATGGCGGCACGATCTTCGTCCGCCCCGCGCGCGCCGGCGAGCGCATGATGGCGCTCAATGATGAGGAATACGAACTCGCGCCATCGAACCTCGTCATCGCCGATGCCCTCGGGCCCATCGCCATCGCCGGCGTAATCGGCGGACGCGATACCGCCATCTCAGCCGGGACCACCTCCATTGTTCTGGAGAGCGCCAACTTCCAGGCTTCCAGCGTCCGCAAGACCTCTGCCGCGCTCAAGCTCCGCACCGACGCCTCCATGCGCTTCGAGAAAGCGCAGGACCCGCATAACACCGTCCGCGCCCTCGCCCGCGCCATTGAGCTCTTGCAGGAAATTTCTCCCGGTGCCCGCCTCGTAGGCGGCCTCGGCGACAGCGGCCGCAAATATCAAGAACCGCCGCCCATCGAATTGAATCTCGACTGGCTGGCCGCCAAGCTGGGCCGCGATCTTGACCGCGAAGAAGTCTGGCGCATTCTCGAAAGCCTGCAATTCGGCGTCACCGAAACCGGGCCGCGCACTTTCTCCGTCAACGTGCCTTCCTGGCGCGCCACGAAAGATATTTCGATGCCGGAAGACCTCGTGGAAGAAGTCGGCCGCATGATCGGCTACGACTCCATCGAGCCCGCCCCGCCGCTGATCCCGTGCGCCCCCTCATTCGATCCGCCGGAGCGCGAATTTCTGCGCGGCGTCAAGCGCATGGCGGCCGCGCAGGGCTTCAACGAGGTCTCCAACTATTCGTTCATCAGCGAAGAAGAGGCGGGCCGCTTCAGTCTCGCGGTTGAACGCCACCTGCGCGTCCTGAACCCGATTGCCGCGGGCCAGGAGCTCATGCGGCGCACTCTGCTGCCCGGCATCTACCGCAACATCGTTGAAAACGCCAAACACCTCGACACCTTCCGCATCTTCGAAGCGGGCCGCGAAATTCACAGCCCGGGCGACGAGCGCACCCATCTGGTCGCCGCGATCTATGCAAAGGACGACGGCCGCGCGGCCCTGCTCGAACTCAAGCGCCTGGCCGAATGCCTCGCCCCCGGCGTCGCCGTGAAGACCGCGGAAGCAAACCCCTGGGAGCACCCCGCCCGCTGCGTCGCCCTCGTCTGGAAGGGCGAAGAAATCGGACGCATCGCCGAACTGCATCCCGGCCTGATCGAAAGCGGACGCGCCGCCACCCTCGATATCGACCTCGAACTGCTCCGCGAGCTCTCCCCTGCTGCCACGAAATACACCCCGGTGCGCCGTTTCCCCGCCAGCGCTTTCGATCTGTCGATCATCGCCGGCGCGCGCGATCTCGCCGCCGACCTCGCGCAGAAAATCAAATCCTTCGCCGGCAATCTAGCCGAGGCGGTGGACTACGTTCGCGAATACCAAGGGCCTCCGGTCCCCGAGGGCCGCAAGAGCGTCACCTTCCGGATCACCCTCGCCGACCCCACCGGCACGCTCCAGGACGAAGACATCACCGCCGCCCGCGCCCGCATCCTCGCCGGCTTGAACGATCTGGGTTACGATACCCGCGTATGAGTCATAGGGAAGTGAAACAAAATCTCGATGAATGCTTTACCCGCATCACCGAGCACTGGCGGCCCAAAGTACTCGCCACGCTGAACGGACAGGAAGTGCGTCTCGTCAAAGTGAAAGGTGAATTTCCCTGGCATCATCACGACCACGAAGATGAAATGTTTCTCGTCTGGAAAGGCCGCTTCCGCGTAGAGTTTCGCGATCGCGTCGTGGAACTGGGTCCGGGAGAACTCATCATGGTGCCGCGCGGCGTGGAGCATCGCACCGCCGCCGACGAAGAAGCCGAAGTCATCCTCTTCGAACCAGCCGAAACCCGCAACACCGGCAACGTGACCAGTGAAGAATTCACCGCCCCCAACCAGGTCCCCGTCTAATTACTCGTAAAGCCCCGGATGCGCCGCCCGCATCTCCGCCGCGGTCTCCCGCGCCATCTGAATATTCACCAGCGGCCCCTTGCCGATCCCCGGACACCACGTCCCCGTCTTCGCCCAGTTCCGCGTGTTCCCCACCAGTTCCGGCCAGTAGGGAAATGCCCGGCACTGCACGGGCTTCGCCGGATGCACCGAGCACCCGCCTTCTTTCAAAAATTCGCACTGCGCATGGCGCGGTACACGCAACCGCCGCAGGTTCCTGGTCCGGTAAACATAGCGCGCTTCAAACGCCTGCGCCGTCATATCGAGAAACTGCGAGAGCCGCGGAATATCTTCTTCGGTCAGATAAACGAACCCCTGCTGCTCACAGCAAGCCGTACAACCTGCCTGGCACTCGAATCTCATTTGACGTAAATGATACCCCGGTGATTCGCCATCCTTTTAGTGGGATACTCGGTGCGAAGGCAGGACCTTGTGCTTCGCGCCACCCTCTCTCTAATCATCGCCATCATCCCGGCAGCCCTCTTAGCCCAACAACCAATGAGGATCGGCGTAATCAGCGCCGGTCCGCCCGTGGGTTCAGCCCAGATCGCTCTTCTCGAACAACAAGTTTCAGCCAGTCAAGGCGACCTCGGCAAACTCGAACAGCTTCTTACCCTCTACGCCGCCGCCAGCACCCAGCCCGGCACCGACTACCGCGTCGCCCGCCTCAACCAGATTCGCTACCTGGTCAACGAAGCCCCCGCCTCCGCGCTCGCCGGATCCACTCTGGCCTTCGTCGGAAGCGCCAACGGCCCTTATCCCGATCCCGTCGATCACGCCGCCCTCGCCTCCCTCTGGTTCGCCCAGGCCAACAGCCATTTCGACGACACGAAGATTCTTCTCAACGCCATCCGTTTTCTTTCCATAGAAGACAAACCCCAGGCCGAGAACCTCTACACCGGCGCAGTCGCCGCAAGGCCCGACGACGTGGAAGTTGTGGCGCGCCTCGGATTCTTCTATGCCGCCGGACTGGTCGGCGCCGACACGATGGACGGCCGCGTCCTTATGACCCGCCCCCCTGCTGTCGATTCCAACTGGACCGACCACTGCCGCGCGCAACTCGACTCCAGCACGAACCCGCACGTGTTAACCGGCGCAGCTATCGCCTTGCCGAACCTCGCCATGCGCCGCACCGGCGGCGGACCCGCTTATGAAGCCTGGGTCAAATATTCGGAAGAACTCCGCACCCGCGCCGCCGCGCTCGATCGCGGCCCCGCGGGACCCCGCCCCATGCCCGCGGAATTCGGGATGTTCGCCACGGAGTCCAGCGCCGCCGCGCAACAGAATATCGGACCGCCCCGCGGCATTCCGGCCCAAGCCCCGCCCACTCCCGCTGAAATCAGAGTCGGCCCGAACGTCCAGGCCGCGAATCTGATTTTGAATCCCGCGCCTGTCTATCCGCCGCTGGCTCTGCAAGCCCGCGTGGAGGGGGCGGTGCGCTTCGAGGCCCGCATCGCACCGGACGGCACGCTGAAATCCCTTCAACTCGTAAGCGGTCCGCCTCTTCTCGTGCAGGCAGCCATGCAGGCCGTGCAGCAGTGGAGATGGAAGCCCACTCTGCTCAACGGTCAGCCGGTCGGAGTTCTCACCACAATAGACATTCCGTTCACTCTGCCCGGCAATTAATCACTGCGGCACCACCCGCCGCACTAAAGTAACCTGCGCGCTGGACCCGCTCGTGATCACCACATCGGCGGGACTTCCCGCGTTCCGCCGCATCCATTCCTCGTCGGCCCATTCCACATTCCGGCCGTCGTCGAACGCCCACGCTTTGCAAGCCCCCGCGGGAACGTTCTGGATCTTAAGCGCCCCGTCATCCTGGCTGCGCCCCGTAATTACGGGCGCGTCGCCGCACTGCACGATCACCTGGCTTGCAGCCGGATTGCCCGCCGTATCGTTGACCGTCCCTTGCAGCGTGCCGCTTTCGTTACTCACCACGATCTCGATCGGCCCCGTCGGACCTTGCACCATAAACCCATCGCTGAATCCATCCGCGCGGATTTCATGATCGTTCAACCGCACCGACTTGACGAAATAACCGCCACCCGGCACATTCACGTTGATCCGGTATTTCCCCGACTGCACATCCGGGATTGAGAATGACGTGTGATCCGCGTCCCACCGGAGTCGTCCCATCCCGCCTCCGAATCCAATCGCGTAGATATTCACATTCACCATCGGTTTCCCGGATGTATCTTGCGGCTGCTGACCGTCCTGGCCGGTAGCGCCGGCCTGACCGGCCGAAGCAGTCACGGGTGCAGCCACAGTCGCAGCATTCTCAATCTTCACCGTGCCGCTCACCGTCGCGCCCGGCTGAAAGACCAGCGAAATCCCGTCCACATCCGAGCCGTTCACCTCGATGAACGCGTTCGCAAACTCAACCTCGCCCCCCGCCATGCGGTTCGCCCTCAAAATGTACGATCCGGGCGTGGCGTTTGGAATGTCGAATTTTCCGTCGCGCACCTGCTGCGGCCGCACAGGACCTGACGAACTGATGAACCCGTTCGCATCCGTTTTAAAAACCTGCACCATACCCGGCAGCATCGGACGCCCGTTCGTCGACTCCCCGGCTGAAAGCGTTCCCCGGATATGCACCCCCGTCACCTGGCTCAACGTGAAATCGGCATGGACCTCCTGGCCGCCTTCAATAAGAAGTCCCGCCCCCGTCCCCGCTGAAACAGGACCGGGAAAGCAACTCTCTCCATAGACCGTCGGAGGCCCTCCGCCAACCGGATAGCGCACGCGATTCGAGGTAGCGCAGAAGAAATACCGTCCTGCCGTCAGCCCGCCGAGCCGGTATGCGCCCGTAGTGTCCGCGGCGGTGGAATTATTGTTCATCGTCACGCGCTTGCCGTTCTGCACCATGGACCGCACAATCCGAACCTGCGCGCCCGACGACGGTTCACCCAAATCATCCACCACTCTGCCCGTCACCACGGCTTCCGGCATAAGCTCGATTTTCAAATCGTGCGCTGTCGAACTTGACGTAAGCGTCACAGGTTTAGTTGTCGCGCCGGCGGTGGGCAGGCTCGCCGCCGGACGTCCATAAATATTCTGAATGAAGCCGTCCTTCTCCGCGGAAAAAATCACCGGCCCGCAGGTGATATTTGAAATGACCCACTTGCCTTCCGCATCCGTCGAAGTGCCGCTCCCGTTCGTCGTATTGGGAGTCACATTCGCGCGGGGCAATGGCTGCCCTGTCAGGGCATTGACAACAGTTCCGTCAGCCCCGCAGTCAGCCGGTAATTGCTGGGCTGGCGGCGCGGCCCCCGCCGGAGAAGGCCGCCGGATCGCAGGACTCTGCCCCGGCAGCGGAAAGGCCATAATCAGACAAACAATCCAGGCGCGCATCGGAGTTATACATATCCTAGCCGGATTTCAGATAGTCTGTAGCCATGCGAATTCTGTTGAACATCATCGGCGCGCTTCTGTTTTTCTTCGGAGTCATCTGGTTCCTCCAGGGCATCAACATCCTGCCCGGAAGCTTCATGACCGGCGACAGACAGTGGGCAATCAACGGAGGCATCGCCGTGGCGATCGGCCTCGCGCTTCTGGTCTTCGCCAACCGCCGCCCCCGCAGGCCTTAATTGCGCCGCTCTAATTGCGCGGCGCCGGTCGCACGATCCGGCTAAACAGATCCGCCTTCTCTTTATTCAGATCCTTCCCCGCATGCATCGGCGCGGCGATCTCAAGATACGATTCGCTGCCCTTCTGAAACGCCGGCCATTGCGGAAGTCCCGCCTGATTCGGATCGCCTGTTTTCGCAAACTGCGTCCAGTAACTCATCATGGCCTCCGAGATATCCTGCGTCTCTTTCGTCGAACCAGCCGGAATCGTGCCGAACACAAAAGCCAGTTCCGAAGCATGCGAAACGCCGCGCTTCGGGTCCCGCGCTCCCGGCGCAAGATAGCTGAAGTGATACGACCACGCCTTAGAAGGCACCGTAAATTCCCCGCGCAACTGCGCCCGCGCTCCCGTTCCGAACCGCGAATCCGTACGGATCGCCACTTCCTGCCAATAAACTTCTTCAGGCGATTTCGCCGGATACAACGACAGCACCGCGCCCGCCGAATCGCCGAAACGCTGTTTCACCGAGGCCTGATACTCTTCCACCGTCTTCGGAATCTCGCCGTCCCGCGCCAGAAAGAAAGTCGCTTCGTCGTGGTTGTACCCGATGATCATCGGCACGTTATGCTGTTTGCCCTGCGCCCAAAAAGCCGCCGGATGATCCGTGAACGCATACCCGTCCACCACCGGACCCCCGCGGTAATTCTGCGCGTCGGGCAAATCCTTCCACGCTTTCCCTCGCAGCGTCGCCAGCAGATTCGGATCGCCGTCGAGCCCCATCTTGCTCACCATGGCTTTGCCTGTCGCCTCGGCGCTCGCCAGCGGCGTGATCGTCGCCGCCGAACCGCTCTCCACAATGGCTTTCTGAAACAACCCGTTCGTCAGCGGCGAAACCACCAAAGCCGAAACGCTGATCCCGCCCGCCGACTCCCCGAAAATCGTCACGTTATTCTCGTCGCCGCCGAACGCTTTGATATTTCGCTTCACCCATTGCAGCGCCGCGATCTGATCCAGCATTCCGTAATCGCCCGACCCGTGCCCGGACTCTTTGCTCAACAGCGGATGCGCGAAACCCGCCAGCACGTTCAGCCGGTAGTTGAACGTCACCACCACCACGCCATGCTCCGCCAGATGCACGCCGTCATAGATTCGCGTCGAAGCCGAACCGTAAGTGAATCCGCCGCCGTAAATCCAAACCATCACAGGCAGTCGCTCAGCGGCCGACTTCGCCGGCGTCCACACATTGAGATACAACGAATCTTCGCTCTGCGGATCGGCGCTCTGCCGCTGCGGAGGAATCGGACTGAACTTAGTCGCTTCGAAAACGCCGGCCCAGTCCTTGGCCGGCTGTGGCGCTTTCCATCGCAGCTCGCCCACCGGCGGCGCGACAAACGGAATGCCTTTATAAACCGAGATAGTGTTGCTGCTCCCGCCCAGCGCGCCCGACACGCGCCCGGTGTCGATCCTGACCGGTCCCTGCGACTGAACTTGCCCCGCAGCCAGTGCAGCGAAAAATATAATTCCCGCGATACTCGTCCGGATCATGATCAACCTCTCTCGCGCCGGACTATATCACAATCCGCCGAAGCCGCTCCTATAACGATCGCCCAGAAAACCACCGCGAACATCGGCGCTCTGCGCAACGAAGATCTGTCTTTCGAATTCCAGAATCCGCGCGATCCGCCCCTCGGAAAGCCCGTCCGTCATCTGCTCATGAATTTTCGCGGCCGGCGATAGACCGAAACAGCCGCCGCATTCTTACCCCGTGGGATCCTGAACAACCTCAACCCTGAAATCCGGAGTAATCCCTTCCGGAGGCCACGGCAGCGCGATGCGGAACAAGCCGCGTTTCAAAAGTAGTGAGTGCGAAGCCGCGTCGGCCTGCGGCAAACCCGGGCAGTTCGATCCGTCCACCGCGGCGAATATCGGATCCTTCCCCTCCGTCTCCGCCCAGCGCTGCTGAATCGTGCTGGTCGCCACACTCATCGCGTTGGAAGGCTAGTGGCATGTAATGCACGCCCGGCGATTGCTCCCCAGCACTTCGAAGAAAGGATGGCCGTCGGCCCGCACCGCGCCGCTGTTTTGACCATGCCAACCAGCCCTTCAGGATTTTCGTAATCTTCCGAACGAGGCAGAAACCCGCCCTGTCCCGCATCCCACCAGATGCGGCTCGGACCGCAAGACGAGCGGCCCTGCGCGAGCAGAAGAGTCGCGCTAAAGAAGAACAGGAGCCACTTCTTCGGCATAAGCAGGACCACGTAATGGTTGATTGTGCCACACGAAGTAAAGGAAGACTCTTTGTGGTCCGCACACAATGGCGGTCCCGTTGCTATTACCCGCGTAGTGCTGAATCACCGCGACACAACTGAAATTTCTCGGACCAGGCCCGATTCAGTTTGCGCGGCGCTATTCAGCACAAAGACAGTACAAAAAACAAGATTTCCCTCTAGGAGGCACGTACATTGTGAGAGGAAACAGACTTACCATCGTCACCGCTATACTGACCGCCCTTTCCGGATTACCGGCTAGCGCAGGACTTATACACGAAGAAAATACCGGGCGCGCAAACAATGCCGAAAGCGGCTGCATAGCTCCCGCTCAAATAGGTGGATCGAGAACAGGCATTGACGCCTGCCAGCCAGGCCGGGGGGACTTCGGTGGAAGCGCCAAGCTGCCCATATCTTTCCCGCAGGACGAGGGATTATCGCTGAAGGCCCTCGGCGTCAGCAGTGCCGACCAGATCGGCATCTTATTCAACGGCGCCGTACCTTCCGGCGGCACGAGTGAAGATCTTACACTCAAGCTGTATAACGGGAGGGCGCTCGTCCTGAGCATTACTGGCACCTTCACGGGACAGACGGAACAGTTGGCCAACGGAAAGACGGAATACCTGTTCAATCTCGACTCGACTTCTGTTGGTCAGTTGAACGCGGCCATCGCAGGCAACCTGGGCGACACGCTGCTGCTGGAATCCACCAATGCCAGCGGGAACTCCGACAGCTATACGCTGGTCGACGTAAGCAGGGGCGCTGCAGGCTTGATCGTCACCGCGCCCGATCCCGTGGTGCCCGAACCTGGAACGATCTGGCTGCTGGCGTCCTCTCTGCTCGGACTCGCCCTCTGGAAACGGAAACTCTGGACCCGGCGATTCCGGACGCTGCCGGTCCGCTGACCCCTGCGACTGTTGGTCAACCCCGGGCGGAGCCCGAACCCCGCGTGGGGTTGACCGGCGATTGAATTCTTATCGGGGGCCGGATTGGGCCGTTCACAAATCCCGCAAACAAATAGTTCACCTGTTTTCATCACCTTCGCCCAACCCATTCCCTCCCTCACGCCAAGTCCATGCTTAACTCTTGGCGAAATGAAAACCGAAAATCCCCTTTCCGGCAAACAACTCGAAGCCAATCGCCGCAACGCCCAACACTCCACCGGCCCCCTGACCGAATCCGGCAAAAAAATCTCCAGCCACAATTCGCGGCGGCACGGTTTCACCGGCAGGGTCAATCTCCTGACTCCCGAAAACCGCCAGGCCCATGACGAATTCTGCAGCAATCTCATCGACAGCCTGAACCCCGAAACCCCCATGGAGCGCCAGTTCGCCCACTCCATCGCCGAAGACAGTTGGCGTCTCAACGGACTCCGCGCCGCCGAAAACAACCTCCTCGCGGAATGCGCCGCCTTCTCGCACAACGAAATCAAAGAAGCGCTCCAAACCGCCCACGCCTACCAAAAACACGCCGGCGACCTTCAGCTCTTCAGTCTCTACGAACAGCGCATCAACCGCGCCATCCACAGGAATCTGACCGCGCTCAAAGCTCTGCAATTTGAAAGGAAAGCCGAGCGCGGCAAGGCCCTCGAAGAAGCCAAACTTCTCACTCAGTTGAGTTTGACCACTGGCGCAGCCTGCAACTCCGAAGCCGCCACTACGGTGAATGGGTTCGTTTTTTCGACCGCCGAAATCAACACCGCAATCGACCGCGACAACCGTCTCAATGAGGCGCGCGACCTCGCCGGTCATCCGCCCGCCACCGCAAATGGCCGTCTGACAAAGGCTGCCTGAATCGCGGGGAGACTTCTATAATTGAATCATCCCGACTATTTAAGGACCCCTGTGACCGGTAACGACGTCCGTAAGCGCTTCCTCGACTTCTTCCACGCCCGTGGCCATGCCGTGGTCCGCAGCAGCTCCCTCCTGCCTGCGAATGACCCGACTCTGCTCTTCACCAACGCGGGCATGAATCAGTTCAAGGAGGTCTTTCAGGGCCTCGAAACCCGTCCCTACGTCCGCGCCGCCAGCTCCCAGAAATGCGTCCGCGCCGGAGGCAAGCACAACGATCTCGAAAACGTCGGCTACACACGCCGCCACCACACGTTCTTCGAGATGCTCGGCAACTTCTCCTTCGGCGATTACTTTAAAGCCCACGCCATCGAATTCGCCTGGGACCTCATCACCAAGGATTACGGTCTCCCCAAAGACAAGCTCTACATCACCGTCTTCCGCGAAGACGACGAGGCCGAACGCCTCTGGCAGGAAGTGGCCGGGGTCCCCAAGGAGCGCATCTTCCGCCTCGACGAAAAAGACAACTTCTGGCAAATGGGCGACACCGGACCCTGCGGACCCTGCTCGGAAATCCATTACGACCTCGGGCCCGAAGGCGCCGAGCCTGGCCGCGAACACGAGCGATTCCCGCTCGACGGCGGCGGACGCTTCGTCGAAATCTGGAACCTCGTCTTCATGCAGTTCAATCGCGACGCCTCAGGCGCGATGACCCCTCTGCCGCGCCCCTCCATCGATACCGGCATGGGCCTTGAACGCATCGCCGCCGTCCTGCAGGGCAAGCTTTCGAATTACGATACCGACCTGCTGCTGCCTATAATCCACCGGGCCGGCGAACTTTGCGGCGTCGAATACGGCGCCGATCACAAGACAGACACGGCTCTCCGCATCAACGCCGATCACGCCCGCGCCACCGCTTTCCTCATCAACGATGGCGTCCTCCCGTCCAACGACGGACGCGGCTACGTGCTCCGCAAAATCATGCGCCGCGCCATGCGCAACGCCCGTCTCATCGGTCGCCAGGATCCTTATCTATACGAGCTGACCGGCTTTGTGGCCGACCTCATGAACCCGGCCTATCCGGAAATGATGGAATCGGTGCAGCGCGTCGCCCGCGTCGTCAAGGACGAAGAACACCGCTATGCCACCACTTTCGTCGTGGCGGAAAAGGTTTTCAACGACGAAATTTCGAAGCTCCCCGGCAGCACCGTTCCTGGCGTCGTTTCCTTTAAGCTCTACGACACCTTCGGCCTCGCCCTCGACGAGCAGGAAGATATCGCCCGCGAGCGCGGCGTGCAAATCGATCGCGAAGGTTTCGACGCTGAAATGCGCGGACAACGCGAACGTGCCCGCGCCAGTTGGAAAGGCGCTGAAAAAGGCGCTGTCGTGCCCGCCTATCAGCAACTGCTCGCCGAGAAAGGACGCACGAAGTTCCTCGGTTACGACAACCTTGATGCCACATCGAAAGTACTCGCGCTGCTCGTAGACAAACAGCCGGTGGATCATCTCGATCCCGGCGTCGAAGCCGAACTGGTCCTCG